>DAITNB010000014.1:0-62068 GCA_036834845.1 bacterium | reverse complement strand
GGGTTACCTGGGTTACCTGGGTTACCTGGGTTACCTGGGGTACCTGGTTACCTGGGGTACCTGGTTACCTGGGTTACCTGGGGTACCTGGTTACCTGGGGTACCTGATTACCTGGGGTACCTGGGGTACCTGGGTTCCCGGGTTACCTGGTTACCTGGGTTACCTGGGGTACCTGATTACCTGGAGTATCTAATCGTCCGGTAATCCTGTCAATCAGGCTACCTTCCCTTGTCTTTGGTGCTCAGGATAACTTTACGAAGTAACTTCTGAACACTTACGCAAAGTTCCATAGTCTCGGCAACATCTACGGCCTGAAGGGAACTGGGCTCGGCGTTCAGGAGGCCAAGCCAGAATGACGTTTCTGCCATTTCCTTCTCGGCTATCTTTAGTTTGTGAATGAAATCACGCCGAGACTCAGCATACTTAGCCTCGCGAATGTTAGAACCAACAGAAGTTCCGGCTCTGTAGAACTGACTGATGATGTTTCGGTCAATCCATGAACAATCCTGCAATTGGTAACACAGTCTGCGTACCGACCGTGCAAGTAGTACCGACGTGTTCTGTAGTTCTCCCGCCTTGTTATTGAAGTATATGTCTAACTCATCATTCATCACCGATAGTGTTGTCCAAAACAGCGATCGTGACATTCAGTTCGAAATAATCAAGTACCCCAGGTAATCAGATAATCAGGTACCCCAGGTAATCAGGTACCCCAGGTAACCCAGGTACCGCAGGTAATCAGGTACCCCAGGTAACCAGGTACCCCAGGTAATCAGGTAACCCAGGTAATCAGGTACCCCAGGTAATCAGGTAATCTGCTTCTCAAGGCACATACGACAAAAAGGAGCCCACCAACATGTCCAAGTTACTCGTACCGTTTTTGCGACCCTGAAATTGGACGTTCCCAGCCGTACTTCCCATGGTTACTAATCCGGTGATCACAACATCAAACTCTGCATTGTTGGCGCCGGGCAACGTGATGGTTGCCGGTACTGCTGTATAGGTAACCCCAGTAGTTGCGTTTACTATTGTTGTAACTACCGTTGCTCCCGCTGGTAATACCCACTGAACATCAAGACTCGGGGCATTGTTGCCAATCTTCAGACGCAACCTTCCACTTATAACATACGCAGTATTGGCAGAGAGACTTGACACAAGAAGATCGGCATACGAAGCACCTATGTTACTTACGGCATTCGCCGAGATAACTACTCCCGCGCCTGATCCAGAGCCACCACTGCTGTTCGTATTAGCCCATGCAGTGGTAACATCAGAACCCGAAATAGTTGTTGCCTTAAGAGCGTTACCAACACTTGGCAGAGTTGGAGGCAGGGCAACAGCTTGTTGGGCCGCACTGGAACCGGCAATAAACTGCACGCTATTACTATTGGTTGTAGATACAAGAGCTAGTCTTAACAGGCGCAAAGACCCCAGTTGTGCACTTGCCACAACCCCGGAGAGCATCAGCACAAGAAAGGATAGAATCGTCTTCATGGCACGTAGTTTAAATAGCTGCCAATTGCAAACGTGAGCGCGGTACTTCCAACGGGCCGCCGAGCGCGTAGAACAATGTTGCCACCTGTTCCACCCATATTTATTCGTCCTCCCACATACACAGACTGTCCGGCCGCAGAAAGTGGAATCAAAAGCTCGGCAGCACCGGTCACCTGACCCGACGTTCCCGTGCTTTCGTTTACCCACACGTAGTCTATAGTAGCACCCGCCGGTAGCGTCCAATCGATGATTGCATTTATCGTGGTGGGATTGTTCAGTGTAAACTGGAACCGGCCCGAGAATCGATACACTTGATCAGCATCTGCCGTAACGGTAAGCACGTTCTGCATTGCTGTTGTAAGGGCTACTGCCGTAGTACGTGCATCCACTAGCGGCACGGAACTACCACCACCACCGCCACCTGTGCCTGCCCCCCACTCCAATGTAACGTTTGAACCGGATACGCTGGCAACTTTCAAGTACTGTCCGGTAGTTGGCAATGCAGCTGGCCATGTAATGGTTTGCTGCACAGTGCTTGCACCTGCACGAAAAGCAAACGAATTGCCGTTAGAAGTCTGCACGAGCTGGACTTCTTGTGCTGTTTGTGTGGCTGTTTGCGCACGAACAATACCCTCACACGCAAGAAGTGCAACCGCGATCAGAAAGAATCGTGAAATCATAGCAGTGTTCTCGTTGTTGCGTGGAAAGGTTACGGATTAGCAACCACAGATAGTATTGCCCACCGACTTACAGACGAGGTGTAAATCATGTGAACCATATAGCGTGTGTTTGCCCCGGCTGCCCAACTTACGGCTGTTGCCGTTGATGCATCGGGCTGACGCAGCGTAACAGCGGTTGCCCCGGTGGTGTTGTTGCAGGTAAACTCCACATAGGCAATCTGTCCGTCCGCACCCGTAGGCAAGTTAATGAACGTAGCCGACGCACCGCCAGCGCCGACGGTTACTTTTTCGAACATGCGGGTAAACGCGGCCAAATTTGTTCCGGCACCAGTTGCCGGTGTTGGAGTGGTTGAACCCGCAGTGGCAACAACCAATCCTGTTACAGTTGTTGTGTTGTTGGTTGTAATGCCCGCATACGTACCACCGGTTATTGTTTTGCCAGTAAACGTTACGGCTGCAGGAATGGAGATTGTTGGATCGCCAGCAACACCACTACCGTTTGTTACGGTAATCTCATTTGCCGTACCCGTAATGGTGCGGGCCGCGAACGTTCCCGACGCTGTTCTTGCAACCATACCATCGGCAGCTAAACTGCTTAATGCGTTGGCGGTAATGGTACCACCCGCAGTTGGAGACAACGTGCCGGCGCCCGTAACAGTTAATGTACCAGTAGACGCACCTGTTGTTACGTTGGTGAATGGCACGTTAAAGCCACTCGGCACGGACGAAGACCACGTTGGTACTCCTGTACCATTCGATGTAAGGATTTGGTTGTTGCCGGGAGTAAGAGACGAATAGGTATTTGCAGCCGACGCGTAGAGGATGGAGTTGATAGGTGCAGTTGTAAGACCAGTTCCGCCAAATGGAACGGTAACAGTATTCAGGGTTACTGTAGGATTAGCACTGGTACCGTCGGCATTTGTTACAGTGATCATCGCATTTCCGGATGCCAACGAACGGGTTGCATACGTTGCTACACCGGTGCGAACCATAATACCTGTTGTAGCAAGAGCCGAGAGCGCGTCGAGGTTTGCGCTTTGGGCCTGTGCGCCTAACGCCGTAAGTGCCGCACCCGCTGTGCTTGCGCCCGTACCACCGTTGGCAATGGGCAACACACCTGCTACTTCTGCTGTGGCAAGGTCTACTGCATTGGTAGAGGAGCCCGTACCTCTAAACCTATTTGCCTCAATCACTGCGCCCGCTGTACCCAGAAGGATAGATGCGCCGTTATCTACCGTCATCGTTGCGGTGCTATTGTTGCCAGTGGTGATTGCGCTGAACGAACTTCCCGGAGGTGTGATCCATGTTGGTACGCCCCCTACAAGCGACAGCACATCGCCGTTCGTACCAGCTGCAACTGCAGTAAGAGCTGTGCCACCGGCATTCGATGCGATAACGCGGTTTCCAGCAAAAGCTGTTGCTCCCGTACCACCGTTGGCAAGGGGCAGTGTTCCGGATACCTCGGCCGACGTTGCATCGAGGTCTACAAGGTCCGTTGCAGAGGTTGCTGTTGCAAATCGGTTTGCCGTAATAGTACCACCACTCGGTGCAAGAGAGCCACTCACCAAGAGTGCGTTGGCATTGGTGCCGGCTGCTACTTGACTGAAGTTCACAGAAAATCCAGTAGGAGCAGAAGACGACCACGTTGGAACGCCAGTTCCGTTGGATGTAAGAATTTGGTTGTTGCCAGGCGTTGCGGTTTGCATTACACCAACACCATTGCCATAGACGATGGCATTGGTTGGAACGGTGGCAAGACCCGTACCGCCATTTGCAACCGGAAGAACACCGGCTACCTCCGCTGTTGCAAGGTCTACGGCGTCTGTAGCGCCCCCTGCCTTAAACTTGTTTGCCTCGATGATTGCACCGGCAGTTCCAAGAAGAATAGAGGCACCGTTGTTCACCGTCATGGTAGCAGTACTGTTTGTACCCGTTGTAATGGTGCTAAATGAACTGCCTGCGGGCGTAATCCATGTTGGTACGCCACCAACAAGAGAGAGCAGGTCGCCATTCGAACCAGTTGCAATAGCTGTTAGTGCGGTACCACCGGCGTTGGATGCAATTACACGGTTGCCGGCAAAACTCGTTGCACCAGTACCACCATTGGCAAGGGGCAATACACCGCTTACTTCGGCTGAAGTAGCATCGAGATCCACAGCATTCGATGCGGATGTTGCCGACACAAATCGGTTTGCCGTAATGGTACCACCACTTGGTGCAAGGGAGCCACTCACAAGGAGTGCGTTGGCATTGGTGCCAGCAGCCACTTGGCTAAATGGTACGTTTACACCCGAGGGGAACGTTGTGCTAATGCTTGGAACACCAGTGCCGTTCGTAACCAACATTCCGTTGTTTGCTGTAGCCAGTGCCACAAGGGCTGTACCTGCGTTGTTCGAAACAATAACGCGGTCTCCCGTGAAGCTTGTAGAACCAGTACCACCATTTGCAACGGCTACGGTGCCGGTAAGCGCAATTGTTGGATCGCCCGAAACTCCGTCGCCATTTGTAACACTGATTGGTGCCGTGCCGGTAATTGTGCGGTTTGTAAACGTGCCCGCCGCTGTGCGTGCAACGATACCATTTGCAGCCAGACTGCTAAGTGCATTGGCGGTAATTGTACCACCGCTTGGTGCAAGCGAACCGCTTACAAGGAGAGCATTTGCGTTGGTTCCTGCGCTTACATCCGCAAAACTTACGGTTACGCCCGAAGGTATGGTAGAGCTCCACGTAGGTGCTCCGCCGGTGTTGCCAACAAGTACCTGACCCGTAGTGCCAGCGGCTGTACTTGCAAGAGCGGACGCTCCGGCATATACAACACCGTTTGTTGTGTATGATGTTGCGCCTGTACCACCATTGCCATACGGCAAGGTGCCTGTAACGTCGGAGCTTGCAAGATCCGTTGCACCCGTTGTAAGTGCACCCGAGCCGTTTGTGCGCACAGGCGAGTTGTTTGCTAGCGCACCGGCTGTAACTGCGAATGTTGCTGTGCTTACTTCCAGGTTGCCTGCATTGCGAACAACCACGTTTGCTGTAGTTCCTGTGGTGGGAAGGTTCACTGCCGATACTGTAGTGGCGTTAATTGTAACCACGTCTGTGCCGGCATCGCCAAGTGTTGCGTTTCCGTCAACTTGCAAATCGCCCGAAAGTGTTAGGCCTACGAGAGACGGCGAAGACGTCCACGTTGTTCGGTTGTTATCACCGTTACTCTGTAGAATTTGGTTCGATGTTCCTGCAGCATCGGCAACAACAAACCTACCGTTGCCCTCGATGGTTGGAAGAGTGTAGGTACGTGTTGTGGCCAGATTACTCTGCACGTCTATCGAGGCAACGCCACCAGTAGCGCCATTGTACATGCGCAGGCGGGAGTCGAGCGCGGCATCACCAATCTGTATGCGTGCAATACCTGCTGGCTGTTCGTCTATGCGGACAAGGGAGTTCGCATCAGAGTTTGATACGTTTACTAAGTTGGTAACACCTTGCGAAGAAGTTCCTACAACGCTCAGTGTTGTTGCTCCGGCGGCATCGAGGTTTTGAACACGTGCAACGCCGTTGGCATTCAGACGCATCAGCTCCTTGCCTTCTACGTATAAGCGCAGCGGAACACCGGCTGCGTAGTTAATACCAAGGATGTTGCTTGTGCCGGTAATTCCAACACCGTTGCCACCCAACACCCACATATCATTGGCAAGTGACTTCCACTGTGGAAGACCGGCAGTAATGCCCAGATACTCACCCGGCGAACCAATGGCAAGCGCAGCCAGTGTATTGGCCGCACTTGCATACAGAATGTTTCCGGTTGCCACGGAAGAAAGTCCGGTACCGCCATTCGTAACAGGCAAGGTGCCCGTTACCTCACTAGCAAGGTTAAGGTTGCCTGTTGTTAGCGCACCCGATCCGTTTGTGCGCACTGGTGCATTGTTTGCAAGTGCACCAGCGGTTACCGCGAATGTTGCCGTACTTACCTCGATGTTTCCGCCATTGAGAACAAGTACATTCGCAAACGTAGAGGTTGTTGTTAGGTTGGGGGCGGTTACGGTAGCACCGTTAATGGTAACTACATCTGCAAGCCCGCTGCCAAGTGTTGTACTGCCGTTTACCGTTAACCCGCCAAAGGTTGGCGTGGCGGTAGAACTCGAGATCAACAACGTTCCACTTGTAGATGGAAATGAAAATGTTGGCTGCGCCGTTAGGCCTGAAGGGGGCACAAGAAGCACGCCGTAGGACTCGCCAGGGGCGCGAAGTAAGGCCGATGGAAATACTCCAGTGCCTTGCGCAAAAGCACTTGTTGCAAACATTGTTGCGAAACATATCGCAAGAAGTACACGAGTGTACATGAACATACCTTGGTTTATGAGGGCCACGAAAGTACTGTGTGCAAACACGCTGCTACATCGTGGAAAACACCTAATTCCAAAGCACAATTCATTTTGCGTGTTACTGCGTACGTACGAGAAAGCCCCCTATCACGCGAAGTGAAAGGGGGCGATAGAAAGCGAAAAAGAGAGTGAGTTAGTTTGTGAAAACTTGAATGAACGAGTTTTCAAGAATCCGAACTGCGTTCCCGCCATTTGTGCTTCGGAAACGCAACTGCGCGTTACCAGCTGTACCGCCAGTTGTTATCATGCCTTGCAACTGGAATACAACAACTGTTGCACCGTTCAGTCCAATTGGGGCATTAGTAGCCGCAACATAGTTTCCACCTTCTGGCACACCACTGGCTGTTAACTCCGTCTTGTAATAGATCATCGATGCGCCAGCCGGCAAACTCCATGAAATCTCCATATTGGGATTACCCGCTGCAATCTCATCTGCGCGTAGATATACCTCGAATCGATATACCTTGTTGGTTGCAAGACTCAGAGAAAGTCCTGTTACGTCATCGTAGGTTGCATGATCGGGAACACCGTCTGTTGCTTGGTCTCCAACCTTTACCGCCATGGACCCCTGGAGTACACCTAGGTTTGTTCTTGCATCGGCAGCATTGTCAGCCCCAGTACCGCCATTGGTAATAGGTAGTATGCCAGCCACCTCTGTTGTACCGAGGTCTACATTATCCGTAGTGGATGTGCTGGTGATAAACGTGTTTGCCGTTACTACGCCCGTACCGGTTGGTGCTATTGTAGATCCGTTACCAACAGTAAGTGTTTGCCCCGTGTTTGTGCCCGTTGTTAAGGTTGCCCAGTTGGCAGAGCCAGGGGCGGCCCAGCCGAACGTAACGTCCGACCCCGCGAGCCCGGTTACTGTAAGTGCTTGGCCAATTGCTGGCAGTGCGTTTGGCAGTGTCCAGTTTTGATTTACACCTGCGGCTGGTGGCTGAATGCGTGTTGATGCATTGTTAGGACCAACAATTTTGAGTTCTTTTATTGCAGGTAGCTGAGCAGAAGCACTAAACGTGCCTGCAACCATTCCTGCAACCAGAACAAGGTTTTTGATCTTCATGATAGTGTTCCTCTGTTCCGTGATTAGAATGGTGCTTGAACTGCAGAAAGAATTGCCCAGCGGCTAGAGTCGGCATCGTACACCATGCGGAGCATATATGTAAGATTGTCTCCTACTGCCCACACGATTGATGTTGCAGAAGCACCCGCTGGCTGACGCAGAACAACGGCGTTGGGTGCACCAACGTTGTTACACGTAACGCGCACAATCATTTCTTGTCCATCGGTTCCAGCAGGCAGGTTTGCATACTCAACACCAGCACCACCATCGTCATTAGCGAGAATGGTGAGCTTTGTAAACGACCCCGTAAATGCTGGAATGTTTGTACCAGCGGAGGTTGGATTGATGTTACCCGGTGTGGTTGGTGTATTCACCGTAATGCCGGTTGTTGTAACGATGTCTGTGCCAGCATTTCCGAGCGTAGTGTTGCCATTGATTTGCACGTCTCCAGTACCAGTAGCGGTAACATTGGTGTTCTCCGTCCACGCAGTACCATTCCAGTACAGTGTAGAGTTAGCAGATGTGCCTGCAGGAACAACCGTGCCCGCAGTCCAAGAAGGAACTCCGGAGCCGTTAGTTGTGAGAACCGAATTGTTTGCTGGTGCCAATGATGAGTAGGTGTTAGCCGCGGAAGCATAAAGAAGAGAGTTGATCGGGGCAGATGTAAGCCCCGTTCCACCATTTGCTACACCTACCGTACCGAGAGATATAGTTGGGTTGCCAGCGGCAACACCATCGGCATTCGTGATAGACAGTGGTAGGTTTACAGCAATCTGCTTTGTCTCGAACGTGCTTACGCCGGTGCGAATAACAATACCCGTTGTTGCTAAGCCGGCAAGGGCTGTTAGGTCCGCATCAACCGGCTGAGCGCCTAGGTTGGAGAGCGCCGTTGGAGCATCGCTTGCACCTGTACCTCCGTTCGCTATTGGAAGTATTCCTGCAACTTCGGCTGTTGCAAGGTCTACAGCGTTCGTTGAAGAACCCGTACCAACAAACCGGTTGGCGGTGATTGTACCAGACCCCGTTGGAGCAAGTGAGCCACCCGTGCCTACAGCAAGTGCAGCCGTGTTGGTGCCTGCGGTGATGTCCGTAAAACTTACCGTTACACCTGATGGCAGCGCAGTAGACCACTGTGGTACACCTGCGCCGGTAGATATAAGCACCGAATTGTTTGCAGGTGCCAATGACGAGTAGGTGTTAGCTGCGGAGGCGTACAGAAGAGAGTTAATCGGCGCGGACGACAGGCCCGTACCACCGTTCGCTACGGGAAGAATTCCCGCTACTTCTGCTGTTGCAAGGTCTACAGCATTCGATGTTGAACCACTGCCAACAAACTGGTTTGCGGTGATGGTACCAGTTCCGGTGGGTGCTAAAGAACCGCCATTGCCTATGGTGAGTGTGCCGGTGCTGGATCCCGTTGTAACGTCCGAGAAGCTAATGGTGGTGCCCGAAGGAATAGTGCTAGACCATGTAGGCAAACCTGCAGCACCTGCTGTTAGGATTTGTCCAGGTGTACCCACTGTTGTTTGAACAGCACTTGTTCCGTTACCATACATCACACCATTTAGTGTAATGGTTGTTAGACCCGTACCACCATTGGCTACAGGTAGCGTTCCTGCAACCTCGGCTGTTGCAAGGTCTACAGCGTTCGTTGAAGAACCAGTACCAACAAATTGGTTTGCGGTAATTGTTCCGGACCCCGTTGGAGCAAGCGAACCACCCGTGCCAACAGTAAGAGCAGCGGTGTTCGATCCTGCAGACACTTGATTAAATGGTACACTTACACCGGTGGGAAGCGTAGTGCTAATGCTCGGAATTCCGGCTCCATCTGTTACAAGAATGCCGTTATTTACTGTTGCCAATGCCGTTAGAGCAGTGCCTCCGGCGTTCGATACGATTACTCGATTGCCAGTAAAGCTTGTTGATCCTGTACCACCATTACCAATTGGAAGTGTTCCGGAAACTTCTGCTGTTGCCAGATCTACAGCGTTCGTTGAAGAACCCGTACCAACAAACTGGTTGGCTGTAATAGTGCCAGAACCTGTTGGCGCTAGAGATCCACCCGTACCCACGAGAAGGGCACCCGTGCTTGTACCAGTAGTAACATTCGTAAAGCTAATGGTTACACCAGCAGGCAGCGAGCTGCTCCATGCAGGAACGCTGCCGGCTGTAGAGATTAGCACTTGATTTGCGCCTGGGGTAAGGGAGGTAAGTGCGGTACCGCCAGCATTGCTTACGATAACACTGTTTCCAGTGAAGCTGGTTGCACCTGTGCCACCATTACCTACAGGAAGTGTTCCTGTTACGTCGGAAGAGGCAAGGTTTGTTGCACCAGTAACAAGCTGACCCGAGCCGTTTGTGCGCACTGGAGAGTTGTTGTTGAATGGTGCTCCAACGGTGGCAAACGTAGCGGTGCTTACTTGTAGGTTACCGCCATTACGAACCACAACATTGGCCGTTGTTCCCGTTGTAGGAAGGTTAGGAACACTGAACGATGCAGAGTTTACTGTTAAATCGTCTGCCGCTGCGTCTCCAAGTGTGGTATGCCGGTTAACCACGAAATCGCGGGTAACGGTAAGGTCCTGACCGATGCTCATGTTGCGATCTAACGTAAGAACACGTGTTGCACCCGGACCAATGTTGATGGCAAGGTCTCCATTACGTGTAATGGCATCTTGGCTTAACTCAAGATCTTGGCCACCACCCGAGCTAATGGAAACGGCATTTGCTGCGCCAACCTCAATTGTAATCGAACCTGCTCTGGTAAAACCAGCTTCGTCGATGATAAGGTTCGCCTGCGGACCAGAGTTGATGGTAACGTTGTCTCCGCCCGCTCCGTTGCCCAGGGTAGAAGAGCCGTTTACTGTTAGATCCCCAGTGTTTGTGGTTAACACGTTATCATTCTCTACCCAAGCAGTACCACTCCAACGAAGTGTGCTGTTCGTAACGGTTCCAAAAGCTACGTATGTACCGTTCGCCCACGTTGGCACGCCAGATCCGTTCGATGTAAGGATTTGGTTGTTGCCGGGTGTGGCCGTTTGGAGGTTGCCAGTGCCATTGCCATAAAGTATGGCATTGGTTGGTACGGTGTTTAAACCGGTGCCACCATTGGGAACTGACAAAACGCCGGAAATGTCATTGCTGCCATTAGAAAGATCTATGGCCAAACCAACAATCTCACCGGATCCATTAAGCTGTAGTGGCAAGCCCGGCGTAATTCCAGGGAAACCCATGGTGCCGTTCACCGTTATCACGTCCGAGGCCGCGTCGCCAAGTGTTACATCACCATTGGCAACGAGTGGACCGTTGATTGTGAGCCCCGTAAGGGTAAGATTGGAACTCCAATCCAGCACGCCACCACCTTGATTTACGAGCAATTGGTTTACCGATCCCGCGTTAGCAGGTAGCGTAAGACCATAGTTTGCCGTAAGGGATGCGTCGGATGGGGTTGAAATGCTGATGCGATTTAGGTTAAGGCCTGCTCCTCCGTCATAGAGAAACAATTGCCGACCTTGCAGTGTACCGGTCTGCGCGTCTGCATTGCTAACAGCAAAGGCTGCAGCAATTCCCAGAGCGAGAACCTTCATGATGCGTTGCATGTTCATAAACTCCTTCATGCTTGTTTTCTTCATTGTGGTTTCGCTCCGCGCTTAGTTTAGACGCGTGAGTTTGATGTACGAGTTGGCGTGAATCGTGATGCTCTCGCCAGCGTCGTTCGTATCGTCTCCCCAGTATAACTGGATGTTTCCTGCAGCATTCGTAGTTACGATACCCTTGATGAGCACCGTTAGACGATTGGCAGGCACCAGGTCCACGCCAATGTCATTAATGTACGATAGTGCTCCATCTACGTTGGAAGGAGCAAGCGCCTGACCAGCCGTTACTACACCGTAAGAGATATCCGCAGCGGCAGCTACCGGCGCGTTCACTGCCACGTCGAGAGCGCTGAACGGAGACTGTGTGCCACTGTACTGCACGTAGATTTCAATCTCGTACGTTGCGCCACTTTGCACAGGCACTGTTAGCGCTGCATCTGCAGCCGGAGCTGCACCGCCAAGACGCGTTTCGTCTGTTCCCTTACGTGCGTATGGATAGGCACCAATTGCCGGAACACGGCGGATCTGATTTGCACCGTCGATCACCAGGCGATCGTCCGTTTGCATACCAGCCGGCACATTTGCAGCGATGATTGTTCCAGATGTTAGGTTCGTGGTGTTGCCTGCAGCACCAATCGATGTTGTAGCCGCGGATGCAGTGTTTACATCTGTTGCGCCAACAATGGTATTCGTGCCCGCTGCATTGCCTAGGTTAACACTACCCGAAACATTGTTAATGTTTGTTGTAGTTGAAGCAATCGTAGCCGTAGTACCTGCCGTAAGGTCTACCGTGCTTGCCGACTGAGCACTAAAAGCACCCGCAGCGGCGGACCCGATTGTTGTAAGGCCGTTACCGGTTGTGTTTACGTTAACGTCTCCACCCGAAGTTAGGCCAACCAATATTTCACCCGTGTTTGTAGCAAACGTGAGTGAACCACCGTTGATGCCAACAAAACGATTCGTTGTGATTGGGTTTACTGTGTGATCAGGTGTTGCACCAAGACGGAAAGCACCACCTTCAAACTCAATGCCTTCGTTAGCAATGTTGCCACCACCGATTCTGCGCACCTGATTTCCGGCCGTAATGCGAAGGAAGTCATCTGCATCAGCAGCAGTTGCAATGTTGTTGAACACAAGATTGTTCAACGTTGAGTTTACATCGAGTGTGATGTTGTTGTTTGCACGAACAGCAACCGGACTTGTGTTTGCAAGATGTCCGATTGTTGTGGCGGCGTTGCCGGTGGTGTTTACGTTTGTTGTACCGGTGATGGTGTTTGTACCACCAAGAATGGAAACTTGGTTTGCTGCATTACCAACCGTTACAAGTCCGGTGTTGCCGGCTGTACCAATGTTCGTTGTGAAGGCACTTACACCATCGTTGATGGTTGTATTACCATCGGCGTTTGTTGTGCCAAGGATCGTGTTTGTGCCTGCAGCGTTGCCGAGGTTTACGTTACCCGAGCCGTTGTTGATGTTTGTGGTAACCGAAGCCAGACCCAATGTTGTGCCGGCGGTAACATCAACTGTGCTTGCAGATTGTGCGGTAATTGCGCCTGCTGCTGCAGAACCAATGTTTGTAGATCCGCCTCCTGTGGTGCTGATTCCAACATTACCGGTGCTGGCAAGACTAATCATCGTGTTGCCGGCAGTGTTGAACGTAAGGTTGCCACCATTCAAGCGTACAAAACGATTGCTTGTGATAGGGTTCGATCCGTTTGTGCTGTGGCCCATACGGAAAGCGCCGTTCTCAAACATCAAACCTTCATCGGCAAGGTTTGCTCCGGCAATACGGCGCACTGCGTTGCCTGCCGTGATGCGGAGGAAGTCGTCGGGGTTAGCGGCTGTTGCGATGTTATTGAGAACAAGGTTGTTCGTGTTTATGCCAACGTCAATGGTGATTGGGTTAACTCCGCTCGAGCGAACATTAACGGCACCACCGGTTGCTGTGCTTCCAATTGTTGTTTGCGCAGATCCCGTTGTGTTAATCGTTGTTGCTCCCAGAACGTCTACCGTTGCAGCGTTCACGTTAACGGCATCTGTTGCACCATTGATAACCACCATGGCATCAGCAGCGGCACCGCGGTTGAACGTAAGAGAGAAGTTGTCGAGGTTCACAAAGCGGTTTACTTCGAGCGGATTGGTGTTTGCACCATTACCGGCTACAAGTGCTCCAAGGCGGAAGGCAGACTGTCCACCTTCGGTCTGAAGTGTTAGACCCTGTTCTACGTCAATTCCAACCCTACGAAGCACGCCATTGTTGTCGGCTATCACAAAGCCGTCTGTGGCAATCTGATATGGAGTTGCAGAAGAACCAGAAAGTGATGCCATGCGAACGTTTGGTGAACCTGCCACGCCGTTCACATCGAGAAGAACGTTGGCTGCGTATGGTCCTACAGCGTGTGTAGAGTTATACACCGGTGTTGTTGGATCGAGTCCGATACCAACTCTGCCAGAACCAGCACCGCCGTTACCATTGCCAAGTTGTGTGCGAGCCGTTGCGGCAGCGTTTACAAAGGTGTTGCCAAGAACGGTATTTGTTGCGTTGGCAGTGGTGCCGATGTTAACGCCCGTTGCGTATGCGCCAGTACCGATGTTGATTGTGCTGGACAACACATTCGAAGTATTGCCGTTTGTGCCAATCTCTGTGATGGCAGCACCTGTGCGGTTGATATTGGTAGTGCCAAGGATTGTGTTTGTAGCGTTGGCAGTGGAACCAATGTTCACCAATGTTGCGTACGGCATAACACCAACATTAATCACGTTGGAGTTGAGATGGGTTGTGTTGCCGTTTGTACCAATGGTTGTTGTTCCCATCACGTTATCGTTGATGGTAACTGGTCCGTCGATGTCTGTTGAAGATAGGGCGTTACCAATGTTGGTGTTGGCCGTTCCCGTACGGTTGATGTTCGTAAGCGAGGTGGCCGTGATTAACGGGGCACCTGCGTTGTCGCCGTCGAACTCAAGGAACGTTACGCCGTCTGCAATCTCGCTGCCAGAGCGCCAGCGGATGGCGTACTGGTCGAGGTTTACGTTGCGGTTCTCATCGTACGAGTTGTAACGCAGTGGTGTTGGACCCGACTCAGCAGCACCAAGACGGAAGCGATTGTTCTGGAAAACGAGTCCTTCGTCTGCCATGTCTACCAGGTTCTGATAGCGAACGTTGTTCGCTGGGTCTAGCCACAGAACATTCGTGATGAGTGGGTCGTTCTTAATATTGATGAGCTTCAGGTTGCCACTTGCCCCCTGACCAACAGCAATTTGAACGTTTTGATTACCAGCACCTGTTGGGTTACCGATGTAGGTGTTGGCTTCTGTTCCGTAGTTGATTTGTGCCTGACCGTATTGCTCGAACTCGTCGAGAACAACAACGGCACCCATAGCGTTGCGAATAACGCCACGTGGGTCGAGTTCGCCACCAATGATGGTCTTGCTTGTTGGCGAGCCAATCGTTGTGAGGTCTGTGCCCGTGGTGTTGATGTTTGTTGTAGCCGTAACATTCACTGTTGGGAAGGCGCCATTGAGATTGATCAGCGTCTTTGTACCACTAATACCAGTGAAGTTGAGCTGCTGGTTGTTCAGGTTAATGAATCGTGTGCTTTCGAGAGGCACTGTGGTGTTGTTTTCGCCACCCAAACGGAATGCACCATTCTGCCATTGAATACCTTCCTTAGCCATGTTGGCTGCAAGCCCCTGGCGAACTTCACGTTGCGCATTGAGGAAGAGGAATGCATTCGGATTAGGATCGGCATCAACGTTTTCCATCACGATGTTGCCGTTAATACCGGCAGCAAGGATGATGGAGGAGTTGCCAGACATCATACCGATGCTGGTGTTCTTATCAACCGTTGTGTTGATGTTTGTTGTACCGTTAATCCAGTTTGTGCCAGTTACCGAACCGATGGTGTTGGTGGTGTTAGCACCAGTACCTATGCTGTTCGTGGTGTTGGCATTTGTTCCAATGCTTGTGTTGCCTGCGATTGCACCAGTGCCAGAAACAACAAGGTTGTTGCTTACCGTTAGGTTGCCAGCAGCAGAACCAAGGATGTTCGTGTTAGGAACCCATTGCTGAAGTCCAGCATCCCAACGCACCGTTTGGTCATTGGCTGTGCCGGCTGCTAGGCGGGCGTCTACACTTGCGATTGTGATGTTTGGATTTGCATAGTTAACGGTGATGCCGGCGCCAGCTACGATGGATCCGGGTGCTGGAGCAGTGCCCGCGCCTGTACCAATGAGAAGCTGCCCAGCTGTTAGTGCCGGACCCTCAACAATTTTACCACCGTTAGAAACCATGATGCGGTTGTTCACGAGTGATGTGTTGGAGTTTGTACCGCCATACTGAATCGGAAGAACACCAGCCGTTACGTTGTTCACGTTCAGGTTGGTGATGAGCGATCCGTTGGCTGCAGGGAAACGTCCGGATGCATCAAGCATAACAAGGTTGTTTGCTGTGTTGATGCTTGCGTTGCCACCAATAAAGGAATTGCTGATGGCCGTTACCATACGTCCACCGGCACCAGAGGTGGTGTTCAGGAGTGGGTCTGGATACGTACCTGCGAGATCGCCACCGGCCGGACCGGTAGGACGTGCGCTCATCACTGCGGATTGCGAAGCGCTTGTGATGCGGCCGTACTGATCAACGGTGATCTTTGGCACCAAACCAGTGAGACCATCACCGTACGTTCCTGCTGTAACGCCTGTGGTGTTCAAGCGGTTGTCTGCAAGTTTGGCTGTTGTTGCTCCATCGTTAATTGCCGTAAGGAGCTGATTGCCAGCCGAGGGGGCAATTGTTGGGTTTGGATATGTTCCTGCAAGCGCTCCGCCTGCTGCACCGCTTGGTGGCAGCGTTGTTGGGATGAGGCCCGGAGCAAGGTCGGCAAGAATGATTGTTCCGTCGAGAATCTTATCCGTTGTTACACTGTTAGCACCCAACTTCGAATTAACAACGGCTCCGTCTTGGATCTTTGCCGTGGAGATTACGTTGTTCTGGATGGATGGGTTTGGATACGAGCCCGTTAACTCACCACCGGCAATGCCACTTGGAGGCAGTGTTGTTGGAATAACACCGGGGGCCAGATCGGCAGCAATGATTGTACCGTCTTGAATCTTATCGGTTGTTACGCTGTTTGCGCCCAACTTCGAATTCGTAATTGCTCCGTCTTGGATCTTCGCCGTGGAGATTACGTTGTTCTGAATGGTTGGGTTAGGATAGGTTCCGGTGAGTTCGCCGCCGGCCGGACCCGATGGAGGGAATACCGTTGGGATTACTCCGGGAGCAATGTCTGCAGCTTGAATTGTTCCGTCTACAATCTTGTCGCTTGTTATGCTGTTAGCACCAATCTTCGTGTTCGTTACCGCACCATCAGCAAGTTTTGGTGTTGTTACGTTTCCGTCGAGGATCTTTGATGTGGTTACAGCATTCGGAGCAATGAGTGGGTTCGGATACGTGCCGGTAAGATCGCCACCTGCAGGAACAATCCATGGGAAGTTCTCGAGTGGGATGTTTACGATACCGGTGATGCGACCCTTATCATCTACGGTTACCCGTGGGATGTTAAGGTTGTTGCCATATGTGCCGGCGATAACACCCGTAGTGGTAAGCTTTGCGCTTGTTACACTGTTGTCGGCAATCTTTGGTGTAGATACCGCGCCGTCGGAAATCTTTGGCGTAGTTATGGCACCATCGGCAATCTTCGCTGTGGTTACCGCGTTTGGCGCGATAAGTGGGTTAGGGTATGTACCCGTAAGGTCGCCCCCTGCCGGACCCGATGGTGGCAGTGTGGTTGGGATTACTCCGGGAGCAATCTTTTGCAGCGTTACTGCGCCGTCTACAATCTTCGTTGTAGAAACAGCACCATCGGCAAGCTTAATGCCCGTAACTGCGTTGTTGGCAAGTTTCGCTGTTGTGATTGCACCGTCTGCTACATCAAGCTGAGCGTTCGGGCCGCTTGGATTGGTAACAGTTAGTGTTCCTTGTGGACTTGTGATGGAGCGGATTCCGTCGAACGTAATGGTGGAAGACACAACGATGGTGTCTCCACTACGATTTACGCTAATGCCGTTCGTGCCCTGAATTACAAGGTCGCCCTGTGCTCCGTTTAACGTGCGCACAAAACCCGTGGCATTGTCATCCAATCCACCGGCCTTATCTGCACGCTCTGCACGCACGGCGTATGGCACTACAGCCAAACGTGTGCGCGGGAACGGCGGCTGACCTTGAATGGCGGTTTCGAGGTAGAGCTGTGTGTTGAAGAAATCAACACCACTCAGCGGCACCACGGAGCCAAGGTAGAGATTGAAGAGACCCTTAGCCACAAGTGTTGGCTGGGTTTCTTCCCATACAAGATTTCCACCTGTGGGTGCATCCCACAAGCGTGCCAAGATCACGTACTGGCCATCAGCGATTGGTTGGCCATTGGGCTGCGTTAGCAACCCTTGATACGAAACCTGGCGTGCGATTTGCGCTTCCGACGTTGTCGGAGCAATCGCCAATACAGCACATGCGGTAAATGCTGCAAGGCCAAGACGGAACAAGCGATTCATACGGCTGTCCATTTATGAGAAGTAGTTATTAGCGAAGGATGTTCAGCCGCTGCATGCGGCGGAAGGGAGTGCCGGAGGCCGTAGTGCCCTCGACTTCGTAGAGGTAGATGCCATTGGCAAGGGGCGATCCATTTTCGTCGTTGGACGAAAGCGAAATCTCTTGCGAACCGGCGGCGGATACGTCGGCAGTGATGGTGCGAACAAGGTCTCCCGTGATACTGAAAACACGCACGGTAACACGTCCGTCCATCGGCACACTAAACCGAATGGTGGTTTGCGACGAGAATGGGTTGGGATAGTTCGTAAGCTCGCCGGCAATTGCGTCGGAACCGCCGTCGTCTACGCTTACTACCTCTCCAATCAACGGTAGCCAGAACCCTTGGTAAAGACTGTTCCCGTCTGGGCGTGTTTGCACGCTGATAAGGGGCTCGCCAATTGTTGCGGAGAGCGCCGGACTTCCGGCAACGCCGTTCGTACCGCCTACAACACCACCGCTACCGATAACGGTGCGCGAGAGCTGCGTTTGGGCAGTAACCGTAACGGTTGCCAGTGTCGCAAATACACAAAAGAGGATCAAGGTTCTCATCGTTCTCCCCGAAAAAAAAATTCTCCCTTCCTGAGGGAGTGCGAAGATAGAAGTGCCGCTCTTGCAAGAGGTTACGTAGTACTACGTAGAATTCAGATAAAGTTCGAAAATCGTTGAATGTACCTACGGGTTGTCTCGCTGCACAAGTACGTAGTGATGCGCAGAAGCTCCCTATTTTTGGGGATGCCGTTGGAGCCGTTTCCTGCGAAGTTCCGAGGATAGTGCCACGAGGTCTGCAAATAGATCTTCGAGTATATCGGGCCGCACTACGAGCGGACGGCCATCCTCGAATCGGGTGATACGTGGATCGAGCAAGGCATAGGTGTAAAATGCGGTGGAAACAAGGCTATCGGGCGGCAGAACAGTGTTGTACAGGTCTAATACGCCTACAACTTTCGCACTATCGGTTGAATACAGGCGGAGCAAGCACCATGCGGCATGCCGAAGGTCACTGCGTTCGAGCGATACAGCCACCATCTTCCACGAAACCACCGGCGGCACTCTTGTTACGCGGTATGCAGAGTCGGCCATGATTTTCCGGGCCTCTTCATCGAATAGGAAACGCCCGGAATCCTGACGGATTCCGGGCGTGAGCATACGTTTATACCAGATTCGGGCAGAAGAGTCGGCGGCGAACAATTGCTGTACTTGCGCGGAGTCGAGCCGTGGACTACGTGCCGTACTTGGGGATTGAGACCACAAACACGGAACCGTTGCTACAACAACCAGCGCTACGCACAAACAACGGATCACGGGCGTTGGACCTGCTGGATAGGTTCGATCTCTACGCCAAGTTTCTCGCGAATAATTTGCTCGAGGAGCTGAAGTCGCTTTTCAGCCGTTGTCTGACGTTGTTCGAGTTTCGTAACGATCTTCGCCCAGTCACCATTGTGTACACCGATAACGGTGTTCACCATCTTGGGTCCGGTTAATGATGATGGCTCCCACGCCCTGCCAACGGCAAGTGTAAAGTCCTCGGGCGTCATGTGCTCTGGCGCAATGGCCACCGCGTAACCGCGAACACCACTCTTGGCAACGATATAGTCTCCCGTAGACACCGCGCCGATGACCTTCACAGGGACCTGACCCATGAACGCTACATCGTTACCGCGAGAACGCACGGCTGCTTCGGGCATGTTTCCGAGTACGATTGGCTTATGCGAAACAACCATAACTTGCTCTGCCCCCTCCAATGACTTGGAGATGCGGCCTCCGCGCACACCTACTACGTCTCCCGGACCAATGCGCTCTGCAACATCGGCGCGCTCTAACCATTCGGCATAGTCTCCGTTGCCGGATTCGTAGGCCACACCAATGCGATTGTACGAGTTCACCAGTTCGTTGATCTTCGCCTGCCCGGTGGCACTCGCACCCCAAAGATCTATGCCCATGAAGGCAGCCGTAAGGGAGTTTAGGTAGAGATCGGAATAGATTGTGTTGTCGCGCCAGTCGTTTACGCTCTCCGCCTTGATGGCGCCTGCCTGACGTCCGTCGCGGTCTTGGAAGGTAATGAAGTGGTTCTCTCTCGATAGACTCGACGTGTCGTTGTAATCGTTGAAGATGGGGATTGTTGTGCGCGTTCCATCTTCGGTACCAACGTAGTTGATAAACTCTAACGAGTATGGGCCAATGGTTACGGGGGGCATCTCCCACTCCTGAATGCCGGGGAATGTTTCAACTTCCGGAACAATCTCGATGGGCAACTGTGCGTTAATACGTTGCACTACTTCATTGGAAATAGTCTGTATTGCCGCTGTAAGCGAAGCGCCACCAAAATATTCCCACAGGTGGTACTGATACACCTGCATTGGTCCGTCTCCGCCATAGAGTAGCCAGTTGCGCATTGTTTCGCGCATCTCTTCCGGGATGTTCGACTCGGGTGGTGCGATGTAGCGATACCCATCGCCATTATACCCGCCATGCACCTTGCCAAGAACGATGAGAAGCCCGTCGCCCGTATTGCTGTTGTAGTTGCGGATGGTGGCTACATGGTTCGGTGAATTTGCCAACACGGTTAACGTGCCGTTTGTTGAAATGTCTCCGTTGTCTTTTGCCGTTACGTTGGTGTTGCGCACCCACTGTCCGGTTTCGATGTCCCATCGCAGTGTTTGGTTGTTGGCTGTGCCAGCTTGTGTGCCAGAAACGGTGCTGGAAATAACAATGTTGGGGCTAACGAAGCTTACATCTATGCCAGAACCCGCAATGATGTTGCCAACCACGGGTGCGGCACCTGTGCCAATGAGGAGCTGACCATTAGCAAGGGCTGAACTCTCTACGATTCTACCAGCACTCGAAACCATGATACGGTTGTTGAGTAATGTCGTGTTCGAGTTGGTACCCCCATTAGCTATCGGCAATACGCCTGTTGCGCCGGCAACGTTGATGTTCGTAATAAGTGAACCGTTAACGGCAGGTAGTCTGCCCGTTCCGTCTAACACCACCAAGTTGTTGGGCGTGTTGATGTCTGCATCGCCACCAAGGTAGTCTGCGCGAACTGCGTCTACAATGTTTGCACCAACGGCTGCAGTAGTAGCAAGTGTTGGATTGGGATATGTTCCGGCAAGATGTCCGCCTGCCGGACCGGACGGTGGCAGGGTTGTTGGAATAACACCGGCAGCGAGGTCTACGGCCAGGATGGTTCCGTTGAGGATCTTGTCTGTTGTTACGCTGTTGGCACCAAGCTTTGCATTCGTTACGGCGCCGGTTGCAATGGTTGGATCGGGATATGTACCTGCAAGGTCGCCCCCTGCCGGACCCGATGTGCCCCCGGAAACAGTAAGAGTTTGCTCTGTTGCAGCAGTAACTCTTCCGTACTGGTCTACCGTGATGCGGGCGATCTTGTTCGTAGGAGCGTCTCCATAGGTACCTGCCGTTACACCCGATGTGTTCAAGCGGGCATCGGCAAGCTTTAGTGTTGTGGCACCATTGTTAATGGACGTGAGAATTGCATCGCCCGCGCCAAGCGCGAGTGTGGGGGATGGATACGTTCCAGCTAGCACCCCGCCGGCTGCGCCGTTTGGCGGCAGACTCGTTGGGATTACACCGGGTGCTAGGTCGGCAAGAACAATGGTACCGTCTTGAATCTTGTCTGTGGTTATACTGTTGGCACCAAGCTTCGCATTGGTAACAGCTCCATCGGCAAGCTTTATGGAGCTTACCGCACCGTTAAGAATTTGTGGATTGGGGTATGTGCCGGCAAGCTCGCCCCCGGCAGCGCCGGATGGAGGGAACACCGTTGGGATAACTCCCGCTGCAATGTCTGCCAACTGAATTGTACCGTCCTGAATCTTATCTGTGGTTACACTGTTAGCACCAAGCTTCGCATTGGTCACAGCTCCATCAGCAAGCTTAAATGATGTTACCACTCCGTTCTGAATCTGCGGATTAGGATACGTGCCCGTAAGCTCGCCACCGGCAGCGCCGGATGGTGGCAACGAGCTTGGGATTACACCTGCAGCAAGGTCTACTGCAAGGATGGTTCCGTCTTGAATCTTATCGGTGGTTACACTATTGGCACCAAGTTTTGCATTGGTAACAGCACCATCGGCAAGCTTGAACGTACTTACCGCGCCGTTAAGAATTTGTGGATTGGGATAGGTGCCCGTAAGCTCTCCACCTGCCGGACCCGATGGCGGGAACACTGTTGGGATTACTCCGGCAGCGATGTCTACCAATTGAATTGTTCCATCCTGAATCTTGTCGGTGGTAACACTGTTAGCACCAAGTTTCTGGTTCGTCACAGAACCGTTGCCAAGCTTGAGAGTGGTTACGGCACCATCAAGAATTTTCTCGGTAGAAACAGCGTTGAGTGCAATGATTGGATTTGGATAGGTTCCGGTTAAATCGCCCCCTGCCGGCACAATGTAGGGGAAGTTCCCAATGGAACGATTGGTTATCCCGGTTACCCTACCTCTGTCATCCACGGTTATTTGTGGAATGTTGAGTTCGTTTCCATACGTGCCGGGTACTGCGCCAGACGGGGCAAGCTTCGGTGCCGTTACCGCGTTGTCGGCAATCTTTGGAGTTGTTACAGCAAGGTCCGACAAGCGTGGCGTAGTTACCGCATTGTCTGCAAGCTTGCCGCTGGTAACAGCGTTTGGTGCAATGAGAGGGGTTGGATATAATCCGGTTAGATCGCCCCCTGCAGCACCGGAGGGCGGCAGTGATGTTGGGATGGTACCGGCAACAAGTTTTTGTTGTGTAATGGCGCCGTCTTGAATCTTGAGAGATGTAACAGCACCATCGGCAAGTTTCGATGTTGTAACGGAACCATCAGCAAGTTTGCTGGTGGTAATTGCTCCGTCTGCAACATCAATCTGTGTGTTGGGTCCGCTCGTACCGGAAACGTTAATTGTACCAGCCGGACTTGTAAGAGACTGTATGCCGGTAATCGTGATGGTTGATGCAATGCGGATTGTGTCGTTCGATCGCGAAACACTAATGCCGCTCTGACCAACTATTACCAGGTCTCCCTGCGCCCCGTTCAGTTTGCGCACAACACCGGTGGCCGTTGCAGACACCGCATCGGCAGACAACGCATGTTCTGCATGAACAGCATACGGTGATACGGCAAGTTTCGTTCTGGGGAAAGGGGGCTGCCCCTGGATTGCCGTTTCGAGGTAGAGTTGCTGAGTAAAGTTTACGGCCGTCATCGGTACGGTTTCGCCCAAGTACACGTTAAACAAGCCCAATGCCACGGCAACGGTGCGTGTTTCTTCCCACACAAGGTCTCCGCCGGTTTCCGCAGAGTACAACCGAAACACCACGTTGTATGCCCCATTGTCTACTGGCAGGCCCGTTGGTTTTGTTAACAACCCCTGATACGAAATTGCGCGTGGCACTTGTGCATGCACCACAGATGGAGCAACCGCAAGGCAACCAGCGAGAAATGCAATACAGCCAAAAAAGCGAAGCCAACTCATCATAATGTTGTCCCGAAAAAAAGTTCGTGGTGTTGTTAGCGAAGAATGGTGAATTGTTGTGTTCGGCGATACGCCCTGCCGTTTGCCGTAGTTCCCTCTACCTCGTACAGGTAGATGCCGCTTGCCATGGGAGATCCTTGATCGTCAACCGACAAAACATGCAGTTCCTGAGAGCCGGCCGGAGTTACGTAATGAGTAGTTGTGCTCACAACATTCCCTGTAATGGAATACACTCGCACTGTTACACGTCCATCGAGCGGCACTCCTAGGCGTACAGTGGTCTGGGAGGCAAATGGATTGGGATAGTTTGATAGGTCTGCATAGGCACTCTCGCCGTCGGCATCATCTACGCCTACAACATCTCCCACTAACGGCAACCAAAATCCTTGGTACAGTGCATTGCCGTCGGGTTTGGTTTGTGTGGTGATAAGGGACTGCCCAATCGTAGCAGACAGTCGCGGACCCGTTGCAACACCGTTCTCTGCTCCAACTTCACCGCCACTGCCAAGTACGGTGCGGGATAACTGGGTCTGCGCAACCACAACAGTGCTGCAGCCGAGGAGCAATATTGTCCATATTGTACATCGAGTCATTATCGTCCCCGAGAAAGTGACGGTAGCAAACACAGCCCACAAGATAGGCAAATGGAGCACACACCAGCGAACCGCTTGGTCGTGCTACGCTGTTCTTCCGTTGTACGGTATGGGGTCCGCCACGCCGGCCCGAGCAAAACCGCGCAAACGCAGTGCGCAGGAATCACACGTACCGCAGGCAACGTCTTCGTTTTTGTAGCAAGACCATGTAAGGTGTAGCGGTGCGCCCAGTGCAAGCCCCCTCTCAACAATCTGCTGTTTGCTCAATTGTATAAGGGGCGTGGCAATGCGGATATTCGTGCCGGGCTTTGTACCAAGCCGCACCAGCTCTTCGAACGCTGTAAAAAACTGAGAACGGCAATCGGGGTAGCCGCTGCCATCTTCTTCCACTGCGCCAATGTATATGGCTTCGGCGTTCAACACTTCGGCCCAGCTTGTTGCAATAGCCAGAATGTTCGCATTGCGAAAGGGTACATACGAAGTGGGTATTTCGCCGGAGTCTAGTTGCGCATCATCAACGTTAATTGCGGAGTCGGTTAAGCTGCTACCACCAATTGCTGCCAGGTGCGATATGTCTACTACAAGCTTTTGGGAAACACCATAAAAGTTGCAGATGTCCGTAAAGGCCTGTAGTTCGCGTTGTTGTGTGCGCTGACCATAGTTAACGTGCAGAGCAGCTATGCCGAATCCGTCTTCGCGTGCCTGCGCAAGAGACACGCAAGAGTCCATCCCACCCGAAACAAGCACTACAGCAATGGGCGTCACTTGTGCGCTGCCCTTATGCTCTTGAGCAGAGTTTCGGTAGCTGAAACATCTTCGCCGTTGGCCTTACCTACGGCAATGGCTTTCTGCGCTACTGTTTCACCATCAGCAAATCTGCCGGTTTTGTACAATAGCGAGGCGTAGGTATCAAGCTCTGCATAGCCCCCTTCGGTCTTCTTAAGGGCAATCTCCATTGCTGCTGTTGCATCTTTGAGTGCTGCCGCATCTGAACACGTTTCGTACATGTTCCAAGCGTGTTCGTTCAGCGCAGCCAGCATGATGTTGTCGGTTTTCGCTGCAGCGAGAAGGGTAGAGCCGAGCAGACCCCATTGCTTTGTGCTGGATGCAAAACGGCATACATAGAAAACGCTGTCTGCGGCAAAGTTTTTACCGTCATAGAAGGATCGCGCAACGGCTATGGCAGAAGCAAGATCTGTTTCGCTCTTCGATGAAACCGCCTTGGAAAACGATCTATTGGTAAGCATACTCAGTCTGCGCTGCACAGAGGCCCGCCCATATAATTGCCCAAGCTGTTTCCTGTTGGCAACAACAAACGAGTCTGCCGCGGGTGTGTCGAACGTGAAGATCACTCCCCATGCGGCCTCCGATGTCCAGTCCTTTTGCGCCTTCAGCCACGCTGTTACTTCTTCGGTGGGTGCAACCGTTCGTTCCTTGGCCTTGGCGTACGCAGCGCGCATGAATGGTGCCCACGATACGTTCAGCCCGGCACCACGCCCCAGCTCGCGTTCGTGCGCTGCCGGGGATACGGCTAAGGCAAGATTCTTGAGAAACTCGTCGGGTGGACTGTACCCGGTAATACGATACACGATGTTGCCATCGCCATCGAACACTAAAAATGTTGGGAAGCCACGCACACCGTACTTCATGGCTAGGTCTATACCTTCGCCGGTTTCCATCTCAACCTTTGTGCACACGAACTGCGTATTCAGCGCGGAGGCAACACGTTCGTCTGTGAACGTTTTTTTGTCCATCTCCTTACACCATCCACACCAATCGGTGTAGGCATCAAGGAATACGAGCTTCTTTTGGGCCTTGGCTGTTTGCACAACATCTTGCCACGGCGTGTTGGTAACAAAGTGCACACCATCTGTTGCTGCGCACATCATTCCGATTGTGCAGAGATGAAGTGCGAAAAAGACAGGCAGACGGTGTAGCATTGTTACTCCTCCATTACTTCTTTTTCCTTGGCGGCAAGTACGCCGTCGATCTCCTTTACATACCTGTCGGTATGTTTTTGAATCTCGTCTTCGCCACGTTTGCGGTCGTCTTCGCTGTAATGCTCTTTCTTTTCGGCAACCTTTAGTTCTTCGTTTGCATCGCGGCGGATATTCCGAACAACAAGTTTACCATCTTCTGCCATTTTCTTGCACTGCTTTACGATATCTTTCCTGCGCTCCTCGGTAAGGGGCGGAACAGAAATGCGGATAACCTGACCATCGCTCTGCGGTGTAATGCCGAGGTTGGCGGCCAAGATGGCCTTCTCGATGGCGTTGAGCACCGTTCTGTCCCAGGGCTGAATAACAATGCTGCGAGCGTCGGGAACAGATACAGAGCCCACCTGTGCAAGAGGTGTGGCCTCTCCGTAGTACTCTACCTTAATCGGATCGAGCAATGCGGCGGACGCACGACCAGTGCGAACTTTCGACAATTGTTGTTGTACGTGTTCAACGGCCTTGGCCATCGATGCGGCTGCATCGTCTACAATGTTCTTTACTGGCATGTGTTACTCCTTCACAATCGTTGCAACGGGCTCGCCCAGCACAAGCTTGCGTAGGTTCCCGCGCTCGTTCATGTTAAAAACGAGGATTGGCTTGTTGTTTTCTTGCGCCATGGTGATGGCCGTCATGTCCATTACACGCAGGTTTCGCTCGAGTGTTTCTCTGTAGGAAATCTCGGAAAACCGCTGTGCGTTAGGATGTTTCTCGGGATCCATGTCGTACACACCGTCTACACGTGTACCCTTTACCACAACGTCTGCCTCTATCTCTACAGCACGGAGCACGGCCGCCGTGTCTGTGGTAAAGTAGGGGTTGCCTGTACCAGCACCAAACACAACCACTCGCCCCTTTTCCAAATGGCGCATGGCTCTGCGGCGAATAAAGCCCTCTGCTATTTGCTCCATGCGAATGGCTGTTTGGAGTCGGGTAGGAACACCTAACAACTCGAGAGCATTCTGAAAGGCAATACAGTTGATAACGGTGGCAAGCATACCCATGTGGTCGCCCGACACTTTGTCTATGCCCATTCGTTCGGCCTGCATGCCGCGGTAGATATTACCACCACCGAACACAATGCCCATCTCCACTCCAAGGTCGTGCGCCTCCTTAACGTCTTCGGCAAATGCGCGCAATGCTGCGGCATCTATACCGTAGTGTTGGTCGCCCATGAGCGATTCGCCGCTAAGCTTTAGCAGGATCCGCTTGTAGAGAGGAGTCATACTCTCCTGCAGGTTCGAATGGAGAAACGTTACGCTTTGTCGCCCAGATTAAACCGAACGAAGGATGCCACCTTTACTTCGGCTCCGGAAATCTTTCCGATTTCGGCTACGATGTCGGACACCTTACGGCTTGGATCCTTCACGAAGGTTTGCTCGATTAGAACCTGCTCTTCGTAAAACTTGCCAAGTCTGCCCTGCGCGATACGCTCGGCGATGTCTTCCTTCTTGCCTTCTTCGATTGCTTGCTGCTTGTAAATCTCCAGCTCCTTGTCCAACACGCCTTGGTTTACTTGGGAGCGGTCTACAAACATTGGCTGCATGGCGGCTACTTGCATCGCTACGTCGCGTGTAAGGGGCTTGATATCTTCTTTTGCTTCGGTACCGTCGAACTCAACAAGCACACCAAGGCGCGAGCCGGCGTGGTTATAGTCTGTAATGTGACCATTGGTGGAGATCCGGCTCCAGCGGCGCAGACCAATCTTCTCGCTGAACTTCGCAAGAATTTCGTCGCGAACATTGCCAAGCGTTTTGCCACCAACAACGGTGTTCCACAGCTCGTCTTCGCTGGCAATTGGTGCAGCAAGTACAGCATCGCAGATTGCATTGGCAAAGGATACGAACTCTTCGTTGCGTGCAACAAAGTCTGTTTCGCAATTTACTTCTACGATGGCTGCTGTTTTTCCGTCGGCACTCGTACGTGCAATAACAATTCCTTCGTTCGCTTCGCGGTCTGCGCGTTTGGCCACAGATGCAGCACCACGCTTGCGAAGCCAATCGATGGCTGCTTCCATTTCACCGGCTGCTTCTTCGAGTGCCTTCTTGCAATCGGCCATTCCGGCGCCGGTTTTTTCCCGGAGTTCTTTAACTGTTTGTGCGGTAATCATAATGTCTGTCTGTTTCGTTTTCGGTACATGAAAATCGTGCGGCGGTTGATTTACTCGGCACCGTCGGGCTTGGCTGATGTCTTGCGTGTGCGGAGCTGACGGCGAACCTTCGACTCGTCCGTTTCCGAATCTTTGCCGGCGTGTTCGCCGGAAGCAGAAAATTCGGCAGTCTTTACGCGTGCAATTTCTCTACCGGATGCAATGGCGTCTGCAATCACCTTTGTGATGAGCTCTACGGACTTGATAGAGTCATCGTTAGCAGGAATTGGGAAGTCTACTTCTCCGGGGTCGGAGTTCGTATCAACAACACCAATTACAGGAATGCCAAGAATCTTTGCTTCCTTGATGGCGAGGTGTTCTTTCTTGATGTCTACAACGAACAGGAGGCCCGGAATACGGGTCATGTCCTCGATACCACCAAACACCTTGCGCAGTCGGTCGCGCTCCCGACCAAGCATCAGACGCTCTTTCTTTGTGATCTTCTCGAAGGTTCCGTCGGTCTCCATCTTGTCGATAGCACCAAGACGCTTGATAGACTTCCGAATGGTGGTGAAGTTCGTAAGCATGCCGCCCAACCAACGTTCGCTAACGTAGTTAGAACCAGATCTGCGTGCTTCGTTTTCTACCGCACCCTTGGCTTGGTTCTTTGTTCCAACGAACAAAACGCCTCGGCCTTGCGCAGCAACTTCGAGAGCTGCTTCGCGGGCAATGTCTACCAGAAGCTGGGTTTTACGGAGATCAATAATGTGAATCCCGTTGCGCTCCATAAAAATGAAGGGCCGCATCGCGGGATTCCAACGGCGTGTAAGGTGTCCGAAATGTGCTCCGGACTCGAGCAGTGCCTCTACGGTAACTGCTGGCATGTGATACCTCGAATGTAAGTGTGGATGATAACCTCTGTGCGGTTCGAACCGTCGGACCCTGCCTTGTAGCTATGCGCCAAGGCGCGGGCTCCACCGACGGAATTCCCGCACATGTGTGTTGATTGCTGTTTTGATTAACGCTTCGAGAACTGGAAGCGCTTACGGGCCTTCTTCTGACCGTACTTTTTGCGCTCTACCATCCGCGGATCGCGTGTAAGAACTCCAGCCGGACGTAGCGCGGCGCGAAGTTCCTCGTTGTACTCAACCAGCGCACGTGCAACGCCAAGGCGCACGGCACCAGACTGACCGCTCTTGCCGCCACCGCGAACATTCACGAAAACGTCGAATTGCTGGTTCGTTTTCGTAAGCTCCAACGGGAGCATGGCATCTCTGCGATACGTTTCTACTGTAAAGTACTCTTCGATTGGCTGACGGTTAACGAGTACGTGCCCGGTTCCACTCATTAGGCGAACCTGAGCAACACTTGTCTTTCTCCGTCCCGTTCCTTGATAGGTTTTCATGGTTTCTCCGTTCTCACTTTGTTCCGAGGTGCGGGTACGGCAACTCGTAGTTCTTTGGCTGCTGAGCGGCATGCGGATGCTCGGATCCGGCATATACCTTCAGCTTCTTCACAATCAACCGTCCCAAGGTGTTCTTCGGGAGCATGCCCTTAACAGCAAGCTCTACTACCTCTTCGGGACGCGTTTGCATAAGCTTGCCAAACGAACGCATACGTCCACCACCCGGATATCCGGTGTTGTGGAAGTACTCTTTCTGCTCAGCACGCTTGCCCTCCATAACAACCTTGTCTGCGTTGATAACCACAACAAAGTCGCCACAGTCTACGTGAGGTGTGAAAAGGGGCTTGTGTTTGCCACGAAGGATTGTTGCCAGTTGTGTTGCTAAACGCCCTACGGTCTGACCCGAAGCGTCTACAACCCACCAATTACGCTCAACATCCTGCTCGCGTATGGATTTTGTGATTTTGCCGTGCTGATTCATTGTCCTTCCCCGAAAGGGGCTCCTGAGTCACATTGGATTTATTAGAGCTGGCAAACATACGGGACTTAGGGGTTTTTGCCAAACGCAACCGTAGCAAAAGTTACCGCGCTGCCGGTTTCTGCCTCTTCCCATACGTCGTACGCCAAAATGGTGCCGGTGGCAGGCATAGTTGCACCTAACGCAACTACGGTTGGGGCATGACCACATACGCGGAAGTCCTGTGGCAACGCCGTTATTCTGCGATGATACTGATCGGCCGAGGCCCCAGAAAGGGCCTCCAGTAAGTCTTTATCTGCAAGGCGCACTGCTTCGAGCATCTCGGAGGCGGGCTGCTCGTCGCCAAATTTTAGGCCAACATGGGCCAGATCGCCGCTAATGAACCACAAGGCCCGGCGTCCGCTTTGCTCTATGGTGGTGCGCAATGTATGGGTTGCCTTGGCCAACACTTCCTCGTCGAGCGCCTTCATGGTAACCAGCAGTGGCACGATGGTAAAGGGTCTGCCACGCCGCACGTGCTGTAGGCCTACAAGGTGCAATTCGAGGGAATGTTCGGGTCGGTGCGCAATGTCGGTGGGTGCCACTCCAGGAAGCGCTCTGCGCAAGGCATCTACGAGCCCCCTTTCGGTTTCTACGGTGCCTAATGGGGTTTCGAAGTTTTTATCGGTGAGGATAAAGGGGTGCTCGGACCAGTAGTGGCTTGTGCCCACCATAATCACGAGGTCTGCCGGGTGGTTGTGTGTTTTGGCAAAGGCGGGTGAATATACCTGCGGTGCTACACGAAAGTCGATGTGTGGCACGAGCAATACATTGGTAGTGGACTCTGCAGGAAGGGGGCTTACATTGCCGTCTTCGGGCAGAATATTCATCTCTCTGGTGAGGAACTCCACAAGCTCTTGGGGGTCCTCTGGATACACGCTGCCGGCACACACGGGCGGGCGGGCGGTGAGCGACTCCCAACGTGCAGACTCCTCCGCTGCGCGCCGTTCAAAATGGTGTCCGTCGAAATACCCCATCTCGTCTAGCTGACCCAAGAATGCACGCAGTTGAATCATCTGAGGCCCATCGGGGTCGATTTCCGCGTCGTGGGCAAAGTCCGAAAACCGTTGCTCGCCATCACACGCCTCTAAAACATCCACCATGTCTGCGTTAAGGACTATCGGACCGTCCGCAATACCAAAAGGATCCGAGAGCACGAGAAGGGGCTCGCCATTTTCGTGGTGAACGGTAACCTGAATTTCCGAACGTAGGCAAGGGAATGTCGTTGTCATCTACCGTCGATCTTTTTCTTGAGGTTCTGCACAACCCATACACCGGCACCACCGCTCACAACAAAGAGTGCCCCTGCAATTAGGAAGAGATACTCACCGGTAAAAATTGCTGCGGCAACAGTTAGGGCAAAGCAGATGGCAGACGAGATGAGAATAATTACGAGTGCCGAACCGAGGTTCTGTTTTCCTTTCTTCGTCATCGTTGCGTCCTTACGTTGGTGTTGTTGCGATATGACGTTACGTAGTCGATGTAATTCTGCGCGCTCTGTTCGAGCTTGGCCATCTCTGCGGGCGTTAACTCGCGAACCACCTTTGCGGGAACACCTGCAGCAAGTGTTCCGGGCGGTACGTGGAACCCTTCTCTCACAACCGCACCGGCGGCAATCATGGAATGATTACCCAACACTGCACCGTCTAATATGGTGGCGTTCATTCCAACCAGTACAAAGTCTTCGATGGTACAACCATGGAGCATTGCACAATGCCCAACCGTTACGCCATTACCGATGCGCAATGGATGTTTGTTATACGTTACGTGGCACATGGTTAGGTCTTGAATGTTTGTGCGTTCGCCAATACGAATCTCGTGCACATCTCCACGAATCACCACATTAAACCACACAGACGAGTCTTTACCGATGTGCACATCGCCCAGAACTACGGCGCCGGGCGCAACAAACACGGTATCATCTATTCGGGGTTCTATTCCGGCATATGGCAGTATCATTGGTTGGTATTGTGCGTTCATGGTGTGTTACCCTCTTCTGCCAAAGGTTGCGGTGGCAGACTGCTCGGTCCAGGTTTCCAGATTCTGTAAGAGATAGTCTCGAGCGGCTTGCTCTTCGTTGGGAATAATTCCGTCCAATATGGCTTCTTCAATCATCCATTTCATGTAGCCAACGGTGCGGGACGGACCAAGACCGGTGATCTTCATAATCTCTTCGCCGCGCACCGGACTTTGAAATGCACGGAGCTGATCACGCTCGAGCACGTCTCGGACCTTTGCTTCAACAATTTCATAGTTCCGCAGATACTTTTCGGCGCGCTTTTCATTCCGCGTGGTAATGTCTGCCCGGCACAACATAAACAGGTCTCCGATAGAATCTCCGGCCTGCACTGCAAGCCGTCGAATTGCACTATCGGTTACACCCTCGTCTACCAGCATCATCGGACGTTGGTGCAAGCGCACAAGCGTTTGCACGTACTCTAGGTGATGCATTGGAAGTTTCAATCTTCGGAAGATACGTTCTTGCCAACGGGCTCCAACCTCTTCGTGTCCATGAAACGTCCAGCCAGCCCCCTCTGCAAACCGTTTTGTGCGGGGCTTTGCGATATCGTGCATCAACGTTGCGAAACGCAGCCACACGTTATCAGACACTGCAGACACATTATCGAGTACTTGCAGCGTATGAAAGAAAACATCCTTATGACGGAACTCCCGATTTCCAGCTTGCACAAGATCTACACCTGCAAGATTATGCACCTCTGGGAAGATGTACTGTAGCAAACCGGTTTCGAACAACACACGCAAACCAACACTTGGCTTGGGCGAGGCTAAGATTTTCAGGAATTCTTCTGTACAGCGCTCTTGCGAGATAATCGTTATGCGATCTGCCATCGACGTGATGGCATGTACGGTTTGATCGGCTATCGTAAATCCAAGCTGAGAGGCAAACCGTGCAGCACGCACCATACGAAGCGGATCGTCGCTCATCGTTACCAGCGGATCGAGCGGCGTGCGAAGTACTCCCGCGCGAAGATCTTCGCATCCACCAAAAAGATCAATCACGTTACCTAGGTCTTCCTCTGCAAGTGAAGCAGCCATTGCGTTAACGGTAAAGTCTCTGCGCCGAAGATCGTCGTGCAGCGTACCCTCTTCCACTATGGGATTGCGCGAGTTTGGCCGATAGGTTTCACTGCGAGTTCCTACAAACTCTATTTGATAATCGCCAATAGGAACCATGGCTGTGCGAAACCGTTCGTATTCAACGGTCTTCGAACGAAACACATTAGCAACAACCCTAGCAAACGTCAGAGGGTCGCCAACAACAGTAATGTCGATGTCGGTTCGCCCCCTACCAAGCAGACTATCGCGCACGTAGCCACCAACCACATAGATATCCGTGTGGTGTTCCTTGGCAATGTGGGCAATACGAAGCAGGATCGGATCCGTAATGTCGATGCGGATCGGATCTTCAGAGGTAGACATGAGAATACCCGGCGGTGGGTCAGCTTGAATACGCAGGAACATCCTTCAGTGCACGCACACCGGAGCTGCCCTTGTCTCTACGCTCCATTGCAACTAATGCAGAGGCGTAGATCTCTCTCCATGTGAGACCGAAGTTCACCATAAGCTCTTCGGGATCGCCAGATCCACCAAAGGAATCTTTAACTCCCACAAACTCGATTGGTACGGGAGCATTTTTTGCTGTGCATTCTGCCACCGCGCCGCCTAGGCCAGCATGCACTTGATGCTCTTCTGCGGTAACAATTGCGCCGCACTCGCGTGCTGCGGCTGTTACGGTTGCGTAGTCGAACGGTTTTACGGTGTGCACATTAATAACTCTTGCAGAGATGCCCTTCTTTGCGAGTTCTTTTGCTGCAAGAATCGATTCCCATACGAGTGCACCATTGGCAATAAGCGCAACGTCTGAACCATCCATCACAATATTGGCTTTGCCAAGTTCGAATGGTGTTTCTGGTGTTGTGAACAGCGGAACGGGTGAACGTCCAAAACGTATGTAGGCCGGCCCAACCAATTCGCCAATGGCGATGGTTGCTTTGCGCGCCTCTTCGTAGTCGGCCGGCACTACCAACGTCATGTGTGGCAACGTGCGCAAGAAGGCCACTTCTTCCAACACTTGGTGGGTGGCTCCATCGGGTCCAACACTAATACCGGAGTGTCCGCCACCAATCTTAACATTGGCTTCGTTATATGCAACCGAAATGCGCAACTGATCTGCATTCCGCAACGCACAAAACGCACCATACGATGCGAAGAACGGAATCTTGCCACTGAGTGCTAAGCCCGTAGCGATGGTTGTTGCATTCTGTTCGGCAATGCCGATAGAGAAGAAGCGATCTGGAAATTTTTCCTTGAACTGAGATGTCATCACCGAGCCGGTGATGTCGCCCCCTAACACCACAACATTGCTGTGGCGCTCGCCGAGTTCTACAAGCCCGTCGCCAAATCCAAATCGGGTGGGTTTAGATCCTAAGAGTTCCATATGGGTCCTTGATTTTCAGATTGAACAGAGGGAGCAGATAACATCCGCCCGCACGATCTGCGGTTACGGGTGTTGAGCAAGTTCTTCGAGTGCTGCCACGGCCTGATCCTTGGAAGGGGGCTTTCCATGCCACTCAAACTTGTCGTTCATAAACGATACGCCATGGCCCATAAAGGTTTGGCAGATAATCGCTGTTGGTTTGCCAGAGCCATTGCGTTGGTTCTCTAAGAACCGGTCGAACCCGCGGAAGAGATCGGCAAAGTCGTGACCGTTCACGGTAATAACGTCAAAGCCGAACGACTCGCACTTCTTGTCGATGGGATACACGTTCATAACATCTGGCACCCTACCGTCGATCTGACAGTCGTTGTTGTCTATCAACCAGCAAAAGTTATCAAGCTTGAAATGGGCGGCAGCCATGGCGGCTTCCCATACTGAACCTTCTTGCAATTCCCCATCGCCCGTTAAGCAGAATACGCGGCGATCGTTGTGATCAACGAGCTTATCTGCCATAGCCATACCAACGGCAATAGAAATGCCTTGGCCAAGAGAGCCGCTCGAGGTTTCAACGCCAGGCAGGTGCATGTCGCGTCCGGGGTGACCCTGCAAGCGGGTGTTGTACTTACGAAGTGTTTCTTGTTCTTGCTTCGGATAACACCCCGCATTCGCAAGCGCAGCATACATCACTGGTGCCATGTGGCCGGCAGAGAGAACAAACCGATCTCTGGCTTCTGCCATGTTTGCCGGGTTATACCGCATTACACCGCCGAAATACAGCGCTGCAAAAATGTCGGCCGACCCCAAGGGTCCACCACTATGTCCCGAGCCAGCGCGCACTAACATCCGTATGATGTCTCTGCGGATTTCGTTGGCTATAGGAACCATGTCCTGCGGGTTGCGTCGCTCGTTCGAGAACGTAACCGTATTGAAATCTATTGATCGTTTCTGCTCTTCTGTCATGGCTCTGCTGTATTTTCAGTGGACAACGTGAACGGACGGCAAAAGTACGAGAAGAATTGCACGTGGCAGACGGCTGAAGAAACTTCTTGGCAGCAAGCACGCTCAACGCCCCTATCTATTCCGCAGCGGAAGTAAAAGGCGGGAGTAATGTTCCGACGGCAGCGTGAGCATTGGTGGCTATCTATATGGATTGGGTCCCGTACATGCGTATGGATGCCCCCTTGCCGGACATTTGATGCCGGAAATTCCATAGTTGTGGAAAACAGCGCCACAGATGCCTTTGCTCTGGCACGGGTAACAGACTGGGAAGGAAACGAATCAGCGGACTCCATGCGGTACTCTGCCCCCGTACGTGTTACTTCAGAGACCACCGAACACGGGCTAGTTATAGAGTGTATTGGAGGCATTGTGCATGTTAGCGGAGCCGAACTCGAAGCAACAGTTACCGTTGTAGACATCACCGGCCGCCTCGTAGCCGTGGCAAACAGCGTTTCCTTTCCCTGGAGGTCGGCACCGTTGCCGGCCGGCGTTTATCTTGTTGCCACCCGGCTCGTGGATGGTTCTGGGAGCGTTCGGACGATGATTTCCCTGCCGTAACCTCATATCGAAGAAAAATCAGGTGAAAAATCTCGCAGCCAAGCGTAACGCATTGGCTGCTTTTTTGTTTATATAGCATGTTGCGAGGATTTCGTGGGAACTGCCAAGCGCACTCTCCCTGTTTCCTCCTCTATAATTGCTCTCTTTGGAGGTTTCCATGACGAAGCGATTCCTATCGCGCATTATTTCGATCACCGTACTCATTGCCGTAGCTGCCGGCACGTTGGCTGCACAGCGCAAAGTGCCTTCAGTAGAACAGATGCTGAACACGGGGTCACTCGGAACCGAGTTCTGGATTACCATTCCTCCGAACGAGATAAACCCGTACCAGACCGAGGCACTCGAGGTCTACATTGCCTCGGCCTTCGATACTGATGTGGAGATATACGACACATCCGGTGACAAACTCATCCGGCGGAGAGCGCGCGCTTTCCAAACGTTGACGTTATCTGACGCCACGAACGAAACGAATTGGACCTGGGAGGTTCGGGATGCCGAGCAGCCAACCCGCAAGGCCATTCGGATAAAGTCCCAAAAGCCAATATCCGTGTATGTAATCAACTCAAAAGTATACACCACTGACGGCTTCATGGCGATTCCGGTGAACGCATGGGGTACAGAATACATTGCCACAACGTATTACGATTTCCGTGAAATACGTCAATGGGCTGGCGGCTTCATCATTATTGCCCGCGAGAACAGCACAAAGGTAGACATCCTTCTGCGCGGACAAGGCGCGTTGGATGCACGCACATCCGGCGGACGCCGAATTGGCGAGCGCTTTACCGTGTACCTTGACGAAGGCGATGTATACATGGTGAAAGGAGACGGAACATCCCGCGGATTGTTCGACCTAACGGGCACCCTCGTAAACTCAGACAAACCCATTGGGTTTATGTCCTTCCACGAGCGAACCACCATGCCAAACCTTCTGGTGAACGGCAACGGGCGTAATCACCTTGTGGAAATGACCCCCCCTACAACTACGTGGGGCAAACAGTACATGTCTCTTGAGTATAAACGCGCGAAGGGTGCCGCTGGGGGTCGAGGTGATGTGTTTCGCGTGGTTGCCAAGGAGGCCAATACAAAGTGGTCATTAAAGTACTACGATAAGGTTAGCAAGCAGCTCCTGGGGCAAAATGGTGGCGTACTCAATGCTGCGGGCACCTTTGCTGATATCACACAGGCCAGTGCGCCAACAGCCCTAACAGAGGGATTCAGCGTGTGGACAGCAGACAAACCCGTGTTTATCATGCAGTATTCATGTTCATCGAGTTGGGACGGCGACCGAATTCTCGATCCCTTCATGATTAACGTAACGCCTGAAGAGCAGTTCCTTACAAGCACGATTTTTCAGTTCCCTACGATGGCGCAGTTTACGCTAAACCGACTCAATCTGGTTGTAAAGGTAGACACGACAGATCCCGACTACCTTAATCATCTTCGGTCGCTAACGATTGACGGTGTACCCGTATGGAATCACCCAAAAGCAGAATCTCCTTCCTTGCTCTTTACGAGGATGCCAAACGGATTCTACTGGACGATTGTTGAGTTCGGCAACGAGAAGAAGGGTCACTACATTACCGGAAACGGCAAGGTGAAATTCGGCGGCTACATCTACGGTTATGGACCCGTGGACGCATACGGCTGGCCTGCCGCTGCCGGTTTCCGTCCAACGGGCTTCATCGATACCATGAAACCCGTGATTACCGGTTCATCTGTGTGCGGAGACTATACGTTTGAAGCCACTGAACTTCGGAACATCCCCGACCCCCCACGTAATCCTCGGGTTGGAGACTCGGACCAGGTTGAACAAGGCATTGCCATGATCGACACGATCCCCGGTTCGAATAGCTTCAACTATCGCCTCGAACTCATCACCGCACCAGAGTTCAGCTCCAATCCACCGTATTACCGGTTCAAATACGAGTGGCGAGTTATCGACAAGAGTAAGGACGCATACTGTAAGTACTTTGTCTCCGACTTCTTCGGCAATACCACAGAGGACTCTTGCTTCTATTTCGCAGACAAGGTGTCAATTTCTCCGAATCCGCTAAACTTTGGGAAGTTGAGGTTAGGATCGAAGTCTACTCTTGATGTTACCCTAACAAACAATTCCGACGCAGCGATTAACCTCACAAACTCCCGACTGATAGCGGGCACATATTTCCGCGTGGTAACCGGCGGCATGCCACCAGTTGTTACCATTCCAGCAAAGGGTACACACCGCATCACCATAGAGTATACTGGCAGTCGCGAAACACAAAACATTCGAACGGACTTTGACCAAGACACTCTTATTGTAAACACCGATTGCGGCGTGTTCCCAGTGCCCATGGTTGGTGTAGCAGCAATTCCAAAGATCACCGTAAACGACTTCGATGCAGAAACTGTAAGCGTGAACCAAAAAGCGTGCAAGGCCGGTGGTATACGCATTACCAACCCAGGCTCCGACACACTCGTCATTACGTCCATCAACGGTTATGGCGGCACGAACTTTACAGTAACTCCGCCCCCTTCCCTACCAATCGTAATCCCTCCAGACAGTTCTTTCGACCTGAAGGAAGTGTGTTATCAGAGCAGCACGGTTACCGTAGACGAGATCAACGTAACCTTTGGTAACAACGGGGATGGTCCAGACTCTGTATCGAACTGGAAGGGCAATACGCAATCGCCCGGACCAATTATCCGCGGTTACGATTGGAGCGAGCGTCGCGTTGGTACACTCCATACCGCCTATGGTCTGGTTACAAACACCGGCAACCAAGAGCTTACACTTCGAGCCGTAACGTTCCAGGGTGGAGGTCAGTATTACCCCGCCGGAGCAACCGAAGCGAACTACGTTTTCAAAATTGTTGGACTCTACAACGGTGGCAACCCGGTTGTTCTTCCGAAAATCAGCAACGGCTCTACCGTAGACGTGTTGGTAATGTTCCGTCCCGACGCCGAAGCAGTGTTTACGGCCACTATTGTACCCGAGTGGGTTGAAGCCGGCGTAGATCCAAGAACAGCTCGGTTGGACGGCATCGGCATCCTGCCAAAGATTGCCACTGCACCAATTACCCTGAACTGCCAAGAAACACCAGAAGGCGTACCAACGCAGCGCACAATTACGGTAACGAACGCGGGTAGCATGCCACTCACCCTAACTGCTATGCAGTTCCAAGGAGGCGCTCCAGCTGGGTTCACGTTTGTTACCACACCAACGTTCCCGCTGGTTGTTCCACGCAATGGTGGCACAACAGACATTGTTGTTTCTTACCGCAGACCCATTACGTTCCTCGGTGGCGTAACTGCTACTGTAGAGTTTGTTCACGACGCAACGCCAGGTGACGGCACCGATTCTGTTTCGCTGCGTCCGGTAGCACCTCATACGGAAACAATTACCGTTGGCTCGTGTTCGGCTCCGGATATCACTACCACGAACATCGATTATGGACGTCAGCGTGCGAACTGCGACAGTCCGGTTCTCACGTTCTCCATAAATAATCCGAGCGGTTCCTTGAAGCCACTCGAGGTAAAGGCAATTACAGAAACGGGTGCAGACCCGGGCGCATTCGAGATCATGCGCATCCTTGATGCAAGCGGTGCTGTAACGAACTTCCCTCTCATCATCCAGGCAGGCCAAACCTTCCGAGTGGAAGTCCGCTTCACACCAACAGAGCCAAACGCTGCTCCGTGGGCAGACCGCACGTATAATGCCGCCTACGAGATTGTTGGGTATGGTCAGGGTGATGCAGACCCACTCAAAACCGTTACGGCAAATGTTACGGGCGTAGGATATGTAACTCCAATCCGTTTCGATCTGGTAAACGATCTGAACGGCAGCGAAACACGTAATCCAGGCGCAACAGTGAACTATGCTGTGCGTGGGGTTTCCGGTGACTGGCCAAGTGTTGACCTTACATCGTTTGTTGCCGACGTAACATTTGCTACGGACGACCTTGCAATGGTGCCCGGAACAGCAACAGCCAACGTGGCCGGTTGGACAGTTAACGACCCCGTGGTTACACGCATAGATGCAACACGCTCGCAAGCCCGATTTACCGTTTCGGGTCCTACTCGTGTCTCTGCAGACGGTCCAATCTTCTCCTTCAAGGCAGAACTGCTCTTGTCGAAGAATTTCACCAGTCATCAATCGCTCGGCGTTACCATGCCTCTGCCATGCGTTGTTGGCACTACCACCGGCGATTCTACGGCCATCTTCAACTGCGCTATTACCAGGCGTGTTGTTAGCATGCAGGGAACCACACCGGGTCTGGCACCTGTTCGGCCTACCCCAACAACCGGTGGCACTGCAAATGTTGAGTTTGGCGTAGGTATTACGTCCAAAACCACCATCGACCTGATTAACAGCCAAGGCGTGGTTGTTCGTACGCTGGTTTCCGAACGCCTCGAGGGCGGCATGTACGACATGTCGTTCACCACACAAGGTCTTGCTTCGGGTGTGTATCTACTCCGCATGCAAACAGCGGCGTACACGGGAACACAGCAGATTGTAATTTCGAACTAACGCAGCGATCTAACCCCATCGACTGCCAGAGCGGCGTTTTCCCGTTAGGAAAACGCCGCTCGCCATTTTTGGCATGTTCCTTGGTACATGCATCTTTCGTAGCTAACTTTGCACCTGGCTTCCAAAACCGTGAAACACCGCTTCTACCATACCGCATTCACCTTCGTTCTCGCCACAGTTCTGCTGTTCGGCGGAAATGTTGCGCGCGTATACGCAGACAACGCCAAACGTCCGTCCGGTGCAAAAACGGAGACCACCAAGGACCGCTCTGCGAAGTCTGTTGGTAAATACCTTTCGCCAATTGATGGCGCTGTTTCTGTAGCCATAGGCACCATTGCCGGTTCTTCAAATAGCCGCCAACAAGTGCGCGTTGCAGCGGGAACAGATACTACACGTCATGAAAACCGCATTGTATTCGCCCGCGCTTCTTCCGACCTCTTTACAACACGCATCGAGTTGGCAGCCGACGAAACACAACTGGAAGTTGGCATCTACAACATGCTTGGCAAGAAGGTAATGGAAGTACACAAGGGTGCGGCCAGCCGCGGTCCACACGAGTACACGCTAGCCATCCCCGATCTTCCCGAAGGTGTGTATATCTGCATCATGCAGGGAAGAGACTTCCGCAAGGCAGAAAAATTCTTCCTTAGCAGATAGTTGCGGGATCTTCACAATGAGAAATTTTATCGAGCCGCCCTATGCGGCTCGTTTCATTTACAAGCTCACATAGCGCCATGAAGTTTGCAACAAAGGCAATACACGTTGGACAAGAACCGGATGAGTTAACCGGGGCAGTAACGGTGCCTCTCTACCAAACATCAACGTATGCCCAAGAATCCATTGGCAAACACAAGGGTTACGAATATGCTCGCACACAGAACCCAACTCGGTTTGCATGGGAAGACAATCTTGCTGCCCTCGAAGGGGGCGTAGCGGGCTTTGCTTTTGGCTCGGGTTCCGCAGCAGTAGACACAGTAATGCGCCTTCTCAGTGCCGGCGATCATGTTGTTATGGCCGAAGACATGTATGGCGGAACATACCGTTTGGTAAGCAAGGTGCTCTCTCGCTTCGGGCTGGAGTTTTCGTTTGTAGACATGCGTAACGCGGCAAACGTAGAGGCCGCAATGCGGCCGAACACTCGCATGGTATATACGGAAACGCCAACCAACCCGATGATGACAATAACAGATCTCCGTGCTGTTTCGGAGATAGGGCGCGCTCATGGCTGCTACGTTGTGGTAGACAACACGTTTGCCTCGCCGTACTTTCAACGTCCGCTCGAACTTGGCGCCAACATCGTGGTGCACTCTGCCACGAAATACCTTGGCGGACATAGTGATTTGGTAAGTGGCATCGTTACAACGAACGATGAGGAAATTGCAACGCAACTGCGCTTCCTCCAGAATGCTGTTGGTGCAGTGCCCGGACCCTTTGAATGTTGGCTGCTGCTTCGTTCATCAAAAACGTTAGCCGTTCGGATGGAACAACACGCACGGAATGCTGCCCGCATTGCCGAGTTCTGCAGCGCACACAAACAGATTATTGCAACCCACTATCCCGGACTTGCTTCGCACCCACAACACCACATCGCTGCACAACAGATGTCGGGCTTTGGTGGTATGATCAGCATTGAATTGGGCTCGTTAGCGCGTGCCATTGCCTTCACAAACGAGCTCCGCCTGTTTACGCTGGCCGAATCTCTTGGTGGCGTAGAGTCGCTGGTATGCCATCCGGTGTCTATGACGCACGGCTCCATACCAAAGGACCAACGCGAGCGCCTTGGCATCACCGATGGTTTGGTGCGACTCTCCTGCGGGATAGAAGATGTGGATGACATGCTCGAAGATCTCGAACACGCCCTAGCCCAACTTGCGAGTGCTTAAGCCAGTGCTGCCTGCTTACGAACACCAACAACGTTGAAGCGGTTGGTAACGAAGCTCCAGTCTGAGAATGTTGCATTTCCCGCAGGATTACATCCCGCACCGTGGAAGTCGGAAAACGCCGCAGACTGATTTACCCACACATAGCTGTTAAGGTTAAACGCTACAGGCGCTCCTGCCGCAACAATGGCGTCTTCTGCCTGCTGCATGCGTGCTTCATCGGTGCAGTACACTAGCGTAGAGAGCGCTCCCTGAGTGCGAATACAGTCTACGGTTTCTTGCAAGCTGCTTTCGAAGGTTTCCGTTTCGATTACAAAGGAAATCGGACCAAACCACTCTCTGCGGTATACATTTACATGCGCCGTACCCGCTCGAAGGATAAGGGGCGATATGGTCCGCGAGGATTCGAATCCCGGCTGCGCAACAAGTGCGGAGTTTCGCAACGTGGTTAGACCCAGACCTGCTGCCTCTACCACACGTTGTTGGGTTGCCTCGTTCTGAATGGCACCCAAGGTTGTTGGTCCGGCCTTCTCATTAAACACCAATGCGTCTATCTTCTGGCTCAGCAGTGTTGCCACTTCGTCTACCGTGTACACTCTGTCCGGCGTGCGAACACCTTCCTTGGCAATGAAGATATTCTGCGGCGCGGTACACATCTGGCCCGAATACAATGTGAGGGAGAAGGCGAGATTCTCGAGAACGGCATCGAGGTTGTCTGCCGAATCAATAATGGCACAGTTAACGCCGGCTTTCTCGGTAAATACTACCTTGCCGTGTTTTGCTGCTTCTGCTTCTACCACAGCGCCAAAGTTGGGTCCACCGGTGTAGTCAATCACCCGAATCGCCGGATGTGATACCAGATCGATCGTTATGGGCTTCTCAGTGGTATCCACTACAAGCTGAACAACATTGGGATCGAGTCCAACAGTAGCAAGGGTTTCGCGCACTATCGCCACCACAATCGCTATCGGATACACAGCACCCGGGTGCGGCTTTACGATAACGCTATTGCCTGTTACCAGGCCAGCAAACATCCCCGGAACGGTATTCCACACAGGGAATGTGGAGCACCCGATAACAAGGTTGATACCTTTGGGAACAACTCTGTAGGTTTTATCGATTGGTACACTCAACTTGCCCATGGGCTTCACCCAACGAACATGTTCCGGCAATGTAGTTTGTGCAGCAACGCCCATTGCAACGGCTTCTAGGGCGCGGTCGAAGGCATGTGGACCCGACGCTTGAAAGCCCATAACGAAGCCCTGACCGGTAGTGTGCTGCGTAGCGTACCCAATTTCGAAGAAGTGTTTCGATCCGCGTTCGAGCGCTTCGATAAGCACCGCAGCACGGTCGGCAGAAGACAATGCCTGCCACGAAGTTTGCGCCTGCGAAGCCCGGCGCACTGCGGTTTCGACCGAGCATGCAGGATAGGTTATACCAAGTGGAAAACCGTATGGCGACTGTTCGCCCCCAATCCACTGATCTTCCTCGGGAAGCCGAGTGAACCGGCTATTCAGTTGCGCCTTGAATGCCGCCAATCCGTCGTCGTTAGCGGTTTCTCCGTAGATCTTTCCGCTTGGTGGCTCGGGCCAGTGCGCATGGAATGTGCGCTGGTTATTCGCGGCAATTGCAGATTGGAGTGTGGTGCTGTGTGCAGTGCGTAACTCGGCGATGGTCATGTGGCTTCCTGATGTGTTCTGCGAGTGAAGACCACAAATTTACGTCATTCCGCAGCGTCCTTCTGTGCACGTAGTACAGCAGCTTTTCCAACGTTGACTCCTTGGGTAAGGCCAACCTCGCAATCTACCCGTACATGGATGCGCGAGTAGATTCTGCTTTCTGCCGCTTCTTTTGCCATGCTGCGGAAGGTTCCCCCTGATGCGGGGAAGAAATGCGCTAGCACTTCTGCAGATGCGCCACTGAAGTTGCTGTGCCCGCTGGTGTAGCCGGGGAAGTTTGGCAAGCCAGCACTCATGGTAATGTCGTCATTGAGCGTACAGGGCCTGGCCGAAATGTACTTGTATTTAGTGTACCAACACGCTACGCCAGCATCGTGCAACGATGTAGCAACGTACGCTAGAATACGCGCCGAACGAACGGCGCTTAGGTTTGCATTCCGTGTTTGGGTTTCAGCAATATTCATCCACATTCCTGGAGGACCGTGTGTTCCTCCCCCTGCCTCCCAATACACGGCAATTCGTACCTGCTCGCGGGTTCGGTTTTTTGTTAGGTCCGTCATCTCCGCAAGATCTCTTTGGAACATTGGGTCCGATTCAGACGGTGGCGGCCCCGGATCCACATCTGCAGCGCTGCTTATGTTCCACGGCAGCACTTCGCCTCCAAATGGGTGCAGTGGCGGGCGCACTGGAAATTCTTCGCACTTCCACCGAGGCCAGGATGTTACGATGGTGGGTTCCTTTGCGCGCCACGCTACCTGATTATCCGCGTTTGCCCATTTGTCTGTTGCGGCACGCTCCTTAAGCTTGCCAACAACGAACCGTGCTAGAGAGTCTCCCGCCGCAAGGTCGGACGGACGCGCAACGCCAGCCCATACTCGAGACTGAGTAGCTTCCGCATAGAGTGCCTCCATTGCTGCTCTTTCGCCAGGATAGAATGCAACAATAATCTCTACTGCAACACGAGCCGCAACGGCATCCTCACATGGATAGGATGGTAGCCCAGTGCGAGGCGCAGCCGTTGCAATTGAAGGGTCTACCTGATACGGTGCCGGCCGCTTATGCGTGTACTTCATTCTCCAGGCATGAATGAGGCCGTCATAGGTACCTGCCTCGATAAGTGCCATCATTCGAGCGCCAAAAACTGGACTGGCAAGGGGCTTTGCAGGGTCGGGCAAAAATCTACCGGTGAAGGTTCCATCGGGATTTCGCTCTGCAGCCGGTGGGACATTGTATTTGGCAATAATTGATCGTACAACGGAGCTCCACTCTTGCACCGCGCCCTGATTCCAGCGTCGAATTGCCGTTTGTTGCGAAGAAGTACGCCCAGCAACGGCTGCGCGCACGGCGTCCATGCCTTCATCGGCAGGTGGCGGAGCCGGTACCGTTGTTCCGGGAATATCGGCAACCAACAGTGGGGTCCAACTCACAGCGCCAGAGTCTGTGGAAACAGGAACAAGCTCTGGAATGGGTGCTACGTCAACCGGACTATCACAGGAAGCCAGAACAAGAAGCGAGGCAACACCAATAAGTACTTGATGGCGAATGGATAGATTTCTTCTCACAGTGATACTCCTTCCCAGATTGGCAAATCATATGCAACCCCAAAATTGAAGCGCGTTGAATGTCCCACGTTTCTGCCGGTAATCGTTCCGGCCACGCCACCAATGAGACTTAGCTGCGAGATAACTCGATACGCTAATGTGGCACCAACCACCGTATATGCCTGTGCGTTCGACGGAAATGGCACTCCGGGTCCGATGTTGGTACCAGACTGAGGTACCACATTTTGCAACCATACATCACCGTACCAATACGAGGAACCGTACCCGGCACGGACAACTGCGTCGATAAAGTCTGGCACATCTACGTCGAATCCTCTGTCGAGTGTAACGGTGGTTCTAGCACAATACCCAATACCACCCATGAAGAACAAGCCAGAGGGCGTGGTATATTGAACCAGGGCCCTACCGTCTATGCCCTGTGCTTGGTGACCAATAGTTACCGGCGCGTCAATAACGTAATTTGAAAGTGGCTGCACGTACACGCCACCAACCATTACGTCGAGTCTACTGCCATCTACATCAAGCGATAAGGGCCGAACCTTTACGCCTAATTGCATGTCTTGAACACCCGAAATTGTTTCCCATAGTCCGGCATTCGACGATGCCGTGATAAATGGCACATTCACCACAACATCAAGCCAGTCGGTTATACCCGCCCCAACATACACGGATACACCGCTGGTGGTTATGGTACCAAGTTGGGGGTTGTAGGTTTGTTGCTTGCCTACATAATACCGTTCGTAGGAATCGGTAAAGGCACTTACGGCGGCCGCCGTGCGACCCTTCCCGTTCATCCAGCCGTTAAGTAAACCCTGAGCCGGAAGCGCGTATGATGCGGCCAGGAACACGACAAAGAGTACTGTTGATGTTTTCATAGGACGCGAACATAGAGCCAACCCCTAAATGTTGCCATTGTTAGGAATATATGTTCCTTATATTCGACAATTGCCCATGCCTACTGCTCTCCAAAAATCGCTTCTTGAACGTAGAAGGCTTCGCGCAGTACAGCTTTACGAAAAGGGCTGGCGCGTAACCGACATATCCTCCGCGCTGAATGTTAGTGCTGCCGCCGTTAGTCAGTGGCTTTCTGCGTACCGGAAGGGTGGCCGCAACGCGCTTCAGTCGCGTCCGAAAACTGGGGCTCCTCGCCGCGTTTCCGAGCGCCACGCTCTCATGATAACGCTCCTTCTTCGCTCTAGTCCGTCTGCGCACGGCATTCAGGCACATGTGTGGGACCGTTCATTGGTTCAGCAGGCCCTAAAACGTTTGTTTGGAATACAGTATTCGCTGCAACACTGCGGGCGTCTGCTGCGAAGCGCAAAGGAGTCGAAAGCCCCTATTCAGCGAGTTATGCGCATTGAACTGGATGATTTACTCAAGAAAGCCGATATTGCCCGACTCCGATCACGAATTAAAGCCCAACATGGCAAACGAACCCGATAACGCAACCGCTCTGATGCTACGGATAGACGAAACAGTACGCATTGTATCCGAGGCGCACAAGATGGTTATTGAGAGCGAACAGCGTCTTGCAAAATCGCAGGAGTTCCTCTCAGAGAATCAGAGGTTCATGAGCGAGGCACAGGAGATTATGTCCGAACGGTTTGCCGAAATCATTGCCAACCAAAGCGTGATTATCGGCAACCAGTCCACCATTATCGAAAACCAGAACACCATTATCGCCTTTCTTACGTTGCTTGTCCACGGAGACGCCTAGGTGAGATCGCTGCGGTATTATCTGCCATTTGCCCTGGCAGTGCTCATTGGGTTGTGTTTTGTGTATTCTACCACCGATGTATGGCCCGAGGTGCTCCGCGCCTGGCCGGCCGCTGTTACGATGGTGTTCGGTTCCTTTATTGCAGGGGCCAGCGCCGAAGGGGGCGGAGCAATTGCGTTCCCAGTTTTTACCCTCCTATTGAAGATAAACCCGCCATCGGCACGAAACTTTTCATTCGCGATACAGAGTTTCGGAATGGTGAGTGCAACCTTGCTTATTCTGGGAAGAGGCATAGTAATTGAACGCCGAGCCATTCTCTATGCTAGCATAGGCGGTATTGCCGGGCTTGTGCTTGGAACGTATTGGGTTGCCCCCTACCTGCAGCCAGCCACCACGAAGATTGCCTTTGTTTCATTGTGGATGGCATTTGGTGTTGGACTTTGGAGAGCCAATCGGAACAAAACCAGAATCGTGGCGCAGTCTCTTCCACAGAGCATCGGTACTGCAGATATCCAACGGTTACTCCTTGTTGGGTTTGGGGGTGGCATCGTTACTTCGATCTTCGGCAATGGCATAGACTTGGTAACGTTCTGCGTACTTACGTTATGGTATAGAATTGACGAGCGAATAGCCACGCCTACCTCGGTGGTGTTAATGAGTATACTAACGGTTTCCGGTTTCGCCCTGCATAGTGTAGTGATTGGAGATTTTGGTCCCGTAGAATACCATGCATGGCTGGCGGCGGCACCCGTGGCAATTGTGTTTGCACCTCTGGGGGCCTATGTTATATCGCGGTGGACGCGTTTGGCAATAGCAAGACTACTCTATGCAATTATGGTGGTTCAGTTGATTGGAGCACTGTATGTGTTGGGCTTTACACTACAGAACATTCTGCTAAGCTCAGTAATCATTATTGCTGGAAGTTGGCTGATGATTAGAATCGATACGTTAGCGAGCCAACGGGCACCGCAACATTTGTCCGTGAAGCCAGGAACAGGCCCAATGGATTGAAGTCGAACTTCAAACTTCCGCGAGACGATGCTTCCACGATAGGGTTTGCACCTACTACGGCCAATCCAAAACCGATTGCAGCTCCACCCCATGCGATGATTGGAGTGTACTTGGGCTCTTCGGTAAGAACGCCCACACCTAAACCAATAAGTCCGCCGGCCAGAGCGCCAAGAACCATGCCGGTACCATCTCCGGATGGATAATCTACTCCCTTGATGATGGCTAACCCTGCGGCTATTCCGCCAACGGTGCCTACGGCCGTAAGCGCTGTTGCAAGGCGTACACTAAGATCGTCGGGTGAGAGAAGTGCAAGCATAGATATAGGCAACGTAGCGCCAAGCAAACCCGATACACCATACACAGTTGCATCGGTAGGCGTAACGCGCTGGGATGAAGCAATGGCATTACCGAATAGAACGCCGCCAGCTGCACCTGCAAGCGCTAGGCCGCTCGACAATCGGACCGTAAGATCGTCTCCGGCATTCTCGCCAACAATAGCCAATCCAAGAGCACCTCCCGTAATCATTCCGTAGAACGCGGACGTGTTTATGGCGCCGGCTGCCCCCTCGGAGATGTTCGACTTTGATCCTACAACAAATCCAATTACACTCTCTGCAGCACCAGTAATTGCGGAAAGACCAAAACCCGTACGAGACGACACGTCGGATCCACCCACAACACCGGCAATAAGCCAGCCGTGAATAGCCCCCTGAAACATACCTCCAAGGGTGAGCGACGCCGCTCCGTCCGTAACGTTCGTGTTCTTTGTTAACATGGCAGGCACAACGTATCCAAGTCCACCCATAATAAGGTTATGTGGCTGCTGTGGCCGTGCCGTTTTCATTCTCTGTAAAACCAAGCGCAATAGATGTTGCTGTGCCGTAGTAGAAGACCGACCACAAGGTGCTGCCCCAAAGCACTGCCGATCTTCCGCTTTGATCAAGCGCTGCAGACAACGGAACAACAGATTCGGACGGAACAGACGCAACGTACGCGTCTACTCGGCGTCGTAGGTCGAGCACCTCGGAGTACGAGATCTCGCGCCGTTCTCGCGCAGTAGAAGCCCCCTGCACACGAAGTAATTCAAGGGCATACACAGAGTCGGCCCGACGGAACATCCGCGCTTCAACGAATGACTCTGCGTTGGGGAAAAGACCAACCTTTGCATTGAGGTCCTTCGTTAGCACCAAGATCTTCCCGGCGGAATCGAACGGGATTTGAATCTCTACCTGAGCATGCAGAGCCAAGGTGCCAAGAATGAGCAGTGCGATGGTAACTGCTGAGCGCATTACAACAATTTACAACGAAAGGTAAACCAATTACCACTGATAAAACGAAAGGGCAGGATGCCACTGCGGCAACCTGCCCTCGAAGGGATATTCTGTTGATTTAGAGTACAGCAGTAACCGGAGTATACTCCATGCCAAAGGCCTCGGCTACAGCGTCGTACACAATCTTTCCGTCCACAACATTCAAACCAAGCTCCAGCTCCTTGCTTGCCTTACAGGCATCCTTCCAACCATGGTTGGCAAGCTGCACAGCGTATGGGAGTGTTGCATTCGTAAGCGCAATAGTAGATGTGTACGGCACAGCGCCCGGCATGTTTGCCACGCCGTAGTGCACAATGCCGTCAACTACATACGTTGGGTTCTCGTGCGTGGTGGGCTTACATGTTTCAACGCATCCACCTTGGTCTACAGACACGTCTACGATTACGGATCCCTCCTTCATCGTCTTTAGCATGTCTCGTGTTACAAGGTGTGGTGCCTTGGCACCAACGATAAGCACGCCGCCGATTACAAGGTCTGCTTCTTTTACTGCTTCGCGAATATTTGCCTTTGTAGACATTTGCGTGATGATGTTCTTAGGCATTACATCATCGAGGTAACGCAAACGATAAAGGTTGTTGTCGAAGATTGTAACACGAGCTCCAAAGCCCGCGGCAATCTTCGCAGCGTTTGTACCTACAACGCCACCACCAAGAACAATAACGTTGGCTGGTTTTGTACCCGGTACGCCCCCTAACAAAACACCGCGTCCACCCATTGGGTGCTCGAGATATTTTGCGCCTTCTTGTGGTGCCATTCTACCGGCAACTTCGGACATCGGAATCAGCAGCGGCAACGATCCATCGTTTTTTTGAACGGTTTCGTAGGCAACACATGTTGCGCCACTCTTTACCATTGCCTCCGTGAGTTCGCGAGAAGCGGCAAAGTGAAAGTACGTGAAGAGGGTTTGACCCTTGCGGATGAGTGGGTACTCTGGTGCAATGGGTTCCTTAACCTTCATAATCATGTCTGCCTGACCAAACACGTCGGCAGCAGTGTCTATGATCTTCGCACCCGCGGCGATATAATCGTCGTTGGTAAAACCGCTTCCAATTCCGCAGTTTGTTTCCACGATAACTTCGTGACCATGCTGGCGGAGCATTTCAACGCCACCGGGTGTAAGTGCTACACGCTTTTCGTTGGGCTTAATCTCCTTGGGCACACCGATCAACATAGGATTTCCTTCGGCTCTGGGGTTGTGAGGTGAAAATGAGAAGCGCGAAAATACGGGTTTCGCGGCATCATTGGTGTCGGCGCAGGTCTACCCAAATCACGTAGAGAAGCACAGCCACAACGAAATAGCCCGTTAACTCTGCCCCAAACCACGAAACAAGGTGATGAAAGGGGGCTACAATCCACCATGGATTGGCGGGTACATCGGGGCTAATTCCGCGTAGAACATCCCTAGGAACAATGGTTGGTGGCGTTGTTATGGCAGAGGCAACAACAAGAAGAGCAGCTCCGATGGCCACCGGTAGCCATTGCGGACTTCTGGCATACTTCAGGGTTAGAAGCAGTGCGGCCACTCCCAGACATGCGTGCACCACGAATGTTCGGGGCAAAAATGGGTGCTGCGCATCGAGTCCGAATATGGTAGCGAAGAAGGTTCCGAAAGGGGCTTGCACTACTTCTGCGGATACAATGGTCCTCGATACTTCGGCATACACATCGTCTGGCAACAGCCGGCCGGTAAACGCAAGAAGTATTGCCGCAACCAGGATACATGCTAATCGAGTGCCGGTAACACCACCATCGTGGTTCAATCGGAAACGTCCGATAATGTGAACAAGAATCCAGAGACCGATGGAGCACACCAACCACTGGGTGCAGTGATGATGCACAGCTCGGATGATGCTACCGCCGGGTGCCCGCTCGATATTCACGGCAACACTTGCTGCGGCTTCGCTGGCAACGCTGCCGTTGGCAGGGGCCGGCACCTTGTTGGGTCCGCCTTGGGTTCCTGTGGTGTCTGTAAACGGACCCACAGCGATAACCATTACGGTATCTGCAACCATGGCCGGCTTACCAGTTTGAACCGTTGCGGCGGCCCTGCTTGGAGAATACCACATGGCCAGAAGAATGCCGGTACCCACAAGCACCACCACGAGAAATGCGGTGAGTGCGGCTAAATACTTCTGTATCCGCGCTGCAACGTCCGTCATAACTGAGTGTCCTCTGCCGGTATCCGCACAAAGAGATTTCCGTTAAACACGGATGTTTCTAACGTCCGCAACGGTGTTGTTGGTGGCGCCTGTAATGGCTTTCCGTCCATAGCAAACACACCTCCGTGGCATGCACAACGAATCTTGCTTGCGGCTGCATCAAAGGAAAGGGGGCATCGGGCATGTGTACATGTGAGATCGAAGGCAAGAATACCTTCGTCCCGCGGCTGAAGAAGTACATTGCGTCCGGCAGCCCGCACTACTACAGGCGTGTTGGTAGGAAGCACTGTGTTTATGGCACCAAGGTCTACTGTAACCGTGTGTACCCGCTCGGCGGGTTGTAAATACTCCCGCAACGCCAACAAGAGCGGCGTGGCGCCAAGTGCTGCACCAACGCGCACCATCCACGTACGTCGGTTGGTTCTCCCTACTTTTGTGTTTTCCATCGCCATTCAAAAGAGTAACTGCATGCCTGTTCCGTTGCTTGACCTCAAATTACAGTATCATGCTCTGAAGCCGGAGATCGATGCCGCCCTGATCCGTGTAGCCGAGAGTCAGGTTAGCATTCTGGGTCCGGAAGTAGAGGCCCTCGAACGAGAGTTAGAAGAGTATCTGGAGGTAAAACACGCCATTGGTGTATCCAGCGGTACAGACGCACTTCTCATGGCCATGATGGCCTATGATATTGGCCCCGGAGACGAGGTTATTATCCCCACGTTCTCGTTTTTTGCCACCGCCGGCTGTGTTGCCCGCGTAGGTGCAACTCCAGTCCTTGTTGATGTAGATGCCCACACCTTTAACCTTTGCCCTACCCAGGTTCGGCAGAAGGTAACTCCGAGAACAAAAGCCATCATTCCTGTCCACCTCTTCGGCTGTGCCGCAGATATGGATGCCATGATGGCAATCGGCGCAGAATTCGGAATCCCAATCATCGAAGATGCCGCACAGGCCATTGGCACACAAACCCCTTCCGGACGCCGCGTTGGATCTATAGGCCACATCGGTTGCTTTTCCTTCTACCCCACAAAGAACCTTGGGGCTATGGGAGACGGTGGTTTAGTAACCACGAACGATGATGCCTTGGCTACCAAGCTGCGTCAGATTCGCAACCACGGCATGGAGCCCCGGTACTACCACAAGATTATGGGTGGAAACTTCCGACTCGATGCGCTTCAGGGGGCGGTGTTGCGCGTAAAATTGCCTCATTTGCCGCAGTGGCATGCCGCCAGACGCCGGAACGCAGCCCTGTATACACGACTATTTACAGCAGCCGATCTAGGCACATCAATCGTTCTCCCCGCTGCGCCGCAGGCAGAAGGTATTCCCGACGCACACATCTTTAACCAGTACACAGTGCAGGTGCCCAACAGAGATGCGCTCCGTGAGTATCTGCAGAAGCAAGGAATAGGAAGCGAGATCTACTATCCTGTGCCATTTCATAGGCAGGAGTGTTTCTCTCACCTAGGCCATCGCGATGAAGATTACCCTGTGTCTAATCATCTGGCCCAATCTGTGTTGTCGGTGCCTATCTACCCCGAGCTAACGGAGGCGCAGATTCGCGAAGTTGTAGATGCCGTAGCAACATTCATCCGGAGCACTGCCGCGTAACGACCGCCGTTGCGAACTTTGGCAGCTTCGGTGCGTACGGGTTGCCCCTTGACCGGAGGAGCCCGAATTTTTCGCACATTTTGTTGGAGGATACAATGGATGAACAACAGACACAATTTCACAAGTCGTTCCAGATGAGCGCCGGTGGTAATCGCTCGATGGGCGGTCAGCTCCTTACCGGACTCATCTTTGTAGTGGTAGGTGTTGGCTTGTTGCTCGACACAATGAATGTGCTCGAATTCTGGCCATTTGTGCGTCAGTGGTGGCCCTCGGCACTGATGATTATTGCCCTCGGGAAAATCATTACTCGCTCGGGGTCTCTGTTGGGCTCTGGAATTCTCTTCGCCATCGGCGCACTTCTTCAGCTATCCCATCTCAACATTATCGACGGATTCTGGAGTGCGTTCTGGCCTATCGTACTCATCCTCATTGGAATCAGTTTGATTGCCGGAAAAAAAAAGTACGAGCAGTATGTGAACCCAAGTCCGGTGGGCAACAGTGGAGAGATCCCCTATGAGCACGATCGTATCACTTCCAACGCGGTGTTCGGCGGTAGTTCCGTACGAGTAACAAGCAAACATTTCCAAGGTGGCGACATTACGGCCGCCTTTGGTGGACTAGAGATCGACATGCGCGGAGCCGAGATAGAAGGCAATGTTGCTGTGCTTAAGGCATCGGCAATTCTTGGTGGTATAGAGTTGCGCGTTCCTCCGCATTGGACAGTTGTTGTAAAGGGCACTCCCGTATTAGGTGGCATAGAGGACAAAACAATTCGCTTTCGCGATGCGAACGTTCTTGGTCCGTCTCTTGTTATCGATGCCACAGTTGTGTTAGGTGGCATAGAGATAAGCTAAATGGCAGTACGCCCGGAACGAGTACATAATGCAACACCGCTGCTTGCAGATCCCGTAGGCAGCGGTGCTGTTGTGTATTGGATGCAACGTGAGCGCCGCATTCACGATAACTGGTCGTTTTTACACGCACAGCACGTTGCCCTTGAGCGGGCCGTGCCACTCCACATTGTGTTTACGCTTGTGCCAACCTTTCTTGGCGCAACTCTACGTCAGTACGATTTTATGATAAGGGGGCTTGTAGAACTTGCACAGAGTGCCCAGCAGTATGCTATCCCATTTAGTGTACTCATTGGCAACCCACCCGAAGAACTTCTCAAATACACACATCACCACGCCCCCTGCCTTGTTGTTACTGATTTCGAGCCCTTGAGAATAAAAACGCAATGGAAGAACGCGGTTGCATCTTCGTTGCAATGTCCGCTCCATGTTGTTGATGCACATAACATCGTGCCTGTTTGGCACGCATCAAGCAAACAAGAGTTTGCTGCGTACACCCTACGACCAAAACTGAACAGACTGCTGCCAACCTTTCTCGAAGAGTTTCCCGAAGTAGTTCCCCATCCCTATTCAGGTGCCTCCACGTATGGCCTGCCGGCTAGCATGGATCTGCTGCAACAAATCAGCGCAGACACTTCCATAACGCCTGTTGCATGGATTAAGCCCGGTGAAAACGCAGCAAGAACTGCGCTCGCGAACTTTGTGTCGCGTTTAGAGCACTACAACAACCGCAACGATCCAACGCAGCCGGGTCAGTCCGATCTTTCACCATATTTCCACTTCGGCAACCTCTCGCCACAACGTGCTGCACTTGCCGTTAAGCAAGCCCAACAAAACGGCGCACCTAGCGATGCATGCGCCTCGTTTCTCGAAGAACTTATCGTACGCAGAGAGCTGGCAGACAACTTTACGCACTACAACGAGAAGTACGATTCATTCGAGGGGTTTCATCCGTGGGCCCAACAAACACTCAACGAACACCGCGCAGACGAGCGCGACTATGTGTACACACTCGAACAATGGGAGAGCGCCTCTACACACGATGCCTTGTGGAATGCCGCGCAAACCCAAATGGTACGTACAGGAAAGATGCACGGGTTTATGCGGATGTATTGGGCAAAGAAAATCCTCGAGTGGACCTTAACACCGGAGGAAGCACTCGAGATTGCCATCTATCTGAACGATCGGTACGAGTTGGACGGACGCGACCCCAACGGATACACCGGCATTGCGTGGAGTATTGGTGGCGTGCACGATCGTGCTTGGTTCGAACGGACGGTGTACGGCAAAATTCGCTACATGAATGCATCTGGGTGCGCAAGAAAGTTCAACGTGAAAGAGTACATTCGCACACATGCATCACAAACACTGCTGTAAAGCACTTCTCTTTCTGCTCCTCTGGGCAGCACCCCTTGTTGCTCAGCCAACCTACGAGCTGCGAGTTGGACGTGTTATAAAGGCGTTCGACGAGTACACATTACGTTCTACGTACGTGTCTAGCCAGTCCACCCGCGTATACATCGATAATGTGGAACGCGGAGCCGAGGACCAAAACCTTCAAGTGTCCATCGTAGCTAAATGCAGCGTAGTGTCTGTTACCACAGATGGTCAGGAAAAAGAGAAGCGCCTGATTATTCGCGACTTCCGCAGAATAACTCCTACAGACACCACAGACGTACTTCCCACTGGCACGAAGGTGCGCTGTTGGTTTTCGGACTCCGGTGCTGTGTTTACCGTAGACGATCAGCCCGCGCACGACACCATATCGTCTCTCCTTTCCATGGTTGTGAAGGGCGAAGGGGGCGCGCGCACCGGCGCATTGCTCGATCCAAAAAAACCCGTACGCGTCGGACAAACATGGAAAATGAATGTATCCGAATTCAGGCGCATATTGGGCAAAGAAACCAGCGCTCTTATCAAGAAGGTTGCCGGCACGTGCACGTTCGAACGCATCGACACCGTAAACTCACTGCCCGTATGCGTTGTTACTGCCAAGGCAGAGGCGCCAAACTTTACAATGTACTTCGATGGATATCCATCGCAAGCGTCCCTCACAACTACCTTTCAACTGGTGTTACCTGTTGATAACCGATTTCCACCCGAACAGCTGTTTAGCGAAAGCGCGCAACGAATTGTTACCAAGCGCGAGAACGTGCGCATGGTTTTAGAGGTACGCAGCTCCCGATCAACCACGTTTGTTCGATGATGTTGGTTCACACACGCGCTGTGCTTGCATTAGTCCTCTGTGCCATTCTTTGGAGCACAGGTGGACTCCTGATCAAGACCCTTCCGCTTACCGCACTCACCATTGCTGGGGCGCGCAGCGCTATTGCCGCCCTGGTAATATTTGCGTGGAACCGCAACATTCGTCCCACCTGGAGCATCGCACAGATAGGAAGCATCGTTTGCTACATGCTCACTGTGCTTCTTTTTGTAAGTGCCACCAAGCTCACAACGGCGGCCAACGCAATTTTCCTCCAGTATACCGCGCCGGTTTGGGTTACCCTCTTCAGCGTCTTTATCACGAAGGAGAAGCCAACCCGCGTAGACGGTCTTGCCGTAATCGTGGTGATGGCCGGCATGGCCATTTTCTTTCTCGACACACTAAGTCCGGGCGCCTTTGTGGGCAACATCGTTGCCGTGGCCAGCGGTGTTGCATTTGCGGGCGTAGCACTCTGTATGCGTGCGCAGAAAGGCGTTTCTACCACGGAGAGCATCCTCTTGGGGAACATTCTCACAGCGGCAGTGTGCCTGCCCTTTATCGAGCCATTTGCCCCCTCCACAGACACGTTTCTAAGATTGGCGGTATTAGGAGTGTTGCAACTCGGAGTGTCCTACATTCTCTATTCGTGGGCTATGCGAACCGTTACAGCCATAGAGGCAGTGTTGATTACCATGCTGGAACCTCTGCTCAATCCGATTTGGGTTGGCGTGTTTACGGGCGAGGTTCCGGGGTCTACCTCCATACTGGGAGGATTAATCGTTGTTGCAGCCGTGGTAGCCCGTAACTTTGTACATGCCAGATACCAACAACCGAGCGCTCATCGCTGAAACCATTGCCGAGTCCGTACGCACAAAAGAGCTTCTGGCCCAAGAGTGCGTAGACGATATACACCAGTGTGGCAGGATACTCTCTGAGTGTGCACAAGAGGGCAGACTAATCATGTTCTGCGGCAACGGCGGTAGCGCTGCTGACAGTCAGCACCTTGCCGCGGAACTCGTTGTTCGTCTGCGTGGCAACGTGGAGAGGCGCGCCATAGCCGCCTTAGCGTTAACTGTTGATACAAGCATACTCACAGCCGGAGGAAATGACTACGGATTTACGAACGTGTTCAGCCGTCAGGTAGAGGCATATGGTAGGGCAAAGGATGTACTTATTGCCATCACAACCAGCGGAACATCTCCAAATGTTGTGCGCGCTGTAGAGGTGGCAAAACAGCGCGGTGTTATTACGATAGGACTCCTCGGTGGAACCGGAGGAGTACTCCGCGATCTCTGTGATGCCTCGGTTGTTGTACCATCAGCCGTAACGGCACGCATTCAGGAGTCGCACATCCTTATTGGACACATCTGGTGCGAAATGGTAGAAAATTCTATTCTCTCCCAAGAATAGCGCAATTCTACAGTTGTGAATTTCGCACATACCCCTATCTTTGCAGTCCGCCAGCGCCAACTTAGCTCAGCTGGTAGAGCAGCTGATTTGTAATCAGCAGGTCGCCGGTTCAAGTCCGGCAGTTGGCTCCCCTAGAAACAAGCCCTTAGCCCCGTGGTTAAGGGCTTTTTTGTTGTTGACAGATGTCTATGTATACGCGGCCGCTAGAAGTTCTCCAACAACAACTCGGACCGATCTACGAAGAGGCTGGTGAGTGATCCTGGCCAAATCAAAGGTTGGAACGTTAAGCAGACCCACGTATCGATTGCGTTGATACCAACCGGAGTCGAAACGCACCGTCGAGAGGCCACCGATTGACGTGGTCTTGGGGCGTTGGTAGTAACCGTGGTAGGCCGAGGCCGCAGTGAACTCATCTCTTCGTCCCCTACCTTTGTTGATGCTTACACTTACTCTTCGACCTCGCACTGAACGAAAACTAAAGGATGGTAATCTCTGGGTACTCCGGGACGATCTGTCGGATATGCCTCAGGCAGACCCCGGAACGCTTGTTCGTGTAAGCACCTCCGATGGTGCCTCGATGGGTGTTGGCTTCTACAACCCGTTGTCGAAAATCGCTGTCCGCCTACTCTCTACCGAGGAACAAGACGTTGGCACGGAGTTCTTCACACGTCGCATACGTGCATCCCAACACATGCGCGAGCGGTTTCTGCCAAACGAAGAGGCCTACCGCGTTGTGTTTGGCGAGGCAGATCTTCTTTCCGGTTTAATTGTCGATAGGTACACAGATTATTTTGTTATTCAAACGCTCTCTGCCGGCATGGATGTTCACAAGCAGAGTATTGTTGAGGCATTGCGCGCGGTGTTTCCAACAGCCAAGGGAATTAGCGAACGCAACACGGCTGCTGTGCGCACACGCGAGGGGTTACCACTCTGCGATAGTGTTCTTTGGGGCACCATTCCAGACAACATTACTATCCACGAAAATGGTCTTGCACTCAACATTGATCTTCTGTCGGGACAGAAAACGGGATACTTTCTCGATCAGAAACTCAACCGAAGAGTAGTTCGCAACATTGCGCACGGACGCACGGTGTTAGACTGTTTCTGCAACGTAGGGGGCTTTGCACTAAACGCCGGCCTAGGAGGCGCAACGCAGGCACTGGGAATAGATAGTTCCGCAACAGCAGTAGCAGCTGCACAACACAATGCACACATCAATAACCTATCCAATGTTACGTTCGAAAAGGCCAACGTCTTCGATGTTCTTCGAGAACACGTTGCGCAGGAAATGAAGTGGGACGTTGTAGTGTTAGACCCACCGTCCTTCGCAAAAAACCGGGGGGCGTTGCGTGGCGCACTTGCCGGATACGCCGAACTCAACAGAACAGCGCTAAAACTCCTCAACGAAGGGGGCGTGCTTGTTTCGTCGTCCTGCACACAGGTTGTTTCGGAACACAACTTGCTCGACATTATCTATAGAGAGTCTGCACGTGTACGCAGACGTCTTCGTTTGGTGCATCGAGGTGGTCAGTCTCCGGATCATCCCGTTTTGCTTGCCATGCCGGAAACACAATACCTAAAGTTCCTCGTGTTCGAAGTACTATAGGCCAGTTACACTACCGCGGTGTTATCGGCAGAGCCAGTGGTTGTTCAGACACGGTTCCAACAAGATAGAGCATACTGTGGCTATCCGGAATGGCAATGGTGTGTGTAACACCGGCCGGCAGGGTGCCGCTTACGGTGTAAATCCTCCGTCCGTCTACCGTGAAGAAGGACAAGGTGAAGGGGGCATTGTTGGCGACTCTCAAGAACACATTGTCTGCAACTTGCCAAACCGCCGGACGCGACGTTTCGTGCACCAAACGGTTGTCCTTGGCGCAATAGGTAGACACAACCAAGCCGGGGTGGACCGCAAGGCGGTGGAAGCCACCGGCGAAGTTCGTGAGCTGCATGTCTACAATGGCCCTGGATTCAACAGAAAGCAACACATCGGCAGACAGACCAGCCAGAGCCGCATTGGGCTGCACAACACCAGTATGATTAATAACCGCTCCCTGCACAGAGGGTACAACGGTAGCGCCGGCCAGTCCGCCCGTTACGTCCGGACGAAACCTTACCAACATTCCATCGGTGGTAAGCGTTAGCACGTTCGTTGCATTGAGTGCGCTCAGTAGTGCGGGCACGTTTGTTGTGGCGTTTGCAGGACGAATTGTAACGGTGAGTGGAGCAACAGATCCAACCTCGGTGTATACGGTATCAACAGATATTGAACCACATAACACGCCTACAAAGCCAACCTCAAGTGTTGTGTCGTTCGGTGTTAATAAGTCTCCATCGGTAACCACTGTTGCCATGCCAAGCCCCTTACCAAGGGCTCTCGGTGTTATAGTTACTGCAAACGACACACTTTCTGCACTGTCTAACAGGGTTGGTGGTGCCTGCCCTGCAAAGACAACGTCGGCACTGTTCCACTCAACGGACTGTAGTGTTAGCGGAGCATTACCCACATTACGGAATGTAACAACTGTGTCGAATGGCACATCCACACATCGGGAACCGACATCAATGGAGCGCGTAACAATATCCAATAATGGCTGAATTCCCCGTGTAGACAAGCGCAGTGGCTGCAGCGTAGTGCAAAGGGGCTGTTGGGTGCGTATGGTTACCACAGCCGTGCGCCGCTCTATATCTGTTGGGGCGGATTCAACGGCAATGGTTAGTTGCTCCTGTGGGGCAAGCTGATGTGGAAGCGTAGTTGCTGGCGTTAAGGAATATTCTGATGCCTGAGCACCAGCAAGCGTAACCCCGGTTATAACAACGGGTGCAGTGCCATTATTCGTGTAGGTAACAGTGGATGTACGTCGTGTTCCCACTCGAACGTCGCCAAAGTCCATGTCTGCTGGCACTGCTAGAGATCGCGTTGCTACCACTCCGCGTACCACCACGTTCTTGCTGCCGCTTGCGGCACGCAGTGTGATTGTGCTAAGAAATGGACCATCTGTTCCGCCTGTTGCGCGGAACGCAACTGATCCTGTTCCGCGCGCAGACACACTAAAACCGGTTGGCGAAATGCTTACGGCATCCGGACCACTAACGCCTATGGAGTCTACCGTTACCACGCACGACGTTGGATTTACTACAACAACACTGCGTGTAACAATTTCGCCCGGACAAATGGTGTCGAGATCTATGGTGTCCTGTGGAACATTAACAGCCGGAGCGTCTACCCGCACCTTCATTGGTATGAACATCACTTGCGGCACTGCCGGTGTTGTTACCTCCAGTACACCAACAAACACGCCGGGTATTACACCGGTAGCGTTCACTAATACACGTCCACGTGCGCCGCGTGCTATGGTAAGGGGCAATGTTTGTGTTGCGTCCACGCTGAACATCCCACCCGGATTTGTTACGAACCGAGCGCTAACTAGGTCTGCCGCGCATCCACCAATATTTTGAATCATCGCAAAGTCCGGCAGCGTATCACCAACGCATATCGCGCCTAAATCCAACGTGTCTGCAGGTAACACCGGCTGAACTTCGGCATGTTTACCTATAACCGTTACCGTTATCGTGTCTACAAGAGAAACCCACGTAGTATCTCCATCCACAAGCGATTCTTCATCGCGTACCACTATGCGAATAGTAATGGGAAACGTTCCTTGCGCTGTTGGCAACGCCTCGCACAGAACCAACCCTGCGCCATCTGCAGGCAGAATGGGCAGGGGCTGAAGAATGCGAAGAATAGGCGATCCTGCTAGAATGGCTACGGAATCTACCTTCCTGCATCTTTTTCCACGAAGCTGAACCGGGATGGCAATGGTGTCGAACGTTTGTGGGCATATTGGAGGCGACTGAACATTGCGGGCGTCTATTGACGCTAACACACCAGGCACACTTACGCAAATGGTTTCGCGGACAATCGAATCAGTTTGACCTGCGGCAATGGTGATTGGTATCTGATACGTTGTTGCCAGCAGTCTTGGTCGAAGGGCAAATCCCAAGGTGGCCACACCGGTAGCGTTGCGTAGAAGAGTGCTTGGGATAGCAGGGCTAACAGAACCAGGCACAACTTGCACTCCCGCGGGAGGCGTAGCTGCAATAATCCGCACGTTCGCCAGATCAACAGGACCAGTGTTGGTTATTAGGTACAAGGCCTGCACTGTGTCGGGATCATACACACGATACCCGGCCTTCCCACAAGTATCTTCCCGCACCGACTCTACAGACAAGCACGATCCCGCGCTCGCAACCGTAAGACCACCGCCGCCAC
>DAITNB010000013.1:0-68863 GCA_036834845.1 bacterium | reverse complement strand
GTGAGGTCCGTGACCGTCACTGACTCTACAACCGAGCCACGAGGATAGACGCTGGGCCGAAGTTACTAACAATGCTGCCCAGAAGCCATTCCACCGGGAAGGGTCATACTGGGAAGGGGGCATTCCACAACGGCATCAACCCACACCACTGGTTGCGATATGTGCTAAGACATACCAACTCCACCGCACTAGCGAAGTATCACACATTGCAGAGTCGTTGATCCGTGTTGCAACACACTTTTTACTCCTTGTGTTCGTCATAGCGGAACACACACACCACACGGGGGCACAGATGACCATTCTTACCATTTCGGGGTCGCTTCGAGAGCGTTCCTTTAACTCAAACTTGTTGCGGTCTGCGGAATCTCTGCTACCAGAGGGCGTAAATCTAACCCACGCCACCCTGCAAGACATACCATTGTTCAATGCAGACGTGGAGGCGCAAGGTACGCCGTTGGCTGTTACTGCACTAAAGCAACAGATCGCCGAGGCACACGGCGTGCTTATCGCCACACCGGAATACAACTTCTCGTATACTGGTGTTCTAAAGAACGCTATAGACTGGGCTTCTCGGGCACCGGTTCGCCCTTTTATGGATAAACCGGTGGCTGTTGTTGGCGCCTCTACGGGCAACTTTGGTGCAGTGCGCGCTCAAACAGAATTACGCAAACTGATGCATGCCGTTGGTGCGCATGTTTTGCCGAAACCCGAACTCCTCGTAACCCAGGCGGCATCGAAGTTCGACGAGGGGGGTCTGCTTGCAGACGAGCAAACGAGGACAATTTATCGCGCGCTTCTCGAGAAGTTTGCGCTGTTTATCACCAAGCTTAACAACTAACACGCATACGTTGAAAGACACACCATGACTCTTTACCCGGCTTCCGACCGCGGCCATTTCGACCTTGGATGGCTGAACACTCATCACACCTTCTCGTTTGGTCATTACATGCGCACAGATCGTATGGGCTTTGGCGCGCTGCGAGTGTTTAACGATGACGTAGTTGCGCCGGGCGAAGGATTTGGCACCCACCCGCATAATAACATGGAGATTATCTCCATCCCTCTGTCGGGCGTTATTGCGCATCGGGATAGCATGGGGAACGAGCAGGGTCTAACTCCGGGCTACATACAGGTTATGTCTGCCGGAACCGGTCTTACCCATTCCGAATACAATGGATCGGCAACCGATCCACTGGCATTCTTGCAGATATGGATTATTCCGAACGAACGCAACGTTGCGCCGCGGTACCAAGAAACAAACGTAGACAACCTTGCACCCAACACCCTCCACGCCATAGTGGGTCCGCAGAGTGCCAACCTTCCGCTGTGGATTTACCAGAACGCATTCCTCAGTATTGGCAAGTTAAAGGCGGGCACAACGGTTGAACACGCACCGCTGGCAGGGGGCTTGCAAAGTTTTGTTTTCGTAATCGAGGGTGCAATTACCGTAAACGGAACGCCCCTTTCAATGCGCGATGCTGTAGGACTTACCCCCAACGAGCACGCCACAATTGCGGCGCTGGAAGATGGCTACATTCTGGTTATTGATGTGCCATTGCTGTAACGCGTGCGGATCCATTTTTCCAGCTCTACAAGCATGTACAATACCAATCCGGCAGCCACCACTAACGCCCATGAAAAAGCAGTTACAGGTGCTGTTTGGAATGCTGTGTTCATTGCCGGCACGTAGGTGAAGCTTAACTGCAATGCAAGCATTAAGGCGGCCCCCATCCACACGAAACGGTTGGTAAACATTCCAACGCTGCGGGTGCTCTGTAACGAGCGGCAGTTAAAGAGGTAGAACATTTCCAGCATTACAAAAGCGTTGGCAGCGGAGGTACGCGCCACCGCAAGCGCGCTTCCGCTTTTAAGCTCCCACACATACACACCAAAGGCAGCCATCAACAACATGCACCCAACGAACAGCGTGCGCATCACAAGCTGGAACGAAAGAAGTGGTGCTTTGGGATTACGTGGTGGCTGCGACATAACAAATGGAGATGTGGGCTCGAAGGCCAGCATCAGGCCTAACACAACGGCCGTAGTCATATTTATCCACAAGATCTGTACCGGCAGAATTGGCAGGTCGAGATTTAATGCAATGGCGGCAACTATCACAAGACCTTCGCCTAGGTTCGTGGGAATTGTCCAAAGAATAAACTTTACTAGGTTTTCGTAAACGGTTCTACCCTCTTCTACGGCTGCAACAATGGTTGCAAAGTTGTCGTCCGTTAACACCATAGCCGAAGCATCCTTTGCCACGTCTGTACCCGAACCGCCCATGGCAATTCCAATGTTGGCGGCCTTCAGAGCTGGGGCATCATTTACGCCGTCGCCCGTCATGGCAACTACTTCGCCCCCTTGCTGCAACGACTCTACAAGACGCAACTTTTGTGTTGGTGTAACGCGGGCAAATACAGCAACATCGCGTGCAACAACATCGAACTGCTCGTTCGAAAGTTCGCTTAGTTGCGATCCGGTGTATGCCACTAAGCGCCCACCCTCGCGTGTACCCTCTATGCCAAGCTCTGCGGCAATGGTAGAGGCCGTTGACGCGTGGTCTCCGGTTATCATCTTCACATGTATTCCGGCGTGCTGACATTGTTCGATGGCAATGCGTGCTTCGGCACGCGGAGGATCTATCATGCCCACTAATCCCGTGAACACTAGTCCATGCGCAACATCTTCGTGCGCAAGTGTATGAAGTGGAATTTGCACAACCTTTTGGGCACATGCCAATACGCGCCACCCAAGCGCGCTCATTGTTTCAACCTGCAGAAGGATGCCTGCCGTATCAAATGGCTGCAACTCTCCGTCTGCATCCATCACATATGTGCACCGCGGTGCTAGTGCCTCTACCGACCCCTTCCAACGGATGAGCGACGCACCGTTGCCTCGTTGAAGCGTGGCCATGTATTGCAGCTCGCTAGAGAACGGCAACATGTCTGCCAATGGCATCAGCTCGTTCTCTACGCTACGGGTTACTCCAGATTTCATACCTAGCGTTACCAACGCCGCCTCTGTGGGGTCGCCTACGGCATCCCACCTTCCTTTTTCGTGTGTTATGGTTGCCGTAGAGCATACAACGCCGGTGCGCACCGTTTCCATCAGTGCAGCATCTTTACCAGCGTAGCCGTTCGGAACAACAATCTCTCCCTCGGGCTGGTAGCCAACACCAGTAACATCGTACCTGTCTGTTACCGTTGTCACCCGCACCACCGTCATCTGATTCTCGGTTAGTGTGCCGGTTTTATCACTACAGATAACCGTTGTGGATCCTAATGTTTCTACTGCGGGAAGCTTTCGAATGATTGCTCGGCGCCTTGCCATCCGGTTAACACCAATAGCAAGAATGATTGTAACAGCGGCAGGGAGTCCTTCCGGTATTGCTCCCACACTTAAGGCAACAGCCGCCATGAGCATTTCAACGGCGTCTTTCCCTCGAAGTAAACCAACGCCAAACGTTATGGCGGCAAGCACCAGAACGCTCCACAACACTATCCCGCTAAACCGTGCTATCTGCTTGGTAAGTGGCGTTTGCAGTTCCACGGTATCGCCAAGCAACGCCGATATTGTTCCAATCTCTGTTCCCGCACCGGTGGCAACAACAATTCCGGTGGCGGCACCACGCAGCACAACCGTTGATGCGTACACCATGTTTGTGCGGTCTGCAAGTGGCGTGCTCTCGGAAAGGGGCTGCACATGTTTCTCTATGGGGAGAGACTCGCCGGTGAGTGATGCTTCTGCTACGGCACATTCCTTTACCCATGTTAATCGAATGTCTGCCGGCACACGATCGCCGCTATCGAGAACAACTATGTCTCCCACTACCAGGTCGCGAATGGGAATTCGCAACCTGGTGCCGCCGCGCACAACGGTAGCGGCGCCATGCACAGAGCCCGCCAGCGATGCCAAGGCAGAGATTGCCTTTCCTTCTTGTACAAAACCGATGATGGCATTCACGATAACCACACCAAAAATCACTGCGGCATCGGCAACATCGCTGATAAAAAGGGCAACCGCGCCCGACACAAGAAGGATGTAGACAAGGGGGGCTTTTAGCTGACGTAGAAATCGTGTTATGGCATGTTCTGCTCTTGCGTGTGGAAGCTCGTTTGGACCATTCTGCTCTAATCGACTGCGAGCGTCCTCGTTCGATATACCTTCAGTTATCGATGTGCTCAGCTCCTGCTCAATTGTCGCCACATCAATGGCGTGCCACACGGGATGTTCGGCAATCATGCGCCTGCACCTGATGCAGCACGTACCACATCGCCCCTTACACACACTGCGCGCACCGCCTCCATGTCATGATACAACACACGATCGTGTTCGGCAAACGGAGCGGCAGTGCGAATAACCTCCATCACGCGCATAAGTGCCGGACTGGTGGTAAGTGGACGCAACAGGTCGATGCCTTGGGCAGCGCAGAGGGCTTCGATGCTTAGCACATTCTCTACGTTAGCAACAACGTTCCACAACTTCCTAGCGCCAATACTTCCCATGGAGTTGTGATCTTCCTGATTAGCAGACGTAGGAATGCTGTCTACGCTTGCCGGGTGTGTAAGCACCTTGTTCTCAGACACCATGGAAGCGGCGGTGTACTGCGCAATCATCATCCCGGAGTTTAAGCCACCGTTGGGAGCCAAGAAACGCGGCAAGCCGCCTAATGCTGCGTTTACAAGACGTTCTGTTCTGCGCTCCGAAATGTTGGCAAGTTCGGCAAGGGCAATCGCTAAGAAGTCTAGCACCAAGGCAAGGGGCTGACCATGAAAGTTGCCACCTTCGATGTGAATATCATCATCGGCAAAAATGAGTGGATTATCGGTGGCACTATTCATCTCGCGCTCTATTACAGACGCCGCATACGCAATAGCATCTCTCGATGCGCCGTGTACCTGGGGCATACAACGAATGCTGTAGGCGTCTTGCACCTTATCATCTCCAACGCGATGTGAGTTGCGAATTGCACTTCCATCGAGAAGTGTGCGCAGGGTTCGCGCAGAGTGCAACTGTCCGGGATGTGGCCGTGCGCGATGGAGACGCTCGTCAAAAGCATTGTCTGTTCCACGAAGAGCATCGCAAGACAATGCGCCCAACACATCTGCAAGATCTGCGCAGTTCCATGCTCGCTGTATGGCCAACGCTCCATAGGCACACATCATTTGTGTTCCGTTAATAAGCGCTAAACCCTCCTTGGCGGCAAGGCGCACGGGCTGTATGCCATGCTCTTTCAGCACCTCGGCACTTAGTTTGCGCACACCATCAACAACACACTCTCCTCTGCCAATCAGGCACAAGGCAAGATGCGAAAGGGGCGCAAGGTCTCCGCTCGATCCAACCGAACCTTGTCCGGGTATTGCCGGAGTGATATTGGCATTTACTACGGCTATCAGCGTTTCGAGTGTAGACAAACGAATACCCGACAAACCTTTTGCAAGAGCGTTGATGCGAAGAATCATCATGGCCCGCACAATCTCTGCGGGCAACAAATCGCCCATGCCGGCGCTGTGAGAGATGATGAGGTTCTCTTGGAGTTTCTCTACATCTGCCTGCGAAATAGCAACGTTGGCAAACTCCCCAAAGCCGGTGGTCATGCCATACACTACGCGCTTTTCAGAAATCCATCGCTCAACGGCAGTGCGAGAAGCCATAACGGCCGTGCGTGATTCCTTGGTTAATGCTATGCGGACCGTGGGCTGAGAAACAGCATGTGCCAACGATTCAATGGTGAGGGACGCGCCATCGAGGAGGAGTGTATCCATTGCTTGCGCCTACGAACGTTTCTTGGATGGCCCCTTACCGATGAACGAGCTCCAATGGTATTCCTGGGGAATTGCTCTGCCAAGATTTGCCTGCTCGATTAGGAACGAAGCCGTTGTTTCGAGCACCCAACGGAAGTTGTCTTCCTGAACGGATGTGCGCTCTGCATCCGGTGCCGGATTCATGTAGTCTATGGCATACGGGATGCCATCGCGCACAGCGAATTCGATAGTGTTAAAGTCGTACCCCAACATGGTGCAGATTTTAATGCAGTACTCTTCCAACATCTTAAGCATTTCGGGGGTTGGAGCAAAGCCCGCTTTGTACCGCAAATGGTGTGGGTTGCGCGGTTCATATGGCATAATGCGCACATGTTTTTTGCCAATGCAGTAACAGCGGTAATACTCTGTAAAGTCTATTCCCTCTTGCAGCGTCATCACAATGTCTTGTGTTTCGCTGTAGGCCTTAAAGAAGTCTTCGATTGAATCTACTTTGTACACATGCTTCCAACCGCCGCCATCGTAGGGCTTTAAGTAGGACGGGAACCCAACGTAGTCGAAGAGTTCTTGCCAGTTCAGAGGGTACAATAGGTTGCGGAATGAATCTGCGGTAGTATCGGGCGGATGGTTCTTGCTTGGCAAAAGCACTGTTTTCGGAACGGGGATGCCGGCTTTGTCTGCAAGAGCGTAGTTAAAGAACTTATCGTCGGCAGTCCACCAGAATGGATTATTCACAACACGCACGCCATTTAGGGCGGCAACCTTCAGCATAGCCCGGTAAAAGGGCACATCTTGGGAAATTCGGTCGAGTATCACGTCGTACTGAAACAATGTTTCCAGCGTTATCCCACCAATGGAAACAAACTCTGCGGCAACTCCGGCATCACGCGTGTTAATCTCCTCTACCAAGGCGGGTGGGAACGATTGTTCCATACCAAACAACAAACCGATCTTTTTCATGTCGGAGTCCCGATAATGTGAGCGTATGCAGTACCGCATGGACGCGGGTTTGCGAAGATACGGCAGCCAACCTACGCAATGCGGACCTACGGTACCGTTAAAAGCCGTAGCCCATCGTGCTCGGAATACTCCACATATGTTGCTTCAGAACCCAGCCAGTGGCCAATATTCACATAAATGCCGTGGTCGAAGTGCTCTACAGTGGCCTTGTGCCGGTGACCCATTATTACGAAGTCGTATCCAGAGTGAATTTTTCGGGCAGCAAATTCCCGAAGTCCGTCTCCCTCGCCATAGTCTTTCTTACCGGTGTGGTCTCTGCTCCCCTTCGATGTTGCCGAGGCAAGCCGCACGGCCCAGTCTGGATGGATTGCCCGGTATAGCCATTGTGCCACCGGGTTGCGTAGCACACTCTTCAGCACTCTGTATCCGGCATCGTTATTGGCCTTTCCGTCTCCATGGCTAACGTAGAAGCGCTTCTTTCCTATCACTACATCTACATCTCCGGCATCTACAGTAAGACCCAGTTCTTCCCTGAAGAAGCGGTGATGACCAAAGTCGTGGTTCCCCATCAGGTAGGTAACCCCTACGCCCCCTTCCAACAGCTCCGCAATGGCTGCCAGTGTTCGGAAGTGTTGTTTGGGGATTACCGTTCCCCAGTCGAACCAAAAGTCGAACAGGTCGCCCACGATAAACACGTGATGGGCGCGAACGGCCACTTGCTGCAAGAGCCGCACCAGGGCACGCTCCCTGTGCTGATCTTCGATTTTCGGACCCAATCCGAGGTGTACATCGGAGATAAACACCACACATTTATTGGGTGGCAGGGGTATCGAAATGCTCCGAGGGGGCTGTTCCGGTGTAAACATGACGATAAGATAACGCCGGGAAACGGGGCAACGACTATCTTTGCCCTCCAGAATCTTGGCGCAAATGTCCATTACCCCCACCACTCGAAAACGCGTAACTACCCGCCGATTAATCGACATGAAGTCGGCCGGCACTCCAATTGCGTGTTTAACGGCGTACGATGCGATTACGGCAGCACTTTTTGATGCCGCCGGCATCGATGTGTTGCTTGTGGGCGATTCCGTAGGCAACGTAATTCAGGGTCACGACACAACAATACCAGTTACCCTCGAACACATGATTTACCACACGCAGGCCGTTGTGCGTGCGGTGGAAAGGGCGCTGATTGTAACAGACATGCCCTTTATGAGCTATCAGGTTACGCCGCAAGAGGCCTTTCGCAATGCCGGACGTTTGATGAAGGAAGCCGGCAGTGGCGCGGTGAAGCTCGAAGGCGGACAGCGTGTGTTGGAGGCCGTAAGGATGATGACCGACAGCGGAATACCCGTAATGGGGCATCTTGGGCTAACACCCCAAAGCATCCACCAATTTGGCTCGTACAAGGAGCGCGGAGCCACAGAAGAAGAGGCACGCGCAATTGTAGAAGATGCCGTTGCCTTAGAGCAAGCGGGGGCTTTTGCCGTTGTACTCGAAAAAATTCCGCAGTCTCTTGCACAGGAAGTAACCTCGCGTTTGTCTATCCCCACTATCGGAATTGGCGCGGGCCCGGCCTGCGACGGCCAGATCTTGGTATGGACGGATATGATGGGAATGTCAACAGAGTTTCGGCCCCGGTTTGTTCGACGTTACGCCGAACTTCACGAAACAATTACTGCGGGTGTTAGCAGCTATGTATCCGATGTTCGGAAGGGGGCATTCCCGGGTCCGGAGGAAAGTTACTGATGCGCACAACACCTTTTCTGGCAACGGCAATTTGTGGTTTCGTGTTGGGCTGTAGTAACAACACCATTACCCAACCGCAGGACGTTGTTTTTCCAGACACTAATGTGCGTTTTCGGGGTCACGTGCAGCCGTTCCTTGCCGTAACATGCGCCACGGGTGGATGTCATGCGGACATCAACGCGGCAGGGGGCATCCGGCTTACGTCGTATTCGAACATCATGTTCGACCGACCCAATCTTGTTGTGCCCGAGAAACCCGACGAGAGCTTTTTGATTCAAATACTCAATGGAACATTCGTGCATGCTGCCGGCAATCTGGCGGGCAGAGTTTCTTCGAACCACGTTCGTGGTATGCGCCAGTGGATTATTGAGGGAGCAAAGAACAACTAATCTGCAATTTCAAGTTTGGAGACCGTAGTCATGACAGTTTCGCGTTTAGGTATTCTGTGTCTTTTCTGTGTCCTTGCAATAGCAGGATGCGCACACAAGGCACGGCCCGTACCGATCGAGAGTTTAAAGCTTGTCCAAGACGAGATCCGCAAGTTTGAGGTAAAGGTGCCTTCGAACTGGATATTTGTGCAGCGCAAGGGCGATTTGGTTCTTGCCACGTCGGCTCGTGGCATAGGCGGACGTTTTCTGTCGTTCGGCAAAGGTGAAGGCGGAGCCAAGGTAGAGCTTCTTGTTGTGCAGATCGATAGCGCAATCCCCGCGCTCGACACCCTGATTGAACGCTCCAAGCTTGATTTCGAAATCGACTCTGTTCAACGCTCGAAGGGAATGCCCAATCCTCGGGATATGTACGAACTCTCGGCAGTAACGATAGGGGGCAAGCAAGGACGCAAACTGGCCATCGAATTCGACCAGGCCGACGGCACGTTCCGATCCGAAATGTACTTCGTAGAGAACGACTCTCTGATAACAGTGCTTACTCTTGCCGCCTTCGGAAATACATTCTCCGACTACGAAAAAGAATTCTCAGAGATAGTGGCTTCTGTAAAGCCCGCATCACGTCCGGTTATCGCTGCAAAGGCCGAACCCGAAGCACCGAAGGGTCCGGAGCCACCATCGGAAACATTCCGTTCGTACAACGCGCCCGACTTCTCCATCCAAATCCCCGAAAATTTTGAAGGCAAGAAAGGTCAGAGTTCTGGTCTGTCTTCGATTAGTTTCTTGGGTGGCAGATACGACTGTACAATTCAGGCCGATGTGTTAGATGCGTCGAAGCAAAAGAACCTCGACAAGATTATCGAGCAGAATAAGTCGCGCTACCAAGGAGCCAGCCCTGTGGCTACAACAGTGGGCGGACAAAAGGCCTACTACTTTGCGTACAGTGGCGGAAACGGTATATCATCTCGCGCCTACTTTGCCGTAAAGGGCGATAAGCTGTTCCGCTTTACAGTGAACTGGATTAAGGCAGAGGACGCGCTCTATCGTCCACTCTTCGAGAGATGCATTCAATCCGTTACCCTCAAATAAGCATGGACGTGCCGTGAAGAACATAACACTCATTGTTGGTATTCTCGGCGCCCTTCTCGCAGTATCATGTACATCCGATAGCCCCCTACCCGTACCTCCGGGCAAGGGGGCTTTTGTTCCCACACTTAGCGCCTATCGGCTGGGTCCACGCGTGGGTGCAAGCACCACACTTCGATTTACTACAACCGACATTTCGGAAGACGAAGAAACTACCACCATTGGATCTGACTACCGGTTTACCGTTGTAGACACTGCGTTTCGCATGCCCAGTGGCAAGGTTTGTTATGCCGTAAAGAGGGAGACGATAACCAACGGCGACGTGCGCCTAACCGACACAACGTATCATTGGGTTGGAGAGCGAGACCTGATTACGTACGAGCGACTGACCGACACAATTGGCAGACGCAGATTGGCAACGCCGCTGTTGCCGGGAACGCGGTTTATCCTCCGAGACAACTTAGGAGACGTTGAAAGCAACACCTACGTACTGCGAACACTGGCCGATACCGTGCGCACGCCTGTAACATCATTCCTCAATTGTGCTCATGTTCGGATGCTGTCTACAACTGCAGACAATGTGTCAACCACACAGTTTGCAGATGAGGTGTGGCTGGCTCCCGGCTTTGGTATCGTGCGACAAGTTCAAACCCGCATTGTTACCTCGAAGAGCACCGGTAAGGCATCCGCCACCATACTCGAGTTTTTGCTCATCGCCCGATCTTCATAACTGCATATGCGTGGTTGGTTTCTCGTCCTCGTTGTACTTTTTGCTTTCCCTCTCTGCATCTATGCCATCCCTCAGTTTTCGGCACTTACAGGCAACCGGTGCTCTAGTTGCCATGTTAATCCCAGTGGTGGTGGTGTACGCAATGACCTTGGGTGGTATGCCTGGCACGACGTAAGCGTTGTACCTCGCTCTTCGTCTGCCCTTTCTTGGCTGTATCCGGCAGACGAGTCGAACCGATACTTCAACGGCACCACAACAATTGGGATGGATCTGCGCGTTCAGAATACACGTGGCACTGCCGAAGGTTCTCAGCGTGTTACCTTTCCCATGCAGGCAGCGCTTTATGCCGCCTTTACCCCCGTAAAAGCCGTCACCCTCGACGGCAGTTTTAACATCGCCGCACTGCGTGTTCGACCCAACACAGACCAGCAGGTTCGTTATCCGGGTCAGCGCATGGGAACATATTCTGCGTTGATTCAACCAGATAACTCGTGGCCCATTCTTCGAACAGGTCTTATCCGTCCGTCCTTTGGGATGAGGTACGACGATCATACAACAGCCCCTTACAGCTACACCAATGGCACAGCGCGCAACAATTATTTGCCGCCCGACTTTGCCGAATACGGAGCAGAGGTAACGTATGAATCCGCGAAGTGGCTTACGCTGCAGGCGGGTGTGTTTGGCACGAGCGCACTTTCACAGGTGCAACTCTCGAATGGCGTTAGTGGTGCCCCCTTCACATCAGTTATCTCTGGCAACTCCCCCACCATTTCGGCCCGCGCCGTAGTGTGGCCGCATTTCAACGGAACCGATGTTACGGCATGGTTGGGGGCATCTCTTCTGAACAACGGCAACTTCTCCATAGCCAGTGCAATGGGTAGCGTGGGTTGGACAGATCATCTGTCGCTTATGGTAGACCTTACGGCGGTGTCCCTTACGAACACACAGAGCTCGCGGAACATCATGACGGAGCTTATGTGGCAGATATACTCGCCGTTGTTTGTGTATGCGCGTTACGAGAACTACTCAACAACCTATGCCGGAACCGCGCAAACCGTTACGTCGCAGGCAACAGTGTTGGGTGGACAGATCTTTGTGCTGCCGTATGTTGAGCTCCGTCCGGAGTATCGCATCTGGGATACTGCCCTCGAAGGCACTACCAACAGATGGAATCTTCAACTGCACATTTTTTATTAAAGGAGCATTCCATGCTTTGGCGCGTGTTTATCGGAATTTCTGTTGTTGCAATCCTTGCCGGTGGTGTTCGGTGGGTATCAGACGGGATGCACATTTTTTCGAAGGACAAGGAGCAGCAGGTAACCGAGGTGCGAGACGAATTGTTTGGCACTACGAACCGCATAGTAACGTGGGTTCCGGCATACAAGTATGGTCTTCTTCCGCTCGACGCAGTTCCTAGCGCTATCCCCGGCTGCTACGCTACAGTGCTGGCCATTGGCGGCATTCTCATCCTTTACTCCGTGCGCAAGCTTCGCAAACCCATACAGAACACGTAAGGTTATGACTAATCACCACGACACACCGGAATCTCGACGGAAATTCTTACGGCAGGCCGCTTCGTCTATCGGTATGGCGTTATCTGCACCCGTTGTTGCATCTATCATCAGCGGATGCGAAACCGACGAAACATCGCCCACCACACCAACCGGTAAAACGTTCACGTACGATGTATCCACCGACCCCGAACTTGCCTCGGTTGGAGGCATTACCCTGGCGGCCATCGACGGGTTGAATGGAGACAAGCCCGTATTCATCTCGCGTATTGCTCCCACAACCTTTGCCGTGTTCTCCAACGTGTGCACCCATGCGGGCTGCGGTGTAGGGCTGCCCGAAACATCTACGTCCAACTGTGTATGCCCATGCCACCGAGCAGAATACTCTCGGGCAGACGGCACGGTGCAACGTCAGCCAACCTCGGGCAGCGCACGTAACCTTCCTCGCTTCGCTTCTTCCTTTAACCCAGACACCAACATCCTAACCATTACCGGATGACCATTCAACCTACAGGTCCGCTCGCAGATGCCATCCACTCATGTGTAGAGAGTGTTGTGCGAGACGGACGTCATGTTAGCGCAGCAATTGAAGCAATGTTCCGCTCTGTGCGGCCCATGGGTAGCGAGGCCGCAACTATTCGCAACGCTGTGTACGATGCTATTCGGTATAACGACGTGAAGGGGGCAATTCAGCGCGTGTATCGCAATGTTGCCGATCCCGACAGGGCCGTTATTCCTGCTGCCTTGCGGCAACTCGTAGAAGAGGCCTATGGCAGTACGACACCTGCAATCTTAAAGACGTTCTTGCTAGACGCACCAACCTTTGTGCGCGTAAACACTCTGCGGTGTACGAATGCCGACTGTATGGAGGCGCTAAAGCCATTCTCTGCAGTTCATGTAGAACACAATGTGCTTCGAGTAGATGCGCCGTACGGCATGTTTACCTCCACCGCATTTAACACGGGTTGGTTCGAACAACAAGATATTACCTCGCAACGTGCCGGACGTGAACTTGCCGCTCGTGCCGGTGAGCGTATAGTAGACGCATGCGCCGGCGCTGGCGGAAAAACTCTTCTGTTTGCTGCAGAGATGCGCAACCGTGGACGCATCATTGCGCTCGACACCAGTGAGCAACGACTGCAGGCATTGCGTTCTCGACTCGCCCGTAGCGGTGCCGATATTGTGGAACCCCGGCTAATCACTACTACCAAGGTTGTGAAGCGCTTAGCATCGCAAGCAGACGGCGTGTTTGTAGATGTGCCATGCACCGGCACCGGTGTGTTCCGGCGGAACCCCGATATGATTGCACGCTTTACCCTAGAAACCTACCAAGCCCTGCTTACACAGCAGGCCGATATTTTGCGAAGGAACGCTCTCGTTGTTAAACCCGGCGGCAGACTTGTGTATGCCACGTGTAGCATTCTGCCGGGCGAGGGAACTGATCAGATTCGCAACTTTCTAGCGTCCGAAACCGGTGCCCACTTTACACTCCGCAATGAGTGGCAAACACAGTCGGGCGAAAACGGCGGCGACGGATTTTACGTTGCCACGCTTACGAGATCAAGTGCCTCATAAGCTTCCGTTTTGCAACCGGCAAAATGGTTGCGTCGAACGGAAAGTCTAGGTCGTTATCCATGAGAAACGTTGCCGGGTTCGGCAACTCGCGGTGCTGCTCAACAAGTGCCAGCTTAAGATCCTCGGGGGTTTCGAGAGCCGACGCAGGAACGTGCGCCTCCACCTCGAATGTGCGCATGGCGCGGTACTGTTCTTCCTCTGCGCTAAAGAGCGACAACTCGTAACGCAGCACATGTACAACGTTGTCTGCGTGATCGGGTATAAACACGTACCCCTCGTCTTGGTACAGCGGCATAATCCCAACCGGATCGATGGTAAGATGCTGATGAACAAACTCGAACATTGCCATGCCTTCTTCTGCAAGCCCCTTTACATGGGGCATTGCCCACCGTAGCAATTCGAATGTGCGTTCGATACTTTCCGCATCTGCGGGCACTGCATCGAAGAGTAATGTCTTTCGTTCGAGGTCTACACCACGAAGAGTTTGTGGCAAACTTGTTCTGTAGGCGTCGCGGTTTTGCTGAATGGTATCAAGCATAGAGGAGAGTTCTACCAAGTCTCCAAGCGCCGGATACAATGCGTTCTGACGTATATCTTTACGCAGCGCCGCAAGAGCTGCCAATATTCTGTATTGTGCAGACTCTACGTCTGCACTCCCCTGTGTGAACATGTCGAGCGTGAGCGTAGCCATGATGATGCTCCTTCGATGTATTCAACGATGCTGCTCACTATCATAACAAATTGTGCTGCATTTTTGTTACACGGAATGTCCACACCAACTACCATTGTGATCTTCGACGGAGAGTGCAACCTCTGCAATGGAACTGTAGACTTCCTAATCCGCAGAGACCACAGGGGCACACTGCGTTTTGGATCGTTCCAGCATCCGCACGTTGCGCAGCTATTACAAGCACACAACATCACCGAAGCACCTACCACGGTGTACGTTCTGCTCTCGAATGGCGTAGTGTTAACGCAGTCCAACGCCATACTTCATCTGGGCATTGTGTTAGGAGGTGTGTGGAAGTTCGGTGCTCTCTGCGCGCGCGCCCTTCCCCAACGATTGCGAGACGGCATTTACACCCTGGTGGCCAACAACCGCTACAGGTGGTTTGGCCGCAGGAGCACCTGCCGCGTGCCAACCTCCCAGGAACGAAGCCGTTTTATTGCGGAATAGCCGTATATTTGCGGTCCTCTTGTTTCGCATTAATCCGAGCATCCCGTCATGAGCACGTACATCGTTAATCCAGTTAAAGTTCGGGCTGATGAGTCCGCCAAGGGCTCAATCTATAAGTCCATCGTAGCTATGGGCTTGCGTTCACGCCAGATCAACGATCAAATCAAGACGCAGATCTCCGAGCGTCTTGCCGATGTAATTGTTGACACCGACGAAGCAGAAGGTCCGAACGCAGACCAAATTGCCATCTCCAAAGAATTCGACTTGCTGCCAAAGCCCACGTTTATGGCGATGAAGGAAATGACCACCGGTCAGATTCACATCCGCCAGAACACAGACGCCCCGGCCGCAGAGTAACACGCTTTTGACAATTCCCGAGAGCCATCCGGTATTTCCGCGATGGCTCTTCGCGTCTCTATGAACATTCTCCTCGGCATAACAGGAAGCATTTCGGCCTACAAAACGCCGTGGCTTGTGCGCGACCTACGCAGGGCTGGGCACAACGTGCGTGTGGTGCTTACCCCATCGGCCACACGGTTTGTAGCGCCCCTTGCACTCGAATCGGTGTCGCAGCATCCGGTAATAATCGACCCCTACGATAGAACAATTCAGGAAGGGGGCTCGTGGCACGTACATCTTGCGCAATGGGCACAACTGATGATGATTGCCCCGTGCTCGGCAACAACCTTAGCACGCCTTACTACCGGATTGGCAGACACCGCCTTGATGACTGTTGTTTTCTCCCGTACACCAAACACACCGTTGGTGGTTTTCCCTGCCATGGACACAGACATGTGGCATCAACCATCTGTGCAACGCAACGTTGAACATCTGCGTGCAGACGGAGTAACGGTTGTAGACCCCGAGCAGGGCGAGCTTGCCTCTGGCTTAGTTGGCGCGGGACGTTTGCCGGAGATTCCATCGATTGTGAAGATCGTTGCAACAATGTTGCCGCAAGAACCGCCGGCACCGTTGGCACACCATGATGGAAGCACCGCACACACCGGTGGCCCTCTTCGCGGCAAACACATGGTTATTACGGCGGGTCCAACACACGAGCCCATAGATGCCGTACGCTCTATTGTTAACCACTCTACCGGGACAATGGGCTTTGCCTTGGCCGCTGCCGCACAAGAACGTGGCGCGCTTGTTACCCTTATTGCCGGACCCGTTCTGCTGCCTACTCCGTATGGTGTAGAACGAATAGACGTGCGCACCGCCGCCGAGATGATGAAAGCCGTTACCAACTTCCGCAATGCGGACATCTTTGTGATGTCTGCCGCCGTTGCAGACTTTACACCGGCAGCGCCAGAAAGCGGCAAGATCAAGAAACACACACGTGCTGCCGCCGGTTTAACCTTGCAGCTTGTGCCAACAGCCGACATTCTCGCTACCATTGGCGCAAACAAACAACCACATCAGCGTGTTGTTGGGTTTGCTCTAGAGCACACAGACATAGAAACCTATGCCAACAAGAAGCTGGTAGAGAAAAACGCCGACATGATTGTAGCTAATCGCGCTGGAGTAGCCAACAGCGGCTTTGGCTACGGAATGAACACCATCACCCTTCTCGCGGCTGGCAAGCCCCCTGCCGAATTCCCGGCCATGTCTAAACGCGCCTGCGCCGAAGTAATCCTTGATGCCTTGGAGACCCTGTGATTTCTCTCTCGAATGTTACTGTTGATTTTGGAACGAGGATTCTCTTTAAAGGCGTTTCGTTCCTTATCCAACGCGGAGACCGCATTGGCCTGGTTGGTCGCAACGGTGCCGGAAAGTCTACCATGTTGTCCATCATTGCCGGAGAGCGTGTTCCAACATCCGGAGACGTGTCTTGGCAGAACCGCATGCGCATTGGCTTTCTTTCGCAAGACCTTACACTTGATCTCTCGAAGACCTTGCGCGAAACAGGCATGCAGGCCTTTGAAGAAGTACTGGCATTACAGGCAGAAATCGACTCCATTCAGCACCAGCTCGAAACCCGAACCGACTACGAAACAGATGCCTACATGAACCTGGTGCAGCGTTTAACAGACGCTACGGAGATGTTTGCAACACGTGGCGGACTTACCATGCATGCCGATGTGGAGCGCGTTCTTACAGGTCTGGGTTTTGAACAAGCAGACATGGATAAGGGACTTACCATGTTCTCAGGGGGCTGGCAGATGCGCGCCGAGCTGGGCAGACTGCTCCTGATGCGTCCAGACTGCTTGCTCCTAGACGAGCCAACAAATCACCTCGACATCGATTCCGTGCGTTGGCTCGAAGACTTCCTCGAGACCTACGAGGGTGCCGTGGTGCTTATCTCGCACGACAGAACCTTCTTGGACAACGTAACCAATCGCACCATCGAGATAACAAAGAACAAGGTGTACGATATCCCGGCATCGTACACCGAGTACGAAGAGATCCGTGCCGAACGTATGGAGCAGCAACGCGCAATGGCTGCACGTCAGCAGCGCGAGCGCGACCGAGTGCAGAAGTGGGTTGACAGATTTAAATACAAGGCATCGTTGGCCTCTCGTGCACAAAGTAGAATCAAGGCACTCCAGCGCATGGAAGTGGTGGAGGTAGACGACGAAGATTCATCATCCATCCAGTTCCACTTCCCCGCAGCACCCCGCTCTGGGCGTGTTGTAGTAGAGGGGGCAGGCATCACCAAGAGCTACGGCGAGAAACGTGTGCTGCGCGGGGTAGACTTTGCGCTAGAGCGTGGAGAGAAGATTGCCTTCATCGGAAAGAACGGCGAAGGCAAAACAACATTTGCGAAGATCCTTGCCGGCGTAGAGCCCGCATCATCTGGCACCGTAGATATCGGCACAGCAACATCCATCGGCTACTATGCGCAGCATCAGGCAGATATGATGGGCGGACACCATACGGTGTACGAGATACTGGAGCAAGCGTCTCCACCCGAAATGCGCTCCAGACTGAGGTCGCTTCTGGGAGCATTTTTGTTTAAGGGCGATGATATCAACAAGAAGGTTAGCGTATTGAGTGGTGGCGAGAAGTCGCGCCTAGCCCTAGCACGACTGCTGCTGCAACCCTATAACCTGCTTATTCTGGACGAGCCAACGAACCACTTAGACATGCTCTCGAAAGAAGTACTCAAGGAGGCCTTGTTGTCCTACGACGGCGCCATGATTGTAGTGTCGCACGACCGAGACTTCCTCGACGGACTTACCGAGAAAATTGTTGCCTTCCGCAAAGGCACACTTAAGGAGTACGAAGGCGACGTAGACACCTACTTAAAACTGCTCGACGATCCACATGTGAAGGATGCCCCCGAGCCCCACGAGATACCGCTCAATCACGCCCATACGCCCCCTACAGAAAAGAGCTCCGCTCAGCTTAGAGAAGAGCAGAAGTTGCGCGACAAGGAAAAACGCAAGGCCGAGCGACGCATAGCCGAGATCGAGAAACAAATAGCCGTTCAGGAGAAAACCGTTGCCGATCTCGAGCCAGTGTTAGCAGACCCCGAGTTGTATAAGGACCCCGTAAAGCAACACAAAACCATAACTACGTACGACACTGCCAAACGAGTGCTTGCGTCTCTCCTCGAAGAGTGGGAAACACTCGTAGAGATTGCATCACAACCATCGGAGGACATGTTATGACCCGTATTCTTCTTGGCCTTTTGGCCCTTGCTCTTACTGCATCAACCACCATTGCCCAGGTAGACACCCGACGCACAATTTCTGTGGAAGGTGAAGCCGAAGTATCTCTCACGCCCGACCGTGCATCGGTAACAATTGGTGTAGAAACAGAAGGCAAGGACGTAGCGGCTATTAAGAAAGAGAATGACCGCAGAGTACGCGGGATTTTCGACGCACTTGCCAGAATCGGAGTAGACCGCAAGGACATTGTGACCAGCGACCTTAGCATTCGTCCCGTCTACAATTGGAAACAAGACGGTAAGCGGGAACTTGTGAAGTATCAGATGCGCAACGTTGTAACAGTTACCGTGCGCCACCTAGCAACGCTAGAAGACGTGATCAATGCCGGCGTTTCCGAGGGCAGCAACGTGTTAGATAACGTATCGTTTAGCGTGAGCAACGCCAAAACCGTGCGCGACTCGCTTCGCACCACCGCCGCCAAGGACGCCAAGGCAAAGGCCGATGCACTTGCCGGCTCGCTTGGCGCACGCGTTACCAAGCCCCTTACGATTAGTGAGCATGGCGGCTACGACCCGCCCATGCCAAAGTTCATGGCCATGCGTTCAGTAGCGAACGAGGACGCCGGTGGCACACCCGTAAGTGCCGGACAGATGACCATGCGAGTTACCGTGAATGTTACCTTCGAGATGGAATGATCAACGGCAAGAAGATAGTGGTGGTGCTGCCGGCCTACAATGCAGCAAAGACCCTTGAGATGACGTATCGCGAGATTCCCTTCGATCTTGTAGACGACGTTGTGCTGGTAGACGACCACTCGCGCGACGACACCTCATCTGTGGCACGCGCACTTGGCATACGCCACGTTATCCGCCACAACAATAACCGCGGATACGGCGGCAACCAGAAAACATGTTACCGAAGCGCCCTCGACCTAGGGGCAGACATTGTTATTATGCTCCATCCCGATTACCAATACACTCCGCAGCTTATTCCTTCTATGGCCTGGCTTATTGCCAACGGCATTTACCACGTAGTGCTTGGCAGCCGAATTCTGGGCAAGGGGGCGCGGCGCGGCGGAATGCCTCTGTACAAATACGTTGCAAACCGCGGACTAACGTTTGTGCAGAATCTCCTTGTTGGCCAGAAACTGTCTGAGTACCACACCGGTTATCGCGCTTTTTCGCGCTCGGTATTGGAGTCTATTAACATCGAGGCAAATTCGGATGACTTTGTGTTCGACAACCAGATGTTGTCGCAGATTATCATGAAGGATTTTGAGATTGCCGAAGTAACCTGCCCCACCAAGTATTTCGACGATGCATCTTCCATCAATTTCCGTCGCAGCACTATTTACGGCTTTGGCGTGCTTTGGACCAGCGTGCAACACCGGTTGCACCGGATGGGGGTTGTAAAAAACGGTCGGTACACGTAGCAGAGCCATCCCTACTCTCTCCCGGAGTCGTATTCTCCCGGAGTGGGGTTCACTCCGTAACTTTGCCGCATGATTCTTACCGACGCAGAGATCCTCGCCCACATGGAGCAAGGCACAATTACGATCGAGCCTTTCGATCGCTCGTGCCTGGGCTCGAACTCCTACGATGTACACCTAGGACGGATGTTAGCCGAATACGTGGACGCCGAGCTGGACGCAAAAAAGCACAACCAGATCGAACTGTATCCTATACCCGACGAAGGTATCGTGCTTGTTCCTCACAAGTTCTACCTGGGTGTTACCGAGGAGTACACAGAAACTCATGCACATGTACCGTTCCTCGAAGGAAAGTCTAGCGTAGGCCGGCTGGGCATCGACATTCACGCAACAGCAGGCAAGGGCGACATCGGCTTTTGCAATTTTTGGACCCTAGAGATAAGCGTAAAGCAGCCAGTGCGCGTGTATGCCGGCATGCCCATTGGTCAGCTAATCTACTTTGCCGTAGAGGGCGTAGTAATCAACCCCTACAACGCAAAACCGTCCGCTAAATACAATGCCCGAACCAACGCACCCGTTGAGTCGATGATGTGGAAGAACTTTCCCGATGCGAAGAAGGCATGATGTTTCGCGTGCTCATCATATCGGCATTGTGTATGGGTATGTTACTCGGCTGCGACGAAGAAGATTCGCAAGCCATTGATGGATTCGACGAGCAAGAGATACTCGACCAACGTTTGGAAAAAGACAACACATTCCGTGGCGACGAAAGCCCCCTGCCTCCATCGAAGCGCGAGAACTTTCGTGGTTTGCCTTACTACGCACCCGACGCCGCGTTTGCCGTGATTGCTACCTTCGAGCAATTCTCCACGCCCGACACCATAACACTGCAAACATCAACGAACGAACCCCGCCGGGCCATCCGCGCTGGCCGGTTCCTCTTCGACCTCGAAGGAAAGAAACTGAGCTTAACCGCCTTCCGCTTTCTCGATGGTGCCGAAGATTCATACTTCGTGCCGTTTACCGATAACACCAGCGGCTCTACTACATACAAGGCCGGACGGTATTTAGATGTAGCGGCAGATTCCGACAACCTTACCATTCTCGATTTTAATCAGGCGTACAATCCGTATTGCGCATACAGCGAAGCGTATTCTTGTCCGCTCGTTCCTTCAGAGAACAACCTTCCCGTATCCATCCGCGCCGGAGAGAAGCACTAATGCGCTTACTGCTTCTTCTTGTTGTTTTCGGAATTACAGTGCAGTCGTGCCTATTTGTAAAAGCACCCGAACAAAAAGTAGACGTTCAGAACGTTGCGCTAAGCCCCCTTCCCGAGATTGAGATGAGCGACGAACTTGTGCGAACACGGTCTGGCGACTTTATCGCACTACTTCCAAAAGGGTGGCTGTTTCTTGATACGAAGGGCGACGCATCGGCAGACATTCTCGCCATTGCTGTAAGTCCAGACTATACACTAACGTTGGTGGTTTCGGCCGCCGGCACCAGCGAACCCAATCGGGAATCTTCCGGCTCCGATGGCTTGCTCGAGCTTGCACGCACAGTGTATCAGCGTCATGTTCGAAAAAGCGCCGGAACGGTAAAACTTGTTGGCACCTATCGCATTGCCGAGATGGGTCCACGCAGGTTTGGCTTGTACGAGTTCGCCGCATCATCAGCGCTTCGCACGCGCTCTGCGGTGTGCACGTCTTCAATTGGCAATAATTACGAGATCTCGCTTGTTCCTGTTACTGTGAGCGGTAAGGACATTCCCGACGCTGCCGAACAAGACCGCATATTTCGCTCCATTCTCACAACCGTACAGTACTAAGAAACGTGCAGCTCTCGCCCGACACCGAAAGTGTGATTGACTATCTTGATGCAAGTATCGAAGGGGGCTTGCGCAAGCGTAATGATGTTGGAACGTTACTCGAGCTTGGCGCTATGCACAATGAGCCGACTCTTGTAAACACCATCATTCGCACAGGCACTGCTGTGTGGAAGCTGTATTCAACGCTCAGGCGGGTTTCGGTGGGTTCCGAGGGCTATCGTGGACTCGAAGAAGAGTTTGCTGCCCAGATGAACCAGCTGCGCGAGCAGCTTGCCTCCTTAACAAAGCATGCCTCCGATGAAACGCTTAGCCGCTTCGACGATGTGTATTTTGGTATGACCAGTGGGGTTATTCGCAACATCGTAGACCTAGGTCACGACATGAACGCTATTGCCGCACTCCGCACAAAGCCATCGTCCGAGAAGCCTGCTACAGACTAAGCGCGCTCTGCGAACATTTTACGTGCATGTTTCAGCGCACGTTCGTGTCTCTTGCGAACCGCAGCTCCCGCAACACCCTCGTTTCGACCAATCTCCTCAAAGCTGAGTCCCTCCAAGTAGTGCTTGCGCAGCACCTCTGCATACGTTGCCGGCAGTGCGTGCAACACGGAGCTTGCATCAACAGCCGCATCGTGTACATCGCGTTCGGCTTTAAGCGCGCCGTAGCCCACCGCGTAATCCCACACATCACCTTGCTGCGGCTCAGACCGCACAATGTTGCGCGACTTGGTGTAGCTTCTCGCTAATGCCCGCGAGGCAACCGTAGTAATGTATGCCTGCACATTCTGAGGGGGCTCGCGCAGCGTGCTGGCTTCGTATGCAACCACTACGGCATATTGAACCGCGTCGTGCACATCATCGGTACTAGCACTGCGGTACTTGCGCGTGAGATAACGATAAAGCTCGTTTCGATCAACAGTCATGGTACTGCTCCACCAGTGGTTATATGTTGCCAACGTAGTGCGGCTGCAGTAGGCATACAACGAACAATTCGTAAGAAGGTCCATTTACTTTACGAACCAGCGCGTCCATTGTATTTTGACACATGCAAGAGTCACCAACACATCTTCCGGCGTCGCTCGCGTTTCTTAGTAACGTTAGCTTCCAGTCTATTGCTGCCGCCAAGGGCACCTACATGTTTCGGGAAAACGAGGGCTGCGGCAGAATTGGATTTGTGCTGAGTGGTTCGATACGCGTGTTTAAGGAACACAATGGGGGTAGAGTTATAACTCTGTACAGGATTGGTGCCGGAGACTCGTGCATTTTGTCCATGTCTTGTGCGCTTTCCAATCCCATTCATCAGGCCAGCGCCATTGTGGAAGAGGATGCAGTAATCCTCACAGTTAGTACCGAAGCGTTCCGAAATCTTATCGATAGATCTCACGAGGCCCGCGAGTATGTGTTCGGCCTGTTCGCGTCGCGCCTTACAGATCTCATGATTCTCCTCGAAGAGGTGGTGTTTGCCCGGATGGACCAGCGTCTTGCTTCTATTCTCATAGACTATGCGTCTCGGCATCACACCAACGTGGTGCTTGCAACGCACGAGCAATTGGCAGAAGAGGCCGGTACTGCCCGCGAGGTTGTAACAAGACTGCTCCGAGACTTTGCGCAGAAGGGATGGGTAGAAATCCATCGTGGCTCCACAACAATCCTCGATCGCAAGGGACTGCTAACACTTGTTTAGCAGATGCCGGCGGAACAATCCGTGAGTTAGTCACGGAATCCAACACCTGGATGGGCTATTTTTGTGCTTGGCATTACACAATAACAATGTGAGCTTTTCATGTTCTTCAGAAACGTTTACGAGCCGGGTCTTGCACATGCCTCCTACATGGTTGGTTGCCAGAAGACCGGCGAATGCCTGGTAATCGATGCCAAGCGCGACATAGACACGTACATCGAGATTGCACGCCAAGAGCGCCTTACTATTACACATCTTGCTGAGACGCACATTCATGCCGACTTCTTAAGCGGCACGCGCGAGCTAGCCGAAGTAACGGGCGCCATGATGTATCTCTCCGATGAAGGCGGTCCGGAATGGCAATACGCGTTCGACCATGTTGGCCTGAAGGACGGAGACAGCTTTATGGTTGGCAACATCAAGGTGGATGTGATGCACACCCCCGGCCACACGCCAGAGCATATCTCGTTCTTGGTAACAGACACACCGGCCATTAAGGATGTGCCTATTATGATGTTTACCGGCGACTTTGTGTTTGTGGGAGACATCGGCCGGCCCGACCTCTTAGAGAAGGCCGCCGGCTTTACAGGCACAATGGAAATTGGTGCGCGGCAGATGTGGGAGTCGCTCAAGAAGTTTACGGCACTGCCAGACCACATTCAGGTACACCCGGCCCATGGTGCGGGGTCGGCCTGTGGCAAAGCATTAGGCGCCATTCCATCTTCTACAGTTGGATACGAAAAGATGGTGAATTGGGCGCTGCGGCACACCAACGAAGAAGAGTTTGTGCAGGAGCTCCTATCGGGTCAGCCCGAGCCCCCTTACTACTTTGCGGCGATGAAAAGACTCAACAAGGAACATCGTTCCTTGCTTACAACAGTGCCCGTGCCGCGCCGCCTAACCACGGGAGAAGTAGAGGATGTTCTTCGGTCTGGCAGACATATCGTGGACACCCGATCGAAGGTGGCGTTTGCGGGTGGACATATCCCCGGAACCATTAACATTCAAAATAACAAGGCCTTTTCTACGTGGGCCGGATGGGTGCTGAGCTACGAAGAACCCTTTGCGCTCATTGTATCCGAAGAACATGCAGATGAGGTAGTGCGCAAACTCATGCGTATCGGACTCGACAACGTGCAGGGGATCTATCCAACTGTAGACGAGTGGGTTGCAAGTGGCCACGAGCTAGAAGAAGTGCAGCAAATTCATCTCGATCAGTTACGGGGCGAGTTGGGCGCACCAGACACTGTTGTGATTGATGTGCGCGCCGCAACGGAACATCAAGAGGGTCATATACCGGGAGCATGGAACATTCATGCAGGGCATCTACGCAACAACCTTGGAGAGATTCCAAAGGACAAACGCGTGGTTATTGCCTGCCAGTCTGGCGATCGCTCTTCGGTTGCCACCAGCGTGTTAATGCGAGAAGGATTTACCAACATTGTGAATTTCCCACAAGGGTTTGCCGGTTGGAAAGCATCTGGCGCACCCATAGAAACAGGTGTTCCAGTATGATCAACGAAATTTCTGTAGATGCTCTCCGCTCGCGATTAGAGTCTGGAGAAAACATTGTTCTGCTCGACGTTCGCCAACCCGAAGAGCACGCGGAAAAGTACATCCCCAACTCCCTGCTCATTCCATTGGGAGAGCTGCCAGACAGACTTTCCGAGCTTGAGCAATACCGCGATAGCGAGATAATCGTGTATTGCCGATCCGGTAACAGAAGCGGTCAGGCCTGCATGATGCTCCAGCTTAGCGGCTTTGCAAATCCCATTAACCTGCGTGGTGGAATGTTAGCGTGGTAACGTATGCCGTAACACGCAACCTATGAATGCGCTCCTGTTTGTTATAGCGGCACTTATAGGGCTATCGTTAGGACTCATTGGTGCCGGCGGAGCCATCGTGGCTGTGCCGGCATTTGTATATCTGGGCGGTATTCAACCCACCCTTGCAAGCGGGTACGCGTTGTTTATCATCACGGTGGCCTCTACCGTGGGAAGCGTGCAATACATTCGCAATAGTCTTGTTAGCTGGCGCAGTGTAGCCGTTTTTGGCAGCACTACAATGGCCAGCATAGCCATCGTTCGACGCTTTGTACTTCCGTCGCTGCCAGAGTACTTTGTGCTTGCAGGGGGCATGCAGGTACAGAGAGACGCCATTATTATGTTGTGTTTTGCCCTTGTTTTGTGCGCTGTAGGCGTACAAATGATTCGCTCAACCCCACCAACAAACACCAGCCACCCGGGCGTTGCCAAGTTGGCACTCGTTGGCATTGGCGTTGGTACCATCAGTGGCTTTTTAGGTGTGGGCGGTGGCTTTCTTATTACACCGGCACTGGTGTTATGGGCTCGGCTCGACGTGCGAAAGGCCGTTGGCACATCGCTGGCACTTATGGCGTTGAACAGTGGCGTTGGTGTTGCCTCCGACTTATCGCAGGGCATCGCGTATAACTGGGAGTTGATACTTCCTTTTACGCTGCTCACAACGGCAGGCATTATTATTGGCGCACGGCTTGCGCACCGCATTAACACCTTGCATATCAAGCGTGGCTTCGGGTGGTTTGTAATTACTCTTGGGGCAGCCGTAGCAGCACACGAGCTGTTCTAGCGCAAACGCCGATTACGAGTCGCGACTGTTCTTCTTCCGGAACACAAAACTTATCGGCACGCCTTCAAAGTCATGAAGCTTTCGAAGCTGACGTTCGATAAAGCGTTTGTAGGCGTCCGGCAGCAACTCTGGAAAGTTTAGAAAGAAGGCAAACAGGGGTGGTTCCGTTTTAACCTGTGTAACGTAGTTAATGCGCAGGTCTCTGGCCTTTACACTTGGAGGGGGCGTACGCTCCAACATCGCAATAAGCTCTTCATTCAGCTCGTGTGTAGGTATTCGTACACATCTGCGTTCTTGTATCTGCTTGGCTATCTCTACAATCTTCGTTATGCGTTGCCGCGTAAGAGCAGAGATTGTTATCACAGGTGCATAGTCTACCGTTGGCAGTTCTTCGCGAATCTTGGCAATAAACGCATCGGCTGTTTTGGTGTCCTTTTCAATTAGGTCCCACTTGTTTACGGCAATGATGATTCCCTTTCGGGCATCTACCACCTCGGTAACAATACGTTTGTCTTGCGCCTCTAATCCCTGGGTTGCGTCTATCACAACAACGGCAACATCGCACCTATCTATGGCCCTAGATGTGCGCATGGTGCTATAGAGTTCAACACTTTCTTTAATCTGACTCTTCCTTCGGAGTCCTGCGGTGTCGATAAGGACAATCTGCTCGCCGTAATACGTAAGAATGCTGTCGATTGCGTCTCGCGTAGTTCCCGCAACCGGAGTTACCACCATGCGCTCTTTGCCAAGCAAACCATTGGTGAGCGAGCTTTTACCAACGTTTGGACGTCCAACAATGGCAATTTTCAGCCGAGCGTCGTGCTCTGCCCCCTCGTCTACCAGGTCCTTTACAACGGCATCAAGAAAGTCTCCCGTGCTTCGGCCGTTAAGTGCTGAGATGGCAAACGGATCACCCAATCCCAACGCATAAAACTCGCTGGCATTAAGATCGGCCGTTGCATTGTCGCACTTGTTTACCACAACAACCACTGGCTTCTTACTGGACCGAAGAAGGCCTCCAATCTCTACGTCAATTGGTGTTAGGCCATCCCTACCGTCTACAGCAAAGATGATTACATCTGCTTCCTCAATGGCCAGCATGGCCTGTTCGCGGATGGCTTTTTCGAACACATCTTCGCTGTGGGGCACAATGCCACCAGTATCTACGATGTGGAACGTAACACCCGCCCACTCCGCTTTACTGTAGAGTCGGTCTCGCGTTACACCGGGCTCGCCTTCTACAATGGCGTGCCGTTCTTCGATGATGCGGTTAAAAAGAGTGGATTTGCCAACGTTAGGTCGGCCGACGATTGCAACTAAGCCCATATACAAAGGTACGGCTTTACCCTTGCATGTACTGGAGAAGCTCTAGCGTTACTATGTCGAAGATAAAGGACACGCCCTCGTCGGTATCGGATACAAGGATGCCCGCCCCCTCCTCAACCATCCAAATCGGGTTGTCTGGATCGGGTCCGTTGGGGTTGCCAAATCGCAGGGCAATCTGCTTTAGAGCGCTTGCGCGATCTGCTCGCCCAACTATCATCTCGATGGTAGCGATGCGTCCGGTTGCGTCGAGGGTTACGTTGGTGCGCTTTGCTTTTACTCCAAAGCACGAGCAACCGTTCGAGGTAAATATGTTTTCATCATCGGTTACCTTCTTACACGAATCTCTCAATACATCGGCTACTTCGTCTCGGTCTGCCGTGGAGGGGATGGCAAGGGGCCACACTGGCCTTGTTGTGTGCCTACGCTGGAACAATGGTACAAGGTCGAACCGCAGCCATACCGCATCGTTCTCGTTATACGGCCCCATGCTTACCATTGCATCGCCGCCGCGCTCCCAGCGTGCTGACACGTCGTCCGAGAATGTTGGCTCGCCAAAGGTTCGGGCAACGGCATCAGTAATCTCGCCCACCACAATGGGCACCTTGTCATCGTCGCAGGCACGAACCAGGGTTACGGCATTGGTTTTCCCCGCAGCGTTGAAATGCACAAACAATGTATCGAAGGCAACACTATTCCACACAACATTCGTTACGTACACGGCCATAGCAGCACCCTCTGCCGCAGCAACGTTTTGAACCTTGCCTACGCCCGAAAGCGTGGATGCCACCGCACCTTTGGTTGCATACAGGGGAATGCCAAACGGCACAATGGCAGTCTCGGCTGCAGACTTGTGGTCCGCCTGGCAAAGAATACGTGTTGCAGCAATTATTGCCACTGCAAATGTTGTAACGTGCCTCATCGCCACCCTCCGAATGTCTGTTACGGAAGGCTCAAAGTACGAATCACATAGAAGTTTTTGGCGCGCACGCTGCGAAATGTTTTACACAGACTGTACAATCTGCTCAACGATGGCATCGGCTGTAACACCTTCGGCTTCGGCGCTGAAGTTGGTAACGATTCGGTGGCGGAGCACACTGGCAGCAACGGCATTTACGTCCGCTACGCTTGGCGTATAACGTCCTTGCAACGCAGCCCTACTCTTGGCGCCAAGCACAAGGTATTGTGACGCGCGCGGACCCGCCCCATAACTCACAAAGTCCTTCACAATTTTTAGCGAGTCGGACCCCGTGCGTGTTGCACGCACCAACCGGACGGCGTGCTCTACAACGTTATCGGCAACGGGAACCCTACGAACCAGATTCTGAAAGGCCACCAGGTCTGCACCATCCATTACCTTTTCTACTTGGGTCGTAGCTCCGCCCGTAGTGCTCTTTACTACGCTCACTTCTTCTTCGTAGTTAGGATAGTCTAACTTCAGGTTGAACATAAACCTGTCCAACTGTGCTTCTGGGAGGGGATAGGTGCCTTCCTGCTCTATCGGATTCTGCGTGGCCAACACAAAAAATGGCTCTTCAAGCGCATACGTGGTGCCGGCTGCCGTTACACTATGTTCCTGCATGGCTTCGAGCAAGGCGGCTTGGGTTTTAGGGGGCGTGCGGTTTATTTCATCGGCCAATACGATGTTGGCAAACACTGGCCCCTTAACAAAGCGGAAAGACTTTTGTCCGGTGCTTACGTTGTCTTCAATCACCTCTGTGCCGGTAATATCCCCAGGCATCAGGTCGGGCGTAAACTGAATTCGCGAGAACCGGAGATGGAGAGACTCTGCAAGCGTGCGCACCAAGAGGGTTTTGGCCAATCCAGGCACACCAACGAGCAAACAATGTCCGCGCGCAAAGAGCGACACCAGAAGCTGATCTACTACATCGTGCTGGCCAACAATAACCTTTGCGATTTCGGACTTAACGGTAGTTATGCGTTCGGAAAGGTTGGCAATAAGCTGGGTATCGTTCATCGGAAGAGATATAAGGATGGGTGGCGATGGTGAAATGTGTGGCGCAGACGCACGGCGGCGTTCCCTATTGGCTGCGTTGCGAGCAGGCCTCTTGGATGGCAGAAACGAGGTGATCAATGTCTGCATCGGAGCTCATGCGGCCAAAGGAGAACCGCAAGCTGCGTCCGGCTTGTTCCGCAGTTCTCCCCATTGCAGTTAACACAGGGGACGGCTTTGGTTTGGCACTCGAGCAGGCACTGCCCTTGCTGCATGCAACATTGGGCATCATTACCAACATCATGTCGGCATCGGAAGCAAACTCTACGTTGCTAATGTTGTAACTCCGCATTGCACCCGAGCCGTTAACCGTTGTTCCTGGAATGTTCATTACCTCTTGCTCGAACCTATCGCGCAACGATGCAATTCGCACAGACTCCTCGGAGAGGTTTGCGTAGGCAATGGTGCCGGCAGTAGCAAAACCAACAATGCCTGGCACGTTTAGGGTGCCGCTACGCAGGCCTCGTTCTTGTCCGCCACCATAGAGAAGTGGCTCTACGCTGCAGGCATAATTGCCCGAAGAGCGCATGTAGAGAGCACCACAGCCCTTTGGACCATAAATTTTGTGAGCAGAAAACGGCATCACATCTATTCCTAATGCATCCACATCGAGAGGCATCTTTCCGTAGGCCTGAGTTGCATCCGTCATAAAACTTGCACCCTTGCTGTGGGCAATAGCGCTAAGTTCTACCAAATGCTGCATTACGCCGGTTTCGTTGTTTACCGCCATCACACAGAGCATGATGGTTCGGTCTGTAACCGCGTGGCGCACCGCATCGAGTTGTACCGTGCCGTTGGCATCGCATGGAACCCACACCACATCTATACCAAGCGTAGCGCAGTATTCCGCGGCATCTCGCACGGCGGCATGTTCGGTGTGCATGGTTACAATTCTGTTTCGCGTGCCATCGGCAAGCGCTCTGCGTGCTGCTCCAATAATTGCCAGGTTTATCGCCTCGGTAGCACCGGATGTAAAAATTATATCGTTCATTTTGGCGCCGATGTGCGAGGCAATCTCCATCCGAGACTTCATTACCGCATGCTGCGCTTGCATACCTGCAGCATGAGAGCTTGCTGCGTTGTAGAAGGTGTCCGTTAGGTACGGCAACATCGCCTCGAGCACACGAGGATCAAGGGGCGTGGTGGCTGCGTAGTCTGCGTAGATCAGATCCATGACGTGCAAGATACGGCGCAATCCACTCGCTTATTGAACAACCAGCCCATAGAGAATGGTGCAAAGCAACGCTGCGATAAGCGGCAGGGAAACAAGTTTTACGAGATCCTTTGGGTCTACGGCAGCCAGCGTGCTGGTAAACAGCGTAATGGCCGAGACCGGCGACATGGTTCGTCCGATACTTGCACCGATAGCACCGAGTACTCCCAGAGTTATGGCCATAGAGGTTCCATTGGCAAGCACTATTCCGGGCAGTACCGCCTGAGAAAAGGCAACACTGGGCGCCGTACCGCTACCGCTAACAACGGCTAAACCCCACGTAAGAGTTGGACTAAGCAATGTTGCCACGGTGCCATCATACGCCAAGAGTGCGGTGATTTTCTGAATAGCGCCAATAGCGTCGAGTCCGGCCAGGAAACAGGCAGCAGCCAGGATAAGAGAGATAACCTTCGTAAAGGCATACCCCATCCCTTCAAAGAAGTCTGTGGTAAGGCGGGTAAGATGTTTAGCGGCCTGGCGCGGATCTGCCAATGTAGAGAGCATTACGATGGCAGTGCACAAAACCATCACAGAACTTACGTGCACTCCCTGAGGATACAGCTCTAACAAGGGTGGAACCAAACCCAATCCGGGTTGGAGTAACAACAGAAGCAGAATGGGAAGGGGCGGCAGTAGTGCCCGTATCAGCTCTCTCTGCGTCATTGGCGCATCGGATGTGTCGGCATCGGTTAACACAGAGCTACCGCTGTGCCCGCCCCTTCGAATAACCAAAACCAAGGCAGCCACAGCCACTACAAAGGACAAAATATTGGGCAGCACGGCCATGTTTACCACACCCCCAATGTCTACATTTACAGCAGACCGAATTGCTACAATGTCTGGCTCGCCCGGGTTAAATAGGTTGCCACCAATACTGCACCCCACAAGCAGTGTTGCCGCCGCAGCAAGGGGCGAGTACCCGGATGCAATCATGAGCGGAATAAGGATGGGGCCCACAGCAGCGGCAGAGGCGGTTTGACTTGTGATGGCCATGTTGGTGCAAAAACCAATGGCACATCCGCCCGGAACAAGTAACCATCGGATATGGCGGATGGGTTGCGTAAGTAATCGCACCATGTCTTTATCTGCACCGGTGGCCTTTAGCACAAAAGCATAGCCCATGGCACTGCATATTGGACCAATTACATCGCCCCTTCCCAGTGTTCGCTGAAACGCATCGAGCACTAACCAGGGTTTGCCAACAAGCGCGGCCAGGATGAGCCCGGCGGCAAAGAGAATAAACCGCACGTCAACTCCTCTACGTATGAGAAGAAGAGCGGCCAATGTGATGCACGCAGCGGCAATCAGAGGTGAATTCATCGGTAGAACGTGTTATCCCACGTCTCAACGGTGGAAACGAATGGTGTAATAGCTTTACGCAACACATCTTCCTTTCCGGCCATGCCAACGATCCATCGTTCGCGGTTAAACCATGTGCGCTGTGCATCGCCCACATCAAAAGGCGTTAACTGCTGCATGGCCGCTACGAGGTCTGTAAAGTACGTTGCCGGCAGACCATGCAGAATGGTTGCCCACACCAGGCCCGCCGTTTGTTGTGGTGTTTCGTTCGATCGGGCAAACGACCCCAGAACGTGCTGACGAGAGGTGTCGAACTCCTCATCGGTAATCTGCTCTTGAGCAAACTCGTCCAGAACAGTTGCTATGGTGTTCATTGTGTCTGCTGTGAATTCGTTGCCCACACTTGTAACAATGCCGGTAACAGCGCCGTGTGGACGCACGTCGTTAAACGCATACGCACCATAAGTATACCCCTTCTCCTCGCGGAGCACCGAGAAGAGTCGGGCAAGGGAATGACCCCCAAGAATCGACGTTAGGAGCTGCACCTGTACATCGTCTGCGTGGAGATATGGGGGGCATGGCATTGCAATACGAAACGCTGTTTGTACGGCATCTTCCTTGGGTGCAATAACGCCCGCGCCATATCTGGGCTGAGCACGTGGCGCACCCGACAGCGAACGTGCCACGGGCAGTGCGCCAAAGGTATCTTCGAGTTGGGCGTACACGTCTTCCAACCGAAAGGGTCCGGCAATAATGACATGCCGCTCTGCGTGCAGCATCCGTTCGTGAGCAGATTGCAGCACTTCGGGTGTTATGCTCTGCAGAGAAACCGGAGTGCCGTTGCGCGGACGTCCATACGGGTGGTTACCGTAGTTTGCCTGGGAGCAGGCACGCAGCGCTAGCCACTCTACGTCTGTACAGTCTATCTGTATGTCTGCAAGAATCTGAGAGCGTAGTGTATGTAGTTCACGCTCGTCGAAACGTGGACTACGTATGGCCCCACCAATCAGCCCCAGAATATCAGAGAACCACTCTGCCAAGCCCGAACTTCGGATTGTAGTTGTTTCCGAATCTGCTGAAGATCGAATGGTGCAACCCCTGCTCTCTACATCCAGAGCAAATTCCGCTGCGGTGCGCGTTGTTGTGCCACGGGTAAGCATCTGCGCTGCCAACGACGTGTTGCCCGGAACCTCGTCGTGGATTGCTCCGGTGCGCATGGCTACCGTAATAGAAAACAAATCTTGGGTTGGACTACAGATAACATGAACCGCAGTTCCGTTCGAGAGCAAACGGTGTTCAACAGCGGGCATACGGAACCGAAGCGGCTCGAGAGAGAGAGGGGGCGTGGTGTGCATTTGGTAAATTTAGGGTAATGAAGAATGCAAACATTATCGTAACAGGAGCCACCTCCGGCATTGGCAGCGCTTGCGCACAGGTTTTTGCCGAGGTTGGCGCAAATTTGGCGCTTATTGGACGCCGCGCCGAACGCCTTGAGAGCATTGCACACGCTCTTCGCACAAATCACGGCGTTACGGTACACACCCTTTGTTGCGATGTGCGCAACAGGCACAGCATTGAGCTAGCGTTGCAGGAACTGCCCGCCCCCTTTCACGCGCCCGATGTGTTGATTAATAATGCGGGTTTGTCTCGCGGGTTGTCTGCACTGCACGAGGGCCTGATCTCTGATTGGGAAGAGATGATCGACACCAACCTAAAGGGGTTGCTCTACGTTACTCGCGCTATTCTTCCTGCCATGGTTGTAGCGGGAAGGGGCGTAGTGGTGAACATTGCCAGCATTGCTGCGTTGCAACCATATCGTGGCGGCAATGTGTACGCGGCAACGAAAGCAGCCGTTAAGATGTTGTCGGACTCTCTACAGGTAGACCTCAACGGCACTGGCGTTCGGGTATGTAACATAGACCCAGGATTGGTGGAGACAGAGTTCTCCGAGGTGCGCTTCCATGGTGACTCTGCGCGGGCTGCAACCGTATACGAGGGCTACACACCGCTAACTGGACGCGATGTAGCCGAGTGCGTACTCTTTGCAGCAACACGTCCGCCGCATGTATGCGTGCAAGAAATCCTGGTTACTCCAACAGCGCAGGCAACTACAACAATTGTTCACAAGGAACCAACGGCATGACTACCGTGCACTTTATAATCGAAGGTACTGTGCAGGGGGTTGGCTTCCGACGGTTCGCGCTTCATCATGCGCATCGCTTGAACTTGCATGGCTTTACCACCAACCTAGAAGATGGCAGCGTGGAATGCGTTGCACAAGGCGATGTTGAAAGTCTCACTGAATTCGAAACCATCCTCCGCCAGGGCCCACAACACTCGCACGTGCGCGCTGTTACGTGCACCGATGTGGCGAATGACCGACGTTACAATAGCTTCCGCATCCTCTAATCAACCCCAATCGCATTCTCGGCATGGAAATCAATTCGACGTCGGTAGTTGTAATCACCGGGGCTAGCTCTGGCCTGGGCGCAGCCCTTGCTGTTGCCTGTGGCACGAAAGGTGCCACCACCGTACTTGTTGCCCGACGTGAGGACAAACTCCGAGAGGTTGCAGATGCAGTGAGCGCGGCCGGAGGCAGGCCACAGATAATCGTTGCCGATGTTTCAAAAGAAGCAGAGTGTTACCGCGTAATCGACGCAGTGGCGCAAACACACGGCATTATAGACGTATTGATAAACAACGCCGGCAGAGGAAACCTAGCTTCCGTGGAAGACACACCTACAGAGCAGTGGCACTCCATGTTTGCGGTAAATGTAGACAGCGTGTTTTGGTGTACTACACGTGCACTACCCATCATGCGCAATCAGAATCGCGGATCGATTATTGCCATTTCCAGCGTTGCCGGCAAGTATGGTCACCCCTACAATGCTGCGTACGTGGCTGCAAAACATGCCGTTGTTGGATTTATCGCTGCGCTCCGCACAGAGCTTGTTGGCTCAAATATCAACGCAACCGTGATATGTCCGGCTGGCGTTAGTACAGAGTGGGCCGATGTAACAGAGGGTGGCTCTATTGGCGCACTCTATGGCAAGGCCATACCGCTGTCGAGAACTATCGCTCGCGAACGCGACCTAACCACTGCTCCGCTGTCGCGAATGATGACGGCACAAGCATGCGCTGCCATTATTCTCGAAGCCATTGAACAAGGCAGAACTACAGACATCTTTACTCATCAGGGAACGGCGTTGATTGCACAAGAAGCCGCTCGCGACCGGTGCGCACAGGAAGATCAGTTCGAGGCACTTTGGTTGGCCATGCGCCAGGTGTATACCAACGGTGCGTGACGTACTGGTACATGTGGTGCTTGTTGCTGTTGCATGTATTGCACCACAGTTTGTGCACGCACAAGGTATTGCTCTCGTTCTTACCGGAGGTGGCGCGCGCGGTTTAGCACAGATAGGAGTGTTGCGAGTACTGGAGCAGAACGGCATACGACCAAACATTGTGGTGGGCTCTTCGTTTGGCGCTATAATCGGTGGACTGTATGCCAGTGGGTACAGTGCAGATCAGATAGACTCTATCATGCGCAGTGTAGACTGGGAGGACATAACCTCGATTCTTGGAGACACACGTAGGGAGGCGCTGTTCTTTGCCCAAAAGCAAGAGTGGGACCGCAGCTTGTTAACGTTGCGCTTTCGGAACTTTACCTTTGTTTCGCCCACAGCCATTGGTGGCGCAACTCGCTTTTCGTCGCTCCTTCAGGAGCTACTATGGAAGTCTGCCTACAACAGCGAAACCTTATTCGACAGATTGCGTGTTCGTTTTAGGGCCGTTACCACAAACCTTGCAAACGGGAAAGCTGTTGCACTCGATCACGGAAACCTTGCCGATGCAATACGCGCAAGTGCAACCTTCCCTCTTCGGTTTTCGCCAATACAGTGGGGCCCAGACAGCTTGCTGGTTGATGGCGGACTTGTTGCCAACATCCCAACCGAAGTTGCCAAGTCCATGAATGCCGAAATAATCATTCTTGTTAACACCAGTACCAACCTTTCCGCGGTAGACAATCTAACGACGCCTTTCGACATTGCAGACCAAGCTCTGATGTCGGCCATGAAACTTCGCGACGCCGAGAATATTGCCCTTGCGCACATCGTACTTACGCCCGACGTAGGAAGCACAGGTACGTTCGACTTTGCAGAAGTTGGCGAGCTTATAGCAGCAGGAGAAGTATCTGCGCGCGGAGCTCTACCTACTATTGAGCAGCATCTACGAAGCAACGGATACTCTGGCAACGCAACACAGTCTCGGTTCGTTCTGCCTGCAGATTCCGTGATCTGCAACAACCAGACGGGCGTGATTACTGTGCCTGTTCAAGGTTCTGCAGACAGCGCGGAGATTGTATATACAGTTACGGCAGCACTGCGAAGGTGTGGCAATGAGTCGGCCTGGGTTCGTTCTGTTTCGGTAACTAACACCAACGCCTACATTCATGTGGACAACGGTGTGTTGCGAGAACTCAGTTTCGAACTCCAGGACAACCTACGTCGCAGCGACATGGAGCGCGAGGTAGCTGTGGAACTGGGAACCCCACCAACGCTTGCACAACTGCAGCGCACCCTAAACAACCTAATGGCCTCCGACGTGCTCAGCGATCCATCTGTGCGTTTGTCCCGCCATCCCGATTCCGGCACCCGCGCCACAATACACGCACACGACCGCGGCAACCAGATGCTGCGCATCGGCGCACGAATAGACAATGAACGCTATACTCAAGGCAGCTTGGACCTTGTTCACGACAATCTATTTTCTTCCGGTGTTCGTGTTGCGGTGCGCGGCGCTATCAGTCAGCGTATTGGTTTGTTCTCTACAACCTTCTCAATGCCCCGCATTGGGGGCACACTCTGGACAACCGCTCTCCGCGCTTATGCAAGTTTTCGCGATGTATGGGTATATGGCCCAGACCCCGCTGCGCCGGTGAACGAACCCAATCCGTTGCGCGTGGGCGAACGATCCGAAGATCGTCTTGGTGCAAGATTTAGCGCCGGACGCCAGTTAGAACGCAACGGAGAGATATTGGCGGAGTTCCGATACGAATACCAGCGGTACCGCGACCTTAACTCCTCAACATTGCCATTGTATCAGCCCCTTGCCACACTGCGTGGCGTGGTGCGGTGGGACGATCGCGACCATATCGACTTTGCCACGAGGGGGCGCACCATTGATCTCTTCGTTGAGTCGTCCATCTTCAATCTCTCCAACGGCGTATCATTTACCAAGCTTAGCGCGGCAGCGTCTAGCGTGTTTACTCTTGGTCCGATATCATTTACGCCCTCTGGCCTTGTTGGAGCAGCAGATAAAACACTTCCCGATGCCGACCAGTTTAGTTTGGGAGGTCAGGACATGTTCTTTGGATGGAGAGAAGACCAGCAGCGCGGACGCCAAGTAGTGTCGGCCAGTTTGGACGCTCGCGTGAAGGTTCCGTTTGATGTGTTCTTCGAATCCTATGTATCTGTGCGGTATGACTTGGGTGCAATCTGGACAAACCCAGAAAACATTCGTATTGGAGACATGAACCACGGCATAGGCCTAACCTTTGGTGTAGACACCCCGATTGGCCCCGCACGATTCTCCGCCGGCAAGTCCTTCTACTTCTTGTCAAACCCGAACTCCGTAGTTTGGGGTCCGCTCCTTGCCTACTTTGCCATCGGCGCACGACTCTAAACGCACCATGGGACAAATCTTTAACAGACTTCGGCGAATCGTTGCATCGTACAATGCCCCCTCCCAATCGCAGGAGTGGGCCAACGGTATGCTGGAGAGCGAAGACGACGAGCTTCGACGCCTGATCAACGAACTTTCTGCCGATTCCGAGGATACCGGTACGTTCGCGCCTCCCACCAACGTTCCGGCGGATGTTGTGCGCGCCCACACTGTTCTAAACGTACCCGTTGGTGCTACACCGGCAGAAATAAAGAAAGCGTACAAAACGTCCATCACCCGCTGGCATCCCGACAAGTTTGCCAACGCGCCTGCAGACGAACACAGCAAAGCCGTTGCTATGGCACATGCGCTGAACAACGCTTACGCAACCCTAAAACGGTACTATCGCATTCCCTAAGGTATCACCATGGAACCAACCCTATTTCAGCGCATTATCAACCGCGAAATCCCCGCTACTATTGAGTTCGAAGACGACGAGATAATTGCCATCAGAGACATTGCTCCGTCTGCTCCCGTGCACATACTCATCATTCCCAAGAAGCGCATCGAAAATGTAGATGCCATGGACGCCCACGACGCTGCCGTAGTAGGCAGGGTATTCTTGGTAGCCAAGGAGCTTGCACGCTCAAAGGGTATAGCCGAGAGCGGATATCGCGTGGTTACAAACTGCAATCACAACGGTGGGCAAACTGTGCCACACCTACACTTTCATCTGTTAGGGGGCGCAGCACTAGGCCCCATGAACAGCGGTGGCACTTCACGTGGCACTTCCCCACAACGTGGACTGCTTTTCGACGCCGGTGTAATTGTTCTTGCATCCATTGTTCTTGCCGTACTGTTTAATGCCGAAAATCCCAAGGGTATCTCGTGGCTGAAGAAGGAGTTCGCAGTTGCAACGGCAACCACAGATGACATCAGCGCCTATCTTCCAAACTCGAACTCTGCTGCCAATAACGGTGGCACCCCTACAACAACGCCCGAACAACCCCAACCCCAACAACCGCTTCAACCAACAGCGAAACCAGTTGCAGAAAATGGCCCTACGTCTGTCCAGACCAACATCAAGCCGGCGACACCTTCATCAGACAATACCAACGGCACTACTCCTGCAACGGCAAAGTCTTTTACACCCCAGCCCGGCGTTGTAAAGGAAGTAACGCACGACATGTTTGTGCGACTTATGGCTGCTGCCCCCTACTATCTGATTGATGCACGAGGCGCAGACAAGTACGCACAGGGTCACATCGCGAATGCGGTGAACTTTTATGGCGCAGAAGTACAATCGAGAATACCCGACGTGTTGGCGAACGTGCCCAGAGACAGGATAATCCTTATCTACTGCGATGGAGGAGAGTGCGAGCTATCTCATCACGTTGCCGATGTGTTAAAGCAGTTTCAATATGGTCCTATCTTCATCTACACCGGTGGATGGGCCGAATGGATTTCGAAGCATTGATATGATTCAGGCCTCCAGACAGGTGTTAAAACAGCTTGCAACCCGATTCGGACTCATTGGCGAATCCACCGTTATGGTGCAAGCAATGTCGAAACTACTCCAAGTAGCACCCACCGATCTGTCCGTATTGATTACCGGAGAAACCGGCACAGGCAAAGAAGTATTTGCCCATGCCGTGCACGAACTGAGTGCCCGGAAGAAAGCACCCTTCGTTAGTGTGAACTGCGGCGCGATCCCGGAGACACTTCTCGAAAGCGAACTGTTTGGAGCAGAGAAGGGGGCGTTCACGGGCTCTGTTGAGCAACGCAAAGGTTTCTTCGAAACCGCACACCGCGGCACGATCTTTCTGGACGAGATAGGCGAGATGCCTATTGGCACCCAGGTAAAATTGCTTCGTATACTCGAGAGCGGCGAGTTCTCCCGTTTGGGCTCTTCGGATGTACACACTGTTGATGTGCGCGTGGTGGCAGCAACAAATAGAGATCTTGCCTACGAGGTCCGCCAGGGCCGATTCCGCCAGGACCTCTTCTTTCGTCTAAACAGCGTTCAGATTCTTCTACCGCCACTACGCCAGCACAAGGAAGACATAGAGCCACTTGCCGAACATTTTGCCCGCACAACAGCAGAGAAGAACAGAATATCCTTCGAAGGTTTCCAGGCCGAAGCACTGCGCGTGTTAGAGCAGCACCCATGGCCGGGAAATGTTCGCGAACTCCGCAACGTTATCGAAACCATGGTTACTCTTGAACAGGGGGCGCGCATTACCCCAGAGTTACTCGAGAGATACCTGCCCTCGACTGCGTTGGAGGACCAAATACACCAACCTACAAACGCAATTGTGCGCGTAGCAGATGCACCACGGGTTTCTGCAGAACAGGCAGACATTGCAATGTTGTACCGCACATTGCTTCAGCTTTCCGCCGATGTTGTGGAGATGAAAAACGTTCTGCGACATCTTTTGGCTATGTCCGTAGAGGTTACACCACCAACGTCTACCGCAATTGCACCGGTTACGCAGAATACCACTTCAGATGGTGCGCGAACACTGAACCTGGCAGAATTAGAACACGATGCCATTGAAGTTGCGCTACGCCGAACGCATGGCAACAGAAGAGAGGCAGCAGAGCTACTCGGCATTAGCGAACGAACCTTATACCGCAAGATCGAAGAATACGGACTTCTCTAGAACACCCTCATGATGGTTTCTCTCACGCACAACGGTTCTGTAGTTAGCTTCGACGTTAACCGCGCAATTGATATCTCCCAACCAGTGCGTGATGGTGGAACGCCAAGTGCATTTCATCTTCCGAAGGCACACTTCGTGCCGTTTCGTGTTGGCGACTTTGTTGGCAGTATTGAACAGGGTGGACCCGTGAGGTGCGAGGTTATAACGTTTGCTCCGCATGGAAATGGCACACACACAGAATGTGTTGGGCACATTTCCGGAAAAAACTACCTGATTACCGATTGTATGCAGGATGTGTTGTGCGTTGCAGAGCTTGTAACCGTTCATGCCGAGCTCGTAGGAACAGATAATGTAATCACTCTCTCCGCTCTTTTGTTGGCTTGGCCCGCCTGCACATCCAACACCCTTGTACTGCGCACAGTTGCCAGCAACCCCGGATACAGCTCGGGCGAGTGGTCTGGCACCAACCCGCCATACATTGCACCCGATGCAATGGCTCTTATTGTTGAACGCGGCATTGAGCACCTTCTTATCGACACTCCATCGGTAGACCGCGAGGAGGACGGCGGTGCCTTAGAAGCACATCACATTTTTTGGCAGTGGCCCAAGAACGGGCGCAAACACTGCACCATTACCGAGCTTATTGCTGTACCACCAGCAGTTACCGATGGCATCTATGCCATCATGTTCAACGTTGGTTCAGTAGCTGCAGACGCAGCACCATCGCGTCCACTCTTGTTTCCGCTCTCCTAAACGCAAGCTCTCTATGCTCAAATCAGCCATTCTCCTGTTGTGCACGTTCGTAGCACTCGTTGCGTTGGCGCAATCCTCTACCTGGCCTAGAACGCTTTCTACCAAGAAGGCACAAACCGTTATGTATCAACCGGAAATCGAGCTCTTCGATGGAGTTTCGCTCCAAGCACGAGCGGCAGTTAGCCTCAAGCGTCCGTCCGACACCGCAGCCACATTTGGTGCGGTATGGGTAGAATGCGCGGTAAACGTAGATCGCGACACACGCATGGTGTACATCCGCGAGCTGAAGATTACGAATGCGCGGTTCCCCGAAACACTGAAGAATACCGACGAGCTCCGCACAGATATTGCCGAAGCACTCAAGCGAGATCAGCCCCCTATCGCCTTGGATCAACTGGTTACCGCGATGGATGCGGTGAAGAAGACCAATGCTCGCAACGAGAACTTCAAGAACGATCCACCCGAGATACTCATTGCAACAACGCCAACAACACTTGTGTTTATCGACGGAGACCCGCGATGGACGGAGATAGCGGGCAGTACATTAGAGCGAGTGCAGAATACACCACATGTTATACTTCGTGCAAAAGGAACCACAAGCGCCTACCTCTATTCTACCCAGTACTGGTACACTGCGTCTGCAGTAACAGATACGTGGGTTTCAACTACGTCTGTATCGAAGGATATGCAAACAATTGCCACGCGTATAGACGACGAGCTACGGAAGAACAATGGTGGCGTACTGCCAACGCGCCCACAAAAGCCCCTTACAATTGTTGTCCGCACAAAGCCATCCGAGCTGATACTCTTTGATGGAGAGCCCAGTTACGATCCCATCGCCGGAACGCAGCTTATGGCTGCGAAGAACTGTTCCACCATGGTGTTTCTCGACATCACGTCGCAACAGACCTTTGCGGTGCTAAGTGGGCGTTGGTTTGCAACCAAGAACGTCAAGACAGGTCCATGGCAGTTTGTTGCAGCAGATGCATTGCCGGCAGACTTTGCCAAAATCCCCGAAGGCACTGCGTATGATGCTGCATTGGCGTACGTGGCGGGAACCGATGCTTCGAAGGAGGCAGTGCTTGATGCAAGCATCCCTCAGACGGCTGCCGTAGACCGCTCCACGGCAACGTGTACCGTAAAGTATGACGGGCAACCAGAGTTCAAGGTTATCGACGGCACGTCCATGCAGTATGCTGTGAACACGAGCTCTTCAGTGCTTCTCATTGGAGGCACATACTTCTGCTGCGACAACGGGGTGTGGTTCGAGAGCAAAAGTGCCACTGGACCCTGGGTTGTTTCCACAAAACGTCCGGAAGGCGTAGACGAAATTCCAGCGTCTAACCCACTCTACAACACGAAGTACGTATACGTGTACGAAAGCACCCCCACCGTTGTATACGTTGGCTATACACCCGGCTACACGGGCTGCTACGTTATGGGTCCAACAGTAGTGTATGGAACCGGCTATTGGTACCGTCCGTACGGACCATACTACTACCCCTACCATGCCACGTGGGGCTTCCACATGTCGTATTCACCGTATTACGGATGGGGCTGCGGAATTCACGTTGGGTTTGGATACGGCGGTTACTGGGGTCCACCCATGTACCGTCCGCCCTACTACCACTATCCACCGCATGGATATTATGGGAGAGGGGGCTATCAGCCGCAACGCGGATACTCCGGCACGCCCGGTGGCAACAGACCATCTAACATGTATGGGCAAGGGGGCTCGGGTGGCGGTGCTGCACGTCCGGGAGTGCAGCCTGCCAGGCCTTCCAACCCAACGGCGGGAACACGTCCATCTGCCAGCACCAGGCCATCCACACAACCGGCCGCCGGCAGCGGAGCACGCCAAACAAATGCACTGACAGACAGATCGGGCAACGTTTACCGTCCGTCTGGCCCTGGTTTCGAACAACACAATGGACGAGGTTGGCAGCCAGCTTCATCGGCCCCTACTCGCGACCTTAATGCCACACAGTCACAGAGAGACCGCAGTTCGGTACGCACATCCAACTATGGCGGCGGTGGCGCGCGAAGTGGCGGCGGAATGCGTGGCGGCGGTGGTGGCGGACGCAGAAGATAATTTTCCGCGTCACGTTTTTCCTCGTGTCAACCACGAAGAGTGAAGGTTGCCGCGTTGGAGCGTAGTATATTCGAACCCGCTTCAACGGGTGATCAAACACCACTCGTTGTTTCTCTTATGGAGGTGACACATGTCACGTACACTCAACAAAGCAATGCTCATCGGAAACGTGGGCAAGGACCCAGATGTAAACTTCACACCAACCGGTGTGAAAGTGGCGGTGTTCCGTTTGGCTACCACAGAATCGTGGCGAGACAAGGACGGCGCGCTGCAAGAACAAACAGACTGGCATACCGTTGTAGCATGGCGCGGTTTGGCAGACATTGTAGAGAAACTCGTTAAACGAGGGTCTCGGCTCTATATCGAGGGCAAAATCCAGAACCGATCCTATGAAGATCGGGATGGAAACAAGAGATACGTAACCGAAGTGATTGCCGACAACGTTCTTCTGTTGGACGCACGCAAGACCGACGCGGGTGCACCACACCAGAACGGCGAGGTAGAAGCCACACCACCCGAACAAAGCAGTCCAGACGAGATACCCTTCTGATCAACTATTGAGTTTACCTTGGACGTTTCCCGTAGCACAGAAATCCGCGTTGGCCTTGTAAGCATTGTTTCCATTGCACTCTTAGTTGCTGGAATCATGTTAGGCAAGGGAATCAGTTTTAGCCCGAGTACCAAACAGATTAGCATCCGCCTTGCCACCTCCGGCGGCCTGGAACCCGGCAGTCCGCTTGTGGTGAACGGCGTAAAGAGAGGTGCCGTTTCACAAATCTCGAACGACAACGGTTCTGTGTTAATAAAAGCAACGATCGACGACGTGCGAGACCTAAAGTCAGACGCCACGGCCTTGGTAACCATCCTCGAAATCACCGGTGGTAAGAAGGTAGAAATCACTCCAGGCACAGGTGCTTCTACCTTCGACCCATCGAAGGAGATACCGGGTCGGGTGGCGGCAGACATCGGAGGACTTGTTACCTCCTTGGGCGAGGTAAGTGGCTCGGCCGTTAATCTTGTTCTCCGCTTAGATACCCTAACCAGTGCATTAACAGAGTTGTTGCGAGACGGCACCTTTGTGCAGGACGTGCGCACCATTGCGCAAGATGGAGCCGTGCTTATGACAGACGCGCGTGTATGGTTTGCCGACAACCGCGAGCCCCTTGCACAATCTGTTCGCGACCTACGTTCGATTGCTTCCCAGCTCCGTGGCAGTGTAGACCGCAACGAGCCAAAAGTGTCTGCTATTATCGACCGTGCAGACAAAGTACTTGCCGATGTAGACCGCATGCTTGCAAAGGCAGATGGCGCTGTTGTTGGCGCAGACACACTAATCGCGCGCGTAAACGGCATGCTGAACGATGTGCGCACAAACAAGAGCTTGTTAAACGCCCTGATGTATGATGAGAAGTTAGCCGGACATCTTGATTCTACACTGCTAACGCTGCGTAAGCTACTCCGAGAGTTCGGTAAGAACGGAGTTAACGTAAACGTTGGCATTGGTCACCGCCCATAACATGTCTACATCAAGCACCTTCCTCACCGAGGAACTCAACAGCTACATCTCTTCTCTGTTTGCAGCAGAAGACCCCCGACTAAAAGAGCTGAACCTCAGGGCACACCAAGCAGGTATCCCGCCAATCTCCATTGCGCCCGAGCAAATCAATTTCCTGCAGCTTCTGCTCCGAGCCATTGGCGCGCACACCGTGTTGGAGATTGGATCTCTCGCCGGATATTCGGCCATGGCAATGGCCATGGCACTGCCCGCCAACGGTGTGCTGTACGCCGCCGAATACGAACCCAAACACGCCCAGTTTATTCGCAACACGGTAGATGAGTATGGCTTTTCCAATCGCATCAAGGTGTTGGAGGGGGCAGCCCTGGATACCGTTGCCGAACTTTTCGCAGCAACAGATGTGATGCTGGATGTGGTATTTATCGATGCAGACAAGCCCAACTACTCTGCCTATCTGGAATTGGTGATGCCACGCGTTCGCGTTGGCGGTTTGGTGATTGGAGACAACGCACTGGCCTGGGGAGAGGTGGCGCGCAGTGCAACCACCACCTTCGAGCCCCACAATGTGCAAGCACTTGATGCGTTCAACCACCGCATGAGTTCCCATCCTCAACTTCTTTCAACCCTTGTACCGCTCGGAGACGGTATGGTTGTGGGAATAAAGATTGCATGATGCTGCGTTTTACAGCGGTGGTTCTTGGTGTTGTACTCCTCTTCGGTTGCAAGAGCACTCACAAACTATCGCACGAGTTCGACCTGCGCGATGATGGTGAACGCACGAGCGAAACACGGTATGTGGCCACGCGTAGCATCGACTCGGTAGACCTAAACGCACTGCGCACAGACATCTGGAAGTTAGAGCACTACGCCTACCCCGATTCGATACGCCTGTTCGTACGCGTGTTAGACACAACTGGATATGTAGTAACGAACATGGCCGCCCCCTACAAACGAAGTGGCGCTCCGGACTACTTTCCGAAGCTCATAGAGCGTTTGGGCTCGCGCCGACGCGTGAAAATTCGCACCATCGAAAATTGGCGTATTCGAGAATATGGAGAGCAAGACTCGGTTCCCGTGAACATTGCGCTTGCAATAGATTGTTCCGGATCCATGAAGGGGGCGAAGGAGACCATAGATCATGGCACAGAACTGTTTATTGGACTAAAGAGAGCGTGCGACAACATTTCCCTAACGGCGTATTCGAAGGAGATTCGCACCGTATTTCCACTCTCGGCAGACACCGGTATGATGATGCGCGAGTTTCGAGAGTACAAAAAACGCTCGCAGGGTTTGTTTACCGCAACGTACGACGGCATCATAAAAACACTCAAGACACTCGAACGCGTGCCCGTGGATCAACCCAAGGTATGTGTTGTGTTTGCAGACGGGGATGAAAACCAGTCCATGACAAAGGTGTCAGACATCTACGAATACGCCACCAAACACAATATCTCCATCTATTGCGTTGGCTTCGGGTATGCGCAAGACGAGCCCCTTCAAGACCTAAGCTTGTACACTGGCGGAAAGTACTATCGTGCATATACCAAGCGCGACCTGCTGGCTATTTTTCTCGACATCTATCGCAGTCTACGTAACTACTACCTTGTTACCTACACACCTCCCGCGTATGACGGACTACATACTGTAGACCTTACCGTTAGTGTTCCCGGCAGAGATACAATGATTGCGCGAGGAACCTACGACAAAACACCCCTTGTTCCCATGGACCCACGCGACGAGTTTTCCAAACCAATTCTGTTTGCGTTTAATTCCAGCACAATCGATACGGCCTCGAATTATATCCTTGATGAGTTAGCAGACAACCTGGAGCGTTTCGACCGTGTGGTGCTCGAAGTGCAGGGTCACACAGACAACATTGGCACCGAAGAGTACAACCAAACACTTTCCGAACAACGTGCAGAATCGGTGAAGTCGGCCCTTGTCCGCAGAGGCATCGATGCCACCAGACTGCGCACACGCGGGTTTGGTTTTCTTATGCCCATCGTTCCCAACGATTCCGAGGAGAACAGAGCAAAGAATCGCAGAACGGTTTTCCGAATCCTGAGAAAATAAGTTTGCAGATATAGTTTTTTTTAGGTTGCCTCCGGCAGCAGGAGTGGGGCGCTGCTTTGCAATGCGTTAGACTGTTCATCACTTTGCGCAGCGCAATACACGGACCTTCTCAACAACGTTAGTCCGTGCACATTCATAAGTACAACAAGTGTGCGTGGCGGACCTCGAAAAATTCGAACGAGAATATAGGAGTGAACGGCATGAAGATCAGAACTTCTATGATATCCCTACTGCTTTGTGTGTTATTCACGATAGCAGGAGCATACAATGTGGTGGCTCAGTATCGGTCTCCGCGATTCGCGGTAACCAGAGCGGACGAGGCGTGGCTTACCTATGCATACTTCATTAACAGGTTCGATTCCGCGCACACCCAATTTGAAGTTGGCGAGTTTGAGCTCATGCGGAATGGGAGTCCCGCTGGAAGGATCTATTTCCAACCAGACAGCGGCTATCGATCCTATGTGGGCTTAAACAACACAACGTACGACACTCTCTTAGCCGGCAAGACCGTTACTACAACGTTCTCGTATCAATCGGGCGATGCCATTCAGTTCTTTCGCAAGCTGGGCATTGGGAATAGCTGTGCTATACAGGGCGGTGGCGATGGATACGGCAGCACCGAATATGCTGCCATGGCCACGGAACCCCGATTGGCGTACTTTGGGCTGATGTATCGAAACAGTATTGACGACGATACGCGGTTCGTTGTTCGCCTAGTCGATTCCGCGTCGAATCAGGTTGTTGCAACACTAGACTCTGTGGGTATACCACCAAATGGTAGTTCAACACTGGCTTCCCCCTATGGAACCCAGCCATTAACAACCAACCGCACCGTGGCTTTACCCAGCGCTTACGCCGGCACTCCCGTGTACCTGAGGGTGGATCCATACCGATTGGGCTCGACTCCGTACGGACTTGGGCTTTCTTTTATTCCCGTTCGGTTCTCACTTTCGTCGTACCAAAACTTCGTTCCCGGAGGTTTTGACATGCCTACTATTGGCGACAGCATCGTGCAAGCGAGGTATGCCGGATACATGAGTGCATTGTACACCTACTATGACTCTGTGCTTAGTGCAAATGGGTGTATTGAAGAAATGGAAACCGGCATTGTGTTCATAAGCGATAGTGTAGCCCATGCGTTCTTAACGCGATACTTCGACGATGTAGACGCATACTCATCACCTATGCACTTCAGAGCCAGACCTTGCAATAGTGCCAAGACGGGTCTTCCTGGGGCTCGCTTGTTAAACGGAAGCGTTCGTTTCTTTACATCGCCACTTCAAGCAGAAAGTGGCCACTATCGGTATCAAATTGACATACAGACGGTAATGGTACTGCCTGGACTTCGCGTGAGGGCATACGAAGTTCCCACAGGAAAATTACTGTACACAAGTCCCACTTGCACATCCGGTGGGACGTGTCAGTTCGTCACACCCGATTTTATAGCACGCTCCACAATGTTTGTGTTGGAGGATCTTAACGGCGTGCTCTCCACAATGCGGCCATACAATCGTTAGTTGTTTGGTGGCTAACGCCTGATTACCGTTGTGCAGTCCCCGCAAGTAGGAAGTAGATACCTCCTATCTTTGCCCCATGTCTCGAACACCACTTATGGGGCTTCTTCGCAGAGCCATCCGCCAAGCCGCACACGATGCGTCGCGCAGGAACTTTGTGCGCACCACTGCCTTAGGCGGTGCGGCCATTGCTCTTGCACCTTCGCTCAGCGGCTGCCTTCGTCCACAAGACATCAACACAGATAGGTCGGTTCGTGTTGCCATTGTTGGTGCGGGGTTAGCCGGTTTACATGCCGCATGGGTGCTGCGGAACAACGGCATTGTTGCAGACGTGTTCGAGGCGTCTCACCGCGTAGGGGGCAGGTGTTTAACTGCGAAGAATCTGCTCGCTCCGAACACATGGACCGAACTCGGTGGCGAGTTTATCGACAGCGGTCACGCAGACATGTTGCGGCTCTGCGCTACGTTCAACCTCGACCTCATAGATACCGATAGTTTGCGCAGCGGTACAACCGACGTATACTACTTCTACGGCAAACAATACACCGAGGCAGACATTGCGCAACAGATAGCCCCCTTTCTCAACCGCATTGCTGCCGATGTAGGTATTCTACCCGAAGATCTTCGCAATCTTCCCATAAGTCCGGCCTCCGCGCTCGATGCCATGAGTATGGACGCCTACTTCGTTTCACTGGGCATTAGCGGTTGGCTTAGGTCGTTTCTCGAAGTTGCTTTTGTTACCGAGAACGGCCTAGAGTTGGGCGAACAAAGTGCACTCAACTTTGTAACAAGTGTAGCCACCGACGTAAGCGACAACACCTTTCGTCCGTTTGGCGTAAGTGACGAACGGTATGTAGTTCGCGGAGGCGTGCAACAGATAACCAACAACCTTGCAGCACCGCTACGTGGAAACATCCACACCGGCCATACACTAAAAAAGATCGAACACTCCGGTTCGCGGTATGTTGTAACATTTGCAACGGAACTAGAAACACAGACCATTATTGCCGACCATGTTGTTTTGGCGCTTCCCTTTACCTCGCTTCGCAAGGCACACATCAATGTAGACCTTCCAGAGAAAAAACGAAGAGCTATCACCGAGCTTCGTTATGGCATGAACGGCAAGATTTTTCTCGGCTTTTCGCATGCTGCCTGGCGCGCCGCTGGATACAGCGGCTCTGTTCTTACCGATCTTCCCATTCAACTTGCATGGGAGAACATCCATCTCAGCGATGCCAACGGCGGCGGCCTAACAGCTTTCTACGGAGGAAGCGCAGCGCGTGTGTTTGGCGGTATGACTAAACAGCAGGCGGCAGAAACAATTGCTCGGCATCTACCCGAAGTTTGGCCGGATATCGCGCCTCTTACGCTTGGCAGAACAGAACAAATGCACTGGCCAACTCAGCCACACATCAATGCGTCGTATTCCAGCTACGCACCCGGACAGTGGACCAAATTCTTTGGTGTAGAGGGGGCAAGTGTTGGCAACCTCCACTTTGCGGGCGAACACTGCTCTTTGATGCACAAGGGATTTATGAACGGTGCCGCAGAAACGGGTCGGATAGCGGCAGAGAAAGTGATTGCTGCCCTGGGCTAATAATCCTGTGAGCGGCGTTCGTTTTCTCCAGAAGACTCTTCTGGGGAGGACACCTTTCCCCAACTTGTTGTTGCTACCTCCACCTTGGCACGTGAATGTATCGTAGGCCTTTGCTACGGAGGTCCCTCACATCCGCTCGGGAAAACATCCCTGTAGCCCATCGAGAGCACATAGGGCAATTGGCCTCAGAAGTGCTTTCACGAGTAACCCGGCAAACGAAGACCTCACGTTTTTCACCAGTTTTGGATGGACTGAGGGGTCGTGTGAAATGTTATTGCTCGGTCTCTCGTATCGAGCAAGGAATGGTGTTGGCAACCTCCTCTGTGCCGCTTCAACAGATTGAATTCTGACAGAAAGCGCTATCACCTCCCCGTGGACGACCCGGTGAAAAACTTTTACTTGTGTGTGTGTGTGTGTGTATGTTTCCGGAAAAGACTCTGCGATCTACTGTAATCCACTACTGCTACTATAAAGAGGAGGTATGAATGAATACTCCCACTCGTTTGGCTACAACGTTGTTTCTCGCTGTGGTGATGTGTGTTACCGGTGCTTCTTCGCTTCTCAGCGGGACAATTGGGTTTTACGAGAGCAACTTGGACTGCGTGGCACCGTGTTGCGCGTTAGTCGAACACCCCTCAACAGGGGTTAAGCAGCCTTTGTACTATTGTGATTCAGACGACTGGTATTGCCTCAAGCAGTGTTCGCTCCTTCTGAATTGTCCAGCGGAGGGTACAAATGTTCCGGTGCTAACACGTCTTTCGTGTGGTACTACGGCATGCAATTTCAACGCCTGCACGCACTACAAGAAATACGCATCAACAACAGATCCGGGTGGATGCAATAACACTGATTTTGGACTTCTTGTTAACTCTGAACAAACAAGTTGCTCAGAGTCCATTTGGCTACAATTTTGCAACGGACTAACGTGCACTGAGCTCTGCATTTCGCACTATTCCGAACTTGTAAACAGCGTAAGTGGCTGTGTAGTGACCGCCATTAGTGCAGTCTCAGGCGGACCACGAATGACCCGGAGGCGGATATGATGCAAGTACAGCGTCGATCCTGTATCACCTGGCTTAGACTGTTACTCTGTGTTGTTGGAGTTGCGTCAACATCTTTAAACGCGATTGGTCAGTATTGGCCACTCAGATTTGCAGTAACACGGGCAGATGCGATTTGGCTTAATACCGCGCTCATAATTAACAAGTTCGACTCCGCAAGTTCCCAGATTGACATCGGTGAGTTTGAGTTGTATCGGAGCGGCGCTCCCGCAAACCGGATGGTGTTTGCACCTGATAGTGGCTATGGTCGCCGATACATTGGCAGTAACTCACCGGGTTCTGACAGTTCGCTTGCAAGGAATCTGCAAACCACTTCATTCCGATACCAACAAGGCGACGTCCTGAGGTTTTATCGCAAACTGTCTGTTTACATGAATTGCAAGGTTACCGCCCCAAGTAACCCAAAAACACCGCAGGATGCAGCCGCATTAATCGCCGAGCCCCGACTTCAGTATTTTGGTTTGTCGTATTACTATTCAATACTCGATGACACGCGCTTTGTTCTTCGACTCGTAGACTCGGCAACCCATCAGGTTTTAGCAACGATCGATTCAGTTGGCATTCCTGCCAATGGCCAATCGGGTGTATCTCATGTCTACGGCACAGAGCCGCTAACAAACAACAGACAGGTGTTACTTCCGGCAGCACATGCTAACACTGCCGTGTATCTGCGCGTTGATCCTTATCGTTTTGGAACAACGCCATTTGGGCTGGGTTTGTCATTTGTTGGCGGAGAGATCTCATCTTCCTCGTGTGATGTGTACCTCGCTGATAGGTACTACTACCCAACGTGGGGCGATAGCCTGCACCGGGTGCGACTTGATCAGTACATGAACGCCCAATATCAGCATTACGATTCGATTTTGGCTTCAAACGGATGTGTTGATGAAATGGAAACATCAATTCTGTTTTATTCAGATAGTGTGGCATACGCATTTCTCAGTCGGTACTATGATAGTGTAGACGTAACCACTCGTCCAATGCAATACCTACCGAGACAATGTTATGCTTCAAAACTCTATGCTGGGCAGTTCCGAAAGACACAAACGGCATCAATGAACATTCATCATCCAGCACGTAATGGATCCGAATACATCGTAAACATTCTTGTTGCCCGCGCCATTCCCGGCTTGCGTGTAAGGGTGTACGAAGTAGCCTCTGGACGATGCGTATATACAAGCCCCAACTGCAATAGTTCCTCCTCGTGTCAGCATACTCTTCCGAACCTGCCACGCGGTGCATACTTGTTTGTTCTGGAGGACTACCTTGGCGTTATCGAGACGGCACGGACTTCGATGTAGCATTTCCCAGAGGCTAATCCTCTCGGCAGAGAATCTATTCTGCAAACACTGCACGCGCCACAGCACTTGCTACGTTTTGTCCGTCTAATGCGGCAGACACAATGCCCCCTGCATACCCCGCGCCTTCTCCACACGGATATAACTTGCCCACCCGCACGTGCTGGAATGTATCTGCAGAACGCGGAATACGCACGGGCGAAGACGTTCTGGACTCTACGGCAACCATCACGGCCTCGTTTGTAAGATACCCTCGCATCGACTTTCCAAACTCGCGAATTGCAACCTGCAGACGCTCGTTAATGGGCTGTGGCAACACACTACGGAGATCGATTGATACATGTCCAGGGATGTAGGAAGTAGGGGGCAGATGCAACGAGACACGTCCATCAAGATAGTCCACCAATCTCTGCGCTGGTGCGCGCTGAGATCCGTCGCCGTTGGCGGCAAAGGTATTGCGCTCAACCGATGCCTGATACTCCATGGCTGCAAGTACGCCGTGTCTGTCAAAATCCTTCCAGTCTTCCTCGTCCACTGCCACCACTGTTCCAGAGTTAGCGAATGCAGAATCACGCCGACTCATAGACATTCCATTAACCACAATCTCGCCGGGTGCTGTTGCAGACGGTACTATGAGTCCACCCGGGCACATGCAGAACGAAAACACCCCCTTGCCCCGTGCCTGGCAAACCAACGAATACGAACTTGCAGGTAGGTGCGGATCTCGCGGAAGCTGACGGTACTGAATCTGGTCGATTAACGCCTGAGGGTGTTCAATGCGAACACCTAATGCAAATGGCTTTGCCTCGATGTCTACGTTATTCCGAACACACATCCGAAAAACATCGCGGGCACTGTGGCCCGTTGCAAGTACAACAGCATCGCACTCTACAGACTCTCCGTTCTGCATAACAACGCCGCACGTTTCCTGCCTGCCCCCTACCGAGCGCATAACCAGATCTACCACGTGGCTCTCGAAACGAACCTCTCCTCCATAACGCAGAATGGTTTCGCGAATGGCCTGCACAACAAACCAGAGTTTGTTGGACCCAATGTGCGGGTGGGCATCTACAAGAATGTCGGATGTAGCTCCGTGGTTAACAAGAATACTCAGCACCTTAGCAATGCTGCCGCGTTTGTGGCTGCGCGTGTAGAGCTTTCCATCCGAATACGTGCCAGCGCCACCTTCACCAAAACAATAGTTGGAGTGGGGGTGTACCACGCCGAACTGCTGTATGGCCCGCAGGTCTCTTCGGCGCGCGCGTACATCCTTTCCTCTATCGAGCACTATAGGAGTAATACCATGCTCCAAAAGCTGGAGGGCTGCGAAGTATCCCGCCGGCCCCGCTCCAACGATGACTACTCGTTTCTTCGGATCTGCATAGCGGTAGTTCTGCATCTGCATTGCGGCAGGTGGTGTTTCACCTGGACGCGTAATCGCAACATCGAGGCGCACCACAGGAAGGCGGGGTCGGGCATCGATAGACCGCTTAAGAACAAGCACACTGCAATCTTCGGTCATACCCGATTCTTCCAGTGCCGCTCGGCGAATCTCAGACGGGTTGGCGGCCTGCGCCGGAGACAGGGCAATACGAATGCGAGTAGACATAGGTGGGAAATTACCACCCGCCCGCCAGACACATTGGAAAGGTTATCTTCCCTCCAGAGGAGCACATGTCTACATCCGACCGTTACGAACGCATCTACAACATCGTCCGCCGCGTGCCACGCGGCATGGTTACAACCTACGGCCATATCGCCGCGGCCCTTGGCGTACGATCTGGAGCCCGCTTGGTGGGCTGGGCGTTGAATGCCGTGGCACTACAGGACCGCACAGATATACCCTGCCACCGCGTGGTGAACAGACGCGGCGCATTGAGCGGGGCCATGCATTTTGAAACCCCATTCGTAATGCGCGAGCGCTTGGAGGCCGAAGGGGTTACCTTCCTAAACAACGATGTAGACCTCTCAAAGCACCTTTGGGTGCCCCCTAACGAGCAAATCTGACGTATCTTTGTAGTCTATACCCCAATTGTGAGAATTCATGAAGACCCTCCTCTGTGCTGCGGCACTTGTTCTTGTTGTTGCAACTGCGTGCGATCCCACACCCGGCGTAAACGACCGTACACCCGGTACGGCAAAGGACTCGCTGAGTTATGCGATTGGTTTGAGTATCGCAAAGAATATCGATCGAGATTCTCTGGACCTCGACCTACAAATGCTCCTCTCTGGCATTGTAGACGAGCAAGCCAAGAAGTCGCTCTTTGCGGACAGCGTGATACAGCAAGTGTTTATGCGCCTCCAGCAGGCGCAAGTTGAAAAAGCAAACAAGGCCAAGGCAGCAAACTCCGAGCAAGCCCGAAAAGCCGGAGACGAGTACCGCGCAAAGAATGGTGCACGGAATGGCGTTCAAACAACATCGTCTGGCCTGCAGTTCGAAGTGATTAAACTTGGCACCGGACCAAAACCAACAGCAGAAAGTACGGTGCGTGTTCATTACACCGGAACCCTTGTAGACGGCAAGGTATTCGACAGTTCCGTGCAGCGCGGAGAGCCCGCAGAATTTGGTCTTAATCAAGTTATTCCTGCATGGACAGAAGCCCTGCTCATGATGCCCGTTGGATCGAAGGTTCGCATTGTTGCTCCAAGCAATCTTGCTTACGGAGACACCGGATTCGGCGAGGTTATCCCTCCGGGCGCTACTCTCATCTTCGACATTGAACTCCTCGACATCGTTAAGAAGTAACCACCACTTTCAACAAACTTTCTATGCGTACACTTTCAACTTTCGCTCTTGCATGCGCCCTTTGTGTTGCTGCATCACTGAGCGCTTTTGCTCAACAACAGGTTAATTCCGTGAAGCCGAAAAACGAAGCCGACACCATGAGCTATGCCGTTGGCATGCAAATCGCCAAATCTCTCATGGATCAGAGTCTCGATCTGAACGTAGACATGTTAACTGCGGGCTTGCGAGACATGATGGCCGGCAAGGCACTTATGACCATGGACGACGTAAACACGGCGATGATGGCTCTTCAGGCCAAACAGATGGAGAAGATGCAAGCAGAAGCCGCCGTTAAGGGGAAAGAAAATAAAACAAAGGGAGAGGCCTTTCTTGCCGAAAACAAGAAAAAGCCGGGCGTTCTTCAAACCGAGAGCGGACTTCAGTACAAGGTTATCAAGCAAGGCACTGGACGCAAGCCAACGAAGGACAACACCGTTAAGGTTCACTACACCGGCACCTTGATAGACGGTACAGAGTTCGACAGTTCAGTGCGCCGCGGCGAGCCAATCGAGTTCCCTCTTGCCAACGTTATTAAAGGATGGACCGAAGGTGTACAGCTTATGCCTATCGGATCGAAGTACATGTTCTACATTCCTGCCGATCTTGCCTATGGTGCCAATGGTGCCGGACAATCTATCGGTCCGAACGAAACGCTCATCTTCGAAGTTGAGCTTATCGACATTGTGAAGTAAGATCTTTCTGCGTAAGCATTGATTCCGCACACCCTTCATCGTGCCCCCATAACCTCGGCACTCATTGCTCGGTTACGTTCGCACTATCCTGATGTGCAGATCGAGGCAGACGAAAGATCCAACACCATACTTATAGACAACTCTACCGAGAAGGTCGACAACATCAACCGGATGTTGCTCGACCTTCGGTTTTTTGACGTCAACCCAACGGTTCCCCTCGAGAATATCTGCTCCCACTTCGAAGACTACGTTCCCGCCAATGAAAGTCAGCAAGAACTTGTGCGATACGCGCAGATGCTTATCGACTTGAAGGATGATTCCAAGGGGGCGGGCATTTTTATGTGGGGCGATGCAGGCATTGGCAAAAGCCATATGTCTGTTGCCCTTAGCAAAGTGTTTATGGAGAGAGGAATGCAACCTCACTTCATGAGTGCAGACACCTACTCATTCGACACCCGCCTTCAGCTCGAGCCCGGCCAGGTGTGGATTATCGACGACATGAACTCTGGCTACGGCATTGCTTCCCGTTTATTCAAAAAGGTTGTGCTCCACACGCACGACAAAGGTGGAAGAATGTTCGTAACCAGCAATAAGCCCTACGACCAGCTCATGCACGAGTCTTTTGTTGGCGACGGCGATGCAGAGCGCATGCGATATGATGACCGCACCAAGGGCATGTTTAAGATCCTTCACGTAACAGGAGAGAGCTACCGCCAAGATCACGCGTGGTACTCTTCTCCGTAACTTTGCTCATTCGATCACTCAATCGGTTCACCTGTGTATAAGCTTCCCGTTCTCGCCCTTATTCTTTTACCGCTCGCTGCAGCTATATACGCCGTTGTTGCCGCCATTATGGGCGATGTTCCTGTGTACGCCATTGTTATGTGCGGAATTGGTGTTGTGCTTACGGAGTACGGCATCACCATGGGCTACCATAGATTGGTTGTACATAAGGCCTACGAGCCCCATCCCGCGCTAAAAGCATTCGTGCTCATGTTGGGATCTATGGCATTCCAGGGTCCGGTTGTGAACTGGGCCTCTGTGCACACAAAACATCACGCGCATAGCGACCAAGATGGCGACCCACATTCGCCAACACTGAGCGGATTCCTCTACGCCCACTTCGAGTGGCTGATAGAAATGAACAGCGACAAGTTAGACGAGATCAAGGCGAAGTGGGGTCAGCGCTACATCAAGGACCCAATGATTAAGTGGTTCTCAGACACGTTCTTGTTCTGGGGTCTGCTAAGTCTGGCGCTTCCTGCTGCTATTGGTGCGCTGTATGCAGGTGCTCATGGCGCATGGATGGGATTTGTATGGGGCGGCCTGGTGCGCATCTTCGTATCGTCTCACGTAACATGGAGCGTGAATTCGGTGTGCCACTACATCGGCGGCAGAATGTTCACAACCACGGATAAGAGTAGAAACAACTTTGTTGTTGGCATCCTTGCGCTAGGCGAGGGGTGGCACAATAACCACCATGCATTCCCCGCATCGGCATTTCACGGTATGCGCTGGTGGCAGTTCGACTTTACTGGTCTTAGCATTCGCCTATTCGAAGCCCTTGGCTTAGTAACAAAGGTGGTGCGCATCCCCGAAACACTCCTCGAAAAGCGCAGAGTAGATGGTTCAACACAAGCGGTAAATGTTCAAGTGTTATCGATGACGGAGGACGAAGATCTCTCCGAAGTAGAAGAGGTATCGTGATTGGCACTGCAGCATGACGCTCTTTTCGGCCACGGGGCTAACAAAAAAGTACTACGAAAAAACGCTCTTCGAAGATATCTCCTTCGGCATGCAGAGCGGCGAACGCATTGGTATTATTGGTCGCAACGGCGCTGGCAAAACCTCGCTGCTGCGCATCATTGCGGGCATAGACGAGCCAGACAGCGGTACACTTGCCACGAATAACGAGCTTCGATTAGAGTATCTCTCCCAGCTTCCTGCATTCGACGTAGAAGACACGGCGCTGCATGCCGTAATGAGTGCCTACAATCCGATGCACGGACATCTAGAAGAGTGGGAGCTCGAAACCCGTGCGCGACAGTCACTGGGAAGACTGGGTATACACGACGCACTTCGGAATGTTCACATTATGTCGGGCGGACAACGTAAGCGCGTAGCTATTGCGCGCGCGCTTATGGCCGAACCCGATCTACTTATCTTGGACGAACCAACAAACCACCTGGACGCAAATAGCGTTCAGTGGCTCCAGGATCACCTACAGCAGTCGTCGCAAGGGTTATTACTTGTTACGCACGACAGGTATTTTCTCGACGCTGTTTGCACACGCATCGTAGAGGTAGATCAACACCGGCTGTTCTCCTACGATGGCTCGTACGAGCAGTATCTGGAACGCAAAGAAGCAATGATAGCCGTTGCAGACGCAACAGCCGCGCATCAGCGTAATACATTGCGCAGAGAACTGGCGTGGTTGCAGAAAGGCGCAAAAGCCAGGAGGACAAAGCAGCAGAGTCGCATCGATTGGATAGAGAAGATGCGCCAGGAGCAGAAAACCGAAAGCACAGAATTCCGCGAGATAGACATTGAGGTTGGCGGGCGGTTCTTAGGCGGACGTATCATTGACGCCGTAGACATAGCTGCCGGCACCCTGTTCACAAACTTTACCTACCGCGCCGCGCCCGGAGACAGAATTGGAGTTATTGGTCCAAACGGTGCCGGAAAGTCTACCCTACTCAACACACTAGCGGGCCGCAAGCCCCCTACTCACGGTCATGTAGCGATTGGAGACACCGTTACCATTGGATATTTTGAACAGGAGATAAAGGATCTAAGCGAAAACGAAACCGTTGTTGCGAATGTTCGGAACATTGCCGAATACATTGATGTGGGAGTGGGCAGGGAACGCTATATAACGGCAAAGGAGTTATGCGACCGCTTTGGATTTTCGTCGAAGCAACAGCATGCCTACGTACACACCTTATCTGGGGGAGAGCGCCGACGTTTAGGGCTGCTCCGCATCTTGATGCAGAACCCCAACGTTGTATTTCTGGACGAGCCAACGAATGATTTCGACCTTGTAACTCTCAGCGCGCTTGAAGAATACCTCACGTACTTCAAAGGTGTGCTTCTGATAGTTTCTCACGACCGAGCATTTCTCGACAAAACCGTTACCACCATCTGGTCATTCGAAGCAGACGGTGGGATTAAAGAGTATCCCGGTAACTATACCGCATATCTCGAAAAGGTTGAGTCGCGCAAAGGGTCGTCCACAAAGCAGCAGCGGCAGGCAAGTGTGGCCGAGTCAACAGCTGCCGCGCCTAGTGCCGATGGCGCGAAAAAGCTATCGTTTAAAGAAAAACGAGAATTGGACGCTCTCGAAGCAGAGATTGCCGAATTGGAGAAAAAGCTTGCCGCTCTCGAGAAAGAAATGAGCAACCCCCTGGCGTCGTTTCAAGACCATGGAACCTGGGCTACAGAACATGCCAACCTTCTGGAGAGGCGTGATGCGTGTACCGAGCGGTGGCTGGAGCTCGCCGAGCGCAGCTAACACTCCCGGAGTGTTATTCTCCCGGAGTAACTACCGGGAAACGTAGATTGTGCCTCTTATGACCACCGACTTCTACCAGCGGCTGTTCAGTTTGCCGTTCCGAGAAACAGAACCCGAGCTTGTTTCCCGGGTAGACGAGGCGCGCAACGCGTTCGATGCCGAGGGCGAATGCAGGGCCCTGTGCAATTTGGCGTTTGCGCGCATCCACATGGGGTTTGCGGGCTCTGCAGTTGCATCCGCGGCCCGGGCTATCACGTTAGCATCGTCGCACGGGCTCCACAACATGCATCTGGAATCGAGACTGTGGCACGACATGGCCGTGCACTTTAGTAACGACCGCTCGTCGCAAACCCAACTGGCAGAACTAGGCGCAGAGCTCTCCACCTCGCCCCTTGCCGCTTTTGCGCCGGTGTGCGAAATCCTTGCCCTGCGCGAGCGGCTGAGGAGCCATCCAACAGAAGACGTACTCGAGCAGTGTATGAACATTGCTTCTCGCGCTCGTACTGCTCCCAACATCTATGTGCGTGTGTTTGTGCTTCGGTTGGCGGGTATGGCCCTTGCCGGCAACAGGCACATCTCTGAAGCATTAGAGATGTTGGAAGAGTCTCGCGTTGGTGCCGAACAGAATGGATTGCTCTCCCAACTCGCTCGCACACTAAGTGCAATTGGCGCGGCTTACGTAGACGACAATAGAGCCAAAGAAGGTCTTACCGAACTCCTTGCTGCACTTCCATTGTACGAGCGTCTCGAGATTAGAGACTGGTATGTTGCCCAAACAAATCTTCACATTGCAATTCTTCAAGATCAGCATGGCGATGTATCGAACGCAATTGGGTATGCGCAACGCGCCATGGAGATCTTCCTCGACGTTGGAGACCATGAAGAGGCAGCCCGCTCCGAAAATGTGCTCGGAACGCTGTTCGAGAGAGGGGGCGACCCCGATCGTGCGTATGCAACGTATGTGAGTGCAAACGACCGATTCCGTTCCGTAGAGTCGCGTCACCGCGTTAGTACCTTGCCCCTTGCAAATGCGGCATTCATTTTGTCTCAGCAGGGCAATACCACCGAAGCAATTGCACTTCTGCAAGAAGCGTTAGACCGCGCAACCTCTATCAACAGCGCCATTGGTATGGCACAGGCAAACGCCTACATTGGAATGGTGTACGACACCGCTGCGGAACCATTGCAGAACGCGGAGCGCGCTCGACACCATTTAGAGACCGGACTTCGCATCGCCTACGCCGCAGGTACAGACCCAACGCGGTTGCTCGACGCGTTGAGCAGGCACCACGAGCGCCATTACCAATTCGAAGAAGCATTGGCGTATACGAGGAAACTCCACGCGCACAAGGACGCAGCACGGGACGAGACGATGCAGCGCAGAATTGCACAGCTCGACGCACGCAGGCGGATTGAAGAGGCGTATAAACTTGCAGAAATTGAGCACCTCAGAAATGTCGAACTCAAGGCCGCACAGGCAAAGTTGGTGGAGAGCGAAAAGATGGCCTCGTTGGGTCAACTTACAGCCGGCATTGCACACGAGATAAACAACCCCGTTACCTTTATTGCCAGTTCCATCGCCCCCTTGCGCAGAGACTTGGCCGAATATGAGCAGTGTGGTGGCACCGGACCCCAGGCAGACGAACTGCGCGAAGAAATTCGCGCCTTGTTAGACGGCATAGAAAGCGGAGCAAAACGCACCGCCGAAATTGTGCGCAGTTTGCGCACGTTTTCCCGCTTAGACGAGGGGGCAATCAAGCCTGCCGATCTCATCGCCGGTATAGAAAGCACACTTACCATTCTTGCCTCGCGCATTCGAGGCAGGATCCGACTCGAACGATATTTCGATCCAATTCCAAACATCGAATGCAGGCCGGGTCAGATAAACCAAGTGTTAATGAACATCATATCCAATGCCATCGACGCGGTAGATACTGTGGCAGATCCATGTATTACCATCGCCACCCGCCTTCTTGGCTCGAACACCGTGCAAATCGAAATTGCCGACAATGGTTCCGGAATTCCCCCCTCGATATTGGGGAGATTATTCGAGCCGTTTTTTACAACAAAGGATGTTGGCAAAGGCACCGGTCTGGGCCTGTCTATCAGCTACGGCATTATTGAACAACACAGCGGAAGAATAGACGTGGCAAATCGTGGTGGTGCGGTTTTCACCATCACATTGCCCATACGTCAGACCCTTAACGCGGAAACACCGAGGCGAACATGAACACATCTGCTCCCCACGTTCTCTACGTAGACGACGAGGAACACAACCTAACGGCATTCAAGGCAACCTTCCGGAAGGACTTCATTGTTCACACCGCATTGTCTGCCGAAGACGGTGCGGCGGTTCTTGCCGAACATCCAATAGACGTGATAGTAACAGACCAGCGCATGCCCAACACCACCGGTGTCGAGTTCCTCGAGCAAATCCGGAATACGTACCCCAACGCTGCACGTATTGTGCTTACAGGATTTGCAGACATCGAGGCAATTATCGATGCCATCAATAGAGGTGGAGTTTCTCGGTACGTAACAAAGCCATGGGACGAAAACGAACTGCGCATGACGCTTTCTGCGGCCGCAGAAACTGTACGCCTCCGCACCGAGAACATCCGTTTGATGGAGCATTTGTCTCGATACAACGAAGAGCTCGAGCGCACCGTTGCCGAGCGAACGGCAGAGCTACAGCAGCGTTCGGATGAACTGGAAACTTCTAACCGCTCCATTATCGAGCAAAACAAGCAGATAACTCGACTGAACACAGAGAAGACAAAATTTCTTGCGCTTGCCGGTGAAGATCTGCGCGCACCATTGCGAGATGTACTGCGCACGTGTGCGCACGCAATCGAGCGGGGAGCAAAACTCTCCTCGAGCGATGCAACAGATCACTTTACAACCGTGCGCGTGTTAGCTACGCGTATGCATGCCGTGCTCGACAATCTTCTCCTTGTGAACGAAATCGAGACCACCGGCGTGCGGGTGTATGCAACCCACGTAGACCCCGGCATGGTGGCTCAGATGGTTGTATCAACGCACCACCATCACGCTCTGGACAAAGGAGTGGGCCTGCAACACGAACGCGCTGGAGGTATGGGGATGGTGCACACAGACCCAACCGCGTTGCAGACCATTCTCGCTCATCTTGTAAGCAATGCCGTTAAGTTCACCCCGTCCGGCGGCTCTGTGCGCGTTACGACCAACGTAAGCGGAAACAGCGTTACAGTTACCGTAGAAGACAGCGGTCCGGGGTTTACCGAACAAGACAAGCAACACCTCTTCGACAAATATGCCGTGCTCAGCGCCAAGCCCACGGCTGGAGAGCTAAGCACAGGACTCGGGTTGAACATCACCCATAGTCATGTAAAAGCCCTCAACGGCAGCATAGAGCTTACGTCTGAACCTGGCAAGGGGGCGCGGTGGACCGTGCAACTCCCCTCTTTGTAGAAGCGAACAATACCTTCCCCACCCTAACGGGCTGTATCGTTGCTCTCGACCGTTGTTTTAGTCCCAGCGTTGTACGATATTTGTATCGATAGCAATATCGTACAACGATGTTCGTTCGATAGGCCATCAACCTCCCACCAACCAAGGGGATACACATCATGAGTACAACCGTTACTGTTTCGCCGAAATACCAGATTGTGATTCCACAGGAGGTGCGCGAGGCAATGAAGATTAGGCCGGGTCAGCGTGTGATGTTTATGGAATGGCGTGGTGCATTTGTGTTGGTTCCGGTGCTCGATCCCGATGAGGCATTCGGCATGTTTAAGGGTCAGGACCTGCACATCGAGCGCGAGAAAGAGGATTACGACTAATGGAAACACCCATCGTAATGGACTCCTCGATGTGGGTGGAATTCTATCTTGGCAACGCCAAGATCCGCACCCTTGTAATCGAACATCTCCGCAAGCGCGCAGTAATCGTTCCTAGCATTTGCATTTACGAGGTGTCTCTGGCTGTGGAACGGCGTATTGGCGAAGACATGGTAAAGATGGTGGTAGCCAACATGCGCGAACAGATTGTAGACGATTTAACGGCCAGCCGCGCTGTGTCTGCAGCACAAATCCGCAACGAACGCAAACTCGCAATGGCCGATGCCATTGTGTACGCCACAACGCTTGCCCATGGCGCAACGTTGCTAACGCAGGACAGAGATTTTGAAGGTCTGCCCAACGTTAGCTACCACAAAGGAACCTACTAACACACTAAGAATTCGCAACTCGATTATCAACAATCAAAACACTACCATGGCCACACAAGACATCAACATGATCCAGAAGGTGTACAACAACCTTCCATCGCGCGTCGCTGCTGCTCGCGGCGTTGTGGGACGCCCCCTAACACTCGCCGAGAAAATTCTGTATTCACATATCGCAGAACTGCCATCGGCAGCACATCCGCGTGGCAACGCATACGTAGACTTCCATCCAGACCGCGTGGCGATGCAAGACGCAACGGCGCAGATGGCCCTACTCCAGTTCATGTCCGCCGGCATTCCCACAGTAGCGGTGCCCTCTACGGTACACTGCGACCACCTAATCCGTGCCGAGCACGGCGCAACTACAGATCTAGAGAAGTCGCTAACGGAAAATAAAGAAGTGTTCGACTTCCTTGCTTCAGTGTCCAAGAAGTACGGCATCGGATTCTGGAAGCCAGGTGCCGGCATCATCCACCAAGTTGTGCTCGAGAACTATGCATTCCCGGGTGGCATGATGATTGGCACAGACTCTCATACGCCGAATGCAGGGGGCATGGGGATGCTGGCAATTGGTGTGGGTGGTGCAGATGCTGTAGATGTGATGGCCGGAATGCCGTGGGAACTACAGATGCCAAAGCTTATCGGCGTGAAGCTTACAGGTAAAATGAATGGATGGACGAGTCCGAAGGACGTAATCCTGAAGCTTGCGGGCATCCTTACTGTTAAGGGTGGCACCGGTGCAATTGTTGAGTACTTTGGCGAAGGCACTGCATCGTTCTCTGCAACAGGCAAGGGCACCATCTGTAACATGGGTGCAGAAATCGGCGCTACCACGTCCGTGTTCCCATACGATGCATCTATGGATCGTTACCTACGGTCTACCGGACGCGCAGATGTGGCCGAGCTTGCAAATGGCGTAGCAGAACACCTGCGAGCAGATGCCGAAGTGGAAGCTAATCCTGAGAAGTACTACGATCAGGTTATACATATCGATCTGAGTGCCTTGGAGCCACACATTAACGGTCCGTTCACACCCGACCGTGCAATGGAACTCAGCGATTTTGTAAAGGCCGTTAAGGAAAACAATTGGCCCGAAGAACTCCGCGTTGGCCTTATTGGCTCTTGCACCAATTCATCCTACGAAGACATGAGCAGAGTTGCCGCTATTGCAGAGTTTGCATCGCAGAACGGACTCAAAGCAAAATCGGAGTTCACTATTACGCCGGGATCTGAACAGGTACGAGCAACCATCGAACGCGATGGCATCCTTGCAAAGATGGAAGCCATTGGCGGCCAGGTTCTTGCCAATGCCTGTGGTCCGTGCATCGGACAGTGGAAACGTCACGACGTACAAGCCGGAGACAAAAACTCCATCATCACCTCGTTCAACCGCAACTTTACCGGACGTAATGATGGCATCAAGGAAACACACGCATTTGTTGCCTCGCCAGAAACGGTAGCCGGTTTTGTGTTGGCAGGGAAGCTTACGCACAACTTTATCAAGGAGCCAATCGACGGCGTTCTGCTTCAGCCCCCTACCGGTGCCGAGTTGCCGGATGGAGGATTTGTTCCGGATCCCAATGGCTTTGTTGCACCGGCAACCGATGGATCGGCAGTAGACGTTCTCATCGATCCTTCGAGCAACCGTCTGCAAAAACTCGAGGCCTTTGCGGCACCAAGGAAGGAAGAGTACACCAACATGCCCCTTCTGTTGAAGGTGAAAGGCAAGTGTACAACAGACCACATCTCTATGGCCGGTCCATGGCTACGTTTCAGAGGTCACCTCGATAACATTTCGAACAACATGTTCATTGGTGCAATCAACTACGTAAACGACACTGCCAATAGCATAAAGAACATGTTCACCGGTGAATACAACGAAGTGCCCGCCGTAGCTCGCGATTACAAGGCAAGGGGCGAGCACTGGGTTGTTGTGGGCGATGAGAATTACGGCGAAGGCAGCTCTCGCGAGCATGCCGCTATGGAGCCCCGCTTCCTTGGTGGCAAGGCCATCATCGTAAAGAGCTTTGCTCGCATCCACGAAACAAACCTCAAGAAGCAAGGCATGCTGCCACTCACCTTCGTGAACCCGTCCGATTACGACAAGATTCGCGAAGGAGATCGTTTCTCCTTGGACATCGACGCACTTGCACCCGGCGTAAACCTTACGCTAGGCATACAGCACGAAGATGGCACGCAAGAGTCCATTACCCTCAAACACACCATGAACGCCCAGCAGATTGGATGGTTCAAAGCCGGCTCTGCGCTGAATTTGATTGCAGGCATACACCAATGACGATACAATGGAAGCCCATAGAGGCGGAGAATCGCCTCGCACCGTAGCGTACAACTGCGTCGCATTGGCGACCCTAATGGACTCTGAAGGGTCGCCAATGCTAACGTGTTCTTTTTCGACTGAAGACAGACGCACCATCATTCGATGGGTGAGCAAGAAAGCTATGAACATGTATTTGCCGGAGCACCAGTGCGGACATACTCCGAACTTGCAGCGGATGTAGAGCGGGCCATATCTCTGGATGATGCGGATCATTTACAGAGGTTAGCAACCGAACTCAACGAAGTTGGCACCTCCGAAACAATGCAGTTAGCCCAACGTGCATGTGGAGTTGCCTGTGCCCTGCGAGGTGAGTACTCCCAAGCCCTTGAGCATTTCCACCTTGCTCTGGCAGCAAGCAGCGAGTTCGCCAATGCCGAGAGTCACGCTACCCTCATCGGCAACATCGGCATTGTGTACTATCACACGGGAAACCATGCCAGCGCGCTCGAGTCTTTCCGAAAAGCGCTGGCAATTCAAGAGCATCGAGAAGACAAAGCAAATGCTGCTAAGCTGGTAGGCAATATCGGCCTTGTGTTTCTCGAAACGGGCTTCTATCCGGAAGCACTCGAACACTTCCACAGGGCACTCGCAATACACAGCGAGCTTGGAGATCGTGCCAACTCCGCAAAGGTAACGGCCAACATCGGCATCGTGTATAATCAAACCGGCAACCACACCGAGGCCCTTTCCTATTACCGGCAAGCACTGGCTCTCCACGAAGAGCTTGGGAACAGACCCGGAATAGCCCGCGTTACCGGCAACATTGGAACTGCCTTCGCAGACAGTGGCGATTTTGTTACGGCACTCGACTATTATCAGCGCGCCCTTGCATTGAATGAAGAACTTGGAGATGCGGCTGGAGTGGCCGTTGTCACCGGCGACATCATTGATGCATACCTCGAGCAGGGCTGTGATGATGCGGCGCAGTTGCTGCTCGATAAACGTAGCTCACAACACCTCGACGTTCCCGGAGCGAGATACTATCGAGATTTGCAGCATGCAACAGTGGAAGAACGCAAGGGCAGTTATGACGCGGCAGCATCGTATTTGCAACGCGCCTTGGATGATTCACAGCAGCACGGATTACGGTCGCAAACGGCAGCTATACATCTTCGACTTCGCGACCTAGCCCATAAGAGAAACGATTTTGCTGGATACATCAACCATAACAATGAGTACACGCGCATAACGGAAGAAATCAACGGGAAAGAAGCCACCCAACGATTAGCAATATTAGATGCCGATCGAAAGGTAGAGGCGGAACGGCGAGAGCACGAGAAACACCGGGCACTGCTCCACAACACGCTGCCGCCCACTATTGCCGATAGGGTGTTACGAGGCGAAGAGGTTAACGACTCGATTGATAACGCTGCCATTCTCTTTATGGACATGGTAGGATTTACATCCATGTCTGCATCCATGAATCCCGGCCAAGTGGTTGCACTTCTCGGCCAGATCTTTTCACGTTGCGACGAGATTGTTCTCTCTCACGGCCTTACGAAGATTAAAACAATCGGCGACTCGTACATGGCTGCGGCGCTTACCGGAGATGTTGCTCTGTCTGCAGCATCCGCAGCTCTAGAACTTTTGCAGATGGTCCGTTCCCACTTTCCGGACATCACCGTTCGCATCGGCATCCACTGCGGTCCGGTTACCGCCGGCGTTATTGGCACCGAGCGCCTGCAGTATGATGTATGGGGCGACACGGTAAACGTTGCCTCGCGCATGGAAAGCACCAGTGAGCCCGGCCGCATACAGGTGAGCGAGGCATTTGCCGAAGCTCTTTCCCCTCTCGAACTCGAGAGGGGTGGCACCGGAGGTGCCGGGGTGAGCCCTCGTGGCACCATCGACATCAAGGGCAAGGGGATGATGAAGACGTTTTGGTTGGATGGGAGCACCACATGAGAACGTTTGAAGAGATCCAGGTAGAGGTCGACGAGGCAATTAATGTGAAGGATGCCAAAGCTCTGTTCCTACTCGCAACGGAGCTTGATGCCATCGGCACACAACAGGCAGAAGCATTAGCATGCAGAGCACGAGGGATAGCCAACAGTCTCCATGGCGACTATCCATCCGCTCTGGAGCACTTTCACAAGGCCCTAGCCATCCACGAAGAGCTCGGTGACGGCCGCGGCGTAGCACGCGTCCTCGGTAACATCGGCACAGTGAATAAAGAAACCGGCGACTACCCCGCCGCCCTGGAGCACTCGCTCAGGGCCCTAGCCATGCTCGAAGAGCTCGGCGACCGCCGAGGCTTGGCACGCGTCACGGGCAACATTGGCCTCGTACTCCAACAAACTGGCGACTACACCGCCGCCCTGGAGTACTACCACAGAGCCCTAGCATTGCACGAACAGCTCGGCAACCGCCGTGGCGTGGCACTCGTCACTGGCAATATCGGTCACGTGTACAATGTGACCGGCTCCTACCCTTCCGCCCTGGAGCACCTCCATAGGGCCCTAGCCATGCTCGAAGAGCTAGGTGACCACCATGGCGTGGCACGCGTCACTGGCAACATTGGCCTCGTACTCTGTAATACCGCCGACTATCCCTCCGCTTTGGAGCACTTCCACAGAGCCCTAGCCATGCACGTAGAGCACGGCAACCGCCACGCCGTGGCAACCGCCACCGGCAACATCGGCAACGTGTATCATCTGACCGGAGACCACCCCGCCGCCCTGGAGCACTCCCTAAGGGCACTAGCAATGCTCGAAGACCTCGGCGACCGCCACGGCGTGGCAACTGCCACCAGCAACATCGGCAGCGTGCATGCCGGCACCGGCAACTTCCCCGCCGCCCTCGAGCACTTCCATAGGGCTCTGGCCCTGCACAAAGAGCTCGGCGAGCGCCACAGCGTGGCATACGTCACAGGCAACATCGTGGGCGCATACCTAGCAATGAACTCCAACGCCGAAGCGCAGGTAAGTCTGGCAGCCATAGACGCACTGCAGATCGACGACCCCAGCGTGCGAGTAAGTCGTGAACATAGTCGCGCTACTCTACTGGAACGAAGTGGCAACGTGGACGGCGCCGCCGCAACTCTGCAGCGTGTACTGGCAGAAGCGCTCGAGCATGGAATGCGCTTAGAGTCTGCAGAGACACATAAACGCCTGCGCGACCTGGCCCTCAAGCAAAACAACCTCGCTAGTTACGTTGAAC
>DAITNB010000012.1:0-73523 GCA_036834845.1 bacterium | reverse complement strand
GTTGGCGCTATGGAATGTTGAACGCGCCGTTGGCGCTATGGAATGTTGAACGCGCAGTTGGCGCTATGGAATGTTGAACGCGCCGTTGGCGCTATGGAATGAACCCATTGGCACCTGGCGCGTAGCTAGACTAACATCCCGCGTCTATCGTATATCGATAGCAGTCATCCAAATATGAGGAGCGTCCGATGCAGACATCGTTGAAATCTCGCCTCCATCTCGTTGGTGCAGCGGTAGCACTGTTGTGCGTGCTATCTGGTTGCGCAACAGTGCCCGCCGGACACCGTGGTGTGCTGGTGTACTACCTTGGCACGGACAAGGGGGTAGACAGCAAAGAATTTGGTGTTGGTAGGTATTGGATATGGCCGTTTTCGCAAACAATGTATGTATTCCCTGTTTTCGCGCAGAACCATGTTTGGAGTAGTAAGGATGCATCGGGAGATCGTTCAATTAGCTTCCAAACCATGGAGGGCTTGAGTGTTAACGGCGACTTCGGAATTACATATACGGTAATCGCAGATTCAGTAAGTGTGCTCTTCCAAACATATCGCAGAGGGATCGATGAGATCACGGACATCTTTCTGAAGAATATCGTTCGCGACGCACTCAATCTTGCCGCCAGCGACATGGGTATCGAGGCCGTGTATGGAGTAGGACGTCAGCGATTGTTGCTGGAGGCAGACAGCATCGTCCGCGCACAGGTGCAGCCGCAGGGCATTCGATTGGAGCGATTATACACCGTAGGCGACCTCCGCATGCCCAGCCAGGTAGTGCGAGCGATCAACGAGAAAATTGAAGCAACACAACGCGCAATGCAACGAGAGAACGAAATTCGAGAAGCAGAGGCAGAAGCAGCCAAACAAGTGGCCAAAGCAAAGGGCGAGAGCGAAAGCCTTATCATCCGCACCAAGGCCGATGCCGAGGCAACCTTGCTGAAAGCAAGAGCAGAGGCAGAGGCCAATACCCTCCGCATGCAGTCTCTAACGCCTCTTTTTGTTCAGTACGAAACAGTGAAGAAGTGGAATGGCGTATTGCCAACTGTTACGGGAGGGGGCACACCACTCATCTCGCTGCCGGATCCGCGGTAGGAGACCTGCGGGATTGACTGCGCTCTGCCCGGCAGATAACTCTGCCGGGCAGAAGCCATTCTGCGGCCTCGAGAGGATTTGAACCTCCGACCCACGCTTTAGGAAAGCGTCGCTCTATCCAACTGAGCTACGAGGCCAGAACAATGTTTGCGTGTTAGTTCACGGAGTCGTTACCGAGTAACAGACTGCGGCTGCCGGCTTGGGGCAGCGGCTGTTGATGCAGCACGTACGAGGCAATGATTGCCTTTATCTCGGCACTGCCAACATGACGCTCGGCGCTCATCATGATAACGCGCTCTAGGATGGCCTCTACATCGTCTGCAACAAGGAAGCCAAGACTTTGATACGTTAACACCATGCCCCATGCCTCGGGGTCGATTGCGTCTCGCTCGATTCCATGAAGTATGCGATATCCGGCAGCGGCGCCTTCGTCTTCGCTGTGTTCGCTGCTGCGCTCAATCATCCAAGAAATAGCTGCAGCAATTTCGCTATTGGTATATCCTTGAAGGGAAAGGGGCGTTGTATCGAAGGTAGACAGGGAAGCTCCCTGTGTGCGCTCGCTTATCATGTATGTTATGATGTCCATTACCCGTTCAACGGTGTAGAGATCGTTCATAGGCGCTTTGGCTCCACAATATATTTTGTTTCCAGTTTGTGCATAGCCGAGCGTTCTGTTTCGGAAGCATCGTCGTACCCAAGAAGGTGGAGTGCTCCGTGCACGGCTAGTCTGCACAATTCGTTGACGACGGTAACGCCGTATTCTTTTGCCTGACGCCGCGCTGTTTCGAGCGAAACGTAAATTTCGCCGTACAATGGCTGGTTGTCGAGCGGAAATGTTATCACGTCTGTTGCGTAGTCGTGTTGCAGATACTGCTTGTTCAGTGTTCGTATGCGTCTGTCAGACAATAACACTATGTCTACGTTGGCATTTGCCACTTTATGCGCACGCAGTGCCTTGGTAACGGAGGCAATCATCTCTGCCTGACCGCGATAACGGGCCCCCGAGGCGTTGGTAACGCGTACGTTTAGTGGCATGTGCGTAACGCTGTAATTGTTGTGCACATATTGTTACAAACGCTCCACCACTTGTTCGGCTAACGATAGTTGAAGCGCTGCCATCAACACTGCGGGGTCCAGTTGATCAAAGTCGGTGTTGAGCAGTGTTGACGGGATATTGGCAAAGGAGCTACAGGTGCCGGTTCTACCAATAACCAGACTCGAAAATCTGTCGTGACGTTTGGCGATGAATAACACTTCGTCTGGCTCTATGCAGAGGTAGCCCGTTACATCATGCAGTTCGATATACCCCTGTTGGGTTTGCGCGCTTACCACGGTTACGCTTTCGCCGTCTAATGGCACGGCGGTGGTAATGTTTACCACAAGTGCCGTGGGGGCTCCCTCGGGACGAATGTTCCACAGCCACGACCGTTCCGAAACAGAGGAGGGGGCTCCGAGTACAGAAACCCAGGCGTCGATGTCAGGTTGAGTTACTGTCATAGACCCGAAATCTACGAAATCCTCTCTTCCTTTACCTTCCAGAGTAACCACCATGGGGTTCGGGGAGAAAGGTGGTGCTCGGTATGGTAGCCAAAAAAGTAGCAGGCCACCATGGCCAACAGGTGGTTTTTCTTCATACTGCGGGCATTGTGGGGCATGTCTTGGGAATGGGGCTTGCGGTGCGGCCAATAGGTGCCCACCATAAAGAGTTGGAATGCCGCCAAAAACAGGGGTACTATCCAGAACACCCACAGTCTGCTCTCAGGAATATGGAGCAGCAAGCTTAACCCGTTGTAGGCAAGCCCCATAACAAGGAACTGCCAAATTGTAGAATAGCGAAGCATAAAGCTGCCAAACCACACAATGAATGTATTCGAAGGGTGGTAGTCGGGGTCGGCGGCATCGTGTGCGGGGTTGTTATGGTGACGCCAGTGGTTGCGTTCCAGGCGCGAATAGGAGAGTCCGGCAAAAAGGAAACTGGCAATGGTACCAACAATCTGGTTGCCTTTTTTTGATGGTAGCACGGTTCCATGTATGGCGTCGTGGGCCGTAATAAAGAGTCCGGTGCTAAGATATGCCTGTACCAAAACATGCACATACGTCCACAAACTGGTGGGCAGAACATCCACAAAACGTAATGTCCACACCAAATGGAAACACCACAAACCAATGATTGTGCTCGCTAATAGCAGTCCCATGGCCACAAGAATACAGAAAGGACCGCCGTAGTTCCCCAACACACACGTGGTAGGGGGCAGGCAGTGTATGCACGAATGTCTCCAGCAGCACGTTAACTTCGGGGCTTCCCTCCCGAAAATCACGGTCTACGCACCCATGCTTCGCCCCCTACTTCTCGTTTTCCTTTTTAGTGCTGTTACGGCTTCTGCGCAGAAAATCCTTATTCCCATGGATTTGGAGCAGACGAACCATTTAAAGGCGTACGGCATTGTGTATTGGGCGCTTACAAAGGAGCAGCCCGTAGATTGGCTGCTGAATTATAGGGGTGGTTCGTTTATGATGGACCTATCCACGGAGGTTGCCTCGGAGTGTAGGATACGGGGTGTGGCCTTCGAGCAAATTGATGGAGCCGCCGCCGCAAGTATTTACGCAGAGGTGCAGGCAGAACGCACGAATATGGATGTTGTGCGACTAGAAAAAGCACCAAAGATTGCTGTCTACGCTCCGCCGGGATTCCGTCCGTGGGACGATGCCGTAACGCTGGTGATGGAATATGCCGAGGTGAAATACACGAAGTTGTGGGACGAAGAGGTGATGCAAGGAAAACTGTCGGAATACGATTGGCTGCATCTGCATCACGAGGATTTTACGGGTCAGTACGGCAAGTTTTACGCAAGCTCGGCGGGCGAAAGCTGGTACATACAGCAGGTAGCTCTTATGGAGAATACGGCTCGCAAGTTGGGCTTCCGCAAGGTAAGTCAGCTAAAACTGGCCGTGGTAGAGAAGATTCGCGATTTTGTTGCCAACGGTGGCTTCATGTTTGCAATGTGTTCTGCAACAGATACCTATGATGTGGCCTTGGCGGCAGCCGGACTGGACATTTGCGACGTGATATACGATGGCGACCCGATGGATTACGAGGCCAACTCGAAGCTGGATTACTCTCGGTGTTTTGCCTTCGAGAACTTTAAAGTGTCCATGAATCCGCTTCAGTATGAATACAGCGACATCGACGTGGATGCCAACATGATTCTTCAAACAGAGCAAAGCGACTACTTTACGCTGTTCGATTTCTCTGCCAAGTACGATCCTGTGCCAACAATGCTCACACAGTGCCATGTTAACGTAGTGAAAAGCTTCTTGGGTCAGACCACGGCTTTTCACAAGGAGTACATCAAGCGCTCAGTAATTGTGCTAGCCGAGCGAGAGGGTACAGACCAGGTGCGCTACATCCACGGAAATGTTGGACGCGGCACGTTTACGTGGTACGGCGGGCACGATCCCGAAGACTACCGTCACGCTGTTGGCGACCCGCCCACAGACCTGGCACTCCATCCAACGTCTGCTGGATACCGCCTTATTCTTAACAACATCCTCTTCCCTGCGGCAAAGAAGAAGAAGCAGAAAACGTAAGGGGGCGGCTTAGTCGGTGTTCACCATTACTGCCAGCAGCGCTTGTGCTCCGCTAGCCACAACTACGCTTGACATTAGCCACGGATAGGTTCCAACAAGTTCGGTACGGCCCTTCTCGGAAGTGCCTGTTTGCACTTCGTGGCGGATAAAGGTTCCCTCGTTACCAGTAAACACGTACCGGCGTCCATTGTAGGACACTATGCTGGCCTCGGGCACCGTCCAACACAATCTTTGATCTGCCATAATACTCGCGGTAAGGGTGGTACCGGGCAGAATTGTGGGGTCGGGCGTGTTAAGGTGGGCGTGCACAACAATGGTACGGTCCTTACCCACCTCCTTGCCAATAAGGTGCACATGTGCGTCGCGCTCCGTAGAGGGAGAATCCGTTAGCCGCACCAAAACTTTCTGATTTGGTTGCACGCGGAGGATGTCGCGCTCGAATACCTGTAGCTCGATGTGCATGTGATCGGTGTCTACCAACTCCATCATCACGGTGTTCGGGGCAATGTACGAACCGTTGTTCACGCTAACCGATGCCACATATCCGTGTATGGGCGATGGAATACGCACCGTGCGCGAGAGCGTAGACTCCGTAAGTGTTCGCGTATCAATGTTGATGAGAGCCAGCTTTTCGGCAAGTGCCTTGCGTCGAACGCGCAACGTCTGGGTTTCTGCTTCGGCTGTCTCGAGTTTGCGTCGCGCCGTAACGGAGTCTTTCGCAAGACGTTGCTGGCGCTCCAACTCGGATTCCGACGCGCGCAATAGCGCTACCGTACTTAGGTACTCTTGCTGTAAGGTGATAAACTCTGGATTCTCTATGGTAAGCAGTGCCTGCCCCTTTACCACACGTCCACCCGGCAGCACTGTTGTGTGCCGAACGGTGCCACCAAACGGTGTTGTAATGCTGTAGGCAAATTGTGGCGGAACGTGCACGATTCCAATGGCACGTATTTCTGTGGACATCGTGGTTTGTTCCGCCGAGGCATACGTAAGGTCGAGGTTCTGCAAGGTGTTCTTGCCAATCGCTATCGTGTCGGCAGCAATGCGCACCTCGGGATTGGTATCGGAACCAGACTCGGGCGAGCAACCAAGGAGCTGAAGAAACAGTGTACACCAAACGATAGCTACGGTGTTGCGGGTGATGTTCTTTCGGGTCATTACAGTGTTCCGTTGAGATATTCTTGGTAAAGGTGAAGCTCGAAGAGTTTACGCCGGGCCGCTACGTCCTGCATCCTCATGGAGAAACCACGAAGCAAGGCAGACTGATGCTCAAGCCAACCAACCTCGCCGACTTCGTAGGCGCGTTGCGACTGTTGAACAAGAAATTGCACTTCTGCCAAACCCGTTGTGCGATAGAACTCTGTGGCCACGCGTGCTGCCTGCAGCTCGGATTGTACTTGTTGTTGCCTGGCACTGTATGCCGATTGCTCAAGATTGGCTTCGCGCCTTGCTGCATCTTTCCGAACACCCGCTGCCTGCACGCGAGCTGCCGTGGGAGCAAACCATAGCGGCACGGATACGCCAAGCATAAAGCCCGAGAACCTATTCGAAAGTGTTGCAGGTTGTTGGTAGGGGGCAAGTGGTGTACCCACTAGTGTCTGGTTGAAGTACCCCAACGTTATGTCGGGCCAATACGCGTTGCTGGCAACGGATTCTTCACTTCCGGCAACATGTACTTTCTGCTGGGCAAACAGGAGAAATGCGCTTGGCGTAGAGCCGCTATCTGCCTGTTGGTAGACACGTGTTTGCGGAATAATTGTGTCTGCGCTTGTTAGAGCAGTAGCAGAACCACAAAGAATCTGAAGCTCGATCTCGGCACTTCGTATTGCACTCTGTGTACTCATGCGTTGCACCAACACGTCTGCCCGTTGTGTTTCTGCGCTCACGCGCTCCAATGGTGTGCCTTCGCCTGTTTGCTCTCGGAGTTGTGCAACACGAAGAGCTCGGTTGAGCAACAGCTCGTGTTCGGACAAAATTCGATCGATCTCGCGATTGGCGCAGATAGCAGCATAGGCGCGCACCACGTCTAACCGAACGCGCAGATCTGCAAGCCGCAGGGCAAGCCGGGCTTGTTGTAGTTGGTTGTCTGCAAGAGCACGGGACGCAAACAGTTTTGTGGGAAATGGAACGGCCTGCGTTATGGTAAAATTGTTGTCGTACGAACTGCTGTTGTACTGACCGCCCATGTAGGTGATACTTGTTGAACCGATGTCTACGGCAGCGCCAAGCATGGCGTTTGCATGTTGTTCGTTAGCTTTTGCCCGCTGCACGTCGATGTTTGATTCTGTTGCCATTCGCAGAGCGGAGTCCAGAGATACTCTCGAGATGGTTGGTACTTGGGCATGTGCCGGCGTGTAGGCACCTACGGCAATCATGCATGCAACAATGCTGGCGGAAAGAAGAACCGGTGTAGTCACTCGCTTTCGCACGCCAAATAGGGAGTACAGAGTGGGAAGCAGCAGCAGAGTGAGCATTGTGGCCGTGATGAGTCCGCCGATAACGACGGTGGCGAGTGGACGCTGCACTTCGGCACCATCGCCGTTGGAGATAGCCATCGGCAGAAAGCCGAGAGAAGCAACCATGGCCGTCATGGCCACCGGACGTAATCGCTGTTGTGTGCCAACAATGACGATGCGCAGTGGGTTGGTAATACCATCCTCTCGCAGCTTTCGAAAGGCGCTTATCAACACAATACCATTTAACACAGCCACACCGAAGAGCGCAATAAATCCAACACCGGCAGAAATGCTAAAGGGCATGCCTCGCACCAGAAGTGCCGCTACACCACCAATGGCCGAAAGGGGCACAGCACTAAAGATGAGTAGTCCAATGCGGACGCTGGAAAATGTGAGGTAGAGGAGGAAGAAGATGAGCAGCAACGCAACAGGTACAGCAATGGTTAACCGTTCTTTTGCTGCATTAAGGTTTTCGAACTGACCTCCATACGTAGTGAAGTAGCCAGATGGAAGGGGTACTTCTTTTGCTATAGCACTCTCGAGATCGGTTACGATGCTTTCTACGTCTCTGCCGCGGACGTTAAACCCAACCATGATTCTTCGTTGGGCGTTCTCGCGTTGAATTTGATTCGGTCCCATCTCCACAAGAACTGTTGCCACTTGCTCTATGGGAATGAGTGCACCGGTGGACGATGGCACAAACAGCGATGAAACGTCAGACGGATTATGTCGGCGTGCCGAATCAAGCCGGACTACAATGTCGAAGCGGCGATCGCCCTCGTATACAAGGCCACATTGCTCACCAGCGAATGCGGCACGGATAGTGGCGTTGATGTCTTCTATGGATACACCCAAACTTGCGCAAGCGTGTCTATCGCACCGTATGGTTACTTGCGGCAAACCACTTACAGGTTCAACATAAACGTCGGCTGCGCCGGCAATATGGTCTGCAACCTTGCCGATCTTCCCCGCGAGCATTGCCAGGGTATCCATGTTGTCTCCAAAGATCTTCACCACAACATCTTGTCTAGCACCGGTCATAAGCTCGTTAAATCGCATTTGGATGGGTTGCTGAAAGCCAAAGGCCACACCGGGTATTGCTTCGAGTGCCTTCTGCATCTTCGATGCTAGGTTTTCGCGTGTTGTAGCCGACGTCCACTCGTGTTTGTCTTTAAGCACCACTATCAAATCGCCGGAGTTCATGGGCATTGGATCTAAGGGAATCTCTGATGTTCCAATTTTTCCTATTACGCGTTCCACTTCGGGGAACTGCGTTTGGAGTATCGAAGCGGCCTTTTGCGCGGTTGCAATGGTTTCGTTCAACGAAGAACCTGTCATCAGTCGCATCTCAATGGCAAAGTCTCCCTCGTCGAGTTGGGGTAGGAACTCGCCCCCCATTTTGAGGAATGCAACAACAGCTATCACAAAAACAAATCCGGTTGATACAATTGTTAACCAACGAAACCGAAGAGCAAGCCGACGTATGGGTACATACATCCACGTTAGCAACTGCATTACGCGGTCGGCCGCAGACCACGTGCGAATTCCTGGTTTTAGAAGCCACGAGGCCATCATGGGCACGTATGTTGTGCTTAGCAAGAAGGCACCAATGATGGCGAAAATCACCGTTTGAGCCATGGGCTTGAACATCTTTCCTTCAATGCCAACAAGGGCAAGAATTGGTAGGTACACCATCATGATGATTACCTCGCCAAAGGCGGCAGACCGCCGAATACCAACGGCCGCCTCTCTGGCAGAATCGGCATTGGCGCGCTTGCCCTGCAATACGTGCAGAACACTTTCTACAATAATCACGGCGCCGTCTACAATGAGACCAAAGTCGATGGCACCCAGTGACATAAGGTTGCCCGATACTCCAAACACACCCATCATACCCACAGCAAAGAGCATCGAGAGCGGTATAACGCTGGCTACAATAAGCCCCGCACGGAGGTTGCCAAGCATAAGCACCAATACGAAGATCACGATGAGGGCGCCTTCGATAAGATTCTGTGCTACGGTGTTGATGGCTTTGTTCACAAGACGGGTTCTATCGAGATAGGGTTCGATGGTTAACCCCTCGGGAAGTGATTTTTCAATTGCTGCGATGCGCTGTTTAACTACATCAATTACTTCGCTCGAGTTCGCCCCCTTCAGCATAAGCACAATTCCGCCAACAGTCTCGCCGGCACTGTTCATTGTTAATGCCCCATAGCGGATGGCCCTGCCGTTGCGCACCGTAGCTACATCTCGCACAAGAACCGGTAGGTTGTTATCCGTTGTGCGCACAACAATGTTCGCCACGTCCTCGGCGCTTGTTACGGTTCCTTCTGTGCGTATGTATTGCACATTCGGACCCTTTTCGATGTAGGCACCGCCGGCGTTGGCATTGTTTCGTTCTACAGCAGCCGCTACGTCTGCCAGCGATAGATTCTGCGAACGCAGTCTGTCCGGGTCGATGGCGATTTCGATTTGATGGAGGTCTCCGCCAAATCCCGAAACATCTGCTACACCAGGCGTGCCTAAGAGTCGCCTGCGGATAATCCAGTCTTGAATCGTTCGCAGTTCTGCTAAAGAGTATCTATTAGCGTAACCATCCTTTACACGGATGGTGTATTGATAAATCTCTCCAAGGCCGGTGGTAAGGGGCGCTACTAACGGGGTGCCGGTGCCTTTGGGAATTACGGAGGCAACCTCTGCAAGACGTTGGTCTGCCTGCGCACGCGCCCAGTACACGTCTGTGTTGTCCGAAAAAACAATGGTAACTACCGACAAGCCAAACCGAGAAATCGAGCGCATCTCGGTTATCCCCGGTATAGAGGCCATCGTTAGCTCTACGGGTGTGGTGATAAGACGCTCTACCTCCTGGGGGGCAAGAGCCGGAGACACCGTAACAATCTGTACCTGATTGTTTGTTATGTCTGGCACGGCATCTATGGGCAGCGATTGCAGTGAGGTGATACCCCAAACAACCAAGGCCAGAACTCCGATGAGCACGAACAATCGGTTGCTCACCGAGAACGAAATAATTCGCTCGAACATGAAATCCTCGCATGAAAGGTGATGTAAACGCAGTGGTTACATCAGGCGCGAGGGGGTTGGAACACTCCTGAGGTTGGCAAGGAATGCCAACGAGGCCACGTAAGGGGCAGGTGAGGACGATGTTCTACGGGCAGGGGTAGGCAGGGGACCAACCCTACGGGAACGGCAAAGGTTTGTGCGCCGTCTGGCGTGGTACCGTGAAACGGTAAACTGCCGTGTTCTGATTCGGGAATTGCGTCCGCGGAAAAATGCTCCAGCAGAAAGCGGAATAACGAGAGGTTTGCCTGCTGATGTTCCACCGTATGATGACGGTAGTGCTCGAGAAGTCCGCCAAGCTTTTTCAGCTCAGACCCTCCGAGACCTCCAAACGTGCACCCGGCCAAAAAGAGTGTCAGGAGTATATGGGCGGTGGCGGTTCTCATTTTTCTGCCACAAATATACGTTGCGTTGTGTGCGTAACCCCTTACAGAACAGTAATTTGGAATTAGTCTGAGTTTAATTCCAAAAATGAACCTTCGTTCATTGGAATACTGCGTATTTCTCCCGACTTTTGCCGCCGACCATGGACAAAGTGTCAACCATCCTCCACACCCGGTTGAGCTCTGTTCAACAGTGTACTTTGACAATTGGACTTGTTTTATCACTTAGTTGTGTTCTTTCGTGTGTTGGCCATGGGCCAACACCTTCCGAGAGCAGTTCAACCTTTTCGTACAACGAACCCGATGGTTTGAACAGTCTCGACCCCGCCTTTGCCTCGTATAGAAGTGCTCTTTGGACCACTTCGCATCTCTTCAATGGACTTGTAGAGCTAGATACGGGCCTGGGCATTGTGCCATGTATTGCGCAAAGCTGGAACGTGAGTTCTTCCGGCACGGAATGGACCTTTGTTCTTCGAACAGATGTTGCCTTCCATTCGGACCCATGTTTTGGCAATCGTACCAGGTACGTTACCGCTGCAGATGTTGCTTACAGCATCGAACGTATTTGCCATGCTCGCACAAAGTCAACCGGACTGTGGGCATTCCGAACCACTATCGACGGAGCCGATGAATATCATCGCGCTTCGAAAACTCGTGATTCAGGAATTGCCATGCGAGGTATAACTGTGGTGAACGATTCTGTTATCAAGATTCGTCTCACTCGACCATTCGCTCCATTCCTTGCCATCCTTACCATGCCATACGGCTCGATTATTCCCCGCGAAGCGATCGAAGCGTATGGGGCCGATTTCGGACGACATCCCGTTGGTACGGGCCCGTTCGCATTCGGAACCTGGAGTCAAGACAGAGAGCTCACACTGAAGCGCAACCCGGTCTACTTTAAAGTAGACTCTGCAGGAATTAGGTTACCGTACCTTGAAACGGTTCGGATTACCTTCCTGAGAGACCCCAAGAATGAGTTCCTCGAGTTTACTCGGGGTCAGTATGACGTTGTTAGCAACGTTGATGAATCATTCGTGCCTTCTGTGTTCGAGTCCGACGGATCCCTCAAAGGACCGTATTCACGGTTTACGGTGCTGCGTAGAGCAGCCAACACCGTGGAGTATTACGGCATCTTGATGGACACTACGTGCACCGTTGGACGTACCTCGCCCCTTTCACGGTCTCGCCATCTTCGGCAGGCGTTGAATTACGCTATAGACCGCCATCGCATCGTTACGTATCTCCTGAATGGAAGAGCAATTCCTGCCTATCACGGTGTGTTGCCCCCTTCCATGCCAGGGTATTCCTCCACTACAGTGGGATACACGTTCAATCCCGAAAAGGCACGAAATCTCCTCGCACAAGCGGGGTATCCTGATGGACGCGGCCTACCTACGTTGGTGTTGCAACTCGGCAACAGTCAACGAACAGCTTCCATCGCCGAGGCCGTGCAAGCACAGTGGAAAGACATTGGTATCAATGTGGAACTTCGACAAGTAGATTTTCCACAACATCTGGCAATGGTTCGCGCCGGCGAACTTGCCCTGTGGCGAACCAGTTGGATGGGCGACTATCCCGATCCCGAAAATTTCCTTGCTCTTTTCATTCGTGCTAATGTTTCGCCGAATGGTCCGAATACTACGCGGATTGTTCGTGCCGACCTCGATTCACTCTACCTCGCGGCCCTTTCGCCGCAGGTACCATTTGCAGACCGCGCGCGATTGTATCGCCGCATGGAGTCCATTGTAATCGAAGAAGCCCCCTGGGTATTCCTCTATTACCACGTGGTACTTCGTGTACTGCAACCTACTGTTAGGGGGCTTACCCTCGACGGTTCCGACCGGCTAATCCTCGAACGTGTTTCGAAGGAATGATCCGGATTTTTCTCACGTACACAGGAGACAGTCTATGACGTATATGCCCGGCCTGTCTGTCCTTGCTGTTACCATTGCAATGCTTTTCGCGATTTCCTCTGTTGTTCCAGCAGAAGTACAAGCGGCTCGTGCTAAACGAAGCATTGTAAAGAAGTCTTCGCGCAAAAAGGGAAAGAAACGATCATCGTGTTCGTTAGCGTCCCGCGCAGAAGGCAAACGTCAGGCAATCGACCTTGTTCGTACACAAAGCCCCGAGCTTTGCCGCCTTACGGGTGTGGAATACACATCTGTTGGCGATGCAGTTGCAGCGGCACGAACACTCATCGCAAACGATAACGATGGTTCGGATGTTCGCTCCGAACTGCAGCTAACGGCTCTCGACGAAGGCGAAGATATTGCCGAACTCGAGCGCGAGGATGATGCAACGGTTGATGTAGACGCGTTCCGTTCACTCTGGCTACAATACGTAGACGAGAACGGAGACGATGTAACAGACGGAGGCGTACCGAAGCAAAAGATCATTGATGTTGTTATGGAATGGCTTGGCACCCGATACGATTTTGGGGGTTCCTCCAGAACTGGTATCGATTGCTCTGCTTTCACTCGCATGGTGTTCTCAAGCGTTGCCGGCGTGGAACTTCCTCGCACGGCATCTCAGCAGTCTACAATCGGCAGAACAATCACAAAGAGAGCCGACCTAAAGTTTGGCGATCTGGTGTTCTTCCACACACGCCGCCATGCCTATGTATCGCACGTTGGTGTGTACTTAGGCGATAACTTGTTTGCTCATGCTTCTTCGCGCTATGGCGTAACAATTTCATCTCTCGAGTCTACGTACTACAACAAGCGTCTCATCGGCGCTCGTCGGCTTACAGAGTCAGACATGGTTACTCTTGCTGCCGCCAAAGGCGATCATCGCCAAACAAGCGTTGAGTAAAACAGCCGGATAAAACCCGTCCAATTGTTGAAATAACAGCAAAGCGGAATTCCTTGCCACCAGGGAATTCCGCTTTGTTTTTTTACCGGTTACGTTTCTCTGGATCGTCGTTTGGGCGAAGGACGTTTCTTGCCTTTTGCCGGTGCTTTGCTTCGCTTAGGTTTGGCACCGGTAGGTTTGGATGCCTCCAAGGGGGCTTCGGGTTCTTGCTGCTCTACGCCCAGGTGTGTTTGGTCTAGCGACAATACAAAGTCGATAGTTCGTTTGTCGATGTTTGCTCGCACAATCCGCACTCGTAGTACTGTTCCATAGCGAAAGGCCCGCTTGGTGCGACGTCCGATAATACACATCCGCTGTTCATCGAACACGTAATAGTCGTCGTCGATATCTCGGATATGCAACAACCCCTCGATCATTAAATCGTGTAGGGTAACAAACACACCAAACTGTGTAACGCCGGTAACGTAGCCAACGTGGTCGGACCCCACATGCTCGCGTGCGAGAATTGCCTGCGCACACTTTGTGGAGGCGCGCTCGGCTTCTACGCTTGCACGTTCTGTTAGGGAACACTGATCGCCAATTGTGCGCGCCTGCTCCAACAACCGCACCCAGCGGACCTTATCTGGCCTGCCTTGTGCGTACTCCTTAAGCACGCGATGCACAAAGAGGTCGGGATATCGTCGGATAGGCGACGTGAAGTGAGCGTAGTCTGTAAACCCTAACCCATAGTGTCCTACATTGTGTTCGGCATACACTGCCTTCGCCATCGAGCGCAACAAAAGGGTGTTTACTACCGGCTTTTCCGGGCGATCTGCGGCTTGGCGAAGCACGTCGTTAAGATGGGCGTGTGTTAATCGACCACTCGGCACAGCAAAACCCAGGGCGCGTATCACACTTACCGCTGCGGCCAGTTTCTCTTTGTCGGGCTGGTCGTGTATGCGATACACGTACGGTGGCAACTCCTTGCTCTTCCAATTTCCTTTAAGCGTGTGAAGGTGTTCTGCAACTGTTCTGTTCGCCGCAAGCATACACTCTTCCACAAGCGAGGTGGCTTCTGTGCGAGTTTTCACCACCGCACGTACGGGCATCTTGTTCTCGTCGAGCAGGAACTTTACTTCTTGTGTTTCGAAGTCTATTCCGCCCCCTTTCATGCGAGCAGCAAACAATGTGCGGGCAAGGCCATGTAAACCAAGCACCAGCTCTGCATGGTCTCCCGACTTCGTGTCGATAATTTCTTGCGCCTCTTCGTACGTGAACCTGCGTTTGCTGATGATAAGACTCTCTTCGATGCGATAGGATTTCCGCACGCCGCGTCGTGTGAATTCCATAAACACGCTAAAGGCAAACCGCGGTTGGTGAGGGACCAACGAACACACGTCATTCGATAAGCTTTCCGGTAACATGGGCACAACGCCATCCACAAGGTAGGTGCTGTTACCCCGTTTGCGGGCCTCGGCATCTAATGCTGTGCCTTCGCGCACGTAGTGCGAAACATCGGCGATGTGTACACCGAGTTCGAGATTGCCGTTTTCGAGCTCCTCAAGGGAAAGTGCGTCATCAAAGTCGCGCGCGTCTTCGGGGTCGATGGTTATGATTACGGCCTTACTCAAATCTGTTCTGCCCCTTGGTGCACGCATCGGTGGGTGCTCTACAAGGGCGGCCTCGGCTTCGCATTCGGCTGGGAAGGACGCAGGCAGGCGGAATTCTTTACGGATGGCAGCAAACTCTACGGTTGCCTTGCCAGACCGGCCAACAACTTCGCGGATTTCTGCTTCGGGAGAGGCGTTGGCATGTTCCCACCGCGAGAATGTGGCTACTACCTTGTCTCCCGGACGCGCTCCGTTAAGGTTTTTCTCCGCAACTAAAAAGTCTACGTGGTATTTCGACTCGTCAGGAATTAAAAAGTAGAAGGTGCCGTTGAACTCGATATGTCCGGCAATAGGTTGTTTGGATCGCTCCACTACGGCAACCACTTCGCCCCTTACCTTTCGGTCCTTCGGAATAGCATGTGGCTTAACAAGCACGGTATCGCCATCGAGTGCCGTAAGCATGTGTTGGCGTCGGATGTGAACAACACGAAACTCCGGATCGTCCGTGCGCACGGTGGCAGAATCGTGATAGGTGCTTAGCACACCCTTCAGACCCTCGCCACCGGTTTGCGGGAGAGAAAATCTGCGGCGGGTGTGACGTGTAATAACACCTTCGTCTGCCATAACGCCAAGCAGTTCACGTAGGTGTTCGTAGTCATCGGTGTTTGCCCTTATGCCGAGTTTCTTCGACATCTCAACAACTTGAAGGGGGCGAGGGTGCATCCGAAGCAACTCGAGAATTTCTTCGCGCAGGTTGCGGATGGTAAACATTCGTTTCATGGTATGGATTAACGGTCTACAAAGATGTTCTGGCAGACCGGTAAAGATAGGACAACTTCGGTGCGCCGATTGCGAACGGTAATGGTACGCTGTTCTTCATTTCGTTGCAGCACCCGTAGCGCGCATCCAATACCGATTCCATTCTCGGCAAGCAGGCGCAGCATGGCAGGATCGTGACTGCTCACGCGTCGAACCACTACTGCGTCTCGCACGTCGCAGTCGGAAAGTCTATCAGACGGGGTAGGGGGCATGCGCCCGTCCTTTGTTGGAATGGGGTCGCCATGTGGATCGTATTGTGGATGTCCGAGCACTCGGGCAATGCGCTCTTCGAATTCTTCGCTGATATGGTGCTCTAAGCGCTCGGCTTCTTCGTGTACTTCATCCCATGGGTAGCCTAACGCCTCGGCAAGGTAGGTTTCGATAAGTCGGTGGTGACGCAGGATCTCTAATGCAATCTTGCGTCCGGCGTGTGTAAGGGTTACGCCCTTGTACGATTGGTGGTCTACCAGTTTTAGGGCCGCAAGTTTCTTAATCATGGCCGTTGCAGAGGCCGGACTAACACCAAGGTGCGATGCAACGCTTGTGGTTGCGGCTGCATCTTCTTTCGAAAGCAAAAGGATTGCCTTCAAGTAGTCCTGCATGTTTTTCGACAAATTCATTGCCACGCCGCAGTTATGGTGAACGAGATTGTGCGGGGTCGGATAGGACCATAGATATACGCTGCATCACGAAGAGGTCCCACTTCGAGATCGCGCTGATATACGTCAAACACATTCACAACGCCAGCAGCAAGCGTTACCTCAAGAACATCCGCAAGGTGAACATCCCACGCACATCGTATAGCAAGATCGGCAAACCATGGCGTTCGATGCATAGTAATGGTGCGCTCGTTAACGGCCCACATTGGACCCGTAATCACAGCGGAAATGTCTGCCGTTACGGACTCCATGGGCTGTAAACCGGCGGTAACGGATCCATAAATATTGGGAGTTTTTACGATGTACGGAGACACAACTGCGCTGCCGCTTTCTCCTGTGGCCAATACTTGCGCAGTAACGTATCGCGCATCCTGCACGGTAAGCGCGGCCGACATTTCTACGGCTCGTTTAACAGCCCATCGAAGCTCGCCGTTCACACCTGCAACCCACGCTGCGTCTCCATTTGTTTTTACTGCAATGTTCGCGTTCGATCCGGCAACGGTGTCGGCTGTAAGAGCCGTTACAAATGGGTGCTGCAGAAGTGTTGCGAATCCATCAATGGTTACACCAAACGCCGACGATGCCGATGCATTGTTGTGATCTATGGATACAGACACACTGTGCGACCGTTCGGGCACAAGTGCCGGACTAATGCGAGTAATACGTGCCGCCCCCTGCAACGTAGAAATGTGCAGATCTTCGTCGAATGCTTGGGGTCCACGAAAACCACTCGCATACGAAACACGCGTTTGCCATGCAGGAGACAACGAGGCGATAAGTGATAGTCGTGGGTTGAGCACAACAAAGGTGCGGTCCTGAACTTCGGAGGCGTCTGCATCAAAATCGTAGGTGCCGTGAATGCCTAACACATCCAAACGTCCACCAACTGCTGCGGATAGTGCAGACCCAGGTGCTACCTGCACCTGCGCGTAAACACCGGCAGAACGTGTGCGTTGGTCGATGCGCCTGCTGTAGCCCGGCATCTGGTCTACCACATGATCGAACCGCGATTCGACACCAGTTGTAAGGAGGAGCGGAGATTCTTCGATGGAAGCAATTTCGCCCGAGTATTGCGCGCCCGCAACAACAATGGCATCCTTTGTGGAACCATAATATTGTGCTGCCTGATCGCCGTTTGCCGGATCGCCCCCTGTGCCACCATAATAGGATGCTCGCTCTGTGCCCTGCACAGATGCATAAGCGTGCATCCGTGCTGCATTCTCGAAGAGATGTTCGTATCCCACGGTGCCACCAACAATGGAATGATCAAGCTGCTCTGCGATGTCTGCTTCGTGCGGGGGCAGTGTAAAGAGGTTGCCCCCTCTCCGGAACTCGCGTATCCAATGGGCCTCGGCAGTTACGCGGTCTGTGTTGGACATGTCGTAACCCATGCGAAAGCCGCCGGCTGCGTTCCGAAGAAGAGGAAGCTCGCTAAAGCCGTCGGCATTCCTGTCATACGCCGAACGTTCTCGTGTTGTGCCAAATACATTCACTCCGGTTGTTAGGTCTTGGCTAACCCACGATGCACGACCGCTAAGAAGGGCATCGGGGATAGACCCCGCCAACCACGATGTGGATGATGATGCACTTATGGTGGTGGTAAGGGGCTCTCTGGTTATCACGTTGATGGTACCGGCAATAGCACCGGCGCCGTACATAACACTACCGCCTCCGCGTACAACTTCGATACGGTCGATCATTGATGCCGGTATCTGCTCTAAGCCATACACACCGTTGAGTGCAGAGAAGATTGGACGCGAGTCTATGAGGATCTGCGTGTAGGGTCCTTGCAGTCCATTGAGGCGTACTTGTGTGAAGCCGCAATTCTGACAATCGTTCTCCAGACGCAAACCAGGCTGGTAGGACAACCCTTCGGCGAGAGACGCCGCTTGCGCTGCGCGAAACACCGCCTGATCGCTTACGGTTACCAACACCGGCGTCTCCGAGCGCACTTGCTCATAGCGTCCGGCCGTTACCACAACATCGCGTCCGGTAACAGAGCGAACATTGAGCAGTACCGTTAGGTTAGACACCGTAGTGGTACGCACCACGGTGTCTGTATGCTCTGCGTAGCCAATCATGGACGTAGTAACAACACACGTGTCGGGAACGCCGTGAATCATGGCAATGCCACTTCGGTCTGTAATTGCGCCTCGTGTGCCAATACGCACCGTTGCTCCGCGAAGTGGTGCGTTTCCTTCGGCATCGCGCACCGTTACACGCACATCATGGGGCATGTTGGCACCAACGAGCGCAGCAACGGTGAGCAAAGTATAGAGGAACATCATTAAATTTAGGCAAGACTAAATATTAATCCAAAACATTATGTATGCCACCATAGAACTCAGGTTGTTTGTACGTTTGATGCCATGATTATTGGCGTACTTAGGGAGACGCATCCCGGCGAGCAACGTGTGGCCCTCGTTCCGTCTGTCTGTCTCCAACTCACAAACAAGGGTCATTCTATTCACATAGAGCAAGGCGCGGGCCTTGCTGCGGGTTTTGCGGACGCCGCCTACGAACAAGCAGGCGCTGTGGTAACAACAAAGCAGTCCGTACTGGCCGCGGTGAATGTGTTAGCACACGTTGCGGTGCCTTCTCCGGAGGAGATAGCGGAGTACCCACCGGGTATGTCTGTTATCTCGTATGTGTATCCGAGGCGTAATCCACATGTGGTGCAAGCACTGGCCAACGCTAGGGTGAATGGATATGCCCTTGATGCTGTACCGCGAATCACACGTGCGCAGAGTATGGATGTGCTCTCCAGTCAGAACAACCTTGCTGGGTACAAGGCGGTGATCGTTGGGGCAAATGCGCTTGGCAGGGTGTTCCCGCTAATGATGACGGCCGCAGGAACGGTAACACCTGCAAAGGTGCTCATCTATGGTGCGGGCGTAGCCGGACTTCAGGCAATAGCAACGGCGAAACGTCTGGGAGCGCGTGTAGAGGTGTCGGACATTCGTCCGGAAACAAAGGAACAGGTTGAATCTCTTGGCGCAAAGTTCATTACGGTAGATGGACTCCACGATGTAACGGTGGAAGGGGGCTATGTAGCCGCTGTACGTCCCGAAGTGCTCGAGCGCCAGAAGGCAGCCGTAGAACGTGTGCTTGCCGAAGCCGACCTTGTGATAACCACGGCCTTGGTTGCTGGCGGTACGGCTCCTGTTCTTATCAGTGTAGATCAGGTGGCATTAATGAAACGCGGATCCGTGATTGTAGATATGGCCACCGATGCAGGCGGTAACTGCGCGTTAAGTGTTGCGGATGCTACCGTGGAGCATAACGGCGTTACCATCATTGGGAGTTCCAATCTTGCCTCTACGGTTCCAACGCATGCAAGTGAACTCTACGCAAAGAACATGGCCGCATTTATTGCTGCCACCGCTTCGGAAACAACAATTTCTACCGACGTGGCAGACGAGATTGTATCTGCTACGCTGGTAACGCTCAATGGAGAGGTGCGTTTGTAATGGAACCAACAACACTCTACATTCTCTACCTCGTGATCTTGATGATCTTTCTTGGGGTAGAGCTTATCATGCATGTACCAAGTGTACTGCATACGCCGCTGATGTCGGGCGCCAACGCTATCCACGGCGTTGTTATCATTGGCTCAATTATCGTTATGGGTCAGGCAACAGACCTGCTTTCCATGATCCTTGGCTTCCTTGCCGTTGTGCTGGGAACGTTGAATGTGGTAGGGGGCTTTGTGGTTACCAACAGAATGCTTGAGATGTTCAAGAAGAGGCAATGATGGATAGTATTCTTCCAATTCTCTATCTCGTTGCATCGGTAACGTTCATTATTGGTATCAAGATGCTTGGCTCGCCGGCAACGGCACGAAGAGGTAATCTTGTTGCAGCGTTTGGTATGGCGGTTGCCATCCTTGGTACCATCTTTCTCTATACCCACAACGGCAAACACCTGGGTAACCATGTGTGGATCTTTGGCGGACTGGCCGTTGGAACGGGTGCTGGGTACGCCATGGCAATGCGGGTAAAAATGACGGCTATGCCGCAAATGGTGTCGTTCTTTAATGGAATGGGTGGTGCGTGCGCCGCACTTATCTCGATCATCGAGGAATGGAATCGTGTGCCGAGCTCGGAAGCGGGCATTGTGCATTCGTTAACAATCATGGCCGGACTCGTTATTGGGTCGGTATCGTTCTCTGGGTCGGTGATTGCCTTCGGTAAACTCGCAGAGAAGATTCGCGATGTTACCATAAAGGGTCAGCAAACCATTAACATCCTGGTGTTAGGTGGCGTGCTGGTAATGGCAACACTCTACAGCATCGGCACTGTTGCGGGTACAACGCCGCTTCTTGTTCTCTGCGCATTGGCATTGGCGTATGGGGTGTTGTTTGTTATGCCCATTGGCGGAGCAGACATGCCGGTAGTGATTTCGCTGTTAAACTCCTTTACCGGTGTAGCGGCGGCCTGCGGTGGTTTTCTTTACGATAACATGGTGATGCTTATCGGTGGCATCCTTGTGGGATCGGCCGGCACCATCCTTACCATAGTAATGTGCAAGTCTATGAACCGCTCGCTTGCCAATGTGTTGTTTGGTGGATTACTGAGTGCCAAGGCAGCAATTGCCGGCAGTGGCAGCGGTCATCAGGGAACAATTCGCGAGGTAACAAGCACAGACGCTGCGGTGTTGATGGCGTATTCGAAGCAGGTGGTTATCGTGCCCGGATATGGCTTAGCCGTTGCACAGGCGCAGCATGTGTGCCATCAGTTAGAACACGAATTGGAAGAGAAGGGTGTTGTGGTAAAGTATGCAGTGCACCCCGTGGCCGGACGTATGCCGGGTCATATGAATGTGTTGTTGGCAGAAGCCGATGTGTCCTATGACAAGCTGGTGGAAATGGAAGAGATTAACCCTGAGTTTCCAACAACAGACGTAGTGTTAGTAGTGGGAGCAAACGATGTGGTGAATCCTGCTGCAAAAACCGATCAAACTTCACCCATCTATGGTATGCCTATCCTTGATGTAGAGTTGGCAAAACACGTTGTTGTAATGAAGCGCTCCATGAAGGCCGGTTATGCGGGAATAGAGAACGAGCTGTTCTTTAGACCAAACACCTCTATGTTGTTTGGCGATGCAAAAGCAAGTTTAACATCTCTGGCTGCCGAGGTAAAGGGTCTCTAATGTCTACATCGAACGTCCGCACACAAATTGAGCGCACACAGCAGGAGGAACATTCCTCGCCCCTTTACCTTACCTCTAGCTTTGTGTTCGAGAGTGCAGAGCACATGCGTGCCCTCTTTGCCGAAGAGATAGAAGGGAACATCTATTCTCGGTTTACCAATCCCAACACCACCGAGTTTGTGGAGAAGCTTAGGATACTGGAGGGTTCAGAAGCAGGTATTGCCTGCGCCAGCGGCATGGCGGCCGGGTTTGCGTCCATAATGGGTTTGCTGAAAAGTGGCGACCACATTGTGGCCTCGCGCGCTGTGTTTGGTAGCACTCACACGTTGCTTACGCAGTATCTACCTCGTTGGGGGATTACCTACACGTATGTAGACATTGCCGATAACGAGCAGTGGGCCCAGGCGGTTGGGCCGTCTACGAAGATGTTCCTCGTTGAAACGCCATCGAATCCGGGGCTGGCCATCGCTGATTTGGAGTTCCTTGGGGCGTTGGCGCAAGAAAGAAACATCATTCTCAATGTGGACAATACGTTTGCAACACCGTTGTTACAGAAACCCATAGAATATGGGGCACACCTTGTGTGGCACTCTGCAACAAAGTGGATAGATGGTCAGGGCAGAGTATTAGGCGGTGCTGTGCTTGGCCGTGCGGACCTGATACGAGAGATTTACTTGTTTGCTCGCAACACGGGTCCATCGTTGTCTGCATTTAACGCGTGGATTCTGTCGAAAAGTATGGAAACATTACAGGTTCGGCTAGAAAAACACTGCTCCAACGCCCTTGCTGTTGCCAAAGCGCTGGTAGATCATGCAAACTTGGAACGATTAGACTATCCACACTTGCCGTCGCACCCACAGTATGCTCTTGCTCGCAAACAGATGAAGCTGGGCGGGGGAATTATTACGCTGAATCTGCGCAATGGTGCGGATGGTGCGCGGCGTTTTGTGGATGGTCTTTCTCTGGCAAGTATCACTGCCAACCTTGGCGATACCCGCACCATTGCTACGCACCCTGCAACTTCTACCCATGCACGATTAACAGAAGAGGCCCGTTTACAGGTGGGAATAACACAAGGTTTGGTGCGCATGAGTATAGGTTTGGAATCGGTAGAGGAAATCATTGCCGACATTCAAAAGGCGTTAGACAATGCGTAGAGGATTCATCGTTGTTTGCGCATTTCTCTTTACAGTGCTGTGCTCGGGTCAGGACGATACGCAGGATAGAGCACAGGAGTATTTTGGTAAGGGGCTTAACGCGATGAATAAGGGCGACAACGCCGAGGCCGTACGCTGGTATACTCTCTGCTTGGGAATAGACAGTGGCGTTGCCAATGCCCGCTTTAACAGAGCAACGGCATACTTCCGTATGGGAGAGTACGGCAAGGCAAAGGACGATCTTGATTACGTTGTTGAGCGCCGTCCGGAGTTGTTAAATGTGCGTATGCAGCGCGCAGTAGTGCAAGCGAATATGGGTCTAATGGCAATGGCCCGGGAAGACCTTGACGTAATTATCCGTCAGGACAGTACATTCCCACGAGCGTACCTTATGCGTGGCCGCATGAAAATGTCCTACTTTTCCGACCCCGCAGGAGCGTGTTCAGATCTCAAGAACGCTCTGCAACTTGGCGATTCATCGGCTATTCGATTCATGCCTGCAGACTGTATGAAGTAACGGCGTGCGCTGATTCTTAAGCGCAGTTGGTCCGTGCACATTCGTAATGACTATCAGGATAAGAATGCAACGGCTTGTAGCCAACGAGTCTGTTTCGATCCCTAAATTGGGGTCATGAAAAGACCTCTACTTTGTTTGCTCGCAGTATTTCTTGTTTACGCCGGCAATACCTTTTCGCAAACCACACCAGACCGGCGTCCGGTACTGGTTGTTGGAAGTACAATTATCGACGTAGCACAGCAGCCCGCCGGGAAGGTTTGGGTTGTTACCAGAGACATGGAGTTATTCGCCTCTACACCCGGAGAACCCGTGTGGCGAAAGGTACCCGTTGAATTCACAAACATGTCTGGAAAGTTAGAGGTTCGCCAAGTGTCTCGTTTGTTGTTTCTTTCGGACGAGGTTGCGCTTATCATTGGCGATGTTCGGATGTATTCTTCGGGTAGAGCCGTAAGTGTTGCCCTACGTTCAACTACGGGTGGCAGCACGTGGCAACCAGTTGTTATTGCTCCCGATACACTGGCTGTTTCCGATCAGCTCCGACTTACACAGGACGGACACGCATTTCTCTTGGATCAGGCAGGCAGATATTGGATATCCGGCGATAAGGGGGCATCGTGGACATTGGTTCGGTTGCCATCAGCGTTACAAGCGGAGAAGGTAAAAGAACTCGATATGATTACGTCGAAGATGGGTGTGGCAATCGACGCAACACGTTCTATCTCGTTCACAACGAATGGTTGGCAAAGCACTATCCCCGGAAAGCCATCATCAAGGCCCATTGTTCGCACACAACCGCACTTTCTCGATCAGCTTGCGTGGGCTCGTGACCTAATGATGTGGAACAACCATCTGATTCTCGTTGAAGGAAGAGACATTTACAAATCGGCTACCTCGGACCTGCGTTGGGAGCGCTGGGATGGTGTGCTCAATGTTGCGATGTCCGATGACCGAAAGGCACTTTTTTATCTGGATGACAGGTATACGCTGTGGAGGTGGATAACCGGAGAGGAGAATCCGAAGGCCATCGCAGAAAATGTGTTCCCGCCACGTCTCATGCGAGCCGCTCATGGCAAGGTGGTGCTGTACCGCCCGGATACGGGCCCTATTGTTTTTGGCGACGGCGGGTCTACCGCTATGCGTATGTACGCTGCCACTGGCGAAATCCGCGATCCGCGAAGAACCGTGCGCGACAAATCCACGGAATGGGGTCTGGATTGGCAAGAGCCCAATGACTTTGTGATCGACATCTATCGTAGGTCCTTACCAAACGGGGCATGGCAACGTGATACGTTCCTCTATGCCGGAAAAACTCTCCTGCGTTTGGTAGGCAAGGACAGCCTGTTGTTTGCTGAGGGATCTTCGGCTAATCTCTATGATGCAAAGGCACGTCAGTTTACTCGGTATTCTTTATCAAAGCCCATCGAGAGTTTCCTCAAAGCTCCTGTTGCACATTTCCGCGTTCTTATAGAACGCAGCACCGGCGAGATGACACGCAGGACCTGGGTTGATTATCGAATTCGAGCCGGAAAGTTTACCTCGGCAGAGTTGGTAGACAGCTCCGCAGACGGTATCACATCGGTCCCATACACGCACGAGCCACAAAAAGATGCGCTGCAGAAATTGCTTGCTGAGTGCAATGCGGACGGAAACAAGTTCCCAACGGCTGCCAGATTCGCCATCGGTCCAACGGAGATGGAGCGGTTCCGCGGTATGCTCGATACGATTTTCCGTTACGACGCATACTTTGATACTCTCGACCTATACAGACCGCCTCCATCAACCGATGTTCAGATTGCCTCTTGTAAGCAAGACTTTCTGCGGTATGCCTCCGAGTTCCATACGCTCTCCGACGAGTCGCTTGGTAAGGCGATGCTTGCCTTGCGACATTGGCCAACAGACAGAGACGTTCGATATGTTCTCGAGATTACGAATACAGCCGGCGACATTTTGGTAATGGAGATAGACCGAACAGACGAAGTGCACTTACCGCTCCTCATGCCGTGGAGTGTTTCGTATCGCGGTCAGTCTTGGCATTGGTATAATCAGTCCATTGCGCAGTTCTATCTTGCTTCGTTTCCATCGAAGTCTATACCTCCAATACTACAACGGATGATGCAGCCCGAATGGCTGTTGTTGGCGGTGGCTTCGAATAAGGATGCTGAACGAACAGGGAGGATGCACCGATGGTACGAAAGACCATGGAAGAGATAAAACGGATGCTGCGATTGGCGGCAGTAGTGTTGCTGGTGTATGCCTTGATTGCATCCGCGGCAGGTGCAACCGATCTGCTCGACTCTGCCCAGAGGAAGGAGCTATATCGTCCGGGCACTCCTGCAACAGTGGTTATCAATGGAAGGGAGATTGTAACATTCCGTTCCTACGTATTTGCTAACGACCCCGCACATAGAGCGCTGTTAGCCGAAGAACGCCTGCAAAAGATCCTTGACGGATCGTTCGAAGGTACGGTGGCAACAAGAGCGTATGCCGATGGGGTAGCAATAGACGTAGACAACACACCGGCGATATATCTGTCTCCAGCCGACGTTGATGTTGAAAGGGGGCAAACATTAGAGGAGCTCACAAAGCTTGTTGAGTCTCGACTTGCTGCCGAGTTTAAAGAAGCAAAGGAAATGTCGAACCCCGAACTGCTGCTTTCGGCAATATTGTGGTCACTGCTGTACGTGGTTCTTTGGGCCGTTGTTATACGGGTATTGTTCATTCTCAAGAGACGTGTACTTCGAATAATCCACTCGAAGATTGAGCAGGCAATTGGTCAGTCCAAGATTGCAAGCGCCATAGGAACCTCCACTACAAAGGGCATCCTGGTTGTAGCCGAGAGATTTACCGTTGCTCTTACGTGGACGCTTATTCTCGTTGCTTCGTATTCGTGGATTACGTTAACCTTCGAGCTCTACCCGATCACGCGGCCGTGGGGCGAAGGTATGGCTTCGTCGATACTCAATGCTCTGTTGTGGGTCCTTACCGGATTTGTGGGAGCGCTCCCAGGTCTGGCAACAGTGGTGATTATAGTACTTGTTACGCGGTTCCTTTCTCGAATCGTAAGCTGGTTGCTTGGTAGAGTGCAGCGCGGGGAGATTGAACTTCCGTGGGTAGAGCGCGCCACAATAGCGCCGACGAAACGCATCATTACCATCGTGCTGTGGATTTTCGCGATTGCATTTTCGTATCCCTATCTGCCGGGGTCTAGCAGCGAGGCATTTAAGGGTGTGAGTGTACTTGTGGGTTTAATGATTTCGTTCGGCACCACTGGCGTTGTTGGTCAGGCAGCCAGCGGCTTTATACTCATGTATTCGCGTATTCTGCGAATTGGGGAGTTTGTGAAGATTGGAGAACACCAGGGTACAGTGCGAAACATTGGATTCTTTAATACCACATTGTCTACACCGTATCGCGAGGTGATAACCATACCGAATACCGTAATTCTCTCTTCCTCGATAACAAATTCAACACGTTTGGCAATCGTGGGGCTAAGTGCAAGCACTACCATTTCCATCGGTTACGACACGCCATGGCGCGAAGTACACGCAATGCTTATCGAAGCCGCCGAGAGAACTCCCGGTGTTGCAAGCGATCCTGCTCCATTTGTTACGAAAACTGCTCTCGACGACTTCTATGTTAGCTACAAGCTTACTATCGAAATCCTCGACCGGCAGAAGCGTCGTGAAACGATGTCTGCGCTTCACGCGAACATCTTAGACGTATTCAACGAACATGGACGTCAGATCATGAGTCCGCACTATGTTATCGACCCGGATGAACCGAAGCTCGCGCCCAATACGCCAAACAACGCGGGCGGAAGCACACCATGAGATCGCTCGTCTTCCTCATAGGTATTGGCTTACTTGCCACATACTGTGTCCACGCACAGGCACCCAACATTGATGTGCGCAAAGCAACGGCGGAATTTATAAGCGATGACTTCGATCCGCGATTTGTGATACGCGGCATCAATTGTTATGGTGCAGTAGACACCGCAAAGGCAGTGGTAAAAACGTCTACCGTGCGAACAATCAGCGAGACGTATGCCAGATATAAACCGGTTTCTGATTCCGTGGTAGTGCGGCCCATTAAGGCAGACACGTCCGAAATACTTGTTTTTATGCATCTAGAAGGAAAGGGGCTACCCCTTCCCTCAGACTCTGTTCGGGGCAGTGTGCGCCTAACAGTCTCCGCAGCACATTGGGATGGAAGTGATTGGTTAGGAACTACCTCCGAGCCATTTACGGTGCCCGTTGCAAACGTTGCCATTCCAAAGCCGATTGTTCTTCTTAATCAGGGTAAGGCCGAAGGTGTAGCAGACGGTGATACCTTCCGCTTTTCCATCTCGAGTGTTGGCATCCGAATGCCTGTGGCCGACACTGTAGACAAGATTGCGGATGTGCGCATACTGACGGTAGCTCCGCCGAGCATTCACCTATCTCCCCGTACTTCGGATTCTCTGGAGTTAACTGAACAGAGTACGATTTTGGTTGATAGTGCGGGAGAGTACGGCGCAGAATATCGCATTGAGGGAGTAATCGTTGATCGCAGCAAAAAAAATAATGCACTACGTGCCCAGTACATCGAAGTATGGGTTGCCGCACGCCTTATGCATGGATCAGTAGTTGGCAACAGACGGCAGAAAGCGGTGAAGGTGATTATAAAGAGACCTACGTCCGCAGCGCAAACAAAGTAGTTGTTGTGCCTACCAATAGTACCGCCAGTCGAAGATGAACCGGAAGCCCGCGTGTACAACAGTGCGCAGAGTAGGTCCTGGCAACGAAGCGCCCGTATCAGTAAACGTCTCGGCTGAAATTGGAATGTCTACTCCAGTAAAGAACTGCACTGTTAAACCCGAACTCTGATTGCTTGCAAACGATCGGAATGGCTTGTATTCCAGCAGAGGAATGTCTACGTAGAGTGAGCGAATTCCCACGAACTGCACACCAAGATTGGTGTCCCTCTGCACCGGCATAAAGGCCCTGTCCGTTTCGTCGTACCCGTAGAATGAAGCACCTATCTCGCGACCAAGAACGATTTGGAATCGGCCGATCGGTGTGGCGATGGCAGATTGCCACGGAATAACGCCACCGTTACCAGCAACCACGGCCATTTGTGTGTACAGGTCGGGAGCAAACAAGAGTATAGGCGCGGCCAAAATCAGGTCGCCAGGAACAAGCCAGAAAGGCATTCGCAGGCGGAGCTGATAGGCATTGCGTGAAGGCACCGCCGATGTTACTGCGCCACCAATACCGAGCGACTTATCTGGGTAAAAGGACTGTGTAGAAGCGCCGTCGATACGCATACCTCCTTCAACGAACACCAATCCATCTCCGGCCTCGTTCAACACTCCCTCTAACCCCACGCCCAGCCGCAGGTTGATGTCGAGCGACGTGTAGGCACCACCAGCCGTTTGTAGTTCGTTAAATCCATTACTCATTCCACCAACACGTGCGCCCGAGTTGAATCCAACAAATCCGCCAAGTTCTGCTCTGAACCTCGGAAGCGAGCCGGAACCATCTGCAAGGCCCGAAACAGGAACAGACCGTAGGATGCTGCCAAGGCGTTCGATAGTAGCCGAATCTATGCTCACAAGAGAGGGCATTACGTTTGTAGAACATACGTTAAGTGGGAATGCAGCTAGACTGTTATTGTACAACGGTTGCACCGAGGCAATAACACCCGAGTAGGCATCCATAAGCTGCCCGAGTGATTCACGGATGGTTGCCGCTGCTCGTTCGGCATCCGCCGGACGCATATACGCGTCGCCCTTAATTACGGCCTGAGTTCCATCCCACGTGGTAATCTCCATACCATGTTCGCAATAGTAGTCGTGTGTACCTTTGCGGATCGAGGCATCGCCCCATGTTCCGGCAACGTGTCCAGAGGCAAACGTGTCCTCGAGGAAGTGAAGAGCAAAGGCCTCTTCCGCCAACATGGCAAGTGCAAGATCTCTCCGCTGGTCATCGGTAAGGGTTCGGTCTGTTCGCAGCTTAACGGCCTTTGCCAAGGCAGCTTCGTGGAAAATAGCATACGCACCTATAGCGTTTAACTCTGCACCCGGAATAAGGCAATCATGGGCATAGTCTCGAAATGTAATTGTTGCCGAAGAGCGAGCAAGTAAGAAGTGCACATTGTTCGAGCCGGCTCGTGTTGCATACTCCGGGTCCGTGCGCTGCATACTGATGTCGGCATCACGGAGAGCATTCACGCGAGCATAGGTACCCCGAGCAGCTGCCAGTTCCTCTTTCAAGCGCGCAGCTATGTCTGCAACACCAATAATCCAGTCTGTGCGCAGCACGTTATCAAGCAATTGTTGTGGTGAGCATGAATGGTCGCCCCCTATCGCCGACCACGCAGCCCAGTCTAAACCGGTGGGCTTGCGACCCTGAAGGGGCTCTACTACGTTTGGTGTAAGGCGGTCTTCATATCCGCGGCGCGCAATCTGCCATATCGTATCCAGCATCGATCTGCGGTTTGCGTCTAATCGCACAACTGCCTGCAGGGCAATGTCTCGGTGTTCTGGGTATACCCATGCGTCCATGCGACCGAACGTGCACAAGAATACCGCAAGCGTTATGGCCAAACGGATAAGGCGTGTGTTCATAGATGTAGAGTGGTAAATGGGGTTTCTGCGGATTGCATCGATACTGCGGCACCGAAAGTATGGTACATACTGTACGCAAGAATCTCGTTGCTCAATAGGAGGGCGATACTCCCTACCTACCATACTTCGACGCATCGAGGTTGCTTAGACGAACAGGATCGAGAAGTTCCTTGATCTGTGCCTCGGTAAGAATCTTCCTAGCACGGATAATCTCCAGTATACCCTTTCCTGAAGTATAGGCCTCCTTGGCCAGCTCCGTTGCCTTCTCGTACCCGATAACGGGGTTCAATGCTGTTACAATGCCAACAGTTGTTTCCATGTATCGCGCCAGTATCTTCTCGTTAACGGTAATCCCATCAACGCATTTACTACGGAGTGCTCCGGATCCGGCAAAAAGAAGCTGTTGCGATTCGAGTATGTTCAACCCGGCAAGGGGCTCGTAGGCGTTGAGCTGTAGCTGGCCATGATGTGCGGCGATGCTTACCCCGGCGTCGTTACCCATTACGCGGAACGCTACTAGGTTTACTACTTCCGGTATAACGGGATTTACCTTGCCGGGCATAATGGAAGATCCGGGCTGGAGTGCCGGCAGATTAATCTCGAACAATCCGGCACGTGGACCCGATGTAAGCAGAATAAGGTCCGAAGAGATCTTCGATAGCTTAATGGCAACAGACTTTAGTGCAGCAGAATACACCACGAAACCTTGCTGATCCCACGTGGCAGCGAGCATATCCTTTGCGGGCACAATGGGTTTGCCGAGCAACTTGGCAAGATGATCTGCGCAGGCCTCTGCATACCCTTTCGGTGCATTGATGCCTGTTCCAATGGCAGTAGCGCCCATGTTCACCGTGTACACGTACTTTTCTGCATCACGCAGGAGTTGAATCTCTCCCTCTATTGCCGATGCGAAGGCGTGAAACTCTTGTCCAACTGTCATCGGCACAGCGTCTTGCATTTCTGTGCGACCCATCTTTACGATGTAGAGAAAGGCATTTCCCTTTGCTTTGAAGGATGCTACGAGTCGCTCGAGCTCTTCGATGAGTTTCGCGTTGCGCAGGATGATAGCTACCTTAATTGCCGTTGGATAGGAATCGTTCGTAGACTGAGACATATTCAAGTCGTCGTGCGGCTCGAGGAACTGATATTCTCCTCGCTTATATCCAGACATTTCTAGACCAATGTTTGCAAGCACCTCGTTGGCATTCATGTTCGTAGAGGTACCAGCGCCGCCCTGTAGCCAGTCTACCGTAAACTGGTCATGATATTTACCGTCGATAATTGCCTTGCAGGCCTTCTCGATCATCGCTAAACGCTCCGGCTTCATTGCCTTTACGTCTGCATTTGCTCTGGCAGCAGCAAGTTTTACATAGCCCCATGCTTCGATAAAGCCGGGGTAGTGGTTGATGGGAATACCACTGATGTGAAAGTTCTCGAGTGCACGAGCTGTTTGCACGCCGTAAAGCTTGTCAGCAGGTATCTCTTTCGTGCCCAACAAATCGCGTTCGGTTCTTGTGTTCTGCGATACCGCACCTATGCTGATAAGAAACATGCAGACGCAGATGGCGGATAGGAGCTTTTTCATACGTACCTCTTGGTGGTGATCACAGTACAAATTGGGCGATGAGCATGGCAGTAAGGGTGCTTGCAACCAATGTTACAAGTCCCGGGAGCATAAAGCTGTGATTGAGCAGATATTTACCGATGCGCGTGCTGCCGGTAGAGTCGAAAGACACAGCAGCCAACACAGTGCCGTAGGTTGGCAGAAAGAACATACCGTTCACTGCAGGGAAGGCACCAATAATGGCAGAGGCGGGCAGGCCCAATGCAACCGCAACAGGAATCAACACGGTAACGGTTGCTGCCTGACTCATCAGAAGAACAGACATAACGAAGAGGCCAAGCGCTAGCACCCACGGATAGGCCTTGATGAGCTCTGCAACGCCGGTTACAATCTCGTTTCTGTTGCCTTCGAAGAACGAGGACCCCATCCACGACACTCCGAGAATGCTGATGAGTGCCACTATTCCGCCACGCATGATACTCCCGCGCACCGCCTCGTCGGGCTTTACCTTGCAGAACAGCATGATGAGTCCGGCAGCAGCTAACATGATCATCATAATTGCTCTGCCGGTATCCACCTGACCCAGCTCCGAAGACTCTGCGGAGAAGATCTCGTACGTGGGACGCATGTCTGGAAACACCCCAACAAGAACAACGCAGGCAATGGCGAGAGCGAAAATTGAAAGGGAGATGCGTGCGTTCCTCAGTGCTGCTCCAGTAGGAGGTGCTGACACGGTAGGGGGCGCTACATCGCCCGCTTCGATACGCCGAAGATATTCGGGGTCTTCGTTAAGCACGCTGCTTTTCCAGCTTGTACTGGCAATCCCAGCTACCATGCCAACGATTGATGCAGGAATGGCAACAGTGAGAATGGCACCGAGAGACAAACCGAAACCCGCCGTTGCTGCCATTAGCGCTACGGTTACAGCAGCAATTGGCGAACAAATCAACCCGTACTGTGAGGCAACAACACTCATTGCAAGGGCCCGCTCTGGACGGATGTTGGCCTTCATGGACACGTTCACAATCACGGGCATAAGCGCATACATCACGTGCTGCGTGCCACTAACGGCTACCAGAAGAAACGAGAAAAGCGGTGCAAGGGTGGCGATGCTCTGTGGACGTTGTGCCATCACGCCACTGGCTGCATGCACTAGGTAGTCTAATCCTCCCGCACTCTGCAGAGCCGCTAAGGTAGTAATCACGGCCACTATCATTCCCAACACGGTGCCAGGGGGCGAACCGGGAGGCAGACCAAAACCGAAAACAAGAATCACTAATCCTATTCCGCCGGCAGCGCCAAGACCAATCCCACCAAGGCGAATGCCGAGGAGGATACACCCAAGTACAACAAGAAGTTCGAGAAACATCGCAGCGTTGGTCGGGTGAGTTAATACGTGTCGAACATAGTCTGGATTTTCTTCACGTCGTTGGTGTTCACCAAGGCAAGCTTCAAGAGCACACGTGCCTTTGAAGGAACAAGATCGCCAGCAGCCACAAAACCATATTGATCATCGTTGATCTCCGAGTTCCGCCATGTGCGTCCGCTGTACACGCGAGACGAACGAACTACAACAACGCCCTGTTTGGCAGCCCGAGCCAGGGCCTCGAGTGCAGCCGTGGTCATATTGCCATCGCCAACGCCGGCAACCACAAGCCCCTTCGCACCATTCTTTACCGCGGCATCGATAAGGTCCGCAGACATATCTGCATGGGCATAGATCACATCCACGCGGGGCATGGAGGTGGCACCATCTACAACGAACTCTGTTTCGGCGCCAAACTTTCGAAATGGCACTCGATAGAACCACTGTCTGCCATAGAGTGTAATGCCAATGAGTCCGTAGTCGGGTGATTGAAAGGTTTGAACGGATGTGGTGTTTGTTTTCGTTATCTCACGAGCAGCGTGAATATTATCGTTCACCGCAACAAGCACACCCCGGTCCTTAGCGGCACGATCTGCAGCAATGGCAACGGCATTATAAATGTTCAGTGGGCCATCGGCACTGAGTGCCGTAGACGGACGCATAGAGCCGGTGAACACGATTGGCTTGTTTCCCTTCGCAACCAGATGGAGGAAGTATGCGGTCTCCTCCATTGTGTCTGTCCCGTGCGTAATCACGATGCCGTCTACGGTGTCGGACTTCAGGAGCTGGTTAACGCGTTTTGCCAAGGCAAGCCACACCTTGTCATTCATATCCTGCGATCCAATGGACGATACTTGTTCTCCACTGATGCGCGCAAGTTTTGTTAGGCCGGGTACGGCTGCAATCAACACGTCTACACCAACGGCACCAGACGTATAGCCCACCGAGGTTTGGCTATCCGAAGACCCCGCAATGGTGCCACCTGTTGCTAGGATGGTAATGCGCGGAAGTGTTTGCGCTACCGCAATGAATGCGGTGATGCTGAACATGGCTGTAACAGCGATAGAGCGGCGAAAAACTGCAATCATATACGTGACCTTTACGTGGTGAAGAGAGTTAGAAGTCGAAGAAAACACCGAAGCTGATTCGATGTGCTGGCCGAGATTGGGATACCGTTTGCGCAACGTCTCCGGGCGCAACAGTAATATTGCCTCTGTGATTGGATTGTTTGTATCCGTAGTTGTATTCCAGTCCAAAAATGAGGTTCGGTACCGGGTCGTACATGAGATTCACCAGCCCATAAAGCATATCAAGATCGATTTTGGAGTTTGTTGCCTCGTAGCCCGGTGTCTTTATCGTGTAGTCTGCAATCTCCGGCGTTCGGAAATACGAGAAGCCACCAATAAGATTGATGTGCCACTGTTTGGAGAAATAGTGTTCGTAGGCCGCCCATCCACCAAGAGTAGGAACCGCTTCAACCTGACCCTTGGCATTGGGAATTGCATCGAATTGATATCCGCCAAAGGAAGCCAAGTAGGTAGAGATACCTGCGCCTCCTACCACCTGGAACTGCAAGGTGTTTGGCATGGTGGAGCTTGTTTTTACCAAACCCGAAACCGTAGCGCCGTAGCCCGGGAAGGCCTCCACACCATTTGCGCCTGTGTATCGCAGACTGCGGTAGATGGCCGTAGCGCGTAAGTGACCAAACGACGTTTCTAAACGATAAGCGCCGATGACGTCGGGCATGGACTGGTAGGCGGGCGAAACCGCCGTGTCTAAGTCGCCGCTAAACCAAATGTCGGCGTTCGGGGTGCCCAGGCCAACCTCAACACGTGCCGCGTTGGTTACAGGAAAGTAGAACTTTAGCTCTGGTGCCCTGCGCCAAACACCGGAGGGTGGACCATCCCAATCCAGAACGTTGGGCCATATATCCTTATCGCCAAAGAACGACCAGTCCTGACCGAAGTGGATGAATTTGAAGTCAACCCATGCATGCCGAACACGAAACGTTTTGTTGCCCGCCCAGAAGTCGCCTTCTAGGTAACCGATGAGTGTTCCCATATCCGTTTCGCGCTGACCTCGAAAGCGAAGTTGGGTTTGATGCATATCCATCCAGAACCGATTTGTATTGTCGGTTCCCCAAACGTCTATCTGGCCAACGTTGAATGTTTCGTAGTTCTGTAGGCCACCGCTTATGTCATACACACCGTTGAGTTTCGCTTTAACAAGGATAAAGTAGTCGAACGACGGCTTGCCGTTGATTGAATCAGAGGATACCAACCGCAGGTTTGGTGGAGTTACAAACGTTACCTTGTTCCCATACGTTTGCCCCATGTTGGTTTGAGCCGGCATGGTGCCGTGAGAGAACAAGACAGATGTAGTCAATACGATCAACGAAAGGCGTGGCATTATCCGCATGGATTCTCCCGTTCGCAGAATTGTCTGAAGCACCAACATGATACTTCCTAACACCCAACTTCATGATATTTGTCTATAAACAAAAATTATCATCGACACACGTATGAGAATTCTTCTTGGTTCCCTAGTGGTTGTGGTGCTGGCAGCCACTGCAATGCAGTCCAGAACGTTACTGGTTGGCTCCGGCCAGGCGTATGCAAATCCTGCGCTAGCAGCACGAGACGCTGTTCCGGGCGACACCATCTTGATATTGCCCGGAGAATATCGGGGTACATTTTGGATCGAGAATCTTAACGGAACAGAAACCAGCCACATCGTGATTCGCGGTACCGATAAAGCAGGTGTTGTATTCCGTGGTGGCACGGAGTCCATGCACTTCTCGGATTGTTCGTGGTTAGACATCGAGAACTTTACCGTTACGGGGCAAACCGGCAACGGAATGAACATTGATGATGGCGGCACGATAGATTCGCCAACGCACCACATCGTTATCAGAGGTGTTGTGTTTACCAGGATGTCTGCCACGGGTAATAACGACATGCTAAAGCTTTCCGGCCTCGACCACTTTCGCATCGAAGATTGTCTATTCGAGTTCGGTGCCACCGGTGGTAGCGGAGCCGATATGGTGGGCTGCCATAATGGGGTGTTTCAGCGCAATACGTTTCGCGAAATGGGCTCGAACGCAATTCAAGCAAAGGGTGGCACACAGTTCATTACCATCACGCGCAATTCATTCATCCGCTGTGGCGAACGAGCGTTAAATCTTGGCGGTTCTACCGGACTGCAGTTCTTCCGGCCACTGGATGCCCCCTTCGAAGCAGCCGATTTATATGTATACGCAAACGTGTTTCTTGGCAGCAATACACCAATTGCCTACGTGGGTTCGGTGCGCGTAGATGTTGCAAACAACACTATCATCGAACCGGTTATCTGGGCGTTCCGAGTATTGCAGGAAACCGTAGACCCCACGCGCTTTGCGCCGTGTGGACAAAACGTGTTTCGAAACAACATTGTGGTGTATCGTTCTACGCTGCGATCGCATGTGAACATTGGTGGTAACACCGCTCCCGAAACGTTCACACTGTCCAACAACTTGTGGTATAATCTCGACGCCCCAACGGCGTCCAAACCAAACCTTGGAGTAATGCGAGAAACTGCTTCGATATACGGAGACAACCCCCTTCTGCGCGATGCTGTGCAGGCCGACGCCACCATTGGCCCCACCAGTCCGGCCGTTGGAAAGGGGCTACCCATTGCGGGCGTAGACGTGGATTTCGCCGGTAATAGGTTTGCTGCCAACCCCTCGATTGGAGCGTTTGAAGGTGCCGAGCCAACAACCAGCGTGGCACACAACCCAATGCGCAGTTCGCGGTTTTCCTTAGAGTATGGCCCAACTGCACTTCGCGTGCGAGTGTTCGAGCCGGTTACCATTACATGGTATAACTTGCTTGGTAGGCACCTTCAAACAATACAGTACGAGGTGGGACTGCATCACACGAACTTCTCAGGATATATGATTGCAGTAGAAGCCACCATAACCGAATAACCACGGAACAAAAAACACCATTAGCAGTAACAGGCCACATGAAAAAATCACTTTTTCTTTCGTTGATTGCCGTAATGGCAACATTGGGGTGCCACGCACAGGGTCCACGCGGAAACGCGTTTGGGTTTGGAATTGTTCTTGGAGAGCCGCTCGGTCTAACCGCCAAATATTGGGTTTCGAGGGAAAACGCACTACAGGCCCACATCGGTGCATCGTACTTTGGTTCTCCGCGTTTGCAGGTAGACTACCTTTGGCACCTGGATGTATTTAAATCGCAGGTGGTAAAGCTCCTTGCCGGACCCGGCATGGGTATCGGCTTTGGGCACGGTGGAAGTGGATTCTGGTATAAAGATCGGGGTAGGAAATACTGGTATTACGACGAAGGACGAGACTTTGGACTTGCCATGCGGGTGATTACCGGATTGAACATCATCCCCAAGAACACGCCCATAGAGATTTTCGTGGAGCTCGGTCCAAACATTGGAATTGCGCCCTCTTTCGGTGTAGGGCTCGATGCGGGAATTGGCATACGGTTCTACCCATAGCACTCCGAAGCTATTCTCGTCGTAACTTCGGTCTCGGTTCAAGTTTTTTACACCTCGTGGGGAGCGCATGGTGTTGTTGCTACGCATCGCGACACTCGTCGCTATATTCATCACGGCGGCTAGTCCCTCTGCCATAGCGCAGACTACGTCCGTGCGCACAACCTTGTTTGTGATTCCCAGCCCAAGTCCGTACTTGGCAGACTGGAAGGGGCATCCCGAGTATGTGCAATTAACGATTACGAACCTAACCACAACATCGTTCCAGGTGCAGCTCTCCGTAGAGCTAAGCATTAACGGAACCTTGGTTGCTCGGTCGAAGGCCAGCAAGCCCCCGCCCTTTACTCTGGGTCCGGGATCGATACTTCTGCAGGGTACGGAGATTGCAGACCTCGAGGACCTCGACTACTTTGGGCAGTACAAAGAGATTGCCGTGCGCTCGGGAATGCTTCCGACCGGACGTTACGAATACTGTATTCGCGTGGTAGACCGTGTAACGGGCACATTGTTAACGCAAGACTGCAAGCCCCTTACCATTAACGGGTCGCGTCCGTCCGTGCTGTTACTTCCGGCAGACAACGCTACACAGCCATCGAGTATTCGGCCAGTTTTCCGTTGGACAACACCTCAGCCCGTTCCAACGAGGCCCATCGACTACATCTTTACCCTTGTAGAGATGCTTAGGGGGCAAACAAATCCTATTGATGCATTTCGTACGAACAGACCCATACTTACACGCACCGTGTCGAACCTAACGCAGCTTCCTCTTCCGATGGAGATCCCCGATCTCGATACTGGTAAGAGATACGTTTGGAGTGTTCGCGCCGTGTTTCAAGACAATGGTTTACCCGCCTCCGAACCCGACGGCTGGGCGCAACCCTTCTCCTTTACAGTTGTGCGCTCTCAACTTCCGGGCTCTGGTCCGGGAGGCAACGGTGGTGACGGTGGCGCTGGTGGTAATGGAGATACAGTTACCACTACAAGCAATGGTGGCAGTGGTGGTAGCGGAGGTAATGGCGGCAACGGCGGCGATGGTGGCAGTGGCGGCGGCGGTGCTGCAGGTGCCGGTGCTGGTGCAGGCGGAGCGCTGGCCGGCAGTGCTCTTGCTCCGGGCGATACCACAAGTTGCGGCAGTTGTCCTATAGCACAGATTCTGCCGGGGGGAGTGCTTCAACAGAATGTAGCTGTAGGCGACTCCATTCGGGTGGGTCAGTTCATTATGGTTGTGGATAATCTTACCAACGCAAGCCCCTCGTCTCTGGCCGGAACAGGAGCGATTCGGATTCCGTGGATGCTCTTTAAGGTTGCTGTGCAGTTTACCGGACTCCAGATCAACACATCGCGTCAGGTAACGGCTGGGGTTGTTCGATCAAAGAAGGACGCAGACGCATTGAACATCCCAACACTGGCCGCAGATGCGCTAAGCACTACCGTTACAAAGGGTGGTGCTGCTGCCCTCGAGAGTTTGATGAAGCAGAAGAACAAGATTGTGAATCTTGTTACCGAAATCACGCAGCCCATGACCACACCAATTGGTGTAAACAATGTAAAGGGTTACACACTTGTGATATCGGAGATGATATTTACAAAGAACCAAGCACAGCTTGCTGCGGTTGCTTCAATTCCAATACCATCGTATAACGACACACTGGCATTTGGTCTTACCGGACTTCCTTTCTGTCCCGGAGGCCTTGGCAAAAAAGCAACACTCGAGCTAATACAGGATTTTCAGTTGCGAGGTCTGTCACCAAATGCAAACTCGTTCACCGTAACCATGAAGGCGAAGAGTGCCCAACGGCAGGGTACATTCATCTCTTGGACCTGTAATAACTTCGATACCATTTCCGTAGACCTCGATCTGCACCTGCCACGCACGTGGGTTACACCGCGGCCCGATCCCGACCCAAGCAAGAAGGTAGTGGCTTCCTTTACCGCAAAGGCAACCGATTGGAAGAACTGGATTCTTAAAGGAAACCTGCCGGCCTGTACGTTCCCTAATTCTAACGGCATGGGCATGCAGATAACGGATCTGTTCTTCGACTTCTCGGATGTGCAAAACCCAGCCGGTATTGTGTTCCCTGCCGGCTACAATGGCGACAAGACAAACACCTTCAACGGCATGTTCGCTTCGGACATCAAGCTCTTCCTACCAGACGGATGGAGAACGTTCGACGATCCAAATGCCGCGCCTCAGTTGTCTGCGAAGAACCTGATCATTGCTAAAACAGGCATCACGGGTCAGTTTAAAGTTGCCAATGTATTCCAATACCCCAAGGCAGACCTCGCCAAGTTGTCGGGCTCGCTCGACACCGTTTCTGTTTCTCTCATAAACAGCTCCATTACCCAGGCCTACATGGTTGGCAAGATAAACCTGCCTATGACGCAGGCCGTAGCTAACGCTGCCCTTGCGTATCGTGCGCTGTTCAACGTGCCACAGAAGAGATTCGACTTTACGATAAAACCAGATAAAGATATTAATGCCGATCTCTTTGCTGGTGCCAAACTTACGTTGTACGAAACATCGCTCATCGGTATAACCTTGAGTGCCACCGAGAAAAAATTCAACCTGAAACTGAACGGCAAGATTGCCTACGACGGCGGCAACATTACTGTTCCGGGTACAACCAAGAAGATTGCGCTCAATCTGGGTGTTTCCTTCGCGAATCTTGGTTTGAACTATAACCACATGCAGAAGCCCACACCGAATTCTACGGCCGGGACATTCACATTCCAACCTGGAACATGGAGCTTTGCATCACCACAGAAAACAATTGCGGGCTTCCCGGTAAACATCAGTGGTATTGCATTCGAGTCTGCTACTGCAAGCGCGTCCGAACTGATGGCGGCTCAATTGAAGTTCACACTGAGCATCGGTCTGGATAGCAATCTTCTGAGTGGGAGCGGTACGTTCCGAATACAGGGTGCTATCGAAAGGTCTACGAACGACGCCAAGTTTAGCTTTAAACCGAAGTTTAAGGACTTCTTCGTAGACAAGATCACCGTAAACGCTAATCTGTCTGCTGTAGCAATTGCAGGTCAGCTCGATTTTTACTACAACGATACAAAGTGGGGTAACGGGTTTGCAGCTTCACTCAAAGCCACATTCAAATCGATGGCATTGCAGATAGATGCCAACGCCCGATTTGGGCGAGTAAACAACTTCCGGTACTGGTACGTGGACGCAAAAGTTATCCTTCCTGCTGGTATACCGTTTATGACGGGGTATGCGTTTTATGGAGCCAGCGTTGCGGCCTGGTATCACATGAACGTAGACATGACTGGCACGCGGCCCGCCGCTACAGCAACAACCGGCTCGAGTACGTCTAGTGGCGCGCAGATGTCTCCCGACAAGAACATCGGCCTCGGCTTTAGGATTATGGCCGTTCTTGGAAGCAGTCCAGATCCCGCACGGATGAATGCCGATATTGGGGTTGCTGCTCAGTTTACCTCGAGTGGTGGTATTGCCAATCTTGGAATTCAAGGATCGCTGTGGATGATGGCTTCGTTTGCCGACAGAAACGACGCGCCCGTGAAGGGAACACTCAACGTGTCCTACGATTTCGTGAACAAAATCTTCGATCTAAATGCATCGGTGTCGATAAACCGATCGCCCATTACTGGCAATGGTACACTGAAGATTAATGTAAACGGCAATACCGGAAAATGGTATGTAAAGGTCGGCGATCCCGTAAGCAGGGTAACAGTAAGTGTAAGTGTGCTTGGCTCCTCCGTGAACAGCCGCTCGTACTTCATGTTCGGCAATAACATTACTGCTCCAACAGGGTTCTTGCCACAAACTATAGCTGGCTTGCAAGCAGCTGGTTGCGCAATTAATGCAGCAACGTTAGCAGCGGCAACCAATGCCGTGAAATCGGGTCCTGGTTTTGCCACCGGCATCGAAATCAGCTTTGCCAAGTCCGGACAGATAGACCTTGGAGTTGGTTGGATTGATTGGGCTGCTTCGGCAGGAGTTGAATCGAACCTCATACTCAAGCGCGTATCTGGTTCGCCGTGTTCAGGTTTCACCGGCTACAACAGATGGTACGTAAATGGCAACATTGCGGTGTATGGTGCTGTTTCTGTTACGCTACGTGCAAAACCATGGAATGTGGGTGGTGTAAAACTTCCCAAACCATGTTGCGGTAATCCATTCAAAAGCTGCTTCTGGAAAACCTGTTGGTATACAACTCCGGTTGTGTGCTTACACTGCTGTGGTAGCGGATGTACGTTTAATCTGGCATCGATCAAGATTGGCGCATATCTGCAAGGGGGCTTCCCCGGGCCAAGCTGGGTGAACGGCTCGGTTGCGGGTACATACAACGTGCTGGGCGGCCTGATTAAGGGCTCGTTCTCGGCAAATTTCTCCACCGGCACACAGTGCAATCCTTAAGAAGGACAGAAGCATCATGAAACTGCTCGCTTCAACTGCCATGCTTGTGCTGGGTGTGTGTATAGTGTACGCGCAAGGTCCAACACAGTACGTTCAGATTATTGCTCGGCGTGTTCCCGATGGTGTAATTCTCCGGTGGGCTCCAACAGCTCCTGCCTACTTCGCAGAGGGTAGGGAAGGGGGCTATACACTGGAACGCGCTACAGTAGATGCCGCAGGAAGGATTGGTCCGTTTACGCGCATCACTCTCGACACGGCAGACGTTTTTCGTCCGTTCGAAGAGGCACGTTTTAATGGGTTGGCGTTAGACTTCCGCAATTCCGACTCAATGCGGATTGCGTACCGCACCTTCGCACACTCCGTTCTATACGAGCAAACCCCGAACACACTTTCGCCGGAGCAACGTGCTGAAGCTCTTGCTATGCAGTACGGCTTTGCAATGTTGGCTGCCGATAGAGACACGATTTCGGCGCTTGGACTGGGACTTCAATACAACGACGAGAGCGTGCGGGCGGGCCAACGCTATGCGTATCGCATTGGGTTGGCGAGTAGACCAAAAGAGCCCGCCGCGCTAGATACCGTTCTTGTTGATGCCAACGAGTATCGTGCCCCCAATCGTACACGTTCTGTAGTGGTAGATACGGGAGATACCGAGATTGCTCTGCGTTGGCCAACGTTTCCAGACTACTCTGCAACCATGGTGCAGAGATCTACAGACAATGGTCGAACATGGCTGAACCTTGCCGATGCACCAATGCTGAATCTTGTAACCGGTACAGAAATATCAACCGGCGAAGTGTTCCGAGACTCGGGTCTGGTAAACTATCGTGTGTACAAATATCGCGTGTTGGGATACACCGCTTTTGCTGATGAAGAACTCATCAGCGAAGTAACAGCAATGCCACGCGATAAAACGCCCCCTGACCAGCCAACAGAGGTCCGAGCCATCGAGATTCGTCCGGGTGTTGTGCGAGTTACATGGCAAATGCCCGAACCCGTAAGCCGCGATTTACGTGGTTTCTACGTTGGAAAGGATTCGTTAGACGAAGGGAAATTTCCACGTATCTCGCGCATGTTGCCGGCAACGCAGCGGGAGTATATCGACTCTGCTTCCGCATTTTACAACACCAACTACTATGCAATTGAAGCCATAGACACGGCGGGGAATACCATTCGCTCGTTTAGTGCCTACGTAGTACTTATCGATTCTACGCCGCCCGCTGCACCAGAGCTACTCTCTGGCCAAATAGATTCGAACGGCGTTGCAACTATCCGCTTCAATCGTCCAGCCGATCGGGACTACATGGGGTACCGTTTGCTTCGCGCCAACGACTCTACCCATGAGTTTACGGTAGTGCACGAACGCCTCACAAACGACACGTTAAATGTATCTAACGAAACTTCGATAACCGACACGGTGGAAATTCGGACACTTACACGGTATGTATACTACCGGATGTATGCGCTCGATTTTCATCACAACCGCTCCGAGATTTCGGCCATACTACAAGTAGAACGTCCAGACGTTGTGCCGCCAGTATCACCGGTCATCACTGGCTACCTTGTTACAGATTCTTCGGTGATCATAGACTATGTAAGCAGCAGTAGCGAAGACGTTGCGCGGCATCTCGTGCTTAGGCGCGTTAGTGGCACCGAAACCTGGGATTCCATTGCGGCGCTGCCCAGCATCGGTGCGCAGTACGAGGATACAACGGCCGTGATTGATGCAACGTTCGACTATGCGCTACAAGCAGTAGATCAGTCCGGCCTGCGGTCTGAGCCATCAAACGAGATTACGTGTAAGCGGTACGACACGGGCGTGCGTCCACCAGCAAAACTCGTAACCGCCCGCTATGATTCAACGGCGCGTGTTGTGGAGATTGGCTGGACGTATTCGGATTTACCCGAGGACCTGGCCTTTGTTATCTATCGTGCCGATGGCGAAGACCTTGTGAGCTACGCCGTAGTGGCCGATGGAAAAACCAGATCGTACGTAGACCGCGTACCACCGCGTGCCGCAAGTGTGCGATACGCCATCAAGGTGGTAACCGCCTCTGGCGCAGAATCCGTAGTGTCTGAGCCAATTTCAATAGACTTGCGATGAGTTCGGTTCGCGCGGCGTTCGCTGCATCATGTTTGCTTCTGCTGTTGTGTTCGACTGTTGTTCGCACACAGGAAGAGAGTTCGTGGTTCCGCATCAGTGGTTCTGCATCTGTAAGTGCAGAGTATTATTGGATGAACTCATCAACCGATACGTTGGGTGTACCCGTATGGTCGCCTCGCCGTCCGGCTAATCTCTATCGGTTCATGTTCACTCCTACAATTACGTTGTTCGACAACGTAACGATACCCATCACACTCATCCTTACGTCCACGGAAACAAACACTATAACGCCGGCTACGCTGAGTCCGACGCTTGCGCAGTTCTTTACGAACCCGCTCAACGCCTTTTCGGTTTCGTTTAAGCCCGGTGTAGATTGGGCCGAGCTGCAGTTTGGATCTCACGTGCCTCGGTATTCGGAGCTCGTTGGATCGGACGTGCAGATTTTCGGAGGTGGATTTAACGCGCAGCCTGGACCATTCCGTTTGGCGTTTAACACCGGTGTGATTCAGCGCGCCGTTGCCTCCGACACCTCACGCTCGATTACCGGTGCGTACTCCCGTAGTTTGTACATGGCTAAGTTTGGTGTAGGCGATGGCAATAAGTGGTTTGTGGACTTCAACATTATGACCATGCGAGACGACACCGTAGACCTTGCCTCCGGTCCGCGTCCGTTAGAACGCGGCATCATTCGCACGGTTGGTCAAATGGATACCACAACAGGATTCACACCCTATACAGAAGTAGACGCCTGGAAAAGTTTGCTTGCTCAGGAGGGGGCTATCCTGTCGCTCGCATTCCGCGTAGAGGTTGATGACGGAATTGCACTCGTGGGCGAGGCAGCGGCAAATGCTATTACAAGAGACATCACATCATCGGAACTTGATGGTGGAGCTAAGCTTGTACCGGGCTGGCTTATTACGCCCCGGTCTTCAACACGCGCCGATGGAGCGCTGATGGGTGGTGTACTTGTAAACTACAGCGACTGGGGCTTGGACACAAAGATCAAGTACGTTGGGCCGGGATACATTCCGTTCGGCATACCGTTCATGATGTCGGACTACCTCGATATCACAACGTCTCCGCGTCTCTATTTCAACGATCGCAAGATCTCTCTGTCTGGCACGGTTGGCACGCGCCTCTTCAACTTCTCCAGTCAAACCGACGAGACCTTGTCTCAGGTGATTGTCCTGGCCAATGCATCGTGGATATTCAGCGATGTGTTCAGTGTAAGTGGGTCCTTTAGCAACTTCGGCATGCGCAATGGAGTGGTAAACGATACGCTGCGAGTACAAAACGTGTCGCGCTCCATTTCACTGTCTCCGATGTACATGATTCCCACTACGAAAATCATGCACACAATCTCGTTGAATCTCAGCTTAGACACCTACGAAGACTTTAATGTTGTTTCCGGACGCCTTGCCGATAACAACACCTTTGGGTTGTACACCATGTACAATACTTCGTGGACCATCATGCCCCTTACAGCGTGGACAGCGATTAACTATCTGAAGAACAGTCTGCCCGTGTATGGATTCTCGATGATTGGTTTTACCGTTGGCTCGTCCTATGGATTTATGCAGAACAAGCTAACGCCAAGTTTGGCTGTTACCATTGGGAGCAACAGTTTAGGGGATAACTCTGCCGACACACAGATAATGTTTCGCGTTGGGCTGCGGTGGATGATTATGGATCGGTTGTCTCTCAATGTTTCCGGCATCACAAATACGTACGCCTACGGGTCTTCCAAGCCCAACGCATCGTTCGGCGAGAATACGTTTCAGATGATGCTTACGCAGAGCTTCTAGTTCATGCGGCCGTAATGACCCGCTCCGTTAGCCCACTGGCCTTGTTGTGTCTTGCATGGCTTCTTTCTCATCGGTTGCAATGTCAGGACCTCGATCCAAGATCGTACATACGTGTACCTGTAAACGGTACCTTCATTACGATAGGTGGCGCATATTCTGCGGGTAACGTTGTAACCGACCCCACACTTCCACTCCAGGATCTCTCGGCATCCATAGTAACCACATCTGTTGGCATAGCGCGGTCCTTCGACTTCCTCGGTCACACGTCACAGATTCTCGCTGTGTTGCCGTACTCTTGGGTTACGGCTACCGCAACAATTGCCGGCGAAGATTCTTCTGTTACGCGAAGTGGTTTGGCCGACGCACGATTTCGATGGTCGGTGTTGCTCATCGGGGCACCCTCGCGCGCGGTAGACAACTTTGCCACTGTGCGCAGACAAACTGTTGTTGGCGCAAGCATCATGGTTGTTGCACCTATCGGCCAGTTCTTTCCCGAAAAGCTCATCAACATCGGCACCAATCGATGGTCCTTCAAGCCAGAGCTGGCCCTCTCGCAACCCATTGCGGATAGGTGGTTGCTCGACGTATACGCTGCCTGCTGGTTTTTTACCGACAATGCAACGTTTTTTCCTGGCACTGCCATGCGGGAGCAAGACCCCCTTGCAGCCGTTCAGAGTCACATCAGCTATACGTTTTCGCCTGGTTTGTGGGCAGCGTTCAACCTAACGTACTACGTTGGTGGCGCTAGCTACATCAATGGCGAGCAGCGAGACGACCATCAAAGCAATGCACGTATTGGTGGCACCGTTGTATTCCCTTTAACAGCCGAAAACTCTATACGAGTGGCGGCCTCCACGGGAGCCATTGTGCGCATTGGCGCACGGTTCACCACCGTAAGTGTTGGTTGGCAGGCGGCCTTCTTCTAAAGCCTTACTTCCAGGAGATACCTTCTTGACCAAGCAAGCGCTGTGCATCCGGGTATCCGAGGCGGGCCGCAACCTTAAACTCTTCAATTGCCTTGTCGCGCATGTTTTGCTTCAGATACGCGTGAGCCAAGTTGTTATGTCCAACGGCGTAGTTGGCATTGGCCTTTACAGACGACTCAAAGTTCTGAGCTGCCAAAGCAAAGTTGCTTGTTGTGAGTGCGGCAAGGCCGCGGTTGTTATGGGCCTCGGCCATGTTGCCCTTGCGCTCTTCAACCGTGGCAAGCTCCATGTAACACTCGGTAAAGTTGCTGTTGAGCTTGAGCGCGGCCTTGAAGGCCGTTTCGGCATCGCCGATTTTATTAAGCTTTAGAAAAACGTTGCCAAGATTGTATTGGGCTTGCGCGTTTTTGGGGTCTTTCTCAATGGCCTTTTGGAACGAGGCCGTTGCCCCTGTTAGGTTACCCTGCTGCGTAAGGATTACACCCTCGTTATTGTATCCTGTTGTTGAGTCGGGCTTTAACTCGATTGCCTTGCGAATTGCTTCGAGTGCCTTGGGTAGATCGTTCTTGGCAATGTACACATTAGACAAGGCGTACTGTGCTTCCACAAACTTTGGGTCGGCCTCGGCGGCCTTCTTGTAAAATGCCAGCGCGCTGTCTGCATTATTCCGTCGTGCCCATACTGTGCCAAGTGCCTGCCATGCCTGCGGATCGGAGGCATTCGATGCAACAGCTTCGCGCGCAAACTTCTCGGCCTTATCTAATCCATTCAAGTCAAGGTAAAGTTGACTGCGGAAGACAAGCTCTTCCGAGGATGGACCCGATTTTTGACACGCTGTAAAAACCGTTGCAGCGGCAAGGAGGAAGAGAGCGAAGAGGCGATTCATAGTGGGCTGATAATTGTGGAACCAATCAATTGAACCGCGAATATAGGCACGGATGTTATGCCATCTCCCACGCACTCCTCAGCGTGCCGTTGGCCTCTACGTATTGCCAGAGGTCGCGGTAGAATGGGTGGGCCGCAACCGTGGACCCATCGCCGATGATAACGAGCTTACACTTGGCGCGGGTTATGGCTACGTTCATGCGCCGTACGTCCCGCAAAAAACCTATCTCGGCGTCGGGGTTGCTGCGGACCAAACTGATAACAACGATATCACACTCGGAGCCCTGGAAAGAATCAACAGTATCGATGCTGAACTCTGCAAAACGCCCCCTCAGATCCGTTGGAATCAGTTGCGAACAATACCGAACTTGTCCGCGATACGGAGAGATGAGTCCAACAGTTAAGGTGGATGCCTCTTCGAGTGCTGCTATCTGCGATAACACCTCGATGGCACACCGCGCTTCGCCGGGGTTAGCAAGAGACTCCGCCCCCTCGCCAGACTCTTCGTCCCACCCTCTGCCAGACGTGTCTATAAGGTGCATACTCTCTGCAAGGGGAGCGCCCGCTGGTACAGTGCGCTCTTCCACACTTGCATGCGCGGTTACCTTGCCGCCGTAGAAAGCGTTGTTCGAGAACTGCATGATGACGTGATTCATGCGGTACTGCTCGGTAAGCAGGCACACTGCTTGGGGTTTTGTGGCTACGATACGCTCGAGCAGCGTGCTGCCAAGTACGGCTGCAGCTCGTTGTTCAATTACGGTAGGGGGCAACTGGTGCGGGTCTCCGGCAAGTATCACGCGCTCTGCACGGAGCAGCGGAATACACAATGCGGGGTCGAGCGATTGTCCGGCCTCGTCTATTACTGCGGCAGAGAAGTGACGTCCGCGAATCTCTTCGTTGCGCGAAGCAACAAGTGTTGCAGTAACCACATCTGCCCCGTCCACGATAAGATCGGTTATCTGCTTTTCCATTCTACGCACGTCGGTAATAATCGAGCGCGACTCTTGCAAAAGCAGCTTGCGTTGCTCCATTTCGGATCTGCCGAACGAGCGTTTATACTTGAGGGCCATTCGACGAAACTCGTCGGCACGTTTTCGCAGGTCCTTTATCTCTCCCGCCATTGGGTGGTTCTTCCACCGTTCGCCAAGCGTGTGCTGTGTAACGGATGGATCTATCCGTGCAAGGTTGCCCAGCCGCACCACATCTAATCCGGCTGCGGCGCACCGCTCTGTTAGCAGATCTACGGCAGCGTTGGAGGGGGCGCACACTAATACGGGCTTCTCTCTCTGCGATAGCCGTTTGATTATCTCTACCAGTGTTGTTGTTTTTCCGGTGCCGGGTGGACCATGGATAACGGCAAGGTCGTTTGCCCGAAGAGCAAGATCAACGGCGGCATTCTGCGACTCATTGAGCTCCGTACCAGGCAGGTACGTGCTTTGTGGACGAAACGTGGGCTCCTTTGCGTCGAAGAGAATATCGCGTAGATGGGCTACGCGGTTATCAGCAGCATCGCTGCACACACGCAGCGCTTCGGTCATGTCCTTAAACCCCGATGCGTCGAACGTTAATTGTACGCCGATCTTTCCTTGGTCTAACCAATCGGGGTGTTCGTTATCGCGGAGAATTACATGGGCAACGTTGCCGGTAACCCAGTGTAATGTGCCATTGGCCGTTTGCTGATCTGTGCCGGATACAGAGAAAATTTGGCATGGTTTGCCCCCTGTCAACTGATGGGCGGTTGATGTGCCCATGCGTTCTACTACCACGTAGGGGTATTCGCCAAACCCATACCCGGTTTCGCGGATCTTTACGGGGAACCATGCTACACCTTCGGCCACGCGCTGGCGCACAGGCGCTTGCGTAGTAAGTGTGCGAAAGCGCTCGGCGTGGGCGTCGCGCTCTAGGGTTAATGCTTCGAGGATTTGCTGCAGAGTCAAGCCGCGAAGATACCACGGTCCATGCGGATGGTTGTACTTTCGCTGTATGCTTCCGGTAGAGATTACTCGTTCGTACGTGCGTAGCGCGCCCGCAGACCAACCCCTGCGGCCCAATGTGCGCGCCATTGCATCGCAGTGGATGTTCGTGAATGGGTTCTCCGACGAAGCAATCTTTGAGGGAATACACCGAGTGCCGCCGAGTCCGGTGCAGGTTGATGTCCTTGCTCCGGATGCGGCTGCCATGCAGTGTGTGCAGCAGTATGCCGGCAACAGCGTTGTACTTGCGCTGTCTGGTGGAATAGACTCGCGGGCACTGTTAGCGCTTCTCATCGGAGCGGGGCTGCGTCCACACATTCTTACGTATGGCACGCCAAACATGCCCGATTGCGCGGTGGCGGTGCAGATTGCAGCGGCACTGAAGTTGGAGCACTCAATGCTCGATGTGCGATCTGTTGATCTTCATGATTGCCGCACCGTTATGGCTCGCATTGCAAGTATAAGCGAGGGCACATACTCCATGGCGCACGCCGCGGTTGTTCCGGCAATTGCGGATGTGATGAACCGATTTCCGAAGGCTGTATTCCTCGATGGTGCCTATGGTGGATTGCTGCGCGGTGGACTAGGCAACCGGCTATTGCTACAAGGGTGGAATGCGCTACGCACTGCAGATGTTGCGGGAGTGGCTCGGTTTTTACAGGTGCGCAACCTGGATGTGTTTGCGCCACATCTTCATGGCCAAATTGCGGCGTATGCAATGGAGTCTGTTGCAGCGGCAATGGCGCAAAAGGGTCGGCCTACATTCCGTGGCAGACGAGATTGGTTGGATAGGTTCTTCCTCCGATGGTATGCTCCTGGCTTCGTTGCCAACGCTGGAGCAGTGTTTTCTCCGTGGTTCAACAGTGCAATGCCGTTTCTCGACACCGGGCTGCTTGAGTCGGTTCTATCGCTGCCGGCATCGCAGAGAGACCACGCAAAACTCTTCCGACGGTGGATCCAGCGCTACATCCCGCAGTGTGCCGGCATTCCATTTGTTGGCAAACGGAGTAACTACCCATTGCTTCTGGCGGGCAGACCCCTCCTCATTGGTGCTGTTTCCAAGTTTGGTAGGGGGCATGCAGCACACGATCTCACAGAAGACGTAATTGCCCAGAGGATTCCTGATGTTCTCGAAGATTTTGCCGATGCCGGTGTAGGTGGTGGACTCTTCAACAAAGATGTTGTTCGTACTCTCGAAAGGTCATCCCATACGTTCTTCGAATGGCTAACCTTGGCAACAGCTCTGGCGCAGGGGAATGACTATTTTGCAGCCCTCGATCTACAGGGAGGTTAAGGGTGGTGTTGCTCCGCGGTGTTGCCATAGTTCTGCTTTTCGTTGCGCTTGCAGTGTCTGCCCGCGGGCAGCAATATCATACACGCCTTATCGATGTGGCAAGGGGCTTGCCCTCGAACGAGATTAATAGTGTAGCTACTGCTCCCGATGGCACAACGTGGATTGCCACACAGGACGGACTCTGCAGATGGAATGGTAGGGGACTGTCTACCTACCTACCCAGTTTGTCCGATAGCACCTCCATTCGGAATGTTCGCGTGTATTCCGTTCTTCGCGCGCCCAATGGAAGTATGTACTTCGTTACCGTAAACGGCATTGCACGGTTCGATGCTGGACGTCAGGCCTTTGTTAACACGTATCCAACAGGTAACCGCGCAGACGAGCCGTTTCGGGGCGCAACAAACTTTCGGCTGGTGAATGACACGGTGTTTCGTATGAACATTACCACCGGCTCTGCCTTTGGAGATGGCAGTGCCGCTCTTCTCCGCATTGGTGATGTGCGCACGGGCAAGAGCGCGGTGGCTACGGTTGTTACCGGCGAGAATGAAAGAGCCGAGCCCATTCTTGGCGATGGTCAGGTATTTAGCGACGCTTCAGGATCTCTCTGGGCACTTACGCAGCATGGAATAGCAGAAAGAAAGTCCACCGACACCACATTTCGCGTCCGCATATCAACCTTGCCCGATGCATGGAAGGGGGCACGCTTTGTTGCCGACACTGCAGATGGGGCATGGTACATCGAAGGTGGACAGGTGCGCAGAGTGCATCTCAAACGTGGCGAGATGTTGGCACCGCTGCCGCTGCCAAGTGGATTTGATGCCGGCGCAATTGATGTAGCTCTGCGTGTTGCCGGCGGAACACTTGTACTTCGAAACACACAGGGTATGGCAGTTCTCGTTAGTCCAAACCCAAGCACGCGGCAGTGGGTAGCTTCACTCGTAAAGGAGCGAACAACTCACGATGGTTCCGGTGTAGCGGGTTGGACAATCTCATCGTGCAGTAATTCCATGGGAATGGTGGCTTGGACGGGACGAGGCGGGATTAGTGTGCTGGACACGCGAACATCTACGCTTGAGTTTCTGCCGATACCTGCAGCAACGCTCGACCAAGATTTGCGGGTGTTTGCAGACCCCGTTAGCATTGATGAAAAGGGCAGAATAACCGTGAACATCCCGCTTGTGGGTGTGGTTGTTGCAGACCCGTATCGCCCCCTTCCAACATTCTCTGCGGCATTGCCCTATGCGGTGGCTTCGGTGATTCTTGATGAAGACCGCATGATGATGTTTACGTGGCCATCGCCAACCGATCCCGAGGTATACGTTGTAAATACGCGAAGCGGCAGCGTAGCGTATTACGACGTTGGCGAACGAAGTCTGCAGCCCAACTCGGCCGGACGCGGCAGGCAGGGTAGAAGCACGTTCCACTGTGCATACCGGTCTCGCGAAGGCACGGTATGGGTGGGATCTACGGGTGTTATCCGTGCAATCTCGCCGTACGATATGCGGGTAAAAACGTACATCGTAAATGGAAGCGCAAGAACGGGAGCAGTGGAGAGCGACATCATTGTTCGTTTTGTTGAAACGAAGGATGGATCCTTGTGGGCCGCCACAGATCACGGAAGATTCGAATACAACAACCACACCGATGCCTTCGAGTTTCGTCCACCAACAGGTGCGCTGCGAGACTTTACCGTTAACGATGCCGTGGTTGGCGTTGCGGTATCCCCAAAAGGCGAAGAGTGGGTGTATGGATATAAACACATTGGCACGATGAGCGCAAATGGAGCGATTACGCCCATAGAGCTTCGTCCCGAAGATGACAGAACAGAGCCATTGGCCTCCGTAAAGTGTATGGTGTTTAGTGATAGGGGGCTTGCCTACGTGGTAGACCGCAGAGGCGTTGCCGAAATTGATCTTGATAGACATGTCTATCGCAGAGTGCGGAGTCCGTTCGTTCCCGTTGGACGCGAGCCATACCTTGGAGCTGCGCCAGACCACATGGGAACGCTGTGGCTGGTAACACCGGCGCACATCGAGAGCTTTAACCCACGCACAAAGAGATTCCGGTTAATTCCGTTCGACAATGCGGCGCAAAATCCATCCCGTCAAAGCACGCTATTTCCGCGCAGAGGCAATGTGCTCCGTATTGTGCTGGTGCGTTCAAACAATGTGTCGGTGTTCGATCCGCAGAACGTGCCACCTGTTCGCAACGATCTTACAGTACAGCTTACATCGCTGCTGCTGCGCGATACTCTGCATCCACTCGAGCGATCGCTGAATGAACAGGACAGTCTTGTTGTGAATTTTACCGACTCTCCATTTACCATACGGTTTACCGCAGCGGACCCAACGTACGGACCCTACCTGCGCTTTCGGTATTTGTTAGAGGGGTATGATGAACGTTGGATAGAAACATCCGACCCACTCGAAGCACGGTATCAAAACGTGGGTGAAGGCGAATACACGTTTCGTGTGCAGGTGTTCGACATTGATGGAGAGTGGAAAGAGCCACGCCAGCCCCTTACCGTAATTGTAGAGCCGGCATGGTGGCAAACAGCATGGCTTAAGATCTGCATTGCACTTGGCATTATTGGCGTTGGTGTGGTGTTCTACCGGTCGCGCGTGCGAACGATTACCGAACGCAATAAACAACTCGAGAATATTGTTGAAGAGCGGACGCGAGATTTACGAGAAGAGCAAAGGCACAGCGATCAACTTCTTCTCAACGTTCTTCCTGCGCAGATTGCGGCACGACTGAAGAAGGGGGAACGATCGATTGCCGATTCCTACACGGCTGCATCTGTTCTCTTTGCAGACCTCGTGGGATTTACGCCCCTTACCAGCTCTCTTGCACCACAAGAGGTAGTTCGGGTACTTAATGAATTGTTCTCACGTTTCGACCGTGCAGCGCTGGACAGAGGTGTGGAGCGCATTAAGACTATTGGCGATGGATATATGGCTGCCGCCGGAATACCAGATCCAACACCCGATCATGCAGTGCGCATGGCAAACTTTGCGTTAGACTTGGTGTCTGTTATCCGAACATACTCCGCCGAGAGCGGTTACGACCTGCATCTGCGTATCGGCATCAATTGCGGGGACGTGGTAGCGGCCATTGTAGGGGAGAGCAGGTTTGCCTACGACATTTGGGGCGACGCCGTAAATGTTGCCGCGCGCATGGAGGGCCTATCCGAGCCCGATAGAGTACACTGCACCGAGGCATTTGTTGCCGCGTTGGGAAGCAGTCAGTCTGCCTTCATCATCGCAAGCCATGGCACGATAGATGTGAAGGGCAAGGGGCTTATGGCAACGTATTGGTTAGACGGCTGGCAGAGCTAAGCTCTAACGTCGGTCATCACCATAGAAGAGGAGCCGCCACGTGTCGTTCCGAACCGAAGCACTCTTTTGCTTAGCAGATGTCTTCTTGGGGTCGGGCTTTACATTCTCACCACACCGATGGAACGAGCGAAGACTGGCTTGCGCCTGCACTTGGCATCCGCGTTCTTCAGAGCCATACCGTATCGAGTACCCGGCCATCCTGTTCTTTTCATCGCACATTGGCGTAACCACCACCTGCTCTGGAGTAAGGCCATCGGCAAGTTGAATGCGCGGGAACTCTGTTGCGCCTCCGCCAACACGGTCCACGGTCTGACACTTGTGCGTTAGGATAACTACGTCCTTGGATTTGTCTATCACGCGTAGCATTACGGTTTTTGTTGTTTCGTCAATCACCGATTCTATGGTTACTTCGGCGGGGTTTAAACTGTCGAGAACAATAAAGATGGCCTCGCCATACTTCATTACAATTTCGTCTCCTACCTTGGAGAGCGACTCCGTACGCGGAGGTGTTTTTGGTTTCGATACAGTAGTATACGTTAGCCCACCCGCGGTGGCCTGCGCAGCAACGGTATCTTCCGACAATACCACCGGAGCATAGTTTCGTTCATACGAAGGTGCAGGTTTCTGTTGGGGAGGGGGCGGTGGAGGTGGCGTGGATGCGCAGCCAATTACCAATACCGACGTTATGATACCAAGGATTGCGTTCTTCATCGTTGCGCTCCTGTTCCGTAGCTGATAGATGTAACGTTGCTCTTGGCCTCTTCGAATGCACGCAAGAGCATGTCGCGCAGAACCGACTCGCCAGAGGGTCCGATTACAATAAACTTGTGGTCTGGCAACTGTGTTAGTGCATCAAGTTCCGTGCGCGTAATAATAGGGCCTACTCTTTCAAACTCTGCGCGAGACTTCAACAAGAGTGGCGGGAACGTTCCCAACACAACTGTACGTGTATGAACGCAGGACGACCGTAGAGACGAGCCAATGGCGGAAGAAAGTGCTGTAGAAAAATACGGTAGCGTGGCGGGCGCATCACTTTTCCGAAGGGAGCGTGTGCTCACCAAGGAGTCGAGGAGGGTTATGGCTCGTACGTTGTCTCCCGTAAGCACATTGCCATTGCCGTAGAACACACTTACAGACGAGGGCTTTGGCAAGTCATTAATGAATGCCCGTATGTCGTTCCAGCCCTGTGGATCTAGGGATATAACCGCAATAGCAACAGCCGAACTGTCTGCCGGGCGCTGAGTTTGCTCTTCAGCCCGTGGCTGCTCGGGTACCTTATCCTGGTCCTGTGGCGAGCAAGCGGCCACAAGAACAACAGTAACACACATTGTAAGCAACGTTCCAAGCTGCATGGGGTCCCCTTGTTGGGCATAATCAATCGTGCGAAGGTATGGAGATAATTCAGAATATTCGCATGTCTTGGTTTCCTGGTGAATGGGCAGAGCGTTACCTCGCCACTTTACGGAAAAAATCGTACCCCATCTTCACCAGGCGCGCAATAAAGGCCTCGGTTTCGGATGCACTTCTCTGCGAGTTGTTTACGAAAACAGAGCAAACAAGCATATCTCCATTCGGCATAAAGATGATGCCTACATCGTTTATTGCCTGGCAAGGGGGCGTTGTGTTGCCGTAATATGTGCCAGTTTTATGCGCTACAACGGTTCCGTCTGGGAGAGCCCCTTTCAATCGTTTTGCTGTTGTTGGAGTGGTTACCAATTGATCTATCAACCAGCGCCGAGCAGCACCGTTTACTGCAGATGAGTCTGCGATGGCCCTGAGAACGGCATTCATACCTAGGGCAGTAGCCCAGTTGGCACCAATACCGTTCTTATGCATATCGCGGTACGCCGTTCCCATGGTAACATCCGTAAAACCCATATTCCGCAGCACCGCGGTAACGGCGTTGGCACCACCCATACCATCAACAATCACGTCTGTAGCCACATTGTCGCTTCTATGCACTGCCGCAGAGAGAAACTCGCGGAGTGTTAGAGAAAATGGGGCTCCGTAAATCTCGCATAGCGGCGAGTAGGTATCTCGTTCCAGCTCGGCAGAGTCTATATGTGCAACAGCACTCAGGTTCAGCAATCCAACGTTATGAGCGCGGAGGGCTGCCACTGCTAGTGGAAGTTTGATTGTGCTCATTGCAATCATGGTGTCGGATTGGTTCACACCAGCATGGAGGGGCGGGGCGCCCGAGGCAGAAACACGATCGAACGCCACAGCAACATGTGCTGGGAATCCCTCCACGGCGCGCTGCAGCCGCTTTTGGAGTGCCGAAGGATTGTGCGTTGCAGATGCCGTTACGGTGCCGAAGCAGATAAGGAGGAGTGCTATGATCATGGGCATGAACATAACACCTCTGCACGTATATCCCGTGTGCCTGCATTGCAGAGGTTTTGGTCTCGCGCCCAATACAATGCCCTAATGAAGTCTACAACCCTCGCTCGGCCACGGTCTTGAGGATTTCGAGTGCCTTGGGCCAGATTCCTTCAAACATGGCTGCCATTTCTTCATTCGAATCCATCTCTACCGTAAACAACGTAGTGCCGTTGGGCTGTGCATCGAGACGGTAGTTCTCGTATGCCGGGGCCCAAGAGGTTACTTCGGCACTAGTGGTGTCTTCCGCATCGTTAAAAACAAAGCCCAAATGCCGGATGGAGATGAACGAAGGGTGGTTGGCATCGGCTATCTCCGACACCATTCCGCGCATGTTCCCCTCGTCGTCTGGACCAAGAAACTTTATCTTGTCGCCGGCATTCCAGCCCCCTACAAAGTGAGATCCTGGATGAAACGCCGCCGTCCACTCCCGATAGGGAGCGTCCGTTACGATGCAATCCCACACACGCTCGGGCGTGGCATTAATGGAGATGTTGAAGTGAAGAGTCATGGTACTAACCAATAGGTGTTGAGGAATCCTTTGCCCTTAATGTCAATCTTGCCACGTTCAATGAACGTGAATGCAAACGTGTGGGGCGTGGCCCCTTCAGCAAACGCTTCGGTTACATGGATGCGTCCGGGCTCGCCGGTGCTTTCCATACGGGAGGCAACGTTTACGGTGTCTCCCCATACGTCGTATTGCAAACGTTGTGTGCCGATTACGCCGGCTGTTGCCTGACCGATGTGAATGCCCACTCTGAAGGAAAGGGGCGCTCCGGTGGGCCAGGTAAATGTTGTACGCACAATTGCCAATGCTACATGGGCAACGGCTTGTGCATTTTCCTCAGCACTGGCATCACCCTTAAAGCACATATAGGCATCGCCAATGGTCTTTACCTTCGTTACACCGTGGAGTTCACATATTCTGTCGAACTCGTGAAAGACCTGCCCAAGCAAGGTAACAACATCGGATGCATCAAGGTTAGCGCTGTTTGATGTAAAGCCCGCAATGTCGGCAAACAGAACGGCGGCATGCGTAAAATGGTCTCCCGATACTGTTTCGCCCCTTACCATGCGTTCTGCTACCGTCTTGGGGAGGGCGCCGTAGAGCAGAGCGCGCTCTTTGTCGCGTTCTCTGCGTTCGGCTTCCATCGTACGTTCGGCCTCCATCATGGTAAGCCGTTGAGTAGTTTCCTTGCCGTTGATTTGTGTGGTTATCTGTGTGTATTCATCATTGTGCAGAAGGTACTGCTCGAAATTGGCATTCTTTCGGGCGGTGTCTCGAAGTCGCAGATGTAGTGCCGCCTTCTCGGCTAACAAACCGTGTTGCTCCGCCAGCGAAAGAGCCGAATGCAGTGCAGATTCGTAAAGATCCGGCGTTCCCTCATGGTCATAGACGGATGCCATTATTGAGTGGATAGTAAGCTTCACCTTAGGATCTGTCTCGTCGTTAACATCAAACTCGCGCGCTATGCTGGCCCCTTCATCAAACCTCTGCTGATCGATGTATAATTGAGCAAGATTGATCGTTGCACTAGTTATCCCGCGCGGGTAGCCGATTTCCTTGCTGATATTCAACGAACGGGTCATGTGGGCAATAGCATTATCTACGTCGCCAAGATGCGTTAGTGCTATTCCCAAGTTCAAATGAGCCGAGACTTGAGACCTTGGAAGCTGAAGTTCATCAGAAATTAAGAGCACCTTTTCGAAGTATTCCGCTGCTCGTTTAAACTGTTCGATTGCGAGGTAAACCTGTCCTATGTGCGAAATGGTTGTTGTGAGGAGAAACTGATTCGATGAATTCTCTAATAGTGAATATGCACGGTGATAAAATTCAAGTGCAGTGGCATACGAGGCAACATTTCCATGGATTTGACCAAGTAGTACACACGCCTGAGCTTCTCCGTCTGCATAGGACAATTGTATCCATGAGTCAAGGCACTGGGTAGCGTATCGTAAGGCCGTAGCATAGTCTCCGGCCTCCGTGTACACTCCACCAATATTGCTGAGTACGGATGCAACTCCGCGAATGTGATTAGCTGCACTATACCTATCATATGCGCGCTGGTAATGCTCCAAGGCCGCTACTTTATCGCCCGATATTCGGTAGCAGTTGCCGATGTTGGCGTGAATGGCAGCTACGCCGGTAGTAACTCCTATTCGTTCATATTCGGCAAGGGACTGTTTATACAGCGCAAGGGCCTCGTTATGCCGCGCTAAAATGAAGTTAGCTGCTCCTTTCGCATTCAGGGAGGCGGCATTAGCAACTTCGGTACCCAAAGCGTCAAGCTCATCGGCAAGCGCAAAGAGTAACGGTGCATCGTTGTGGTGAAGCGCATCAAAAACGGCTTCGAGCACCTCCTCAAACGTACGCGGGGTCAAGGTTGCGCCCCCTCCAACCAATACGTTGTCATCTCTCCCTTGCCCTTTACAGTGATGGTGCCGCGTTCTACAAGACGGTAGGGGGCACCCTGGAGCGCATCAGCCATAGCTTGGCTAACCTGTATTCTTCCCGGCTCGCCGGTGCTCTCCATGCGGGAGGCAACGTTCACGGTGTCTCCCCATACGTCGTATTGCATGCGTTCGGTGCCGATAACTCCGGCAGTTGCGGGACCAATATGAATACCTATTCGGACCAATAGGGAGTTAGGCAATGGAGCACCTATTGCCAGTTCCCTCACCGATTGGAGAATATCGATGGCAGCCCTGGCAATGCGGACCGCGCATTGGGATGATTCTTCCGGCTGGATCACTGTTGGAAACGCGGCGGCCATGTAGGAGTCGCCGATGGTTTTGATCTTCATCACATTGTTTTTCGCAACTATGCTATCACACGCAGAAAACAGTTCATGCAAGAGCTTTACCACGTTATCCGGAGACATAGATGAAGACATCGTAGTAAATCCAACCAGATCCATAAACATTACTGCTACCGCAGTAAAGGCGTCGTTCACAGACTCGCCGCGCAATACTCTATCTGCAATAGCAGGGGGCAGAGTAGAGTACAATAATGCACGATGCCGCTCGGTCTCAGCGCGCTCGAAAGCCACGGCTTGTTCTGCCTTGCGGAACTCTAACTGGCGGGCTACTTCTGCCCCTTTTATGTTGTTTGTAATCTTTTGAGCGGCCTCTGAGTGACGTATGTAGCCATCGAAATCCATCTCCTGCTTCGCAATGTCCCTGAGAAACTCATGGGCAACAGCGGCAAGGTTAGGAATACTGCAAGACTCAGCCAGAGCGAGCGATCTTTCGGCGTGCTCGCGCGCGGCAACAAGATTGCCTCTGTGTTTGTGCAGCTTAGCACGTGCGTGTTGATGAAGAATATTTGATGAACACTCGCGAATCTCCATTCCATCTATCTCTGCAATTACCTCACTCGCTTCGTCTACGTTACCGTTGTCTAACAGTGCATGAGCCAAATTCGCCTTCATGAGGGAGAGTAGTTGCGACCTTCCTAATTGTTGCGCCATCGATACACCTTGGCGAAACAGCATGACTGCTTCGTCGAACCGCTTTTCCTCCGATGCCAATTCCGCGAGGTTGCAAATCACATTTGCCCTGGTATGTAGTGGGCCATCCTCCCCCAGACGATCTTGGGCACGGGTGAGGTGGATGCGGGCTTGGGCATAGTCGCCTGCACGCTGATACGTTACACCAATGATGTTTTCGTGTTCTGCCTCCACGAAGGGGACATTCTTTCCGGCCAAGGCAACTAATGCCTTTTCATTCTGTTCAATTGCACCTGCGAAGTCTGCGTGAGTAGAGAGGATGGATGAAAGATGGCCCCGAATCTCCGACTCCTCAAACACCGCAGACAAGTTGATACTTTCGTGCAGCGCACGCATGAGACCCTCGTAGGCCTCGGTCGTAGAGCCGGTTGAGAAGAGAACCGAGCTAACTCTCATATCGCACCGAAGCGTCATAAAGCTGTTGCCAATCGATTCGAATGCATCGCGAGCCGCGCGCAGATGTAATATTGCGCCCTCTTGGTTTCCCTCGTGGTCTTCGATCATTCCCATGAGATACATCGAACGCGCCTTGCCCTCTTCATCGTTAAGGGCCGAGAACAGCTCCATGGATCTACCGGCGTGTATCCTTGCCTCGGTCATATTGCCAACCGCTGCTGCAGCCGAGGAAAGATTGCTTAACACCCTCGCCGCATCCCGAAGTTCGCCACGCTTCTCATGCAACTCTAGAACTTCGATGTATAGAGGTATCGCCTCGGTGTAGCGTCCGGTTACTTGATACACATTTGCCGTGTTTCCAATGATGATTGTCTCGAGTCGGCTCTCGCCTATTGAGCGGGCTTGCGATAGTGCTGTTTTGTATGTGCTAACGCTCTCATCCATCCTGCCGAGCAGAAACAGATGAACCGCTGAAGAAAATACTTTCAGCAGAGAATACTTTGGGTCGTGTGCATCAGCATCAAGTTCTTGGATAAGAGCCGCAAGCTGCTCGGCGTTGTCGTTCCGGACAGCTTTGTCTACGTCGGACTTTATCTCCGCAAATGAACGAGGCATAGGAACCAAATTACGGAGTGTGGTTTAACTCCAACCAATATGTTGTCATCGGCCCCTTGCCCTTAATGTCAATCTTGCCACGTTCAATGAACGTGAATGCAAACGTGTGGGGCGTGGCCCCTTCAGCAAACGCTTCGGTTACATGGATGCGTCCGGGCTCGCCGGTGCTTTCCATACGGGAGGCAACGTTTACGGTGTCTCCCCATACGTCGTATTGCAAACGTTGTGTGCCGATTACGCCGGCTGTTGCCTGACCGATGTGAATGCCCACTCTGAAGGAAAGGGGCGCTCCGGTGGGCCAGGTAAATGTTGTACGCACAATTGCCAATGCTACATGGGCAACGGCTTGTGCATTTTCCTCAGCACTGGCATCACCCTTAAAGCACATATAGGCATCGCCAATGGTCTTTACCTTCGTTACACCGTGGAGTTCACATATTCTGTCGAACTCGTGAAAGACCTGCCCAAGCAAGGTAACAACATCGGATGCATCAAGGTTAGCGCTGTTTGATGTAAAGCCCGCAATGTCGGCAAACAGAACGGCGGCATGCGTAAAATGGTCTCCCGATACTGTTTCGCCCCTTACCATGCGTTCTGCTACCGTCTTGGGGAGGGCGCCGTAGAGCAGAGCGCGCTCTTTGTCGCGTTCTCTGCGTTCGGCTTCCATCGTACGTTCGGCCTCCATCATGGTAAGCCGCTGGGTAGTTTCCTTGCCGCGAATTTCTTCTGTGATGCGTTGGTACTCGTTGTTGTGTTCGATGTACGCGGCAAAGTCGTTACGCTGTTGGGCCAGATCTCGGAGCTCTCCGTTATACTCGGCCGATAAGTCGCGCAGGCCTGCTTCATCGCTGATAGCCAATGCACGCATGTAGAAACCGTGTGCTGCTGTGAGATCGTTGTTATGTACAGAAAGTATGGCACGGTGTGCTTCGTGAGCGGCCCTAGCGCCCGGGTCCAAGAGCGGCATGGTTGCCTGTAGGTCTAATAGTCTGGCGGCCTCGCCAAACTGTTCGAGTTTCATGTGTGCGAATATGACGTTGCCCGTAACGTATGCCACTCCACTCGCATTTCCTAGTTCATCCTGCAGCCGTAATGCTTCATTGTAATGATCAAGCGCTGCACTGTAGTTACCCATAAGCAAGTGTACGTTGCCGATATTGTTCATGGTTTGCGATATACCTGGGCGGTAGTGTAGCTCGTGGTACAGAGCAAGTGAATGATGGTAATAGTCTAAAGCAATTTGATTGTTCCCAGTTTGCTGGTGAACTACTCCGATGTTACTGAGTGCAGCTGCAACCCCGAGGCGTTCATCACTTGCTTGGTGGTGTGCAAGCGCGCGCTGAAAGTGCTCTAGAGCAGCAGGGTAGTTGCCGGCGTTCGCGTACAAGCCACCGATGTTGCCCGTAACGGTAGCCACCTCAGTCTTGTTTTCAAGAAGGATGTGCACGGCCAGGGCACGATTATAGTATTCCAACGCGCGAGTGCTATCGCCGGTTGCCCTGTGCACAATGCCCATGCCGTTCATTACATGCGCTATACCCGCCTGGTTGCCCAACGCTTCGTACAGAGCGTATGCGCGTTCGAAGTGTTCGAGAGCGGCCGAATGATCGCCCCTACATTGCATAGCCCACCCACTGCCGCGATGAGCGGCAGCCTCGGCCTGCGGCGTGCCTAACTCCTCCATTTCGGCACATAATCGAAGCAGTGCAGCAACATCCTTATTGCCGCTTGCAGTCATGAGTTCTGCATCGATCTCGCCGAATGTTCTCAAGTACCTTCAATCCTGTGCGTCATAATGTGCCCGTTACGCTGCAGCGTGTTCCCGGTTAGCCAAAACATGCTTCAAGATAAGCCACATCGGCGGTATACAAAGCTGGACGGAGTCTGGGGGTAATAGGTGTTGTGGTGGCATTCACGCTATGGTTAGCGCGGCTTGTGGTGACCATCCGTTTGCACATGGTGTTGTGTCTGCGTAAACGATGTGCTCGCCCCAGAATAAAAGATGGGTTGTGGTATTGAGCAACCGCATTCCGGCGGCAACGAAGAATGAAACGACCGTGTTGCCTGCTGCCAAAGGGTCCATTGAGTTGCTCCCACTGCGCTAGGGCGTATGCACGCCGCAGAGAGAGACAACTGCACTGGAAGGTGTCTGCGTTCGGTCGATGCTGATTATGGTGATGCCCAGGATCACATGTGACTAACTCGAGATCTCGCGGTAGCATTTTGCCATTGCTCCGAGTTGAACCCGTGCCCAGCGATTACTTTGCGCCACGTTAGCGCAGAACGAACGTAGAAAGTTCGCGTCCGTCTCGCGTGCGAAGGCGCATATAGATCGGACCCTCCGGTACATTGCCAACGTGAATTGTGTAGTTGGTTACAGGCACCACTTCGATTGTGCTTTGCGAGAGAAGACGTCCACTTACTGCGTATAGCATGTACGACGCTGACGTAGGTTCTAATCCCGTTACGCTAACCACGAGAGAGCCATCGGCGCCCAGTACCGCCTGAACTGTTGCCGAGTCTGCACTCGTTTTGGCACCTACAGCACCAGTCTTTTGCTGAGCGGACGATGATGGCGAAAGGGTGCCCAACCACCACAAGGTATCTGCACGGCGCGCAAGAATGCACTCGGGGCTATATACATTCGCAGCCAACGCAGCCACCATTGCCTGGTATGCTGGCTCTCGCCCTTGAGGTAGCGAGCGAAAGCCGAGAAGCGCCGGCGTGCATCCAGTTGATGCCTGCGCAGCCATGTGTGCCTGCGTAAGCTGCGCAAGGTGAACCATGGAGATGGTGTCTGCGAATGAGTCTGAGAGCCAACGCGGCTCCACAGTTGGAAAGGGGCATTGCCATTCGTTTGCATACAACGCAGAGAGATTAACTTCTGTTGGACGTTTACCTGCATGGAGTCCGGCCTGCGTGGTGCCCCTTCGATAGCCAATTACTCTCACCTCTACCAGGCGACCTTCCATTCCACTTGGGAGTGTAAAGGAATGCGTGCACCGATCGGGTGAACTCCCGTAGCGTTGCAGTGTCGGCTGTCCCAGCCGGTCAACCATGCCTACGGAGTCGATTGTGGTGATATATGTGCCGGTGTAAGCATCAACAAGCCATAAGGCAACCTCCATTGTGTCGGTTAATCGCCCCGAGCCGATAGTCCACCGTACATCTGCCCAGGAGTTTGTGTGAACGATCGATCGTTCAGTTGGCACAATTGTGCCGTGGAGATACGCAGACCATAAGCGGAAGAACGTCAACGTTCCGCTGGCGGGCATGGTAAACGGGCGAGTCCTACCGTGGTCTGCGTGCCAAAGCGGTTGCCCCGTCCCTGCCAGTTCTGTTTTGCTGGAAGCTCCATTGGAGTACCACTCTTCGGCTGTAAGGTCGAGATACACACGCGTGGTCGTACTCCCGTTATGTAGAGCGAACTCGCCAACTGTGTATTCCACACCAGCGGAGTCGAATACATTCTCGAGTGTTGCATACCAGTTCCACCGCGCGTCCTCCTTCGATACGCTTGTACGCATTGGCGATTGTGCTGCGGCAGTCGCAACGGAAACTGCAAACACAAGTATGATTTGTTTCATTTCAATCTCCTATGGTGTTCGTTGTTGAGAAGAACAGGTAACGTTTACGCCAAGCATACCAGACGGACACAGACTCCAGCCAAGCTCTTGGCAGTATCGTTCGAGATTGGCAAGTCCCGGGCAGAACAACGTAAAGTCCTGATTGCAAGGGGCCTGGTCGAGTGTGGTACACCCGCCCCCTCCTCGATTCACATAATCCACAAGAGTGCACACGTTCTGACCACTGCATGAGACGGAACTGCACTCTATGCACGACCCTGAGCTGCTTGAATGGGCACCACACTCAATTCTACAGGTAACAGTACAAGATGGTCTTCGCCAGGCACACCGTGTGCCCACAACTTCGTACCAGTTTACCATATCGTTCGATCTACCCAAGTACGACCTTGCTGTACATGGCTCCTGCATCGAAAATTGTGAAATGCCACGATAAAAGTTCACAGTGCCCGCGGTTGCAGTACCAGCAAACGTAGACAGAAGCAAGGTCTGAAGAACAACAACCAAAACCGATGTCATGAGAACACCTCTCGACAGTGGTACACAAAGTATCGGAACCCGAACTCGATGCAATGTATGGCGCCAAGTGTGCCATATATAGTCATACGAAAATTCTGTACATACTAAAATTCTCGGGTTAAAGTATTGAGCAACCAACATTGACATCTAAAACCGCAACTGCATGTCAACAGGTGGTAGCGCCAACGTTAATCAAACTGTTCGTAGTTAAGAGATGTATAGCGATGAGCTACCCAAGGTATGCGAACATTCTCGCCAGTAGATTGTAGCTCGTGGTCCTTCGCTACGCTCAGGATGACAACCCTGTTGGTTGTCACTTGTAGCTCGTGGTCCTTCGCTACGCTCAGGATGACAACCTTGTTGGTTGTCACTTGTAGCTCGTGGTCCTTCGCTACGCTCAGGATGACAACCCTGCTGGTTGTCACTTGTAGCTCGTAGCTCGTAGCTCGTAGCTTCTTTATGCCCCTTCCAACCAAAACGTGTTCATTGCCCCTTTGCCCTTGATGTCAATCTCACCGCGTTCAATGAACGTGAATGCAAACGTGTGGGGCGCGTTAACGGGCGACGCGTGGGGCGTCGCCCCTTCTGCGAACGCCTCGCTCACCTGTATGCGGCCGGGCTCACTCGTGCTTTCCATACGAGAGGCAACGTTTACCGTATCGCCCCACACATCGTACTGCAAACGTTCGGTGCCGATTACGCCGGCGGTAACGGGACCGCAGTGAATGCCGATGCGAACCTGAATCTCTCCCACTTCCTTCGTCCACGAAGTTTCACCGAGATCAGGGGGCATGGCAATCTCTAACGCATCGAGTGCGCTAAGCATATCCAGCGCGCATTGTGCTGCACGCTGCGCGTGATTTTCTTGTGCCTCCGGCACGCCGGCAACGGCCATGTAGCTGTCGCCAATGGTTTTGATCTTGGTTACGCCGTGCCCCTTACAGACTTCATCGAGGGTAGAGAAGATATGGCTTAGCAAATGGACAACGTGGCCGGGAGGAATCTTGTCGGAAATTGACGTAAATCCAACGATGTCGAGGAAGATTACGCTTGCACTTTCGTAGTGGTCACCGGAGACCTTCTCTCCGCGAATCATGCGGTCGGCAACAACCTTGGGAAGTGTGCCATAGAGCAGAGTGCGGTGTTTCTCATGCTCGCGCTCGCGAGCCTCGATCTCGCGCTGTTTGGTTTGCATGGCAAGCTTTGTAGCAGTTTCCTTGCCATTGATTTCTTCGGTGATGCGCGTGAATTCGTTGTTGTGTTCGATGTAGGCGGCAAAGTCGTTGCGTTTCTGGGCAAGATCGCGCAGCTCCTTGTGCGCATCGGCTTCTAGCGAACGCAAGCCGGACTCCTGTGCCTCTGTTTGTGCGCGTTTCAGGGTTGATTGGGCATCATCCAGCAGGCCCTTGCGCTGCTGGAGAACGGCACGCTGCAGGTCGCATTGAATCCGGACGCCGGGGGTATCTATCTGCATGGCATCCATAGCGGCGAGAGTTGCAACCGCTTCTGCATCGGCTTGCATGCAAACCTGTGTACTGAGAATATTGCCAGTGACGCTTTCCACGCCTCTGCGGTAGCCGAGCTCTTCATGGATTGCCAGGGCATGGTGGTAGTGCTCAAGGGCTGCAGTGTAGTTGCCTGTTGCACTTTGCACATTGCCGATGTTGCCGGTGACGATTGCCACGCCACTGCGGTCGCCCATCTCTTCATGGATTGCCAGAGCGCGGTGGTAGTATTCGAGGGCTGCAGTGTAGTTGCCGGTATCACTGTGCACAATGCCGATGTTTCCTGTGACGAGTGCCACGCCTCTGCGCTCACCGAGCTCTTCGTGGATTGCCAGCGCTCGGTGTTTTTGCTCCAGAGCAGCGGGATAGTTGCCGGTTTCATTGTACACGCTGCCGATGTTGACGGTGACGCGTGCCACGCCTCTGCGGTCGCCGAGCTCTTCGAGGATTGCCAACGCGCGGTGGTAGTGCTCCAGAGCGGCGGGGTAGTTGCCAGTGTTTACGTGCGCGAGGCCGATGTTGCCGGTGACGATTGCCACACCGTGGCGGTTACCAATCTCTTCATAGATTGCCAGAGCACGGTTAAATTTCTCCATAGCGGCGGGGTAGTTGCCGGTAGCATTGTGTACGAGGCCGATGTTGCCGGTGACGATTGCCACGCTTCTGCGGTCGCCCATCTCTTCATGGATGGCCAGCGCTCGGTTAAAGAGCTCCAGAGCGGCGGGGTAGTTGCCGGTATGGAAGTGAACAAGGCCGATGTTGCCGGTCACGCGTGCCACGCCGCTGCGGTCACCGAGCTCTTCAAAGAGTGCAAGTGCACGGTGGTGGTACTCCAGAGCCGTCGGGTAGTTGCCGGTATCATTGTGCGCGCTGCCGATGTTACTCGTTACGACTGCCACGCCGCTGCGATTGCCCATCGCCTCATAGGGTGCCAGCGCACGGTGGTAGTGCTCCAGAGCGGCCGGGTAGTTACCGTGGAGATAGTCGGTTAACCCTCGTACTCTGCATGCCAATGCTTCTGCATCCTGCGTGCCGAGTTCGTGGAGCTCGTCGGCAAACCGAAGTAGCGCTTGGGCATCGTTGATGCTGGTTGCCTGGAGAATGTCTGCCTCAATCTCTTCGAATGTTCTCATGGGGTTTCCAACCAATAGGTGTTCATGGTGCCCTTGCCCTTGATGTCAATCTCACCGCGTTCAATGAACGTGAATGCAAACGTGTGGGGCGCGTTAACGGGCGACGTGTGGGGCGTGGCCCCTTCAGCAAATGCTTCGGTTACATGGATGCGTCCGGGCTCGCCGGTGCTTTCCATACGAGAGGCAACGTTTACGGTGTCTCCCCATACGTCGTATTGCAAACGTTGTGTGCCGATTACGCCGGCTGTTGCCTGACCGATGTGAATGCCCACTCTGAAGGAAAGGGGCGCTCCGGTGGGCCAGGTAAATGTTGTACGCACAATTGCCAATGCTACATGGGCAACGGCTTGTGCATTTTCCTCAGCACTGGCATCACCCTTAAAGCACATATAGGCATCGCCAATGGTCTTTACCTTCGTTACACCGTGGAGTTCACATATTCTGTCGAACTCGTGAAAGACCTGCCCAAGCAAGGTAACAACATCGGATGCATCAAGGTTAGCGCTGTTTGATGTAAAGCCCGCAATGTCGGCAAACAGAACGGCGGCATGCGTAAAATGGTCTCCCGATACTGTTTCGCCCCTTACCATGCGTTCTGCTACCGTCTTGGGGAGGGCGCCGTAGAGCAGAGCGCGCTCTTTGTCGCGTTCTCTGCGTTCGGCTTCCATCGTACGTTCGGCCTCCATCATGGTAAGCCGCTGGGTAGTTTCCTTGCCGCGAATTTCTTCTGTGATGCGTTGGTACTCGTTGTTGTGTTCGATGTACGCGGCAAAGTCGTTACGCTGTTGGGCCAGATCTCGGAGCTGACCGTGATACCGAGCTTCGAGCGAACGAATGCCTACTTCCGAAACCATATTGAGCGCCTGAAGCAGGCAGCTCTGGGCGGCTTCGTGGGCACCCTGAAGCTGGTAGAGAAACGCGCGGTTGGCCAGACTCTTAGCGCGAGTTTGCGGAGTTTCCAGTTCTGCGATGTTTTCAGATTCGATAAGCGTTTGTGCCTCGTCAATCAGACTCGACCGAAGGAGTGCTTCGATGAGAGCGGTCTTGGTGCCTTGAACGTCTATCCTTCGGTCGAGTGTCTCGAACGAAGCAAGTGCCTCGCGCAGGTGGGTAAGGGCTGCTGGAAGGTTTCCGAGCTCGAGATGCAATCTTCCTATGATGGAAACAACAGACGCGGTTTCGGCGGGGTCTTGAAGATTTCTAAACGCTTCGAGTGCAGCAGTGTACTGCTCGAGTGCACCGGTAAGGTTGCCCGTGAGTTCGTATACATGACCTATGTCCACACAAATGGTTGCTATGCCATGTTGGTCTGCGTTCGCTACACGTATATCGAGAGAGCGCTGATAGTGCTCCATGGCGCGGGGATAGTCTCCTATGTGTAGATATACAGATCCAATGTTGCTCAGGCATACTGCTTCGCCACTTCTTTCGTTTTGATCGATATAGAGACGAAGCGACTTCTCAAAGCTCTCGAGTGCCTCCTTGTACCGCGCCTGCCGAAGAAACTCTGTTCCAATGTTGCCAGTAACAACGGCAACATTGAGGAGATCGTCGAGTTCGTAATGTATGTCGAGTGCGCGTTGATAGCACTCAAGAGCCAGCTCCACCTGTCCCAGATAGGAGTATTCGAGAGCCATTCCTCCAACTACACGGGCAATGCCATTGCCATCGCCCAGTTCTTCGTAGAGCGCTAATGCTCTCTGATATTCTGCGAGTGAGTCGCGGTAATCACCAGACCAAGACAGCGCAACGGCCTTCGCATTTGCCGCTGCCGCCGTTGCCTCTCGGGAGCCAATGCGCGCCATTTCGTCTGTATAGCGCCAGATGGTATCTACCTCGCGAAGTGCAACAGCGCGGCCAATATCGGCGAAGATTTCGTCGAATGTTCTCATGTACCTTCAATCCTGTGCGTTATAATGTGCCCGTTACGCTGCAGCGTGTTCCCAGTTAGCCCAAACAAGCTCCAAAATAACCCACGCCGGCGGTATGTTCCGCTGAACGGATTAGGGGGCAAGTATTGGCAATTGTCATGATACTCGTAAGCTGTACCAGCGTACTGGGTATGTATTCGGATTCGCTGCGGCTACCGTTGCAGAAGTCTCTTTAGTTTCTTCTGCTCGTCCGGGTAAACCTTCCAACACAAATTTGAAACTGTCGCAGCCTGTATCGCCACCTCTTCAGTGTCTCCGAAAAGGTGGGGGTAGGTATAGTTGGTGTGTTCTGGACGAATGTTGGCAAGAAGAGGGCCGACGTGTGGCGTTATGTTCATGGCTTGGGCAAGGGTGATGGCAATGGTCGAACTATCCCGCTTGGTTATAAGTCGGTACAGCAAGATCAACCACGGTAGTGCTGGCATGCTGTCTTCATCATAGGTCTGCAGTGCTTTGATCACCTCGTCTGCACGCAAAAGATGTGTGCGTTGTCCGCGGCGTAGCAAAAGGGCAAGAAATACTTCACCCACATCTTGCATTGCCAGTTCGTTAACGCTGAGGAGTTGCTCAATACTCTCTATGGCCTCGGCGTAACGAGTTAGCTGAATGAAGCTGAAGGCGCGAACCTGAAGTAACTCAGCGTATTGTTCCTCGTGTCCATCTACACCCACTTCGTTGGCAAGTGCCAGCCCCTTATCTGCGAACGACAAAGTTTCTTCTGGGGTGTTGGAAGAGCGCGTTAGCCCCACCCAGGGCCACAGAGATGTTGGGTACGTGACGGTAAGCGCCAAGAGCCTTTCGTTGCATTGTTCGCGAGGATTGTCGAGTATGGCTTCGGTTGCATCCTGGGCGCGTTCGTCCTCGGTTAGTTCTTCGTAGGGGATTTCTGGGATGGGCTTGCCCATGAACTGCCTGATGAAATCGCCTATCTCTTCTGGGGATGTAAGATTTTGTCGCGCAACCAACCGTTTCAAATCTCTCGCCGGATTGGATCGGAAGGCAGCGGTAGGGGGCTGGTAGAATCTGTTAAACAGTTCCTTGAGTTCTGGCTCCATTTCCTGATAACAATCGATGGAGAACTGCTGATCTTCCGTGAGTGGGGCTGCCATAATCGTTGCAATCATGGAACCAAGACCTGCTGCATCTGGACCATCAAAAATGAAGGTGCGGACCGTATCGGCAAGGTGAATCTCCCACATGAGCCGAGGATTTTCAGAATGGACCTCGGCGAGTATGGACCGCATCTCGGAATAGAAGCCACCGCCTTCGTCTTCCTCTCGTGTGATATCGCAAACGGCTGCTGAGCGGAATGCCGTCATCACGAGGTAGTCGCGACAACGGGGAGCCAGTTGTACCTTTTCAAAGAGGATTGGCAAAATCATCTCACTCAGATCAAGCCACATGAGATACTGAAATAGAACCTCCGCACCGGCGCAACAGACTTTTATTTCTGTTTCTGGGTCGAGTGGCGCATCACGATAGAGATGTAGAAGTGCAGTGGACAATTCGCGCAACGCCAGCGAAGCCCGAAGCGATGCTACATCGCTGGCACCTGCTTCTGCAATGGACAGTAGGACAAGAGCATTAGTGGGAAATCGTTGTAACAGTTCTTCAGAGCGTTCCAAATATGTGTCTACGAGCGCTGCATCAACAACGTCCGAGCATAGCTCTACGAGCTCTTCATCGCGATACAAGAAGTTCTCTATCGTAATCGCATCTGAGTGAACACCATTCTCTTGCAACACATCTATGTAAAACGGAACACGCACCACATCGAGATCAACGGTGGAAGTAAGGAAGGAGCGAAAGGTCATAACTTTGTGCGAGAAATGATGAATGTCTAGCGCAAAAGTACTGTTAACTGGCTGAGTATTTGTGGGTAGTTGATGTAGGCGTGCCGCACAAGATAGAGCGTCGCGGACAGGATGTGCTCCTCAATGTCACTTGGAACTCCGGGGTCGCGGCTGGATTCCATTGGACGATATCCGGTGATTATAAGGCCTACCCACGGCAACTGATCCATACATTCATCCAGAGAATGGTAAATCACTGCCTTCGGAGCCCCACGGTGCAATAGTATCAGCAGTTCCAGCCAGGGCAAGGCGGGATAATAGTTTCCAGTTTCACGCGCTTGTTTAATCAAACCGAGTGCCCGATCGAACTCATGCGGACCCCGTGCAATGATCAGAGCAATGTAGGCCTCAATCATCTCGGTTATATCTTTTGTTTGCAGCATAAACAGTTGCTCAAACGCCAGATATGCTTCTTCGTGACGGCCAAGAGTAAACAGCGCGTGTCCTTTGCCAGCAAGAAGGACGATGAACGGAGATGATGTGGCTATGGCATTTACTTCAGCGGCAATGGAAAGCCCCTTATCAGCATGCTGAAGTTGCTTCGTGGCAGTTGTTGCAGCGAACATTTGTTCTACACTTGGACATGGTAAGGGGCAGGTGATGCTCTACTAGAAGTGTGGGCAGTACTGGTAGGTCTAACGCAAAGCATCGAATTTCATCGTCAATCATTGCAGTGCGCGGAATGCGATTGAACTCCTCAATCAGCAGTGTCAAAGCGTGGTGTGGTGCCTTACTAACAATGGCATTTGCAATTTCGGCAAGCAACAATGTTGCATGAAGTTCCTGATTGGTGTTGGCCAATTCTTCGACCCTACGGTACACCAGCAAGAATGGTCCGCCATCGCCGGGTCGCACGGCGCCCGCGAGAGTAGCGTCACATAGATCCACTGGGTAAAGTGTGGCATTACCGCAATCAGATCCTCGGCCACTCTAAGCAACTGTGGGTGCAACTTTAGATCCATCATCGCATTGAACAGCTCCTCGATGCCAACGGTACCGAGCAGCCAATCTAGGGCGGGATCTTGCATTAAAAGAGGTTCGCGCTTTACGATGGCCGCTGCCGCCGTTGGATGATGTTGCAGCATTCTAAACGCGGCCGCATGCCACTGAGAATGAGACTGCGCCTTCTTCCGTGCGTCCACGTGCGCAGCTAGTGCCTTTACATAGAACCGTTTGGAGATCGACTGTTTTGCGGCATCGAACTGCTGCAATGCATCAACATAGGGGGCGGACATCCAATAAAGTTACGCTAGTTGCCGAACGGAAGATAACGCCGCTGGTGGTGTTGCTCGCAATACCGTTACACTGGAAATCACCTGGGTACCAGTACGACTGGGCATGCGCTGGCAATTGTAACAAAGTCAAAAAACAACCCCCTCCCCGGTGGAATTTTCTACCGGGTAGACTGTGATGTAGAGTTGTCTTCCGGGTAGACGGTTATCAGTTGTGGGCAGCCCCTTGGCAAGGTTGCGAGCCAATACGTTTTGTATGTTAACTGTTCGGTAGGAGGATTCTAGAATGAACAGATCAATTCTTGCGCTGTGCTGTTGCCTTGTGATGGCTGCACCACAGAGCCGTGCACAGCAGCCAGAGTGGCTGTTTCAGATACCAAAGTACGGTCGTCTGAAAGGGGGCACTGGGTACTTGAGTGTTGATCGCACACGGTCCACGATCCTCTTTGATGGTGGCGCGTACGATACGTATGCTACATCGGATGGTGGCCAAACGTGGCGGACGATTTTCGATTCCAAGATGTTCTTTATTGACGTCTCAACGGAGTGGACCATTGACTGGTCTGGCAAGTGGTACTTCGTTGGCAACGTCTACATGAAGATTCCCATTAATCTGGTGTCGGAAGATGGCGGTAACACGATGCGGTACCTCGTGAAGGACACGAGTGACCTAGGGTTCTTTGGGCGCTACGAACTTCGAGCCAAGTACATCCAGCCGAGCACTGTAGTCTTTGACATCCAGAACTCCAATCACCGACTATGTCCGTTTCTTAGTTGAAAAGCGCCGAGGTTTAGAATCAGTATTGGCGT
>DAITNB010000011.1:0-96043 GCA_036834845.1 bacterium | reverse complement strand
TTCCTTAACTCCCCTTCATGGCGGCGCGAACCTTCTCGTCTACACTATCGGCAAACTGAGCAAAGTTCTCTTCGAAAAGCTGCACAAGGTGTTGAGCTTGCTTATCGTAGTCTGCCGAATTGGCCCATGTGTTCCGCGGGTTGAGCACTTCGTCTGGCACGTCTGGACACGTGGTAGGAATATCCAGATTGAAGAACGAGTCCTTTGTAAACGGTACGCTATCGAGGGCACCCGTTAGTGCTGCGCGCAGCATGGCGCGTGTGTGCTTAATCTTCATGCGGCTGCCAACGCCGTACGGACCGCCACTCCAGCCGGTGTTAACTAGCCACACCGCAGAACCATGTTTGTTAATCTTATCACGCAGCAGGTTTGCGTAAACACTTGGATGGTGCACCATAAAGGGGGCGCCAAAACACGTAGAGAAGGTTGCCGATGGCTCTTTAACACCTGCTTCTGTTCCAGCTACCTTTGCTGTGTAACCGCTAAGAAAATGATACATGGCCTGCTCGGGTGTGAGGCGTGCAATTGGTGGCATTACCCCAAATGCGTCGGCCGTAAGAAACACAATGTTCTTTGGGTGACCTCCCTTGTTGCCAGGAGCGATGTTTGGAATGTTCTCTCGTGTATAGGAGGCACGCGTGTTCTCGGTGTGAACCTGCGAGTCGAGGTCGATGACGCGTGTTTCTTCGTCGATGTCTACGTTTTCGAGGATTGTACCAAAGGTACGTGTAAGGTTAAAGATGATGGGCTCTGCTTCGGCATTCAGGTTAATAACCTTTGCATAACAGCCCCCTTCATAATTGAATACACCATCATCGCTCCAGCCATGTTCATCATCCCCGATAAGCGCGCGTTCGGGGTCTGTAGAGAGTGTGGTTTTGCCCGTGCCAGACAACCCAAAGAAAAGAGCTGTGTCTCCAGCTTTGCCAATGTTTGCCGAACAGTGCATAGACATTACGCCTAGCTTTGGCATAAGGTAGTTGAGCACTGTGAAGATGGCCTTCTTGTTCTCGCCGGCATACGACGTGCCACCGATGAGCACAAGCTTCTGCTCGAAGCTGAGGATTATGAATACTTCGCTTAACGTGCCATCAATCTCCGGTATGCTCTTAAACCCGGGCACGGTAACCACGGTAAAGCCGGGAACAAAGTTCTCCAGTTCGGCTTCTGTGGCTTTGATAAACATGTTCTGAACAAAAAGAGAATGGTATGCCTCTTCTTGTATGAACCGAACGGGCAGAGCATATTTTTGGTCGGCACCGGCGATAAGGTCCTGCACGTACACATCTCTGCCTTGCAAATAGGCAAACACGCGTGTTTTGAGTGCGTTAAACTTCTCCGTTGAGAATGGTTTGTTTACCTTGCCCCACCACACGTCTGTTTTTGACCCGTCTTCTTCTACCACAAACTTATCGTTGGCTCTACGGCCAGTGTACGGTACGGAGTTTACGCAGAGAGCACCGTGTTCCGAGAGGATTCCTTCTTCGTAACTCAGCGCATGTTCTACAAGCTCTGGTGCAGAAAGATTGTAATGGATTTCACCGAGATTGTGCAAACCTGCTGATGCAAGTTGCGATTGTACGGTGTCTGCTCCGGTGCTCATAACGGTTCCTGCGTGATGTGAAATCGGATAATCGAGGTGCAAATATCGTGGTTTTTTAAGTGCCCCCTGCAAGGAAAGGGTTTGTGATGACGGATTGGCTGAACTTCCTCCAAGGCACCGATGTGGTGAATGCCGTAGAATCGGCAATCAACGCTATTGCAGAGCAAGGGGGCGTGGTTACGCCTGCTGTGGTGCGTGCGGTACGGTGTGCCCCCCACGTGCCGTCTGCAGAACTGGGTTCGGCAGTTCTGGAACTGGCACTAGGTACTCTGCGTGCCCGGAAGTTGGGAAAAGCCCTACCCGGGTGGTTGTATACAGAGCGAATGGCCGAACAATGCACACATCCAACAATAGCGACCTATCACGGCAAGGCATTCGCTAACTGCGAGCGGGTGATTGAGATTTGCACTGGTGCAGGACACGATGCGGCCGCCATTGCCCGAGTTGCATCGGCCGTATCAACGTACGAGAGCGATGAAGTGGTTGCCGCTATTGCCCGTGGCAATCTTGTGCGTGCCGGTATCACCAACGCTGAGATTTTCACAGAAGCGTGGTCGGCGAAGAACGCGTTTGAGGCCGATGGATATTGGGCCGACCCATCCAGACGAACTCTCACGGGCAGACAACGAAGTGGGGCGCTGTACGAGCCGCCCCTCCACAGTATTCCCACCGGTGGGGTGGTAGGCATTAAGGTTGGCCCGGGAGATGCCGTAAACCACAGCAACTTCTGCAGCGAGTTTATTGGTTTTGGTAAGGAATGCCGAGAGCGAATACTCTGGCGCGGCAACACGGAAGAATCTGTGCGTGTAACGCTAGTGGACAAAGGTGTGCAGTGGCATCCACAACACGGTGCGCAGCCGTTAGTGGTGCCACAGGCGAACTATGTAATAGAACCACACAACGCGCTGATTGCTTCTGGTGCCGTTGGTGCCTTCTTTGCAGAAATTGGCGCGGCCGTGTTCGACCCCCACATTGCCTACGGAGCACTAAACACAGAGCCCCCTGCCTCGCCATGGTATTCGGTGTATAGGGTGCGAAAGATAGACGCCGGCGTATCGGTTCGACGCATTCAGCAGTCTATTCGAGAGTTCGGATGGGGAGCTACTACCATCTTCAAGAAGAGGGGATGGCCCAACAATCCAGAAGAACTGCGCCGGTCACTTCATTTTTCAGAGGATGGACCAGCGGGAGTGGTTATGATAATGCGTGTGGGCGGCGCACACCAAACAGTGTATGCTACTTCCGCAGAGAGTCTCTGATCTCTGTAAGCAGCTTTACTTCGTCTGATGGTTCTGCGGGCGCTGGTGCTTCTGCTTGTTTTCGCTTCATGGCGTTCATGCCCTTTACCACCACAAACATCACAAACGCAATGATGAGGAAGTTAATAAGGGCTTGCAGGAACTTGCCCCAGTTTACTACTACGCCCCCTTTGCCATCGGCTCCGGCCTCTTTTAGGGTTGTAGAAATCTCGGAGAAGTTCACCCCGCTTAGTATCATGCCGATAGGGGGCATTATAATGTCGTTCACCAAGGACGCGGTGATAGCACCAAATGCGCCACCAATAACAACGCCGATAGCAAGATCTACAACGTTTCCGCGCGAAGCGAACTCTTTAAACTCGGAAAACATACTCATGGGGCTCCCCGCACAATCGTAAGTGAATGGTGTGGAGACGAAAGTACTACGGCTGTTCGGATTCTTTGCAACCGCACGATTGAACAAGCTCGGCCCTAAGCGCAGCCCGTTGTTCGGCTGTCATGCCGGCACATCGGGTGGCAACCGACTCTGTACGCGGATTGCCCCGGAGAGAGGTGCCTGCGGCGGCACCATATTTAACAGAAAAAACCACAACGTAAGCAAAGGCAGCAATGCCTGTGCCTTCGAGAAAGGTAAGGCGAATGTCGGATGCAAGTTTGTCTGACAAAAACTCGTTCCAGACAATCATAATTACAATGCCGTTTACAACAAGAAGCCCGCCGATGCTGCAGAGGTACATCATCGAGCGGGCTGTTTTGGTCGTCAAAAACGACATGGGGGGAAACCTAGATATCGTTCACTGTGTCGTACAGCTCCTGAAGCTTCTTGCGAAGGTAGAGAACTGCATATCGTTTACGTGCAAGGAGGGTGTTGATGTTTACACCTGTTTCCTCAGACATCTCTCTAAACGATACACCTTCGAATTCATTTTTGATGAACACCCATTTTTGTTCTTCGGGCAGTTCTTCTAAACCCTCGATTACAGCTTCCCAGATGGTTTTCCGTACAAGGTCGTGTTCGGGATTGTAGGAGAAGTCGCCCAAAAAGCGCTCCACGTGGTCCATCCCGTCGTCTTTTTGCTCTGCAGAACCTAGGTCTGCGAAGTTCTCTGCGCGCTTTTTGCGGTAGGAATCGATAATCCGGTTGCGGACGGAGGTAAACACCCACGAGGCCAGATTGTCGATGGGTTTGTTTACATCCTTAGAGGCGGCGAGAACGTTGGTGAAGACGTCTTGGAGGATGTCTTCGGCTTCGTCCTGATTGCGTACGCGCTGGCGAATAAAGCCAAGATACTTTTTCCGGTCTGTCCGGAAGAGCTGCTCGATCTGCAGTGCAAGATCCATAGAACTACTACCTTCTGTGGTGATACCGCTGTTGGACCAACGCGGACTTGGTGCGATACCCGTCTTGCGACGGAATTCGACTGCCTTCATGACATCTCCTGCTACGTAGAATGGGAAATTGTTCTGCCGATTTGTCAGTTCGGCTGCAAAAACGTCGTAGCAGTTGTGCCATTATGTCCTGTGTTGGTGACCGTTGGGGTCAGAAAAGAGGTAGTGGTATTTCTATGCCAAACTTTCGTGTGTTGGAGATTGCTGTGGGGTAGCCGGCATCGGCATGACGCAAAATGCCCATTAAAGGATCGTAAGTCAAGACCCGTGCCAATTTTTGTTCGGCTTCGGGTGTTCCGTCGGCCACTACTACCATGCCTGCATGGAGTGAAAGCCCCATACCAACGCCACCGCCATGGTGCAGAGACACCCAGGTGGCACCTCCTATTGTATTGAGTGCAAAATTTAAATACACCCAATCTGCAATTGCGTCGGAACCATCCTTCATGGCTTCGGTTTCGCGGTGCGGGGAGGCAACGCTGCCGCAGTCGAGATGGTCTCGCCCAATCACGATGGGTGCCTGTACGGCGCCGCTACGCACAAGATCGTTAAAGAGTTTGCCGGCCTTTGCGCGGTCCTCGTAACCAAGCCAGCAGATTCTGGCCGGCAAACCTTGATAGCCGATGTGTTGCTGCGCCTCTTTAATCCACATGTGCAGATTGGTGTTCTCTGGGAACAGATCCATGATGGCATTATCTGTAACACGTATGTCGTTGGGATCGCCACTAAGGGCCACCCACCGGAATGGCCCCTTGCCGTCGCAGAACAACTCTCGGACGAATGCAGGAACAAATCCGGGAAAGTTGAAGGCATCGGAAACGCCCGCAAAGTCGCGCGCGATGCCACGAATATTGTTGCCATAGTCGAACGTTACTGCGCCCCGCTCCTGAAACAAGAGCATGGCCCGAACATGTGCGCCGATGCTGTTATACGACCTGCGCAGGTATTCTTCGGGATTCGATAGCCGCAGGGAGTCTGCCTCCGCCTTCGTTAGTCCGGCAGGATAGTAGCCATTTAGTGGGTCGTGCGCCGAGGTTTGGTCGGTAACAACATCTGGCGTAATTCCCCGCTCTACAAGCACCGGTAATATTTCCGCGGCATTGCCTACCAAGCCGATGGAGATTGGCTCCATGCGTTGCTGATAGTCTGTAATAACCGTCAGTGCGTCGTCTAGGTCAGTGAGTTTTCTATCGCAGTAACCATCGCGGATTCGTTTGTCTATACGCTCTTCGTCTATCTCGATACAGAGAGCAGCAGCTCCGGCAATGGTTGCGGCAAGGGGCTGTGCACCACCCATTCCACCAAGGCCAGCGGTGAGCAAGAAACGTCCGCGCAGTGTTCCACCAAAGTGTTGTCTGGCGCATTCGGCAAAGGTTTCGTACGTTCCCTGCACAATGCCTTGTGTGCCAATGTATATCCACGAGCCGGCAGTCATCTGACCATACATCATCAGCCCCATGGCGTCGAGTCGACGAAATTCGTCCCACGTTGCCCACTTAGGAACAAGATTCGAGTTGGCTATCACCACACGTGGCGCCCATTCGTGCGTGCGCACCACTCCAACAGGTTTGCCGCTCTGAACAAGTAGAGTTTCGTCGGCATCCATAGAGCGCAAACAATCGAGAATCGCGTCGAAACACTCCCAATTGCGTGCGGCCTTGCCTAGGCCACCGTACACAATAAGATCTTCGGGCTTTTCGGCGTTATCGGGATCGAGGTTGTTCTGAATCATTCGGTAGGCGGCCTCGATCTGCCAGTTTTTGCAGGTGAGTTCCGAACCGCGCGGAGCACGAATTGTTCTCGACATAGGACTAATTCTTCTTTTGTTCGTGTGTGCTAAGGCGGTAATATGCGAATATCGCAGCAAGACAAACCAACCTTACAGTGATTCGATGATCAATAAAAAAGCACTTCGGCCCGTAGAGTTTCCCGGACTTGTGCGGTTAGGAAACCGAACAGGCGATGGTGGGTATGTTGTTCCATTGCCCTTGGTTGCGTCGGCCCATTCTATGCTGAGTTTGGGTCTTGCAGAAGAGTGGACATTTGATTTAGACGCGTTGATGCATAATCCTCGGCTTCGAGTACTTGGCGTAGACCACACCATACACCCATCCAGATTCCTCCGGTATGTTCTTCGGGGCACCATTAAAAGTGCTCTTTACGGGATGGTTGGGAACCGCTCCAAGAAGCAACAGTATCAGCGGTTGCGCGATCTTGGCAGGGCATACTTCCGCTTGTTTACACAGCCCAGCGAGCATATTCGAAAGATGGTTGCGAAAACCGATTCTGCAACCACCATTTCCGTTACGTCGCTCGTAAACATGGTGCAACCGGCTAGCGCCCACTCCTTAGTGGTGAAGATGGACATCGAAAGCAGCGAATACGAGGTGATAGATCAAATCGTGGAATGTGCCCAGAGCATCAGTGTACTCACGGGCGAGTTTCACGACCTTGTTACTCATACCAACAGGTTTAACGATGCAATGGAGAAACTCCTCGAAACGTTTGCCATTGTGCACATCCACGGGAATAACTACGGAGCATTTTGCGAAGAGAATAATTTTCCAGACACCGTAGAGATTACCTTCGTGCACCGTGCTCTTCTGCCAGAGGGTGCAGAGGTTTCTTCGCACACGTACCCAAGGCCCGCACTTGATGTACCCAACAAGGCGGGTGTGCCAGACTATCCGTTAGTGTTTGATTAGCCGGTAATCTGCTTGTCTATCTCGCGTAGAGTTTCTTCGGCCAGACGTTTCTTTTCGAACACTGAGCGAAGCATCTCCCATGTGTAGATGCCCGTGTTATGCCCGTCCTTCCACGACGCTTGTACACCATAGTTGCCCACAGGTGTAAGTGCGGTAAGCTCGTTCATGCCGGGCTGAAATGTTTTCATTCCAACAAACACTGTTTGCCCCATTATCTGTTCGCCGGTGCAGTGTGCACACGGACATGCGTCTCTCAAATCGGAGAGCAGTATACACGATTCAAAACCATCTGGCCAGGTGCTGCATAGAACAACACTGTTGCGTCGTTTCAATGATAGGGGGCTGTTCATTGCGCGAATTTCGCGATTTTTCCGGCCCCATCCGGAGAGACTTTCGCCATGAAAAAAACGTGCTCTGTGCTTTTCGCTGCAATCTGTGGCGCTATCGGCGTGTTTGCTCAGCAGCAGATACCAAATGCAAACCTCGAGGAGTGGACGCTAACGAAGGGATCTGGGGCGTACAAGGACTACGAAGAGCCATCGGGCGGGTGGACCTCTGGCAATGGAGTGATTCACATCGCAGCCGGTGCCGATCCCGTGTGTGAGAAGTCTACCGAGGCATACTCTGGGACGGCATGCGCAAAACTCACAACCCAATCCATCTTTGGTCAGATTGCATCGGGGTCTCTCTTCCTTGGTGTGTTTCAACTCAGCTTAGTAAACCCGGCCTCGAGTGCCCGCAGAGGCATTCCGTTTTCGGGACCAGTACCCACAATGTTCCGCGGACACTATCGCTACACACCCGTAGCCGGCGATTCTGCCGTTATCTATGCCATGTTCACTAAGTGGGATGGCACTAAACGTGTTGTTCTCGGCGAAGCGCGGCTTAAAATACAGCAGGATGTTCCGGTGTGGACATCATTTCAGATTCCTGTGCCGGCGCTAGACCAACAGCCCGATTCCATGTCTGTAGTTGCTGCGTCGAGTGCAGGGGGCGAGAACTTCCGAGGAAGCGTTGGTTCTACGTTGTGGATAGATGATCTTTCCTTTGGTTGGGACCCAACAAGCGTTGCCCAAACGAATATGGACCACTTGCTACGTGTTGCCGGCACTACACTGTCTGTTTCGCATTCTTCCATTGTACATGTGTATGCCATTGATCTGCTAGGTCGCACAGAATATATCGGCAGCGCAGCAGAAGGCACGTGGAGTACGGCGCACCTTCGCAACGGAGTGTGGTGCTTGCGGGCCTCGCAGGAAAACGGAACAGTTCTTGCCCAAAAACTATGGATTGCAGCGCCGTGAGCAACCGGCTGCTCTCCATCATTGGCGTGTGGCTTGCCTGCCATGTATGCGTAGCGGCGCAGAGTCTGGAAACATCATCGTCGCTAGCTCTCCATGTTTTTCTTGGCGCCAGCGTTGGTGCTCCAATTCCGGTAGGAAACATACCCGAGGGCGCCAGCGGCTCTGCCAGACCCGGCTTTGTTGGCGGCATTTCCATAGCAGTGCCGGTGCATTCTGCGTGGACATTGCAGATAGAACCCCAGTACGTGCACTACAAGGCGGCGTTCAATACGCCCCTTACCAACCAGCCGTATGTAGACAAAGTTGCCGTTACAACGCCCGATGGGTCTACCACCATACTCGAGGTACAAACAACATTTACCGGCACGGCTACCGGAGAGTTTAACACGCAGTACATTCAGGTTCCTGTTGTTATGGCATATTCTGCCGGTTCCGTTTGGACACTTCTGGCAGGGGGCTATGCAGGATGGATGGTGGCAACACAGAGTGCTGCTACGGGTGTTGGCACGGTGGGAATTCGTCCGGAGGTTGTGGAGAAGAATCTAGAGTTTGGAGAGAAGATGCAGGGATTGGATGTTGGCGCGCAGCTTGGCGTGCAGGCGCAGATCTTTGATGATCTCCGCTTAGGGTTAAGGGGTGTGTATGGTTTTACGAGTGTTTTTAACCCTGATTTTCAAACCGTAGACCGCACGGTCCACAACGTATTTGTGCACCTCACCGCATCGGTTCGGTTGTTGTAGGTATTGCCGATAGCCGCGCGTACGGCAACAACTCAGTATTTTCGTTGCTCTTTCGAACTACCGACCAACGGAACGTACCATGCAATCGCGCTACAAAAGCTTTGTAAGTGTAGAAGAACTCGATACTCGAATTGGTGAAGAAGTAACGCTCAACGGATGGGTTTACGACAAAACCGAGAAGGGCAAACTTGTATTCATCAAGCTTCGCGACGGTAGCGGAACGGTGCAGTGCGTGTTGTTTAAGCCCAATGTAGCCGAAGAAATTGCCCAGGCCGCACAGAGTTTGTCTCAAGAGTCCAGTGTGTCTATCACCGGAACAGTGCGCAAGGAAGAGCGCTCCCCAACTGGTGTAGAGCTGGATGTTACAAACATCCGCGTGTGGCAGGTAAGCAAGGACTACCCGATTTCTCCCAAGGAGCATGGTGTTGAGTTCCTTATGGAACACCGTCACCTTTGGCTGCGTTCGGCACGTCAACACGCCATTATGCGTGTGCGCTCGGCGGTGGTTAAAGCAATTCGCGACTTCTTCGATGGCAATGGCTTCCGATTGATGGACTCGCCAATCTTCACGCCCAATGCCTGCGAAGGAACATCTACCCTGTTCGAAACCGAATACTTCGATCTTGGCAAGGCCTATCTTACACAATCGGGTCAGCTCTATGCCGAAGCCAGTGCCATGGCCCTTGGCAAGGTTTACACGTTTGGCCCTACCTTCCGCGCCGAAAAGTCCAAAACCCGACGTCACCTAACCGAGTTCTGGATGGTAGAGCCGGAGATGGCGTATTTCGATTTGAACGACGACATGGATTTGGCCGAAGACCTTGTTGAATACATCGTGCAGTACGTGCTTACAACGTGCTCGAGAGAGTTGGCAACACTGGGCAGAGATGTATCCAAGCTGGAGGCAGTTCGCAGGCCATTCTATCGCATGTCGTATTCCGAAGCAGTAGAGTGGCTGAACAAGAACAACGTAAAACTCAACCGCAAACAGCCCGATGGATCGGAGATTCAGATAGACTTCCCATGGGGCGAAGATTTTGGTGCTCCGCAAGAAGAAGCCATCATGCAGCAATTTGATAAGCCCTGCATCATTCATCGTTACCCAACGGAGGTAAAGGCGTTTTACATGAAGCGCGACCCGAACGATGCCAAGGTAGTTCTCGCCATGGATATGTTGGCACCAGAGGGTGCGGGAGAGATTATAGGGGGCTCGCAGCGCGAAGACGATCACGATCAGTTACTCCAGCGCATCCTTCACGAGAACCTCCCGCAAGAAGCGTTTCAGTGGTATCTCGATCTGCGCAAGTTTGGCTCGGTTCCTCACTCTGGCTTTGGTCTGGGCGTAGAGCGCACAGTAAAGTGGATTACCGGTGCCGAACATATTCGCGAGGTAATCCCATTCCCACGCATGATCTATCGGATTATGCCGTAAGCAACTACTGAACACTCCTGCGCAAATCGGAGAGTGTTGCGGCGCGATCTGCCGAAACGCGTTCTACTACTTCTCGGAACTCTGGGAAGTTCTCGAGGATGCGCTTAAAGTGCGTTGAATCTAAAACATAGAGATCGGTGTATTCGAGAGATCGCACAGAGGCATTGCGCCTGCGACCCTCTAACAGCGCCATCTCTCCAAAAAAGTCGCCTTCGTCCAACGTGCCAATGGTACTGCCGTCTAGGTCTAACACCTCTACGCTACCAGCATTGATAAAGTACATGTACCGTGCACGGTCTCCAATCCGGAACACAAACTCGCCCGGTGTTACAACAACCGGACGCAGAGAGTCTGCTATCTCCCGCATTAAGCTGTCCGAAGCTTCCCGAAAGAACGGTACACGTTCGATTACTTCTCGCCTTAGGTACATAGAGATTTCCGATCGCAAACCCCACGGGAGAAGATTCAGCATCGATGTTTCGTCGTACGTAACTTTGCGCTCCCACATGTAGCCCAAATAATCTACAATGCGATGTTGGATAGACGCAGGTACATTGTGAAACTGCATAAAGGATGTTGCTTGATCGATGGTGCGTGCGTGCTCGGCCCGGAGCGGGTCTGTGGAGTTGAATAACGAAGCAATGTTCCCAATGAGATAGGCAAAAAACACATAACCAAGCAGCATAACTGTAGTTGCGTAGAGCATCTCCGAATCGGTCTGCGGCGTTATGTCTCCGTACCCAACGGTGCACATCGTGGTAACGGCCCAATAGAGAGCATGGAGGTACTCAGTTGCCGGCGCAGCTACCGATGAGTTGCGGATATATACCCAGCCGCAAGACACAAGGTGAATGGCGATGGTGAGGAGATACGCGAACTGCACAAAACGCAGGAAATTTCCACCACGTACTAACTGGTTACGAAGCAAAGACAGTGAATGAAACACGGGTGCAATCTTCACCAGCACAATCATCACAATCCAAGACTTGTCTCCAAGAATAATGGGTACGGATGCAGCGGCCGCCACGGCGTCGAAAACAAACCAGGCACGCATGTATCGCAACAACTGGTCCCTACCCCGCTTCTTGTTCGCTACAAGCTTCATTAGCGGATCGGCAAGAAATACAAAGGCCACCAACCACTTCGACATTTCGAACGGCACTAATCGCTCTACCGTAAACACCAACTCGGTTGGCACACGGAGTAACATGAACATTGTACACGTGGAAATGAGGAGAATCCACGCTATTTCCCCCGTAGTTAACACGTTCCTTCTGTAAATTCGGTGCTGTTCCATGCGGAAATGTAGTCAATCCTTCCGCATATCACCTAATGAAGCCGCATGAATGAGTATTGCTGAGACAAAAACAACAGGCGCAGAGAATGTAGAATGGGACTTGTCTGATCTCTATGCCAACAACGCCTCCAGTAACCTCGCCACCGACCTAAACACAATCGTAGAGCGCTCGGAGCAGTTCAAGAAAATATGGCGCAGCAGAATTGCCCAGCTATCGTCTGAAGAGTTTCTCGAAATGGTTCTTCAGTTCGAAGGACTGCTGGAGCAATACGATAGGATGGCTTCGTATTCTTCGTTGCTGTTTTCTACGGATTCATTGAATACCGACTACGCCCGGCAGTTCCAGAAAGTGCGCGAAACCATTACGGCGGCGGCCGAACACATCATCTTTGTGAACATCGAACTAGCTGCACTTTCGGACGAGCGAATCGCCGAGCTGATGGCGTATCCCGCGCTGGCTTCGCGCGCTAGGTGGATAGAGAAGGTGGCCGAGTACCGACCCTATATGCTGTCCGAAGACATGGAACGTGTACTCGCAGCGAAGAGCATTACTTCTGGCGGATCGTGGGTGCGACTGCATGACGAAGTGTCGAATAGGGCGGTGTATCATTTTAGGGGGCAGGAGTTAACCTTCGCAGAAGTTGCTAAGCTGGGGTATAGCTCGGATCGTGCTGTGCGTGCCGAAGCAGCGGAGAGTATCTCTGTGGGACTCGAAAAGGATGTGGCGATGCACGCCTTCATCTTTAACACAGTTATTGCAGACTGCGCCTCTACAAATCGGTTACGCGGATTTCCTTCGTGGATCTCCAGCAGGAATCTCTCCAACGAGGTTACCGATACGTCTGTGCAGAGCTTAGTTGATGCTGTTGTTGCACGGTACGATTTGGTGCGCCGGTACTTTGCCCTAAAACAACGCATTCTTGGTTACGATACGTTTTGTGATTACGATCGCAACGTAGAAGTAAGCGGTTCGGATACTCTTTGGTCTTGGAACCAGGCGCGCGAAATTGTCCTCGATGCGTATTCGGGCTTCGATGTGCGTGCAGGAAACATTGCCTCGATGTTCTTCGATAAGAATTGGATCCACGCTCCGGTGCGGAAGGGAAAACGTTCGGGTGCATACAGCGCCGGAACCATTGCGTCTGCCCACCCCTATGTGTTTATGAACTACACGGGAACTGCCAGAGATGTGCAGGTTCTTGCCCACGAGCTTGGACACGGCATCCATCAATATCTCTCGCGTTCGCAGGGTCAGCTTTTGATGGATACGCCCCTTACCATCGCCGAAACTGCAAGTGTGTTTGGAGAGATGATAACGTTCAAGAGTTTGTACGAGGCCTCCACGTCTGAGCAGGAGCGCCTTGGACTTCTCATGTCGAAGATCGATGGGATGATTTCTACGGTGTTTCGTCAAATAGCATTCAACCGGTTCGAGGATGCAATGCATACTACACGCGCCGCCGAAGGCGAGTTGAGTGTGTCTCGTATAAACGAACTGTGGCTAAGCACACAGAAGCACCAGTTTGGAAATAGTGTGCAGCTATCTCCGGGTTATGAATACTGGTGGTCCTACATCTCGCACTTCATTCACACCCCGGGCTACGTATATGCCTACGCGTATGGGGAGTTGTTAGTGCTGGCTCTGTACGAGGTATATCAATCTCAACCCGATTCGTTCCCGAATACGTACATAGAACTACTATCCTCCGGTGGCTCTAAGCCGCCCGAAGCCCTGCTAAAGCCGTTTAATCTCGACATTACCGATCCTCTGTTCTGGAACAAAGGAATCTCTGTTGTGGAACAATTTATCGTCCAGGCAGAGGGGTTGTTTGCCGGGCTTTCGCGGCAAGCGTAAGCACGGCGATAGCATTTGGTAAACGGCCCTACGGCACCACAAGTACACGCTGCCGCGTTGTTGGTGTAAGTACAACGTATACGCCAGCGGGAAGATAGATCATGGTGCTACTTGGGCCTGCTGTAGTGGCACCGGAGTATACAGTGCGCCCACGCACATCTACAACCGCGAATGGTTGCCCTACATCGGTGCCACGGGGGATTGTAACACCAGATGCAACTACGAGGGTGGGTTGTTCTGTGATGTTCGGCTCGCTGTTGCGAACGGAGGACACGAGCGTAGCGCATCTCGGTACACCAAGATCATTCATCTGTCGTGGCGGGTAATACGTACCTCTCTTTATTTGTTCTTTTAATCCATTTAGATGTCCAAGATTCATGAACGAATCGGAAGAAAAGATGACCCAGAAATGGCCGGCGGTGTCGCTGGGGTTAACGTTGTTATAGAGCGCCAATTTTGTTGTGACACGCACTGTGTCATACATACTTTCCAAATCTCGCAATAACGCCGTAACCTGAGGACCAAGCATATAGAACTTATCTTCTGGTATCACTTGAGATATATTCTCAGGTGGCGATATTGATCGAAACTCCCTCATGAATTCATGATTGTTCGTATATAACACCTCCAAGTCTCGGATGAAACAATACTTGTACACCGAATCCTCGCCATAGTTGTTCCACAAGTAGTCAATCCGTTCCTGTGGCATGCTCTCCTCTACGAAAACCCCGTCGTCGCATCGAGTCATGGGGTCAGTAAGATGCAGTCTCTTGTATCTGGCTTGCGCCGCGGTAGAATCCACAAGTACTGTGAACAATACAAAGCACACGATGGTACGGACTACATAAAGGGGTGTATTGTTGAGTTTCATTATGAATTTGCCTCAATCACGAAAGAGTACGTTAGACTATTGCCGGGCTTTCGGGGCAAGCGTAAGCACGGCGATAGCATTTTACGGCACCACAAGTACACGCTGCCGCGTTGTTGGTGTAAGTACAACGTATACGCCAGCGGGAAGATAGATCATGGTGCTACTTGGGCCTGCTGTAGTGGCACCGGAGTATACAGTGCGCCCACGCACATCTACAACCGCGAATGGTTGCCCTACATCGGTGCCACGGGGGATTGTAACACCAGATGCAACTACGAGGGTGGGTTGTGCAGAAGTATGGAGTTCGCTTTTGTGCACGGAGGTCAAGACCCCACAACCACCTGTAAGAATGTTGCGCATTTGGTGTCTCCGGTCCCAATTACGGCTCGCTGCAACCTTTCGCTGCTCGTGCAATAGCCCAAGATTTATCAAGGTGTCTCCTGCTACCAGCTCCACAAAAAAGCTTTCGTTTGTCGAGTCGCTAGAATCTCCGCCATTGTATTGGGCAGTGTACGTTAGTAGTGACAGGTTACCATACATAGACTTAAGCTTCGTGACGAAGTGCACCACGTCTGGCGAAAGCAGGTAGTACTTCTCTTCAGAAACTACTTGTTGTGGGTTCTCGGGTGGCGAAATTGACCGGAATTCGCTCATGAACGAGTGGTTATTGTCGTACTCAATTGTGAACGAGGTTACAAAACAATATTTGTAGATGGAGTCTAACTCACCATAGACTTCCCACAGGTGGTCAATCTGCTCCTGTGGCATGCTTTCCTCTACAAAAACCCCGTCGCAAACGGTCCAGGGGTCAGTGAAATGTAGTCTCTTGTATCTGGCTTGCGCCGCGGTAGATACGAAAAGTACTGTGAACAATACAAAGCACACGATGGTACGGACTACATAAAGGGGTGTATTGTTGAGTTTCATTATGAATTTGCCTCAATCACGAAACAGTACGTTAGACTATTGCCGGGCTTTCGCGGCAAGCGTAAGAACAGCGTCCACATAGTCTGTGCTGTTGTTGTAGTGAAACACTGCGGCGCGTTGGTCTTTCTCTTCGTTAGACCAACCGTTGCTGCGCAGGTAGTTTGCAACGCTGCAAATGGCATCGTCCATGGAAAAGAGATCTACCGCTCCATCGCCATTACCGTCTACAGCCCAAGAAACATAGCTCTGCGGAAGAAACTGCGAGTATCCAAATGCGCCGGCCCACGAGCCCTTAAGCGTAAACACATTAATCTGGCCTTGTTTGTGTATAGCATGAAGTCCTCGCAACTGATCGGCAGCCCATGTCATTTTCCTTATTGCCCTGCGTTCCATCGCTCCACGAACACTGTCTCGTGCGGTAGTGTCTAACCCCTTTGCGGCCATCACAGCAGACGTGTTTACGTCTATAAACTCCGGCTCGCACGAGAGAAGTACGCTGAGAAATACACTGGCTACGTTGTGACCGCCCGTAATTGTACCATGTTTTGTTTCTACCCATAACAGCGCAGCAATAACGTTGGCAGGTACACTGTAGGTTGTTTCGGCTTTGTTTAGAGCAGACGCGTAGGTGTTCATAAAAGTCCGAACGGAACGAACGCCCTTCTCATTGTAGTTGTGCGAATAATCGGTTTTCGACGCGTAGTTTGTGGCGTTGATGCGAATAAACCGATCGCTTACCGATGTTTGTGACGATTCGAGCAGAAGCGCAACAAAACTCGAGTCTACTCCCAATTGTCTTGCCAGCCGCGCCGACCGAGATAGGTAGGTTGTGCCTGTTTCAGAAGACGGATGTACATCGTCCCACATAACATCTGGGGCGTGTACGGCGGGCACAGCGCTGGAAAACATCGCAACGGCTATCATCACAATAAGTCGCATTTGTACCAAACTACGGTTGCTCACATTATGGTTGTTCCACTACTTCTGCACATCGCCATTTTTTGTTCACTCTGCGCCATGTGTGTTGCGCAGCCGCGTCTCGAAATGCAGAACGAACAGGACTGGGGCACTATTGTTCCTCGCGGAGAACTACATTCTAAGCAGTCCGTTACTGCCCAAATACCACTACGAAACACCGGCGACAGCACATTGGTGATTACCGGCGTTCGTGTGCAGTGTGGATGCACGCACGCACCCTTACGCGATACAGTTTTAGCACCGGGTGCGTCTACGGTGATGGATCTTAAGCTCGACCTTCCAACGGGATCGGGCGTTGTGCAGAAATATGTAACGGTGTATTCCACAGACCCCGCCGGAGCGCATGTTTTGCGTGTGAAGGTAAACGTTGAACGTCCCATTCAACTGAGCAGCAGTTTCTTAGCGTTTGATAAAACGCGGGTTGGTGTGGCATCGCGCGCTGTATTGTCGGTTACGATGAATGCAGACACAACAGCAACAGTAAACATTACTGCGGCTACACCGGGATTGGCTGTGGTTACTCCCATGCCAATTACCCTTACGAAGGGAGCGTCTGCAGACATAGAATTCCGTTACACGCCAACCACAGAAGGTGGTTTTTCTGTGACGGCTATCCTAAGTGCTTCACTGCCGGGATACCAGCTTGTAGAGATTAGTGGCTATGGTGCTGCCGACCCAGCGGGTAAGTAGGAAAGGGAGAAGAACACAAAGCCCCCTTCCTCCTTTATCACGCGTAACCTACCATCGGCCTTCCACTGGTCCGCATCGGTAACCTTCGCCACAAAATACACGGGGTGGTCCGCTGCCCCACTCAGGAGCCACGGCTCCCACGCGTCTGCAGAAATTCCGCGAGATGCACCGCTTAACGTTGGTGGCTTGTTGGTGTAGAACAGGTGTGCATAGCTCTTCATGGTAAGGGGCTTAACATATACCTGCTTGCCACGCACAGACTCATAGAAGTCTAACGCGGAACCTTGACTATAGCGTTCTATGGAAGGGGCAAGGATGGGTAGAAAAAGAAATACCACCAATGCAACTCCTCCAAACAATACGGCAACAGAGGTTTCGCGGTGATTGCCACGTTGCAGTAGTAGTGCAACAACCGTGGAAGACAAAAGAATTACCCCAATAAAGGGGGCAACAGATGGAATGGCTACATCTTGTTGAAGCGCAGAACGCAGATACACGTCGCGGAACGTTGACAGCGAATACAGCCACTGTTTGTTCATGAGCACAAGGGGCACAAACACCAGTAGCGCAGAGAGTGTCGTAGAGAGCAGAACTACGCCAACGGTAACCGGGCGCGGAAACGTTTTGCCCCCTAACAGCCATCGGTGCAAATACACTGCGGCTAAGAATGTAAGCGGCAGATACGTCATGGAACTGTAGTGGATAATCTTTGTTTTAACCACGGAGAACAACACAAGTACCACAAAGAACAACACGGTCATCCAGATGCGCATCCGCTGCTGGCTGTCCGTTTCGGCATCGGAGCGGCGCATGGCTCCCAAAAAGAACACCGAAGCAGGAAAGCAGCCAATCATCACTACCACGGGATGGTAATACCAGGGTTGTTCATGACCCGCTTCGCCGGTGGTAAGAAGTCGCCACTGATAGTGAATGTTCTCGAGAATAAATGCTGGCCCGTTTTGAAGGTAATCTATTCCAAACCACAAAGCTGGAATAACAGCAGCTACTGCCGTGGACGTAAGTACCTGCTTCCACGGAAGGGCGTACTTCTTGCGGAGTGCAATAGAGGCAATAGCTGTGGTGAGCATTACCAGTAGATAGCCAACCGGACCCTTCGTCATAATTGCCAAACCAACCCACACGCCGCCTAACAGACCCCGGTGGTGGAGGAGGGCCCACACACCAAGGAAGATGAAGAGGTTAAACAGTGGGTCGATGATGCCCGACCGGAAATAGAAATGCGGCAAAAGCGAACCGCCATACGCCAGTACCCATAACAAGCCGAATCGGCTTCCGTACAACAGAGATCCAATATTGAACACTACCAGTAGTGTGATTACACCAATAATCGCGTTCGGAAAACGGGCGGCAAAGGCGTTTACACCAAACACCTTCATAGACAAAACTTGTAGCCATATAAACAGCGGGGGTTTCTCGTAGAACGGATGGTAGTCTATCTGCATATGCAGATAGTCGCCCGTTTCTATCATCTCCCGTGCGTTCTCGGCAAAGTTGATTTCGTCCCAATCGAAGAGTCGAACATCGCCAAGAAACGGAACAAACAGAACAATGGCTACGCATGCTATTATGATGTGATGTCTCGTCACGTTCGAACAATTCTCGTGTGAAACAGAGTGTATGCAGTGTACATCAAGATAGAACACATACAGCCAATTGCCGCCGCACCAAGGGCCAACGGTACTGGCGTAGTAAGAGTGTCTATCTCGTAAAATGCCGCAACCGGCGCAAGAAACGGGACAAATCCAACTACATCTGCAAACACAGCAACAAGAATAATGGTCGAAACACCAAGGGCGGCAGCCCACGCCCGCTGGTGCAACGTCATTTGGTCTACCAAGCAGAAGGCGGCAGACATAGCCCCCAAGGTTGCAAACAACACTGCCTCGTCTGGAGGAATAGCCGTTACAAGCATAGGCGCCAGAGAGGCGCCAACAATACATGCTGCACCGATAGAAGCAACAAAGAGGAATAGTTCAACGAAAAACCGCGGCGTTTTGCCTCGGCTGGGGGCATGTATTGCAAGGTATATCGAGGGTAGGGCCACGGTAACAACACTCAGCAGTGCGCCACGGCGCGGAGTCCATGGGTAGGCACCAAAGCCGCATAACACAACGATGTAGTGCCATGTAAGCACAACATTCTTTGCTAAGAAGAGTTTCGCAACACTAAGAATTGTTCGGATTGTTGCTCTGCCTTCTCCGATCATCTCAGGGAAGGCGGCGAATGTAGATTTCTCCAACACCACGTCTGCCACAAGTTTTGTTGCGGGTGCAGCATTGTGCAGGGCGATACCTACTGTTGCTTCGCGCAAAGCCGGCAGATCGTTCACTCCATCGCCAACCATGGCAACTGGAGCGATGCTCTTCAGTTGGGCAACAAACTCCCGTTTGAACTCGGGGGTACATCGTGTATATGCAGGTGTTTCGGAGGCATTCAACTGTTGCAGTATATCGGCAGTAGCGCTCTCCGTATCGCCGGTGAGAATAGTTGTTTGTATGCCCATATCGCGAAACTGTTGCAGTGTATCGGCACTTTCGGCACGAAGCGGATCGTGAAACACTAGAACACACAATGGCTGCGTATCGGCGAGAAACAACAAACAGCGTTTGTGGGCAACATGGTGTTGCGCCAGAACGTGGGCATAGCTCGGCGGAACGGCGCAGAGAGTGTACACCACACCGCTTGTTGTGGTGATGGAGCTGCGTTTTCGTTCAGAGCTAAAGGGCTCCGCAGATTCAACATCAAATGCGGTACTGTTTGGTGTTGCCAGGCGAATTGCTTCGGCTAAACTTCCTTCGTTACCGGAGAAGCTACACACGTACGAACCAAGAAGCCCCCTGCATTCTCGTTCACTGGTGTTTGCAATGGGAACTATGCGTTCCAATGCCACCGTGTTGGTAGTAAGCGTTCCCGTTTTGTCGAGGCATACTGTATTCACGCTGGCAAATGCTTCTAAGGCAGACAAACGTTGCACCACAACGCCGTGCCGAGCAATACGCACCAGCCCCATCGTCATGGTTATCGTAGAAAAGAATACCAGACCTTCCGGAATAACACCAAGGACGAGTGTTGCCGTTCTTCGTATGTGATCTACGCTGGTAAAAGCCGTGCCAAAGTGGAAGGCCACATCAACGATTGCCAGAAGGAGAGCCGCAAGAAACGAGACCACGAAGATCTTGTTCACCCTACGTTGTAGGGGTGAAAGCGATACGTTTATGGTCCTGCCAAGTACCTCGATTTTATGCGCTGCAGTGTCTGCACCTGTAGCGGTAACCTCAATACGAGCATACCCCGCCACACACACCGTGCCGGCGTGCACGTGGTGTCCGGCAGAGATTTGAAAAGGGGCCGACTCGCCGGTGAGAAGAGACTGATCCATCTCGCAGCCCTCGGCCTGAAGAACGCTACCATCTGCTTCGAGAACACTGCCTCGGCGTATTTCCAACACGTCGCCAACACGAATAGCCGTCTTCGGTGGAAGTGTTGCCACCACAATACGCTCCAGTGCAGCGTGGGCCCGTATCTCCTGAACAATGGCAATGAGTGTGTTGGATAGAACCACCGTAAATATGCCCAATGCATCAAGCAACAATCGGGTGTCTGCATGAATTGCATAGGCAACGCCCAGACATCCAACAACGAGGGCGTTTACACCATTAAACGGCGTAGAGATGTTTCGCAGAAGGATCGAAGACGTGGATGCGTTCACGCTGCAAAAGTATGGTGGGGTATGTTGCCAATACTTCACCATCAACTTCACGGTTCGTTAATGCCGAGGCAATATTGTTGCCGTATGGATGTTGAACTCTTGGTAACCACGGCGCTGTATTTCGTGGGTGCAGTTGTTGCTTTCCGCGTCGCACGGATGTTCACAACACCCCTTCTTCGTTGGTTGGGCTTCTACACCTACTACGCGCCTATGTTCTTTCTGCAGCCGTTTGGCAGAGACCGCAAAGAGATGCACTTGGGAACACTCTGGGATTTTCTTCGCAACTGGCCTATTACACCGTTAACGCTGATGCGAGATTTGGCAAGGGGGCTAGCAGGTGTTGCAGAAGATGTTCGAAATGGAACTATAGCACCAGAAACGGTGCTGCGGGGGACAACGTATTATTTGTCTGCCCAAACGCTGCAGCGGTACGGTTTCCTTGTCCGCAAGCCATATCCGTTGGAGTATGCTGCCTTTGCGCTGAACTACATCGAGGTGTGTATTCTTAAGAGTTTGGTAACTGGTAGACCTACGCTGGTAGACGTTCGGCGTGTGATAATGGTCCACATCAGGGCAGACGCGTTGGTGGCCAATGCTCACCACCTTAATGCCACCGCTCGGCAACTGCAGTATGGTAGCAAGCAGGCGCGGGAAGCAGCGTAACGAAACGGTTAGTGCCGGTATATTGTGGCGATGAATTGTCCTCACCATAGGAACTCTCTGTGGCATCGTTAGCCCCCTACACCGGAAACTGGACGCGCCGAGAGGCGGCGCATCTCCTGCGAAGAGCTTCGTTTGGCGCTTCCAAGGCGCAACTCGATGCAGCCGTAGGCGCAGGGTTACAGACCACTCTTACGTCTTTGTTTACTCCAACGGCCGCCCCAGCGGTTCCGGTGCACCCCGTAGACGGTTCGCAATGGGTGCCAGAGGAGGGAAAAATCTGGACATCCAGGGTGATTATCGGAGACCAAGCAAACGCGCAAACATCTACGGCGTATGACATATCAAGAGGAGCGCAGTACTATAACGTAGTTACCAAGGCCTGGTGGACCCGCAACATGATTCACGCGCCAGTGAGCATTCACGAAAAGCTCACCCTCTTCTGGTCCAACCACTTTGCAACCGAGATGACCACAGTGTTGAACGGCATATTCTCGTTCAACCTGTTGGCATACCTTCGTGCAAATGCCTTTGGCAGCGTAAAGGATATGGCAAGGCGCGTAACGCTGGACCCCGCAATGCTGGTGTACTTAAATGGCAACGTAAACACCAAGGGTTCGGCCAACGAGAACTATGGCAGAGAACTGCAAGAGCTGTTAACTATTGGTAAAGGTGCGGAGGCGGGTCCGGGAGACTACACCACGTACACCGAAGACGATGTTCGTGCGGCCGCTCGGGTACTCACCGGCTGGCGGGAGCTTGGTGCGCGAGACATAGTATTTACACAAGGAGACAGAGATCTGCGAGACAATCCGCCCAAGGCGCAACCACAATTCCCAGATAATCCCAACCTTATCTTCATTGCAAGTCAGCATGACACAGCAGACAAGCAATTTTCTCCTCGGTACAATAATCGAGTGATTAAGGGGCGAAGTGGTCCAAATGCCGGACTCGATGAGTTGAACGACATGTTAGACATGATCTTCGAGCAGGAGGCAACAGCTCTCCATATCGTAACAAAATTGTATCGTTGGTTTGTGTGCAGCGCTACACCCCACGATGTAGTGCGCGACATTCTTCAGCCACTTGCCAACGAGCTTTACTCCAACGGTTATGTTGTGGCACCTGTTCTGAGAAAGTTGCTTTCGTCGGAGCATTTCTTCGATCAGGAACTCCGAGGCAGTCAGCTGCGGAGTCCGGCAGATCTTGTAATTGGTGCTATGCGCACTATACCTACTTGGACGCCCCCTACAGATCCCGCACAGAGAGACCGGTTCTATATGGGGTACGCGGCCACATTGGCCTCTCTGCAGATGGACCTGAATGATCCCTCCAGTGTTGCCGGTTGGGAGGCCTATTACCAAGCACCCGACTACGATAAGCACTGGTTGTCTACCGCTACGTTGCCGTTGCGAAACGCATTTACGGATGCCTTGCTCTTCAGCAACATGAGCACCGGACGAAGGAAAGTGCTAGAGTCCTTGGAGTTCGCACAAACATTGTCCGATCCATCTGATTCGCTAAAGCTTATCGACGAAGTGAACGAGATATTCTTCGCGTTGCCGTTCTCCGAAAACGTGCGGATGCAGCTTGCCGAAGAAGTGCTTATGCGCGGTGGACGGTACTACGAATGGACCGAGATATGGATGGCCTTCCAAAACAACCCAACAAACGGCGCAAATCGCGATACGGTGCGAGTATATCTCGACAGACTCTTTACGTACATGTTTCGTATGGCAGAGTTCCAACTAGGATAAAGGCAGACCGATGAACAAGAAAACAACGAAACATGGAATGAACAGACGGAGCTTTCTTGCCGGTTCTTCACGAGCATTGATGGTGCCCCTTGTTCTGCAGGGACTGCCTCTCCGCGCGATTGAGGGTGCTGCTCTTGGAGACTTGTTCAACATCGAAACAGAAACCGACCGTGTATTGGTGCTTGTGCAGCTCAACGGTGGGAACGACGGACTAAACACACTTATTCCATTAAGCGACTACGGAACGTACCAGCGTTTGCGCTCGAATATTGCTATCGGCGAAAAGTCTGTGTTGCCAATGCGAGATGATATGGGCTTTCATCCCGTTATGAGCGGGATAAAGAACCTTTGGTCCGATCAGAAAATGAATGTTATACAAGGCGTTGCGTATCCCAATCCCAATCTATCCCACTTTGGGTCTACAGACATTTGGATGAGCGGTGCAACAGAGGCCACCAGAACCACAACGGGCTGGATAGGAAGGTACCTAAACATGGAGTATCCCGGATATCCTCAGGGTTATCCAAATACCACCATGCCAGACCCTATTGCCATTCAAATTGGAGCTGTTACGGGGCTTGCACTTACCGGTTTAGAACACCAATCAATGGGAATGGCGTTGCAAGATCCCGAGGCATTCTACCGCATGGTAAGTGGCAGCAGTGGTGGTGGTTCTGAGCTGCCCCAAGCTGCGCGGGCTGCAGATAAGATTGAACATGTGCACGAGGTGCAATCGAAGGCCCTTCAGTTTTCCGTTGTAATTAAAGCTGCTGCCGATAAAGCAAACAATAAGGTTACGTATCCAACCACCAATCGGCTTGCCGACCAGCTCAAGATTGTGTCGCGCCTTATCGCTGGTGGTTTAAAAACACGGGTATATGTAGTGCAGCTTAACGGCTTTGATACACATGCAGCGCAAACAGATGCATCCGATACAACCATCGGATCTCATGCCAACCTGTTGAAACAAGTTTCAGAAGCCGTGTTCGCATTCCAGCAAGACATAGAGGCCTTAGGTATAGCCGACCGCGTGATAACCATGACATTCTCCGAGTTTGGCAGACGTCCGGCATCCAACGTAAGTCTGGGAACAGACCACGGCACCGCAGCGCCGATGTTCGTATTTGGTACCCAGGTAGAACCCATTGTTACTGGCACGAACCCCGATCTACACAACCTCGATAAAGACAACCTGCGAATGCAGTTCGACTTCCGTCAAGTATACTCCAGTGTGCTTCAACAATGGTTTGGTGTGAGTCCAGAAACGGTATCAAACATCCTGTATGGAACCTACCCCACCGTGCAGGTAATTAAGCAGCAAACAACAAGCGTGCAGGCAGATGCAAATGCAATGAGTTTTACGCTGCGTGCTGTTACGCCCAATCCTGTTCACCAGAGCGCCAACATCACGTATGAGCTGCGTGCGGCAATGCACGTGCGACTTGATGTATTCGACGCAATCGGCTTTCATGTAACAACGCTTGCAGACGGAGCGCACAATCCCGGCGTATTTACAGCACCATTTAACACAAGCGCCCTACCGTCTGGTACCTATGTAATTCAACTCACGTCGGGCCGCGAGCAGGCAACACAAACTATTGTGGTAGTACGATAGAGGCGATTACCGGAATACCGGAATAGCGGAATAACGGAATGACGGAATGACGGAATTACGGAATTACGGAATTCAGCTGCTGGCCACAACTTGCAACGAAATGCCATTGTGTTCTAATGGTATATTCGCCTGCCACATGACCAGCAAAGCCCCCTCAATACTTGTTCTGCTTTCGAGATTCCCGTACCCGCTTGAAAAAGGCGATAAACTACGGGCGTTCCAACATCTGCAGTTTTTAGCAGAACATGGATATGCAGTGCATTTGGTTGCACTGTCCGACGTTCCGGTGCAGTATGATCATAAGAAGATGGTAGAGCCACTATGTGCTTCGGTACACGTGTTGCCGCTTACCTGGTTTTCGATTGCTCTTGGCGTGATGCAGTCTGTTTTCAAACGCTTACCTCTGCAAGTGGCGTATTTTACCAACAGTGAATGTATAGCTAAGGTTGTTGCTATTGCCAGGGCAGTGCAGCCCGACATGATTTTTGCGCAGCTTATTCGCACTGCCGAGTATGCGCGAGCGCTTACGCCTATAGCACCGGTGGTAATGGATTTGCAAGACGCCTTTTCGAAAGGCACCCAGCAGCGGATAGGCAAAGCTGGGTTTATTACACGTTGGATGTATCGCAGAGAGCTGGCACTTGTGCGCAACTACGAGCAACAGGTTCTGCGATGGTTTAGCAGCTACATGGTTATCTCGGAGCAAGACAAAGGAGAGTTCAACGCTCCTCCCAACGTTTCAATAGAAATACTTCCCAATGCCATAGACACGGTGTTTTTTTCGCCGCGCGATACAGTAAAGTCTGCCGACGTGGTGTTTGTTGGCAACATGCAGTATCCGCCCAATGTAGACGCTGCAGAGCGTTTAGTGCATAACGTAATGCCAATTGTGTGGCAAAGCTTTCCAAACGCAACAGTGGTTTTGGCAGGTGCAACTCCTTCTCGTGCGGTTCGGAAGTTGGCTTCGGAACGCGTAACCGTAACTGGATGGGTAGATGATATACGACAGTGTTACGCGTCGGCACGGATTTTTGCTGCACCAATGTTTATCGGTACCGGATTGCAGAATAAGCTGCTCGAGGCAATGGCTATGGGGTTGCCGTGTGTTACAACGCCGCTTAGCGCAACACCACTCCATGCAACCCACGGCCAGAGTGTTATTGTGTGTGAAACTGAACAGCAGATGGCACAGGCAATCGTTAATCTGCTTTCAAATGAGAATGCGTGTACATCTATCGGACGCGCGGCGCAGCTTCATGTACAACGTGCGTTTGGTGCAGCCGAAACGTCTGCGAAGTTCGACGCCTGTATTAGGCGCGTCCTCTCGATGCCTGTTGCTCGCTAAGCTCTAACAGCGGCGTAGCGCCACGCTCCACTACGTCTGCCGTGATAACACACTTGCGCACGCCAGTCAGATCGGGAAGCTGATACATGATAGGGTTCATCACTTCTTCGAGAACACCGCGCAGAGCGCGTGCACCCGTTTTCCGCGCCTTGGCACGCGCAACAATGTGAATAAGCGCTTCGTGTTCGAAGTGTAATTCGATGCCTTCGAGAAGAAGGAGCTTCTGATACTGCTTAACGAGGGCATTCTTTGGATTGGTAAGAATGTCTAACATGGCCTCGTCGCTCAATGGGTCGAGCGATGTGATAACGGGCAAACGACCAATGAACTCTGGAATAAAACCAAAGCGCATAAGGTCTTCTGGTTCTACGTGACGCAGCAGCTCGGTGGATTCTTCTATGGTAGCGGAAGAGGTTGCCATGAAGCCCATTGTAGATGGACGCAATCTGCGGGCAATAATCTTCTCCAAACCTTCGAATGCACCACCACAAATGAAGAGAATGTTCCGCGTATTCACATAGATAAGGGGCTGTTCCGGATGTTTTCGTCCACCTTTTGGAGGGATTCCGGCTACAGTGCCTTCGAGAATCTTGAGCAACCCTTGTTGTACACCTTCGCCGGAAACATCACGCGTAATAGAAGCGGAGTCGCTCTTGCGCGTAATCTTATCAATCTCGTCTACATAGATAATGCCTCGCTCGGCACGTTCTACATTGTAGTCTGCGTTTTGTAGCAGGTTTACAATAATCGACTCTACGTCGTCCCCTACGTAGCCGGCTTCGGTAAGTGTTGTGGCATCGGCAATAGCGAACGGCACATCAAGAATGCGCGCTAATGTTTGGGCAAGGAGCGTTTTACCGGTGCCTGTAGGACCGAGGAGAAGAATGTTGCTTTTTTCTATCTCTACTTCGTCGAACGCACTTACCAGGTTCTCGGCTTGAATGCGTTTGTAGTGGTTGTACACCGCAACGCTCAGGATTTCCTTCGACTCGCCTTGGCCAATAACGTGTGTATCGAGCTGACGTTTGATTTCCGACGGACGCGGAAGAGTGCGCACGTCTGAACGCAGGGTTGGTGCCGGCTGATTTTTGCGGAGGATTTCTACTGAGTTTTGTACGCAGATATCACAAATGTATACGCCCTTACCGGCAATCAGACTAACAACCTCACGGGAAGTACGTCCGCAGAACGAACAGTGTGGTTCTTCTGGTACTCCGGCTTTGCCTGTTTCGGAACGCTTCATGAATAATCTGCCCCCTGCGATAAACGTGAGCGCCTAATATGCTTGATAGAAGGCACACCACCAAAGGTGGATTTACGCGGTACGCTCCATCACCTTGTCTATCAGGCCATACGAAAGCGCTTCCTGCGGAGACATGTAGTTGTCTCGGTCTGCGTCCTTCTTAATGGTTTCGTAGTCTTTTCCGGTGTGGGTAGATATGATGCCATACAGCGTGTCGCGAATGCGCAGCATTTCCTTGGTGTAGATTTCGATATCGGTTGCCTGACCCTGTGTGCCGCCCAGGGGCTGATGCATCATGATGCGCGAATTAGGCAGCGAGTACCGCTTGCCCTTGGCGCCGGCGCACAGGAGCACCTGCGCCATAGAGGCAGCCATGCCAACGCAGATAGTAGAAACATCGGGCTTTACAAACTGCATTGTGTCGTAGATAGCTAAACCAGCCGAAACGCTGCCACCCGGCGAATTGATGTAGAGGGAGATATCCTTGTTCGGATCCTCGCTCTGGAGGAAAAGAAGTTGGGCAATCGTTAAACTGGCTACATAATCATCAATCGGCGTTCCGATAAAGATGATGCGCTCCTTGAGAAGACGCGAGTAGATATCGTATGCGCGCTCTCCACGGCTGGTTTGTTCAACCACCATTGGCACGAGTTGGTTCTGCATAGTTTTCGAGTGTTAGGTGAACAACAGTTGTTTACGCGGCCTGAAAGTCGGCATCCACGTTAACGTCGTTGATGATCGCATAGTCTACAATTGCTCGAATGGCCTTCTCAGCAAGAATCTGATCTGCGATTGCTCCGTTCTGGCGAAGAACCATGCGGAGTTGGTCTGGTGTAACACCATAACGCTCGGAAGCAGCGTCTATGTCTTCGTCCGTTACGGTAAGGCCTTCGGCCTCCACAATGCGGTCGCGGATGAGTTCCCACCGTGCAATACGTTCTGCAGACGGACGGAATTCGTGCTCCAGGGAATGTGCGTCCAGTTTTTCTATACCGGGAACACCTTCGTTGCGCTTCTTAAAATTGTCGAACAACTGATGTATAACGGCGTGCACGAGTGGCTCTGGAACATCAAACTCGTGTGCTTGCACAAGCTGGTCTACAACCTGGTTCTCTACACTTTCGCGCGCTGTGCGATCGAAATATTCGGCAAGCTGGGCTTCGATGTCGGCCCGAAGTTCTTCTGTTGTTGGGAACTTGCCGCCAGTAACCATCTCTGCAAATTCATTCGTGAACTCGGCAGGTACCACCTTCATGATGTCCGACACCGTTACGCGGTAATTGGCCGGCTGTTCGTTTTCGTTCTGAGTTTCGGCAACGTACGAGAATGTATCGCCAACCTTGGTGTTCATCAGCGAAGAGCGCAAATGCATATCGGCTTCTTCGTCTTCCAAGAACACGCGCTCTTCGCGTGGCTCTGCGCCAATGATGGGCATAGAGGTTTCGCGATCTAACTCGTGCATGGTTATCGTTACGATAAACCGGTTATCTACAACCTGTTCGGCGGGCTCGAAGGTAGAGGCACGCAAACAAATTCGGTCGATCTCTGCCTGCACGTCTTGCTCGGTAACTGCACGTACCGGACGATTTACGGCCAACCCACGGTACGAGCCAAGCTCGAAATCGGGCATTACATCGTACCGAATGGTAAACGCAACACCTTCGGGCGACTTCTGAATGTCCGTTAGGGAGGGGTTGCCAACTACGCGCTGCTTTTCGTCGCGAGCGAACGACTTAAACTCTGTATCTGCTATGGTCTCCAGCGCTTCGTTCTCGATGTCTCGGCCAAAGCGCTGTTTTATCATTGCAATGGGTACCTTGCCTTTGCGAAAGCCGGGCAACGTAATGCCTTCTTGCGCACGTTCGTAGGCACGCTCGAAATGGGGTTTGAGTTCCGACGCGGTAAGGGAGATGCGTACCTCTCGCACACAACTCTCAACCGTGGTGATCGTGCGTTCCAACTGCTGCTCCTGCAGGCCTGAGACAATAAATTTGAGTGCGGAAGGAGAGACTCGAACTCTCACGGGTCGCCCCGCCAGATCCTAAGTCTGGTGCGTCTGCCATTTCGCCACTTCCGCAGAACCACAAAAATACGAATACCGCCGAAATACCGTGCTATAATAACGGGGTGCCATTGGGAACGGGTGTGTGTGGCACACACAACACTACGGCGCCGTCTTCTCGGTGGAACCCGGTTACCAGCACCTCGGACACCCATGGTCCGATTTGTTTAGCGGGAAACCCACACACACACACAACCTGTTGTCCCACAAGCACTTCCGGAGTGTACAGCGCGGTTAGTTGGGCACTTGAGCGTTGCACATCGCCCCCTCCAAAATCTACCCACAGCTTCCACGCTGGCTTGCGCGCCTCTGGGAAGGGCTCTGCACGCACGATGGTTCCAACCCGAATATTCAGTTGTTCGAACTGTTCCCACCGGGCGGTTTTCTCGTGTTCCATGGCGAACCTCCTACTTTTGTTGCCGAATGAAAAATGTTCTTCTTCTCTTTGCCCATCCACGTCTGGAGCGGTCTCGTGTAAATATCCGGCTGTTGGATGCAGCGAAGAATGTTTCCGGCGTAACTGTTCGCGATTTGTACGAAGAGTATCCGCTGTTCGACGTAGATGTTGTGGCCGAAAAGGCGCTGTTGCTTTCTCATGATGTTGTTGTGCTGCAGCATCCGTTTTTCTGGTACTCTGCGCCGCCGTTAGTAAAACAGTGGATAGATCTCGTGCTCGAGTTTGGATGGGCTTATGGTCCGGGCGGCACCGCACTGCAAGGTAAGAAGGTTGTGCAGGCAATTACCACCGGCGGCACAGAGAAGGCGTATTCTGCCGATGGACGCAACCGGTATACCGTAGAAGAGTTCCTGCGTCCGTTCGAAGCAACGTTCAAACTCTGCAACATGGAAGTGTTGCCTCCATTTGTAGTAAGTGGCACCCACCGGTTAACCCGCCAAGACATTGAATTGAGTGGAGAACGCTATCGTGGATTCTTAGAGGAGCTAACGCATGGATCCTAAGTTTCTGTTGCACGCCATAGCGTACATGGCCGCCGCCATTGTGTGTGTGCCAATCGCGAAAAGGTTGGGTCTTGGCTCGGTGTTGGGATACCTCTGTGCAGGACTGCTTATAGGACCTGCGGTTATCGGTGTGATTGGCGACGAGGGTAAGGACATCATGCACATGGCCGAGTTTGGCGTGGTAATCATGTTGTTCCTCGTGGGCCTAGAACTAGAGCCCGAACGGATTTGGCGCTTACGCCGCGTTGTAGCCGGAGCCGGTGGCATGCAGCTTGCTGCTACAGCAGTACTCGTTAGCGCGGTATTGGCATTAGGGGGCATTGTGTGGCAAACTGCGGTAGCCGCTGCGCTTGCCATTGCTATGTCTAGCACGGCCATAGTGCTGCAAACGCTAAAAGAACAAGGGTTGTCTGGCACCCGCGCCGGACGCACCTCGTTTGCTATTCTGCTGTTTCAAGACATTGCGGTAATACCCATCCTTGCGGCGCTGCCGCTGCTAACAACGCATTGGTCGGGAGAACTCTCGGGCGATCCCAAGAACTTTCTCGAAGGTTACGGACCCTGGTTGCAAGGGTTGGTAATACTTGGTGCCATAACGGCGGTAGTGGCGTTCGGCAGATTTGCCGTTGTGCCTCTGATGCGGTTTGTGGCGCGCTCTAGAGTACGCGAGTTATTCCTTGCGGCGTCTCTTCTTATCGTTGTGGCTATTACGTGGACGATGACGGCTGTTGGGCTGAGTCCGGCACTTGGTACCTTTTTGGCCGGCGTAGTTCTTGCCAACAGCGAGTTCCGACACGAACTCGAAAGCGATCTGGAACCCGTGAAGGGCCTATTGCTTGGTCTGTTTTTTATGGCGGTTGGTGCTGGAATAGACGTAGCGCTGGTAAGCGATAACCCACTGCCGATTGCCGCCTCTGTTACGGGTATTGTTGTTGCCAAGTTTTTGGTACTGCTTGCTGTTGGCAAACTGTTAAAGCTGCGTCTCGATCAGTCCTTAATCTTGGCTGTTGGCTTAAGTCAGGTAGGCGAGTTTGCCTTTGTGCTGATTAGTTATGCCGTTGTTCAGCACGTGATGACGTACGAACAAGGCAATTTCCTCATTGCAGTTACAGCCATATCTATGGCCACTACTCCCATTCTGCTGCTGGTGTTGCACAGGTTGATACTGCCACGTGTGGGTACTAAACGAGAGCCCGATAGAGAGGCCGATGACGTAGACGAGCACCACCGCGTTATCATCGTTGGATTTAGTCACTTTGGCAGCACTGTTGGTAGATTCTTGCGTGCCAACGGTGTGGAGGCAACCATTCTCGATAATGACAGTGACCGAGTGGATCTGCTGCGGCGCATGGGCTTTCGTGTGTACTACGGCGATGCCATGCGAATCGATGTTCTCGCTGCAGCGGGTGCAGAATCTTCTTCGATACTCGTTGTTGCCATCGACGATCGCGACGCCACGAATCAGCTTGTAGAGAACGTGAAGAAACACTTCCCACATTTGGCGCTGTACGTGCGCTCGAAGCACAGATTCCACACCTACGATCTTATGCGATTGGGAATAAAGAAAAGCTATCGCGAAAGTCTCGACACTTCGGTGCGGCTTGGTGTAGATGTGTTGCGTGCGTTGGGGTATCGTGCCCATTCTGTGTCGAGATCTGCTCAGGCGTTCTTACGATATGACGAAGATGCCTTAGAGAAACTTGCTCCTCACGCAGCAGACGTAAGCAGCTACGTGGCGCAAGTACGCGAAGCGGTGGCAGAGCAAGAACAGCTTCTCCTTACGGATAGAATGCACGACCACACGTCGGCAGATCCGGCATGGGATAGTGCCCCTCTGCGCGAAAAGGCCGGCGGACCCAGGGACCCGCGCGAATGAGTTCACAATCGCTAACCACGGTTGTTATTGGAGGCGGCTGGGCAGGAATAGCCGCGGCTGTAGAAGCCACAGCAGACGGCACTGTGATTGTTGTTGAAGAACGCCCGTATCTCGGCGGACGTGCGCGGTCTTTCCAAGACAAAACCATGCATCATCAAATAGACAATGGTCAGCACGTGATGATGGGGTGTTACCACGAAACACTACGAATGCTGGAAACACTTGGCACAGCACACCTGCTGCGCAGACAACGAGCGTTGCGCGTGGCCTTTGTTCAGCCCAACACAACGATGGATGTGCTCGATGCCTCGGCACTGCCGGGCTCTGCTGGTATAGCAGTTGCCATAATGCGTCTCGGCAATCTGCGCTTGTCTTCGCGCATTGCCGTGCTGAGTTTGGCCGCAAAGATTCGACTTGGCATTGTCACGGGTAGGGGGCTTACCTGCAGCGAGTTTTTTGCGAAACATGCACAGCCCAACGATGCCATTGAGCGGTTCTGGGAACCCATAGTTTTAGCAACGGTAAATGCTCCCATTACCAATGCACCTGCGGAGCTACTATTCGCCGTGATGAAGCTGGCATTTCTTGGTAGTCGAACGGATGCGCAGATGCTGATTCCAACCTGTGGATTAAGCGATCTGCTTGCCCCCTTTCCGGAATGGCTTCGGCAGCGTGGCGGCAGTGTGTACCTAAGCACTTCGGCAGACGCCATAGTTCCCCAGAACATCAACGGTACGATGAGTGCAGTGGTGCAGCTCTCGAGCGGAGAAACGCTGGTAGCCAACCGAGTTATTAGCGCAATACCGCAACGAGCATTACGCCGGCTTTTGAGCAACTCATCGAGCGATGTGGTGCTGCCGGCAGAACCGCCGGCGAGTCCGATTGTAAGTGTATACCTCTGGTACAATTCGGGATGGATGCCTGTTGATTTTGCCAGTGCTATTGGCACAACAATCCAGTGGGTGTTCGACAAACAAAACCTTCATCCTGGTCTTGTTGCTGTAACAGTAAGCGCAGGAGCATCGATCGTTGCTCGTGATGCTGGTTCCATCATTGCTCTCTGTGATGAAGAACTCCGCCGTTGTTTTCCGCAAGAATTGGGGTCTGTAGAGCTACTTCATGGGCAGGTGATAAAGGAAAAACAGGCAACACCCCTCTTTACGCCAGCGAACATTGCTGTGCGCGTTTTGCCAGACCATGTAGCCGTGGCGCATCCGTACCTGCGAATTGCCGGAGACTGGACGCAGACGCAGCTGCCGGCTACAATTGAGGGGGCTGTGCAAAGCGGAGTTTCGGCTGCACGCGCCGCCAGAGAGCAAGTAAACACAGGGCACCAACGTAGCCAATAACCACTCCACCAAGCACATCGCTTGGGTAGTGCACACCAACGTAAACCCGAGAAATGGCAATAGTACACGCTATACCCCAGGCCATGAACTTCCATCGCGGAAAGAAATGCGAAATAATTGTAGCTGCAGCCGCATTGTTGAGCGCGTGATTGCTGGGGAACGATCCGCCGCCCGAAGCAACGAGTTGATACACATCACCGAGTACCAAGTAGGGTCTGGGACGCTGAAGTGTTTCCTTCAAAAGCACATTACTTAGCGGGTCGAAAAGTGCCACGGATGCCATAAGAACCAGCGCACACCAAACAAATTCAGAGCCCTCCGTGCGCCACCCTTTACGGTAACCAGCGATAAGCAGCGCTATAATCCCAAAGGCATAAATCGGACGCCAATAGGCCGTGGTGGTAATCACAGACATGAATACATCGAGAACCGGTGATGACCAGCCGTGATTAACGGCGTAAAAAAGCCATACATCTGCGTTGGAAAGAGCTTCAATCATTCCCCAAACTCGCGAAAAGGCGTGGATATCAAGAATAGTTTTCCACAAGAACTGATACACGTTGATGCGGGGAGAGCCAGACCGCTATTTTGCTCTCCGTTGTCTTCGGATGCAGCAGCGCGGAGAGGAAGACCAAACACAGAAGTTCGGAAGACAACGTCCCACCTTTTGATCATTCAGCACGGCAGTTTGCGAAGCGATGCGGAGGCCCCTGCGGGCAAGTCCGTGGCGGACGCGTCGCTTCTCGGGTCTGCCATGCCGAAAGAACAAACGGTGTTTTCGCCCACAGGGGGGCAGAACACGTTGTTACACTTGGAGGGTCGGCATGAACATAGTGCGTCGATTTACCACGTCGGGAGTAAGCCCGTACGATCAGTTCACGTATACTCAGAGACAGTCTGTTCTTCGCAACCAGAGCGGCGATGAGATTTTCCGCATGGAGGGTGTTGAAGTTCCCGAGGCATGGTCTCAGGTAGCTACAGACATCCTTGCGCAGAAGTACTTCCGCAAGGCGGGTGTGCCACAGCCAGACGGAACAACCGGACCCGAGAAATCGGTGCGCCAAGTAGTGCACCGTTTGGCAGGATGCTGGCGTTGGTGGGGAGAGCAGCACGGGTATTTTGGTACGGCCGAAGACGCACAGGCCTTTTACGACGAAGTGGCCTACATGCTTCTCAAGCAGATGGCTGCACCAAATTCGCCGCAGTGGTTTAACACAGGCCTCAACTTTGCCTACGGCATTACGGGCAGCGCGCAGGGTCATTACTACGTAGACCCCGAAACAAAGAAACTCACACGTTCGGCCGATGCCTACACACATCCGCAGCCGCATGCCTGTTTTATTCAGTCCGTAGAAGATGACCTAGTAAACGACGGCGGAATATTCGACCTAGCAACACGCGAGGCGCGGATCTTTAAGTACGGCTCGGGTACGGGCTCGAACTTCTCCAACCTGCGCGGCGAACAAGAGAAACTCTCCGGTGGTGGTGTGTCGAGCGGACTTATGTCCTTCCTGAAAATCTTCGACCGTGCGGCAGGGGCAATAAAGAGTGGCGGAACAACCCGCCGTGCTGCCAAGATGGTAATTGTTAACGTAGACCATCCAGACATTGAGAAGTTTATCGAGTGGAAGGCGAAGGAAGAGGAGAAGGTTGCTGCATTGGTAGCCGGCTCTAAAGTTGCAAAGACCTTCCTTCAAGCTATCGTAGACGTGGCAGTTACCGGTGGCGCAGACGAAGAAAACAACGAGCGGTTGCGCGTGCTTATTCAGCGTGCTCTTAACCGCGGAGTGCCGTATAACATCATCAAGCGCACACTTGCGCTGGTGAAACAAGGTGTTACTACGCTAGACTTCTCGGAGTTTACCACACACTACGAAGGTGAAGCATACCAAACGGTATCCGGACAAAACTCCAACAACTCTGTACGCGTAACGAACGAGTTTATGGAAGCCGTTCTTACAGACAGCACATGGGAACTTGTTTGGAGAACGAATTCCGAAAAGCGCACCACTGTTCGTGCCCGCGACTTGTGGGACAAGATCAACATGAGTTCGTGGAAGAGTGCCGACCCTGGTTTGCAGTTCGACACCACCATTAACGAGTGGCACACATGTCCGGCAGACGGAAGAATTAACGGCTCGAACCCTTGTTCCGAGTACATGTTCTTAGACGACACAGCATGTAATCTTGCCTCGTTGAACTTGGCGCACTTCTACGACGAAGAAACACAGACGATGAAGATCGACGACTACCGTCATGCCGTGCGCCTCTGGACGATGGTGTTGGAGATTTCCGTGCTGATGGCACAGTTCCCTTCGAAAGAAGTGGCACAGAAGAGCTACGACTTCCGCACGTTGGGATTAGGATATGCCAACCTGGGAACCGTGCTGATGATGATGGGCATACCATATGACTCACCAAAGGCCTTGTCTATCTGTAGCGCGCTTACCGCCGTGATGACAGGTGAGAGTTATGCAACAAGTGCCGAAATGGCACGCGATGTTAAACCGTTTCCACGGTTTAAGAGCAACCGCGAAGCCATGCTTCGTGTAATGAGAAACCACAGGCGTGCAGCATATAACGCAGCGGAATCGGAGTACGAAGGTCTAACAATCGTACCACAAGGGCTCGACCCACAGTTCTGTCCACCAGAGCTTGTTACAGCAGCCAGAGAGAGTTGGGACAAAGCCCTTGAACTTGGCGAAAAGTATGGCTATCGCAACGCCCAGGCCACTGTAATTGCCCCAACAGGCACTATTGGTTTGGTGATGGACTGCGACACAACCGGTATCGAGCCAGACTTTGCCATTGTGAAGTACAAGAAACTCTCCGGAGGGGGCTACTTCAAGATTGTAAACCAGTCTGTTCCACGGGCATTAGCAAAGCTGGGATACACGGCAGAACAAATCGACGAAATTGAAAAGTACTGCACCGGACATGGTACTCTTGTGGGATGTCCGCACATTAACCGTCAGTCCCTGAAGGCGCTTGGATTTTCAGACGAAGTGCTCGAAGAAATCAGCAAGCAGCTTCCAAGTACCTTCGACATTCGCTTTACGTTTAATCGATACACCCTTGGCGAAGTGCTGTGCACAAGCTTAGGGTTTACCGAAGAACGCATGAACGAGCCCGGCTTCGACATGTTAACAGCGTTGGGCTTTACCGCAGCGCAAGTTGAAGAAGCAAACGACTACGTATGCGGCACCATGATGATTGAAGGTGCGCCGCACATTGCAGACGAGCATCTGCCCATCTTCGACTGTGCCAACACCTGCGGCAAACGCGGACAACGCTACATTGCCTACATGGCGCACGTACGCATGATGGCAGCAGCGCAACCATTCATCAGTGGTGCCATCTCCAAAACCATCAACATGCCATCCAGTGCAACTGTAGAGAACGTTGGAGATGTACATCTTGCTTCGTGGCGGTTGATGCTTAAGGCCATTGCCTTGTATCGCGACGGATCAAAACTGTCTCAGCCCCTTAACGCAAGCAACGACCACTTCGACGAGTTGGTGCTGCTAGGCGACAAGGACGATTGGGACGAAACGGTAGACAACAAGGCGCTTCAGAAGGTAATCGTAGAACGGGTTTATCAGCGCGCAGAACGCAGGCGCTTGCCAAAGCGCAGGCACGGCTATGTGCGGGAAGCATCTGTGGGTGGACACAAAGTATACCTCCGCACAGGCGAGTTCGATGATGGACAGTTGGGCGAAATTTTCATCGACATGTACAAGGAAGGTGCGTCCTTCAAGGGCTTGCTGAACTGCTTTGCGGTACTTGCCTCGAAGGCCCTTCAGTATGGCGTTCCGTTAGACGAGCTGGTGGATACCTTTACGTTTACACGCTTCGAGCCGGCCGGCTTTGTTGATGGTCACGAAGCCATTAAGAATGCCACATCCATTCTCGACTACATTTTCCGCACGCTCGGATACGACTACCTAGACAGAACAGACTTTGTGCACGTGAACGCGGTTGATCAGAATACGCTTCCGTCTGCGAACACCCCAAGCACGGACGATTCCGCGCCAGGAGCCACCGACCAGATTGGCGATGTAGACGAAGACGACCTTGGCGGTGCAGGTCCGGCCACATACCAAGACGTACTCCAGGCCGTAAGTGGAAGTACCGAACCTGCCGCAGCAACATCCATCGAGACACTCAAGAAGTTCGACCCTAAAAAAATGGGGTTCACCGGTGAGGCGTGCTCGAAGTGTCAGTCCACACAAGTTGTTCGCAATGGGGCATGCACAATGTGTCTCAATTGTGGCACCACAACGGGCTGCAGTTAAGCGTTTGCAATACATGAGAAGGGATCCCGTTGCACATTTGTGGAACGGGATCTTTTCGTTCCAACCGAAAAACCTTTGGAGAACAGCCCCCTACGGCCTATTTTTCGGGTCAACCAACCACCGAAACATCATTTCACCATCGATCCGGGAGATCGTCCATGAAGATCACAATCATAGCCCTGGCACTCACTTTAGGCATGTGGGGTGCAACATCGGCGTCTGCTTCCGTTCGTTGCGACGAAAAAGCATCTGCGAAGAAGGCCAAAGCATCCTCCTGCTGCACCACAACCAGCACAGCAACCAACGCCTCGGCAAAGAAAGCCGCCAAGGCCGATGCCTGTAGCGATATGGCAGACGAAGCTTGTGCAACAACCGCAGTTAAGGCGAAGAAGGCAAGCACTGCTTCATGCTGCTCAATGAAGGCAAAGAACGTTAAGGCGGCCCAGGCCGGAACAAACGTGGATGCCGCAGCAGTAACTGCCACTCCGTCTACAACGGCAAAGTGAATTTCGTTTTCTAGGTTCTTCATACGGGAAACTGGCCCACTTTTTTGGGGTTAGCTTCCCGTTCTTGTCCAGAGCGGACCGCACATCGGTTCGGAACACAACTAAGCAGGGAGAAACGCCATGTCTAAGGGCGGTGCCGGAAAAGTCTATTTCGTACTCTATCTCGCGGTTATTCTCGAGCTCCTCATCATCATTGTGGAGAGAGACGAAGCCGAAGAGCACCTGATTGCCAAGCAAAAGGAATCCATGCGTATCGTGGAGTCAATCCTTTCGCAACTGCAAGTGGGCTCCGGTTCAGAAGGTATCAACACACGTCCGCAGGATCAGATTACCATTCCACCACCCGGCGTGAATGTAAAAGAAGCTATCGGCGCAGACATCAAGCCGGAGCGGAAGTACTTAGTTGAAGTTGGTATTACAGACGTAACCTCAGCACTGAAGATGTTGGATTCCGAGGAGCCCGAGCAGTACCTCGAGCGCATCAAACGATTCCTCAAGCTCTCCAATGTTTCGGATCTGAAGTACGAAATTTTCTACAGCAACAACCAGTCCGACGAACAGGTGCCGCAAGATCCCGCTCAGTGGTCGCTCAAGCACAACACAGAGCTGGCGCTCGAGATTAAGGACATGGAGAACCGCTTACAGGGCCTCTACGATAGAAATAAAACAAATCCCGTGGCCTTTGTTCAAGGATTGCAGTCGCTCCTCAAAGAAGCAACGTATAACGTGCCTGCCACAACGCCATTTAAGCCGGGTAGAGTTAACGAGCCAGAGCTGTATTACTCGAAGGACGAAACAGATAAACTTGGCGATGATGTATCGAGAAAGAAACGTTCATTCGTTGTAAACTTCGAACCAAAAGAAGCAGGTTGGTACAAGCTTCGGTTCTCGAGCCGCACCAACAAGATCTTAGGCGTGGCCATTAAGGAAGGCGCTGGTTTCGAGATTAATCCCGAAGACAAGGTAAACATCGGCACCGTTCAGCTAAAGGTTAAGGACCTGCTGAAGGTGCGCGACGAACTTGTTAAACACACCGATGGATTGCCCGGCGCAGAAATGGTGCGCACGGACATCGAAGGGTTCGACAAGCGCCTCGACGAGATGGTGAACAACACCGACGATGTGAACGAAAAGGCGCGGATCCGCCTGTATGGTGCCATCATCAAGCTTACCACGCCAGGTATCAAAACTGAGAACGCCTTCAAGCAAAACCAAGGCGAAATCGAATTCAACATTCGTGTTCTTAAGCCACAACCGCAGATTACCGATCCAAAAATTGCCGACCTCAAAACGGTTGTTCGCGTCTTTGATAAACTCGGTGCCATCAAACTGCCAATGCAGGTTACCCCCGCAAATGGTCAGACCGTATTCCTGAAGAACCCAGGCAATGCCCAAGTAGGGGGCGGGTCTGGCGCCGCTGCCTCTGCATCAGGCGGAGGCGGCACAAAGTGGGTGAACAAAGAGATCGTAATCCCGGTTGCCGGAAATCTTACTCCGCGAGACGAGCCATACATCTTCGAACTCCAACAAAAGAACGGCCCGAAGTCCTCCGAGGCTGTTCAGTGCTCCGTTTACGTGTATTCTGCTGGAATTACGAATGCAGACGAAGTAAAGAGCGCGCTCGAAGCATCATGGGGCGACATGCTTGAACTGGTGGCAGCACCAAACTCCGGTAATACCATTAAGCCGGATGAGTTCATTATGAACTTCAACCTTGGTGGCGGAACACAAACGCCACCTATCCGCAAACTTGCTATTGGACAGTCAGATAACATCAAGGTGCCACCCGGAACAGATGCAGTTTCGCTTACCATTTCTTGGAGGGATCCAATCTCGGGAGATGTAGTGGAGCTGTTTAATGCCTCCGGTGAGGTTGGATTGAAGAAGCCACAAGTGATGACGCAAGACATCAAGGTGGACCCAATCATGAACAATAACGATCCCGAATTCAAGGTACGTGGTATCATTGTGAAGCCACCACAGATTTCGGACAGCGACCGTGCAGAGGTTGGCGACGTGGATGTGCAGGTTACCTCTTCGAATGTTCGTGATCTTAAGAAGAACACTACCTACAAGGTTGCCGTTGTTGGCAAGCCAAAACGGATCTCCGGAAACGAGTACGAGGTAACTCTGAAACTTACCGGCGGTACCTTGCCCCTTACAAAGGGCTCTGTGAAGGGTCAGCTACAGCTGTCCATTCAGGCAACTGCACGCTCTGGAGGTGTTACGTCGAAGCCACGCGTTAAGACGCAACCGATCCAGGTATCCAACTAATATTTGCACATGAAGAACAGACGAATGTCAAGGAACACCATGACTTCCCCGAGGACTTTCCTCTGCACACTGCTGCTGGTTGCCATTGCGGCCGTAACGGCCGATGCGCAACAGAATGCACAGGTGAACAGCATCCTGGATAAGTTCAAGAACTACCGCTACGGCCTGATTTCTGTTTTCCGCGTGGAAGACGATGCCGTGAGTAAGTTGAACATTGTGTTGGGTCCGCCAGAGCCCGTTATCCCCGAAGAGGCCAAACAGTGTAGGTCGAAGGACGATCTCGAGGCATACGTGCTCTCCGGTGGTGAAGGTATCGACGAGAAAGAGTACCAAAAAATCATCCGTCAGCCGGGCTGTAAAGCGTATGAGCGATACTTCTCGCAGCGCATAGCTTGGGAGAAGGCGCAGTTCAAGAAGGCGTTCTTGGTTACTACGCGGTATCAGCCGGGCGAGCCGTTCACCGTAATTGCCTTGCTTGTTCAGAAGAATACCGAAAGTTTCTACGGACTTCGGCAAGATCTCGATCCGCCAAGTGATAAGTACCTTGCAAACCAACTCGAAGCAAAGAACCTTGATGAGCAAACACTGGTAAACGGTGTTGCGAAGAAGGGTAAGGAGATCTTCGAAACACAGGCCTCTACGCTTCTCGAATATCTGCGCAACCAAGTTATTCAGAGCAACATGGAGAATGTTACTCCCGAAGCACAGGGTATTGGTGAAGAAGGCATTCGTTTTGTGAAGAAGAAATACGGCAATACATCGGGAATTACGGAAGACTCCGCGCCGCTTTACATGCGTATTACCGAAGGTCTTCCGCAAGACTATACCAACGAGAACGAGATTATCCTGAGTTTGGTAGACGGTATTTCGTACCGCCGATTCGAACGTCCACGCTCGGGTGATGGCGAGGTAGACTCGGCTATGTCTACCAACTCCTATCTGCCGAAGTATGGTGTAGAACTCAAGTATGGTTTGGAAGACCTTAACTACCCTTCCGTTTGGTCCGAGCGCCTAACACTCAATGCCGTATGGGGCGTATCTCGCCTAGGTGTAGTGTTGCCAACCAGCGGATGGTCGGGAGTTTCGAACGATCTTGGTGCAACCCGAACCATGACGAATGGTGGAATGGGTATCAACGGCGCATTCGACTTTCCGATACGGGTAATTTCTGAAAGCGGAGTGTTTCACGTTGGCGCCAGCTACGTGTTCTCCGATGCTCAGAAGTCGGACCATATGCGCTACAACGAAGAAACGAATCTTAACTCAGACTACATGGTTCGTTTTCACGCAACAGCACAATACACGTTTGCCATTCGCATAGACGATACGTTTATGTTCCGGATGCGCCTTGGTGGTACCGTGTACAACATGGAAACGTGGGCCGTTACATCAACGGATGCAGACACTACGAATAAGTACCGCAACTATTCCGACGAAACAGTTGGCGGGTTGTCTGGTGCGATAGACTTCATGGTAACATCGTGGTCTACGCCTGTTGGTTTTACGCTTTCGTACTTCGACGAATCTGTGCTTGGCAAGGCCTGGCTTCAAGTTCCAATCATGGATCAGTTTGCCGTCCGTTTTGATGCGCGGGTATTCGCGCCGGTGTTCCGCGACCCACGTCCGTGGGAGAACAACTCTGTTGTTCTGCCGGCTGTGAACTTCATCTTCAACTTCTGATCCAACGCGCACCGAAGGAAATTGCATCATGCAGATTATGTACCGATTTACGCTCTTCATCCTGCTGGCCTTTGTATGTAGCGCGGCTCCCGTTGCCTCGCAAACATTCGCTGATACAGCTCTGAAGGCGCTGAAAACAATCGACCCCGAAATCCTCCAGTATTTCCCACGTTGGCGCGTGTGCGAGCCGGATCTGCAGGTGCAGATTAAGCAGTCTTTTGCGCTGATGGGATATCCAAAGTCGAACCTCGATGACAAGGCCATCATCATTACGGCCGCCCCTTTAAAGGAAGGCGAACAGGGTCAGGACTTCGAACTTATCCTTATCGAGTGCGGCTCGGAGCGCATGGTGGCTTCGGAAATCGCATCGCAAATGAAACGTCTTGCGGTGCGCCTTGCCGATGCTAAGCGTCCGTATTGCTTTACCGATATTCCACCTTCCGCGCCGCCAAGTGCGCCACAGATTGCCGAGATCATCAACTATATGGAGCCAACGAATGTTACACATTCGTTTTCGCTCTCGGCGTTTGAACAATCTCTCAAGATTGGCACCTCCGGTTTCTGGCTGAAGTCCTCCATTGGTACAGACCAAGTTGGTTATACGTTCTGGTCTTCCGGCGAAGCACGCGTATACCTGCAGCGTCCGCTCTACGAAAATTCCGACCCAGACACACGCAAGGCCATCCCATACCTGCTTAACGCACGCCTTGGTTTTGGTTACCGTCTTACAGGGAACTTGGATGGATCGAGCCGACTGCTCGACTTTATTCCTGGCCGTAAACTCGACGGTTCTGCAGGGGGCAAGCTGGTTGGTGGACTCGACTTCCACATGCCGTTCCACCCGCAGGCCGGTATCGGCTTTAATGCCGAGCTACCGATGGCAAGTATCGATCCTAACCGCACAATCGACGTAACAACGTACTACGTAACAGACATTGGTACACGTCGCATCACCGCTCCCGGATACGACGTAGATCCGTACGGCACCGCGAACATTATTCGCTCTACCGGACAAATCACGTTGTTCTACAACCTGTGGCTAGACCGCAAGGTGCCGGAGAACTTCTTCCGCTTCGATGTTGGTATGAACTACTCCGAAGTTCAAGAAGTTGGCGTGTTTCACGATACCACAAACGGAAACAACACACACTTCCTTGGTCGTAATGGCGTAAATGGTTTGGCTACCTACCGTCCGATGGAGGTAATGGATTGGCTGTACTTTAAGGTAGAATACCGCAACCAGGCCGCGTTTCCGTTTGGCATTAGCGCGCAGATCTCCAATCAAATGTTGTTGGCCCGTGCCTACGTGCCGGTGTTTGGAGACTGGTTCTACTTAGAAGGTAGATACTCTACGCCTCTTCGCGATGCCCGACCATTCGAAACCGAGAACTTCTTCATGTTCTCTCCAGTGCTTCGACTCAACTTCTAACCTTGAATTACCGATAATGCAAAGCCCCCTTCATGGTATATGGAAGGGGCTTTGTTGTTTCTGACCATGCGCGCGTTCCATTTTGGCCTGCTGTTTTCCGTTGCCCTACTCCTGCCGGGTGTAGGTGTAGAGCTGCACGCGCAAGATTCGCTACAGAAAGTGAAACGCGCCGCCGAAGACGCTAGAGTGCGCACATCACTCGATGGTGTGCGAATGACCATTCAGAATGTAGACATCACAAAGTTCCCCACCGTAAAGCTTATTGTGGAGGTGTTAGACGATAGTGCGCGGGTAATGGACACCATAGACCCCACAACGCTTACCGTAGTTGAAAATGGCGTTCCCAAACCGGTAACAAGCGTAGAGAAGATTACCATCAGCGAGCGAATTCCCGTTGACTTTGTGTTTATCGTAGACATTACCGGAACCATGCAGGCGCACATCAACGGCGTTAAGGACAACATCGAGAGTTTTGTACATTCGCTGAGTAATCGTGGTATCGAATACCGGTTAGGTCTGATACTTTTCAGCGACTTCGTAGAGCGTACCTACCAGCCCACCTCCGATGTTAAAGAGTTCCAGTCTTGGATGGCAAAGGTATTTGCGAGCGGGGGATTCGACGAGAAAGAAAACGCCTTAGAGGCAATACAGATTGCTTCGAAGATGAAGTGGCTGCCGGCGGCAAATCGCGTTGCCGTTATCATCACGGATGCCCCCTATCACCAGTTTGGCGAGAAGGGAAATGGCAGAACGTACATGACCACTGAGACGATTATTCCGCTGCTGAAGGACAACAACGTACGGTTGTTTTCTATCGTACCACCAGCACTAGACGAGTACAGATTGATTTCCGAAGCTACACGCGGCGCCGTTTTCGACATTAAGCAGCCGTTCGGGAGAATCCTCGATCAGTATTCTACCCAGCTTACCAATCTCTACGCCGTAACGTATCGCAGCGATTCCAAGGTAGTGCGCGACTCAATAAACGTTTCGATTCTGGACGAGCGCAAACGTGAGCTGGTGCGCCAAATCATCCCCATCGTAGAGATCGGCAGGAAGTTCATCATCGAGAACCTGCTGTTCCAAACAAGTAGCGCTACGCTGCCACCAAGGGTTGAAGAGCTGGATGTGTTGTTAGACTTTATGAAAAGCCGTCCGGCAGTACAGGTTCGTATTGAGGGTCATACAGACAACACGGGTTCCGTAAAAATCAACAACACATTGTCTCTGGCGCGTGCCGAATCCGTAAAGGCATACATGGTTCAGCGTGGAATTGACCAGAGGCGCATACAAACCGTTGGGCATGGTCCGTCGAGACCAATAGCGGACAACGGAACCGATTTTGGCAGATCGCTAAATCGCCGAACAGAGATTGTAATCGTAGCCAAATAGGTTGTGGCTATCGCTCGATAACTTCGAGGTTCTTCGCAGAAAATATCTTGATGTATTCTTGGTTGCTCTTGGCATTCTGCGGACGCAGATACGATACAATGGACACCTTCCCCATGATGCTCGATCGCAGCTCTACAGCAGCGGCTGTTCGTTCGGTGCGCGCCGCTATGCTGCTAATATCATCACCGGTGATTTTTCCCACGAGATAGAGCTTGGCTGGCAGTTCGTTCTTTGTTAACAAGCCCGCAACCATGGATATTACCACAGACTGCTTACCGATGGGAAGCTCCTTAGTCTCCGTCATTGCACGAATGAGATTGCGACGGTATTCGCCAATGTTTGCGCACCATGGGTCTGTTACCGGCGATCCAATGATGAGATCTGTACGGATGGAATCTTCGCCGATGTCCGCGATAATCTCGTTGGCAATTGTTGTGGCTTCGCTTGCCGGCACCGAGCTAAACACCATGGTGTACACCACCTGGGTGGCCGCCTTCCGGCGTGCCTTCTCAATTACGTCGCCCGGCTTCGTACTGTCTCGGTACAGCACAGAAAGGGTTACTCCCAGAATTCCGAGAAGTGCAAAACCGGCATACACAATCTTCCAACCATTCTTTCTGGTTGGCGGGAGCATTGATTCTTCTGTCATACGTTAATCTTCGGCCAACATCTTGTTGGTATTGAGATCTACCGTCACGGGGTAGCTCCCGGTGAAGCATGCCGAACAATACCCGATGCCGGGGCCCTGCGGAACGGCGTCCATCAAACCCTCTACACTTAGGTAGTGCACACTGTCTGCACCAAGTTCTCGTGCGATTTCTGCTTCAGAATGAAAATGGTTTGCGATGAGTTCCCCCTTACTCGGAAAGTCCATGCCATACATGCATGGATGTTTTACAGGGGGCGAAGTAATCCGCAGATGTACTTCTCTGGGCTGTGCTTCCCGAATGAGATTCACAAGAGCTTTACTTGTAGTGCCGCGTACAATTGAATCGTCTACCACAACAACACGGTTGCCTTCTAACACACCTCGAACAACATTAAACTTCGTCTTCACCTTGAATTCGCGTTTGTCTTGTCCGGGTGCAATGAATGTTCTGCCAACGTAGTGCGAGCGAATCAACCCAATCTCGAAACGCGTAGGGAAGGTTTTTTCGTTTACCCGCGCATATCCCAGCGTGGCAGTGTTGCCAGAGTCGGGCACGGCAATCACAATTGCCTTGTCTGTTTCGGTGCCTTCTACGGGACTTTCCTCGGCGAGGTTCTTGCCCATCTTCCTTCGCACCTTATCAACCGGGTGACCGAAGATGCGGGAGTCTGGACGGGAAAAGTACACGTATTCAAAGATGCAGTGACGCGACTCTTCCATCGACTCGTTGATGTAGTACGACGTGAACTCGCCGGTGCGCACCGTTTTCTCGTCGATTACGAGTATCTCGTTGTGTTCTACATCGCGAATGTACTCTGCACTGATTATGTCTAACGCACACGTCTCCGACGCCACTACGTAGGCATACCCTCCATCATGTGCGATACGCCCTACGCAGAGCGGACGGAATCCATGCGGATCGCGCGATGCATAAAGCGCATTCTCGGAAAGCATTACCAGCGAATATGCCCCCTGCGCAGTGCGCACAGCATCTCGCACCTGTTCTATTTGCGACGTGGCCTTGCTTCGGGCAATAAGGTGTAGAAAGAGCTCGCTATCCGTTGTTGTTTGGAAGATTGCCCCGTCTGACTTTAAACGCTGCCGCAGCTCGCGCGTGTTGGTAAGATTACCGTTGTGGGCAAGGGCAAAATTTCCGCCGGTGTAATTGAAATGAAACGGTTGAATGTTGGCAAGCGAGTTACTGCCGGTTGTTGAGTACCTGTTGTGTCCTATAGCCGACGCACCGCGGAGCGTCCGCGTAAACACATCGTGCTGCGAAAACACATCAAGTACTAACCCTTCACCCTTGTGCACTCCAAACCGAGACCTGTCCTTGCCTTCGTCGTGATACAGTGTAACAATCCCGGATGCTTCTTGGCCGCGATGTTGTAACGCATGCAGTGCGTAGTACGACAAAACGGCGGCTTGCGGATGATTAAATACGCCAACAATTCCGCACATTATTCGCTTTCGTTCATGTTGTGGAATACATTCTGCACGTCGTCGTCGTCTTCGAGTCGTTCGATGAGCTTGATGATATCTTCGGCTTGTTCGTCTGTAAGCTTTACGGTGTTGTTAGGAATGCGTCGCAACTCCGCGCTGGCAACTGTAATGCCCGCCCCTTCCAATGCTCGCTGCATGGGGATGAAATCTGCAAACGTTGTGTAGGCAATAATGTCTTCGTCTTGTTCTACAATGTCTTCGGCACCGTTTTCGATGAGTGTTAACTCTAACTCGTCTCTGTTAACGCCGGCTGCCGGAATAGTAAACACACCTTTGCGATCGAAGATGAATTCTAACGAGCCCGATGTGCCAAGCTGACCGTTTACTTTGTTGAAGTAGGAGCGCACGTTGGCAACGGTGCGTGTTGTGTTGTCTGTTGTGGTTTCTACGAAGATGGCAACTCCGTGCGGACCATACCCCTCGTAGTTTACTTCCTCCAAGCTGGCTGCATCCTTCGCCGTTGCCTTTTTAATGGCATTCTCTACGTTATCCTTTGGCATGTTGGCGGCCTTGGCGTTCTGGATAATCACGCGCAAGCGCGGATTTGTTTCCGGATCGGGTCCGCCCGACTTTACAGCAACAGATATCTCCTTGCCCAGCTTGGTGAAGGTTTTCGACATGTTTGCCCAGCGCTTTTCTTTGCGTGCTCGGCGGAATTCAAATGCGCGACCCATAGAGGTGTTTACGTGGTAGGTTACAGGTTACAGTGTTTTGTCGTAGAGGCGGTAGGTGCGATACCGTTCGCCGTGCATTGTGGTGGTAAGCCCCTTGTTCATCATCTCGTTCGATTCGAGAATCCAGCTTGCCTCGCCCTTTAAGATGCCACGCTTCTTGGCGCGTTCGCCAATTTCCATGTACATGGCTGCATCAATGCCGGCGTTGCGAAACTCGGGCAGAACGCCCAGAACGATAATCCTGCAGAGATCAATCTTCTTGCTTTTTGTAAGCAGGTGAAACACTCCGGGCAAGAGTTTGCCATTCTTGTTGTGGATCAGGGCCTGGTTTACATCGGGCAGAGCCAAACAGAAGCCCGCAATCTTGCCCTTGCTCTCAACAATGAACACCAGGTTGGGGTCGGCAATTTGTTTTAAGTCTGCCGCCAAGAAGTCGAACTCCTCGTCGGTAAACTTTACAAAGCCCCAGTTCTTTTCCCACGCCTCGTTGTAGATGTACTTCAGCGTGTCTACATCGCGCTTGAATGCTGTTTTGTCCTTGAAGTTCAGCGAACGGAAAACAATGTTGTTCCGCTGCACGATAACATCGAACAAACGCTTCATCTTATCGGAGGCGTAGTTCTCGTTGCGAAGTAGGTAGGCAAAAAGATCTTGAGACTTACCATAGCCCGCCCCTTCGATAAGCTGGGCATAATATGGGGGGTTGTACGTCATCAGAATAACGGGCGCACCATCGAAACCGTCTACAAGTAATCCACACTCGTCGTTCATTGATGGGTTTACCGGACCGCGTGCTACACTTTTGCCCATGTCGCGCAGCCATTGCTCGGCGGCAGCAAACAAGGCGGTGGCAACTCCTTGGTCGTTTACACACTCGAAGAATCCAAAGAACCCAACATTGTCGTTGTGCTCTTTGTTATGGTTCTCGTTGGTGATTGCCGCTATCCGGCCAACAATGGCACCGTCTCGTTCGGCCAGAAAAAGTTGAATCTTCGAATGCTTGTAGAACGGATTCTTTGAAGTATTTAGCAACTTCTTCCTGTCCATCAGCATCGGGGGCACCCAGTGTGGGTTGTCCTTATAGAAGAGCCACTGACACTTTATAAACGTAAGCGTTTCTTTAGGGTGCAGTGCTCGAACAGAGAGTTTCATGTGCAAAGATACCAACGGAATGGTGTCGTATCTTTTCCAGAAGACATCAACACGAGAGATAACTATGAACAGACACCTCCTCATTCTCCTATGTACCCTTACAGCGCTTGGCACCGCTCCCGTTGAGGCGCAGAATCAGTCCTTGGCGCAACGGTTTACGTCAGACGCAGAGCGTATGCTGTCTTGGAGCAGCAGCGATGTGGGTTTGTACCCACTGTTGGCAGACTTCACGGATCACTATCCGGCACGCTTGTCTGGCTCGGAGAACCTAGAAAAAGGACTCGACTGGATAATCGAACGCATGAAGGCAGACGGCTGGGATGTGCGCACGCAACCCGTGATGGTTCCCAATTGGAAGCGTGGCAGAGAAAGCTTGCGGTGCAACTCGCCTGTGGTGCGACAGATGCCGTTTTGTGGTTTAGGGGGCAGTGTGGGCACCAATGGAAAGCCCCTTACCGCCCAAGTTCTCGTTGTGGGATCGTTCGACGAGCTTCGGAAACGCTCGGCAAGTGCAAATGGCAAGATTGTTGTGTACAATGTGCCGTTTACCAATTATGGTGCTACGGTTGCCTATCGGTACAATGGGGCCTCCGAGGCGGCTAGGTATGGGGCTGTGGCCTCTCTTGTTCGCAGCGTTGGACCGGATGGCATTCAAACCGTGCACACCGGTGGAATGGGGTATAATGACTCGCTGCCGAAGATCCCCACGGGTGCTATAACCATAGAAGATGCATTGCTGTTGCAGCGGATGCAGGATAGGGGCGAAGTACCCGAACTAACGCTCGAAATGGAGGCACATTGGGAGCCCGATGCCCCCTCCAGAAACATCATTATTGAACTACGTGGCACGGAACGTCCGAGCGAAGTTGTGGTAATGGGTGGTCACATAGACTCGTGGGACCTAGGAACAGGGGCTATGGACGATGCCGGCGGCTGTTTTATATCGTGGCGCGCTCTTCACATGATGAGAGAACTTGGACTAAAACCCAAACGAACAATTCGGGTGTGTTTTTGGACGAACGAAGAAAATGGACTTCGAGGGGGCACAGCATACGCCAAACAAACCGCCGGCGAAACACACGTGTTGGCTATAGAGAGTGACGCAGGCGTGTTTGCGCCAACCGGATTTTCCTGCAGCGATACGTTGGTTGTGCGCAAACGTGTAGAAGACATTGCAACACTTCTTGCACCGGTGCAGGCAGGCCACATCGAAACAGGTGATGGCGGCGCAGATATCGGACCGCTTCACGCTTTAGGCGTGCCGGTGATGGAGCTAAACGTAAAAGGCGACCGGTATTTCTGGTATCACCATACCGAAGGCGATACCATAGACAAGCTGAAGCCGAACGAAATGAACGATTGTGTGTACGCGATGGCCGTTATGGCGTGGTGCTACGCAAACCACTAACGGTTCCGCCTGCCTTACTTCCCAACAAACGTTACCTTCTTCGTCATGGCCTTGCCATCGCGGAGGAAGGCAACGTCTGCCACATCTCCCGGCTTAAAGTTGCCTAAGGCGGCCATTAAGTCGTAAATGTTCTTAATCTTCGTTGTGCCAAGCTGGGTTATGATGTCGTCCCCGGCTAGACCGGCCTTTTCTGCCGGAGATCCTGCTTTTACGCCGGAGATACGCAAACCCTGTGGGTCATCTGAATAGTCGGGCACAACGCCGAATGTTACCTTCAGGGCAATACTCGATGATTGCGTAGAGGCGGGCTTCTCTGCACCCTTCGTAAAGGAAATGCGCTGCGGTGTATTGGCTACATTGCGCACAACACGCTCCACCATGGTTAGGATCTTGGCTTCGCCGTCGGGGTTCGTCTTCTCGTAGGTGTCCGACGGACGGTGATAGTCGCCGTGCAGTCCGGTAAAGAAGAATAGCACCGGTATCCCTTTTGCCGTAAACGAGGAATGATCGCTTGGACCAAAGCCGTCTGCCGTGGTAGACAATACAAAGGGCAGACCCGCTTTTGCCGAGTCGATAATTGCCGGCCACTGTGCAGAGGTACCTGTTCCTTGGATGTTAAGCTTGTTGTCCTTTAGTCTGCCAATCATGTCGAGGTTAATCATTGCCACAACATTGTCGAGAGGCACCGTGGGTGAACTTACCCAGTGTTTTGAACCAAGAAGCCCCTTTTCCTCTCCACTAAAACACATGAAGAGTACGCTCCGCTCCGGTGGATCTTTCGCAAAAGCATAGGCCAGCTCCAGTACCCCAGCCGTTCCAGAAGCATTATCGTCTGCACCGTAGTGGATAGAAGGTGCCGGTGAAGACGCGAGAGAGTTTTCGTCGCCCAGCCCCAAATGGTCGTAGTGCGCCCCTACTACAATGTATTCGTTGGCCAGTGATGCGTTGGTTCCGCGCACCAAACCAATAATGTTCTGAGTTACACTTTCTTCGAACTCCAGAGATGTGGTAATCTCTACGGCAGTGTTTACGAGCTCGAAGGACTGTGGCTTCTTCGTTTTTTCGATGTCTGTTTCGGCAACAAACAGTGTTTTGCCTTTGGCAGGAAATACCTTGGCGCAGGGAGTTCTCCGTGCCTGTAATGCAACGATTCCCGAGTTCTTGCCTAAGCGGTCCATTCCAAATCTGGCGAGCACATCGGCAGAGTCGCCCCGCTCGTTCACAAAGATTATGGCCGTTGCACCTTTGTCGCGTGCAAGCGTGGCCTTGGTACGCAACGAGGCCTGCTGCAGCATAACCTGGTCCTTGGCAGCCCATTTGGGAACACCACGAATAACAATAACCACCTTGCCCTGTACATCAACGCCTGCGTAGTCGTCATAATTAGGCGCAGACAATCCATAGCCGGCAAAAACGATGGGGCCAGATACCGTGCCTGATTCACTGAAACCCCACGGCTGGTAGTCTACACCCAGTTTCCACGGGAGTTTTGTTGGTTTGAGATCTTCGAGGGGTATGCCGGGTCGTTCTACCAACACATTGTACCACACCGAATTCTTGGCACCCAGTTTTACCCCCGTGGTCATCCGAAATGTGTCTAGGTACCCATTACGTCCGGCCTGCTCTATGGGGGCCATAGCAAACTGGTCAACAATGTAGGCCGCCGCATTGGCTATACCACGTGTGCCAGGCGCTCTGCCCGCGCAGCTATCACTGGCGAGGTACTTGATGTGTTCGTATATCCTATTGCCCTCTAATGTGGCAGGATATTGGGCAAAAACGTTGCCTGCCAGGGCAAGGCAAACAACAGAGATGAAAAGGGGGCGAAGTGTGCGCATGGGTAGGTGACTATGTTTGTAGACAGGCAAATCTACACTCTACCATCCAGTAGTAAATGCAGTCGAAGATCCGTTCTCTTGCGTCCGACACAATTATCTACGGCGTTTCTACCGTAGTAGGTAGGTTTCTTACGTTCTTCCTAACGCCGCTCTATACCAACTACCTAACGGCGGGCGAGATTGGAGATGTGTCTGCCATCTACACCATGATTGCCTTTGTAAATGTGGTGTATTCGCTTGGTATGGAACCGGCCTTCATGCGGTTTTGGGATAAGGAGAACCCACAGAATAACAATCGGGTATTTGCCATTTCTGCCGCCGCCGTTGGTCTTATTGGTATTGTTGTTACGCTGTGCACGGTGCTTTTCGCACAGTACATTGCGGATTCGCCAACTCTATCCTTAGGCAGCGAAGGTGGCAGGTTGGTAGCTGTTGCAAGCATTGTACCGTTGCTCGACGCGTTGGTGTTGATTCCGTTTGCCAAACTTCGGATAGAGCAACGTCCGAAGCGTTTTGCCCTTCTTCGGCTTGCCAGCATTGTGGTTACGGTGGCCTGTAACATGATGTTTGTAGTTCTATTCGACATGCGATCCACCGGGGTGTTCATCTCCGCAATTCTTGGAAGTATGGTTACGCTTGTGCTTACGTTGCCGATGTATAGAGGTGTGTGGGGCACGCTTACAAGCGCCACTTCGGAATCGAAAAAGCTGTTTACGGAGATGCTTCGTTTTGGTCTGCCCACCGTTCCATCAAGTTTTTCCTCCATCATGGTGCAGGTTGCCGATAGGCCAATCATGCTGATGCTGGTGGGGAATGCAGCCGTTGGTATGTATCAAACAAACTTTCGTCTTGCATTGCCGATGATGATGATGGTAACGGTGTTTGAGTATGCGTGGAGGCCGTTCTACCTAAACCACCGAACCGATCCACAAGCAAAGGTTTTGTTCTCGCGGGTGCTAACGCTGTTCACCGCCGTTTGCGGGTTTGTTTTTCTCGTCACAGCGTTTTTTATGCCCTACATTGTGCAGTTGCCGTTCATTGGAGGCAGGTTTATTAATCCGGCATATTGGTCGGGTTTGGTGATTGTGCCCGTGGTAATGTTTGCGTATTACTTCAACGGAGTATTCATCAACCTAACCGCTGGGTTTCACATCGAAAAACGCACATCGTTTTTCCCCATAGCCACCGTAGCAGCGGCAGTTGTGAGTATTGGCGGAACGTGGTTGTTAGTGCCAGAGTATGGCATTATGGGTGCCGCGTGGGCCAAGGTTGCCGCCTATGTGTGCAGTGTGGGTGTACTAGCTGTTGTACTTCCACGGGTGTATTCTATACGATACGATCTTGTGCGTGTTGGCGCCACGTTGGCGTTTGCAGGCGTGGCGTTTGCTGTTGTAAACATTGTTCAGGTACAAGGGGCTTGGGACGTAGTGCTGCGCTGCAGTGCGCTTCTTCTCTACGTTCTCTTGCTCTTTATCTTCCGCATCCTTGGTACCGCACCGTTGCGTACCGTACTATCTATGGTGAAACGATGACGAAACTCTCTCTGATTCTTCCAGCGCTTGGCATTGTATTTCTTGCATCGTGTAGCACCACCCCTAAAGGCGAGGGTCCAACGGTGCAAGGTAGACGCGAGTTCGAGCTAATGAAGTACCGCGATCCGGCCACAGGTTCAATTCCGGAGAACATCCGCGAGCGGGAGCTTGTGTTTGCCAAGACGTTGCAACCCTCAAAGAGCGCCTTAGGTGTGGCTGAAGATGTGCAGGACAATGGTGAATGGTTCCATCGTGGACCATGGAATATTGGTGGACGCACACGAACACTGGCTATAGATGCGAAGGATAACAACACTTTGCTTGCCGGCGCTGTTTCGGGTGGACTCTGGAAGAGCACCGACGGTGGTGCCACATGGAGCTTGCGAACACGTGCAGACCAACTGCACACCGTAATGAGTATTGCGCAGGATGCGGCCGACGAAACAGGAAGAACGTGGTACTACACAACAGGAGAGATATGGGGCAACTCGGCACAAATCTCTGGTAACGGTGTATGGAAGTCTACCAACGGTGGAGACTCATGGGAGATTGCCCCATCTACATCGTCTTCTGTGGTGCCTGCATCCGGACCCTTTGCATACACGTGGCGTATACAGTCGAGACGCGCCAACAACAGCTCCGAGCTGTACGTTGCCACATCGAGAGCCGGCGTGTATCGCTCGCAAGATGGATCGAATACATGGCAGCCCGTGTTATCAAGCAATGGACTATTTACCGATGTGGTAGTAACGCCAAGTGGTACGCTCTACGCCGCAATTAGCGCTTTTACCGGATCAACGGGAAGTATTTCGAATAGGTGGGGAGTGTTCCGTTCTGTTGATGGCACTACATGGCAGAATGTAACGCCCCCTGACATGACCAACCAGACCAGACGGATTGTATTGTGCACCGTTCCGCAACATCCAGAGCAGATATGGGCAGTGGCCGAAACACCCGGCACCGGAGCACAGGGGTCTACTACCTACCGCGGCGAGCTTCGGTACGAGTGGCACAGCTTGTGGAAGTACACACGGGTGGGTGCAGATACAGGAGAGTGGCTGAACTTGTCTGCCAACATTCCCTTACGCGACGAGTCGCGCGGCGACTTCTACTCGCAAGGTGGTTACGACCTGCTAGTACGTGTTTCGCCGCACGATTCGAACGTAGTGTTTCTTGGAGGCACAAACCTGTATCGCTCAACGAATGGTTTCCGAACGCCGGAACACACGTGGGTAGGGGGCTATTGGAAGGATACACCACTATGGGACCGATATTCATCGTATACAGACCATCACCCCGATCAGCACGATGTTGTGTTCCACCCTACCAACACAAACGTTCTCTACAGTGTGAACGATGGCGGTATCCAGAAAACAACAAACCTTGTTGCAGACAGCATAGAGTGGATAGATCTCAACAGAGGGTATCTCACAACACAATTCTACACGGTGGATCTCGAAAACAAAGTGGGCTCTGCGCGCCTGATGGGTGGCATGCAGGACAATGCAACGTGGGCCACCGATAGTGTAGCTCCAACCACATTCTGGAGACGTCTCGGAGGGGGCGACGGAGCATACTGTTACTATGCAGATAGCGGCAGAACCGAGTTCTACTCTTCGCAGCAGGGAAGAATGTTCCGAATCCGCAGAGACGCCGATGGCAATGAAATTGATCGCACACGGATAGACCCAGGCGGCAATGACTACATTTTTATCAACCCCTATGTGTTGCATCCGAAGGACGAACATGTGGTGTACCTGGCTGCCGGACCAGTGATGATGCGGAACAGCGATGTGCGCGCCATAACACCCGGGGTGAACGATTCCACGAAGGTGAACTGGGATACACTCCGTGCTGCATACCATCCGGGAGATGCCATCACGGCAGTGTGCGCGTTTTCTGCCGAAGGTACCACTGAGCACACTGTGGTGTATGGAACATCCGTTGGAAAAATCTATGTAATGGAAAACTCCTCTACAGGTCAACCCACTACACGAGAGATTACCCAGGGCACCATGCCACGTGGTGCTTATGTAAACAGCATTACCGTAAACCCCACGAATAATCACCACATGGTTGTGTGTTTTTCCAACTATGGTGTGGTGAGTATTTGGGAAACATTCAATGCCGGAGAATCCTGGACGCCAATTGCGGGCAACCTGGAGGAGAACAGCAATGGTTCCGGCAGTGGTCCTGCTGTGAATTGGGTTGGGATTATGCCCGATAGAGGCAGACCCTATCTGCTCGTAGCTGCTACGTCTACGGGTGTGTACTTCACTCCGGAAACATTTGGCATGTCTACTGTGTGGACGCCAACAGCAACAGAACTTGTTGGCAACGTGCCGTGTGATATGGTGGTAGCGCGCCCTTCAGACGGCACGTTTGCCGTTGCTACACACGGCCGGGGAGTTATCAGCGGATCTATTGTACGTCTACCACCCCCACCTGTGGCACCGGAGCTACAGAGTCCGCCACATCAGGCACGCGGGATTTATCCCGATACCGTGCTTGTGTGGAAACCGGTTGAAAACGCAGGGGCATATCGTGTGCGTGTTTGGAATGAAGCTCGTCCAGACAGTGTAATGCAGTATTCGGTGAATGCACCCACTACGTCTGTGCGAGTGGTAGATCTTGAACAGGGTCCGGTGCAGTATCGTTGGCAAGTTGAGGCAATTAGCGGAGGGGGCCTGGGAGAATCTTCGCCCGAGTGGACCTTTACGACGGCCATACAGCCGCCACAACTTCTTTCTCCGGCAGCCGGTGCTACCAACATTACCGTGCCGGAACTGGTATGGCGGTCTGTAGCTGCAGCACGCACGTATGGAATTGAAGTTGGTACGAATGCGGCATTTAACCCGGTGATCTCCAAGGTTGATGGTCACGCAGACACATCTATCCTGGTGCGTGGATTAGAGAACGGACGCAGATATTTCTGGAGAGTGCGTTCGGCAGATGCAGACACCGCCGGATTGTTTTCTGCTCGGCAAAGCTTTGTTGCCGGTATTCTAACATCCGTTGACGTGTCGAACCGCAGTGAACAGCCGTTCTCCGTGGACCCCAACCCGGCAAGTGATGTTCTTACGGTGTGCACAAATACACCCGATGTGCCGGCCACCATTGTTCTATCGGACGTAGAAGGAAGAACAATTGTACAACGTCCATTTAGCACGTGTATTCCCTTGGACGTGCGCACCTTTGCAAACGGAACCTACGTTGTAACGGTTACCATAAACGGTGTTGCACACACGGCTTCTGTGGTTGTGCAGAGGTAACCTGCCCTACGGAACAAAAAGGGCCGGTACGCCTGGTCCAAGCGGAACCCCAACAACTACCCATAGCAACAGCACAATGCACCATACTATTGCGATAGTGATAGAGTATGGCAGCATAAGCGAGAGCAACGTGCCAAGCGTTGCATCCTTTACATAGCGTCTCATAGCCACAAGAATGAGCGGAATGTAGCTTAAGAGTGGTGCAATCATGTTTGTAGACGAGTCGCCAACCCGGTAGGCAGCCTGCGTTGCTTCGGGAGAAATCCCCATAAGCATAAACATTGGAACAAACACTGGCGCCATAATTGCCCACTTTGCCGATGCGCTGGCGATGAGAAGGTTGATAACCATTGCCACAACAACAAATGCTACTAATAGCACCGGACCCTGCAAGGCAAGGCTTCGAAGAAACTCCGCGCCACTAACGGCTGTAACAACACCGAGGTTCGACCAACCGAAGTAGGCAATAAACTGTGCCATTACAAAACTCAGCACGATGTAGCCACCAAGCGTAGAAACGCCATCGCCAGCAAGAGTTGCCACGTCTTTGTCGTTCCGTACCGTGCCAGTAACCTTGCCATACACTATGCCCATTACAAGAAACATGAGCATAAGGATAACAACGATGCTCTTCTCGAGGGGCTTTAAGGTTCCCTCTGCGTCCCTAAGGATTGCCCCCTCTGGCACAGCTATCAGAAGCACACCGCCAACCATTACAAGAAAGGCAATACAGGCATACCACAGTGCTTTGCGCTCTATGGCAGTAAGAGCAGACATGTCTGTGCCTTCGGCACCGTTCTGCTTCCATGCGCCAAGCCGGGGCTCTACTATTCTATCGCACACAAAGGTGCCAATAATGGTGAGCACAAACGTAGAGGCAATCATGAAGTACCAGTTTGCCGCGGCGCTAACGGTGTACGAGGGTTGCAAAAGCTGCGCCGCACTTTGAGTAATGCCACCAAGCAATGGGTCCAAAGATGTGATGGACAGGTTTGCGCTAAACCCACCGGCAACACCCGCGAATGTTGCGGAGAGTCCGGCAAGAGGATGGCGTCCAACAGCAGCAAAAATCACGGCGCCGAGTGGAATAAGCACCACGTATCCGGCGTCTGCAACTAAGCTTGAGTTCACGCCCGCAAAAACTAAGGACGCTGTAAGCAGGGGGCGAGGCACATTGTGCACCGATGTTCGGAGCACCGCTGTGATAAATCCGCCGCGTTCGGCAACGGCAATACCAATCATCGTTACCAACACCAAGCCCAACGGTGGAAACGCCGTGAAGTTGGCAACTGCGTCCGTGAACATCCGGCGGATGTTCTCTGCGGCAAGCAGGTTAACAACCGACACACTTTTGCCGGTGCCCGGATGGAGCACGGTTACACCCATGGTGGATGCAAGCCAAGAGCCCCCTATCACAAGGAGTGCGGCAATGGCGAAGAGCGAGATGGGGTCGGGCAAACGGTTGCCCGCACGCTCTACGGCGTCGAGAATTCGGAGGACGAGGTTCTTCTTCATGGGCATAAGCTAGGCAATAAGGTACATTTGTTGGTATGACAAATCTATGCCAAGCAATACAGGAACAAACGCACAGAATTGCAGCGGCTGCTGTTGCGGCTAATCGCAGTGCAAGCCACGTGCGGTTAATGTTGGCCACAAAAACGCAGTCGGCCGAAACACTAACCGCAGCATTAGCATGCGGTGCAACACTGTTCGGCGAGAACAGAGCTCAGGAACTTGTTGCCAAGGCAGATGCGGTAAACATGGCGGCCCATGCAGATGGTTATGCCTTGCCTACGTGGCACTTTATAGGACATCTGCAAACAAACAAGGTGCGGGATGTTGTAGGGCGGGTTGCCTGTGTGCAGTCTGTAGACCGCGAATCGTTAGCAACGGCACTGCAGGCGGAGTGTGTAAAGAAGGGTGTTGTGTTAGAAGTCATGATCGAAATAAACACATCGGGTGAACCTTCGAAACATGGAGTTCATCCCGATGAGGTGTGGCGGCTTGTCGATTACGTGCATGGCCAATCACAGCTAAGCATTCGTGGGTTTATGACTATTGGCGCGTTGTCTGAAGACGAGGCAACGGTTCGACGGTGTTTTGCACTCCTTCGCAGTATTGGCGCTTCTTATGATGCCACACATGGTACGAAGAGCGAGCTTTCCATGGGTATGTCTCACGATCTGGATTGGGCCATAGCCGAGGGCTCTACGATGGTGCGCATTGGCACGGCCATCTTTGGAAGTAGGACTCCACAGATACTGGGAGGGGGCGATGCACGGCTTTGAGTTTTTAGACGAGATGGTGATGTTATGTGTGGCAGCACTTGTGGTTATCCTAGTGTTCCAGCGGTTTCGCATGCCCCCTATTATCGGACTGATCGTTGCCGGACTATTACTGGGTCCAAGTGGCATCGGACTCGTTCATCAGGACGAGATAATAAGCGCTATTTCCGAGCTGGGAGTGGTAATGCTTCTGTTTACCATTGGCCTAGAGTTTTCTCTCGATGACCTGCGCCGCCTGCGGGGCATAGTTTTTATTGGAGGTCCACTACAGGTTGGACTTTCTACTGCGGTGATAGGGGGCAGCGTGGCATTGGCTGCTGCGTGGGCTGGAACTGCGATATCTACGAATGGCGCAATAATGATTGGTATGGCAATGGCACTAAGCAGCACTGCTATTTGCACGAAGTTACTTACAGATAGGCGCGAACTACGTATGCCACACGGTAGAGCCGTGTTGGGTATTCTGATATTTCAAGACATCGCTGTTGTTCCAATGATGATCATCGTTACGATGCTCGGTATAGAGTCTACCTCTACAATGGCCGACCTTTTATTGCGCGTTGTAACGCTGATTGGTGTTTCTGTTGCATTAGTAGCAGGAATGCGGCTGCTTCTTCCGCGTCTTGTACCATACGTTACGCGGGTTGCGGTGCCCGAAGTCCTTATTCTTGGTGGATTGGCGTTATGCCTTGGAGCTGCGTGGATTACATCGTTGGCTGGCATGTCTATGGCTCTTGGTGCCTTTATCGCTGGGATGGCCATCGCTGGTTCCGAGGAAGGCCATGCAATTGGCAAGGCCATTCAGCCAATGCGCGATGCTTTCACCAGCATGTTTTTCCTGTCGGTTGGTCTCCTTGTGAACATCTCATGGGCTTGGCTACCTCTGAACATAGCAAGCGCACTACTGGTGCTGGTAATGAATGCCATTGTAGCCATTGTTGTGTTCTCTGCCATTCGTGTTCCAATGCGAACTGCGGTAATGGCCGGCGTTATACTTGCGCAAGTGGGAGAGTTCTCCTTTGTTCTGGGCACGCTGGGCGTTGAATACGGTGTGATTACGAGTGTTGACTTCCAGCACATGCTCGTAGCCATAATCAGCACAATGATTGTTACACCTACCCTTATTACACTGGCACCGCATATTGCTAACAGAGTAACACCACTGGCGCGATATCTTCCTCGATTAACTCGATGGGAATCAGTTGAATCAACGGGTCGTATTCGGATAGATGAGATGCAGAATGATTCTCATGCCGGTCCAACCGTTATAATTATTGGTGCCGGAGTGCTAGGACAAAGCGTGGCAAGGGTGTTGCGAGACACGAATATACCCTACGTGATTGTAGAGCTCAATCACGAAACAGTCTCTGAACTGCGTGCCTCCGGAGAACCCATCGTACCCGGAGACATTACAGATGGGCAGACACTTGAACATGTTGGAATTAGAACGGCTAGTATCGTGATAGTGGCAATCAACGATCGCGAAGCCATACTGCAAGGACTAACGTTAATCCGATCGCTCCGGCCAGATGTAGATATAGTTGTACGTGCGCGTTACCTTCGTAACGCGTCGGCAATTGTAAAGCGGGGAGCAGACGCAGTAATTGTAGAGGAGGTGGAGGCCAGTGTAAAGGTGTTCGCAGCCGTACTACGGCGTCTTGGAGTAGACGAGGATCAGATAGCCAGCCAGGAGGTTCTGCTCCGCAGCCACGTGGCTACCGACGAATAATCAGGGGCGCATACGCCCCGTCGGCAGTGCGCACCACGTACGCCCCCTGACCCAACGACTGTACGTTGAACACGGAACCACTACACTGTAGAACCTGCCTACCCATTGAATCATAGATGGAGAAATCTGAGACAGTACTACCAACTGCCGTTGTGTAGTCCGAGGCCGGGTTGGGAGAGAACAGCCACGGATGTGTACCGGCCACTCTCTCTTCATCAACAGAGCTTACAGTATTCGTTTCCATGTTGATTCGTTCATCTCCGTTTTGATACGGCAGCCAATGGAAGTAGCATAAAAGCATCTCGTCTTCGGTGCCCTCGCCCCATGTAACGAGTTTTGGCGGATTGTTTGGGTTGTTCTTGTTGTTCAGCGTATTGTCATACGATGCTTCGTAGTACAACACGGAGCCACGGGGCACCTTTACCGGATACTTGAATGCATAGCCCCCTTGCCAATGAAAATCCCAATTATCGATCTTGATGAAGCGGATGGTATCGTTTGTTGGAGTTACGGCATACGCACGAGCGGTTTTCCCTAACAGGTGCATATGTGGTGCTACCGCAATGATGCTAACATCCAGTGGCACGGTAAAGCGAGTTGTAAAGGTGCGCACGGTATTGCCAGGAATAACAAAGGACTGTCCCGCAACAAGGTCGCGAGGAGATAAAGCAAACTCCTGCACTTGCCTCACGTTTGGCGAAGGATGAAAGAAGATGTTTACCGAGGATCGATCGGTTTCTTCTGTTTCCGAAGGGGCGTAATGGACCTGAATAACCAGATCGGAGCCCACATAGAGCCGGGCGCCAATTTGCGAAGGGTAAAACCGCTGCTGTGCACCCGGAACCCAGCCAAGGAACGATGCCGCTGTTTGGAAACCGGGATCGCCAAAGCCGGCATAACCCGGTAGTGGATCGGCGGCATCTAACCTACGTGCGGTGCCTGTTGTGTCGAGGAAAAACAGAACGTGATGAACAACCTTGGCATTGCCGGGACGAAATTCAATTGCTGCAACGTTGCGACCTTCCAGCAATCCCGTTGGCAGCACAAAAAAGCGATAAACGTCCTTCTTGTTCGCAGCCACCTTCCACTCGTCCTTCATCGTTAGCACTAGGTCGGGGGTTCCCAGTTGCGAGCCAGTGGGGAATGTTGGCGGCTTGGGCTCTTGTGTGGCATTTCCAAAGGGCATGCCCGCGTCTACCCACTGTGTTATTGTTGAAATCTGCTCGTCGGTTAGCGACCGCACACCCATAAATGTGCCGTGTCCCTTTGCAGGTGGCCATGGCGGCATTTCGCGCGTTTCAACGGCGTGTTTTATAGACGGACCATAGCTTATTGCGTCCCAGTACGACTCCAGCGTGAAGGGGGCAATCTCGCCCGTGCGATGGCATGGTGTGCACTTTGCATACACAATGGAAGCAACTTCACCGCACCACGTTGGCTCGGCAGCACGCGCCGGCATAGCGGAGATGATTGCGAAAAAAGCTACGAGCGCAGGGATAAGGGGCTTGTGGTTCATAATGCGTAGCAAAAAGAAAAACGGGTGCCATACAAAGATGGCACCCGTTGGGAAATCATTCGATACTGTTATCGAGTTTGGGCTTAGTTCAAATACAGAGCAAGCGTAAACTGAACTGTGCTAAGACCAAGGTTGATGGCCGTTGTTGTTGGACCGTCTGATTCTGTTCCTTGGGCGTTCTTCGACTTGCTGCTTGTTGTGCTGAACCCTAGGCCGTATTCAAGACCGAGAGAAACATTGCTCCATGGAAACCACTCGCCACCCAGAATCACTCCGGCACCGATTGTGGACCCCGATGACGATCCTGTTTCATTTCCACCTACTGTTGTAGATCCGCTTGTTGAAGTAAAACCAACTTGCAAGCCCGTATAGCCAACTACGGTGCTGCTTTGCATCAGGTTGTACCGGATTGCCGGAGCAATAGTAAATGTCGAGCTGGAGGTCTTCGCTTCGGCATCTCCGGTACCGGTTGTTTCGGAATTAGACCCAAATCCGATACCACCACGGAGCTGCAGACCATTGCTCAGGTAGTAGCCAATGCCTACCCCACCCATATAGTTTCCGGCACCGAGGTTCTGTAAGCCGTTCAGTGTGAACAGCAAGGACATGTCTCCACCCTTCGTCCGCAGATTGTCTGCCTGAGCAGACAAGCCGAATGTTGCCACAGTGGCAACAACCAAAAGCGCTAGGATACGCTTCATACAAACTCCCTCAAAAATGGAAATGATCATTCCCCAATTGCTGCATGGGGCCGTGCCAACATACAAAAAAGTTGTTCTGGTTGTTCATGTAACCCGTTTTGGGTCAAGTGCGTACGTTGCGCCCCATGAGATACCTCTACGCAAGCTTTATCGCCCTAATTGTATGCGCCCTTTCACTGAATGCCCAAACACAGCGGCATGTAGTTTCCGGCGTGGTAGTAGACAGTACAACAGGCGAACCCATACCCGGCACCTCTATTCGGATTGAAGGCACCAACTCTGGAACGTATGCTAGGTCTGGCGGCAGATTTCGGTTGCCTATCTCCTCCGAGTCAGCGCAGTTACGCGTTCGTAGTGTTGGCTACCACGAACGATTGCTTCGCGTAAGGGCTTCAGACACAAACGTCCGCATTGCGTTGTCTTCCGCCTCCGTGGCCCTCTCCGGGGTAAAGGTAGTGGCAGACATTACGCCCGAGGAGGTAATACGGAGGGCAATACAACGGAAACAAGAGAATGCCTCGAGGATTCAAACCTTGATAAGTACCACGTATTCGAAGATGAAGTTCTCGTTAGACATGGGTGGGTTGGATGGTAAGAAGGGTCCGGATAACTCCATTACAGAAACATTCTCCCGCATTTACGATAGAAGGGGAGATGCTCCAAAGAAACATGTTCGAATTCTTCAGCGCAGACAAACCGCGAATATTCGCGCGGGCGATAACATGGCGGTGTTCGATGACTTCTTCGACTTTACCGAAGACGAAGTAGTAATTATTAGAACGCGATTGGTAACGCCCCTTGGAAAAAACGCACTAAGCGAGTACCGGTTTACCGAAGTGGGAAAGAAGCTGATGGGCAACCAAATGGTGTATGAATTGGCGTTTGAGCCCCGCTCTCGGCTCTTTCCGGGATTCGAAGGCGTGTTAACGATTGTAGAAGGTACATACCAAGTTATAGCGGCAAACTTTCGTCCAACAGACGAAACAGCGTTCCCATTCCTGAAGGGGTTAACGTATGAACAGCGATATGATAGAGTTTCCGATTCTATCTGGGTGCCAACCTTTCAGAATGTGTCTGCTCGCGCAAAGGTGGCCGTTGTTAAGGGGCTTGTAGAGATCTCGGCCGATGTGGCTGCGCAAACGTACGTAACGGATGTAGAGGTGAATGTACCAATAGCCGACTCGCTGCTGTCACCCCCGGTTGTGGCAAAGGCGGGCACAAGCGTAGAGTCGGAATCGTCTACGGTAACCATCGAATCCAATCGCACTACCGTTACGGTAGACTCGTTGGCAGATAGTACACGATCTGAATACTGGGAGCAACATGCGTTTGCCGAACCAACCGAGGAAGAGCGCACAATTTATGCGCAGCAGGACAGTGTGGCAAAGGCCGGTGGCGCTCCAGTACGTAGTGGAAGCAATGAGCGCAGACGTGGGTCGAGTTCGATCATTCGTGTAGCGTATGGTGATGGTTGGAGCGTAGGTGTAGATCCCATGATCGACAGGTCTGCCATTACGGGGATGCTCTATGGCGGCACGGTAAACATCGAAGCCGGAAGATTCGACGTTGCTCTCAAAGCGGGTTTCGGACAGCAAGGCACGCAAGTTGGTAGTGCCGAGGCACGGTTCGAAGCTGTGCGGTCGAAGTCTCTCAGACTGGGGGTCTTTGGCTCTGTTATGTCAGATGTTGCCACAATCCAAGGCAGTAGAACAATTCTCCGGCGCTTAGACTTTCTTCATCTGTCCAACCTGTTGTATACAGACAATTTCGACTTCTTTCGAAAGGACGGATACGAGTTGGGCTTTACGCTAAAAACGGAGAACGTTCAACTGGCAATGAGTGGCGAACATGCACGGCACGTCAACATGCCTGTGGTGGAGAACGTAGACCGCACCGTGATAAAGGCAGATCCAGGAGACTATCAAATGCTGTCTGTAGCAGCTACCCTATGGCAGCCAAATGTTGGACAGCTTATACTGGGCGATCCTTCTCCGATAACTCTACGGGTGAATGGCCTATTGGGCAGAGAGACCCAAACGAATATTGGATTCTGGAGTGCCGATGTAGCGGTAGACGCGCGAATTCCCACATTCTCTACCGGTTATGTGCCTATGGAGCTCGACGTAACCGTACACGGTGGCATTCAGTCCACGGCGGGTCCAATCCAAACCCGGTTCTCCGTTGCACGCAGATTCCCGTTTCTTGGATCGAAACTCGATTTTTCCACGGTTGGCATCAACAACTTTGCCGGCACCGAATTTCTTAGCGTGGTAAGCGAGCACAACTTTTCTGACCTTTGGTGGCGAGCTATTGGTCTGCCAACATTTACCTTCGGTAGGGGCGTGGACATTATCGGCAGGTTTGCCGCCATCAACGTTACGCAGCGTGCAACGGCGGTGGTGAGTGGGCTAGTGTACGATTCAACGCCGGGGGTATACATGGAAGCCGGTTTTGCGGTGGGACGCATTCCAACGTTTGTGAGCGACCTCTTTTGGCTACGGTTCGACGCAATGTGGCCCGTTGGACCACTTTCCAATCGGGGCTCTTTTGGCTGGGCAATTACTCTGAGCAGTCCACTGCTGTAGCGGCGTTGGCGTATCTTTGCGCATGTTCGAACCACAAAAACAACAGATAGCTGAACTCCGCGACCGTGTGGACCAACTGCGGAGGTTCCTTTGACATCGATCGTAAGCGCGACGAGATAGCAGAACACGAAATGCTGTCGCAGGCCCCCGATTTTTGGGACGACGCACAAAAGGCACAGAAACTCATGCAAGCGGCCTCCACACTCAAGGAGTGGGTTGCGGCGTGGGAGGGGGCGGGCAAGGCCGTGGGAGACGTAGAAGCTCTTATCGAGCTTGCCGAAGAAGTTAAAGACGAGTCTATGGAGTCCGACATCGTTGCGGAGTTAGGCAGGTGCACGAAGGCCGTAGACGGGCTAGAGCTGAAGAAAATTCTCTCCGGCGCCGATGACAACCGAAACGCAATCCTCACTATCAACGCCGGTGCCGGTGGCACGGAGGCGCAGGATTGGGCCGAGATGCTTATGCGTATGTACACGCGATGGGCAGAAGCACACGGCTACGAGGTGTACCTTGCCGATGAGCAGCCCGGCGAAGCTGCCGGAATTAAAAGCGGAACGCTTGAAATTCGAGGTCCATTTGCCTACGGCTACCTGAAGGCCGAAAACGGTGTACACCGTTTGGTGCGCATTAGTCCGTACGATTCGAATGCACGCCGCCACACATCATTTTCTTCGGTGTTTGTGTATCCCGAGGTTGATGACGAGGTAGAAATCGAGGTAAACCCGGCAGACGTAGAGATGGACACCTTCCGTTCCGGTGGTAAGGGCGGACAGAACGTGAATAAGGTAGAAACGGCCGTCCGACTCCGACACATCCCATCGGGAATCGTTGTAAGCTGTCAGCAAGAACGTTCGCAGTTTCAGAACCGCGAACGTGCTATGAAGATGCTGAAGTCTCAACTCTACCAAAAGCGCAGAGAAGAGGAAGAAGCGGCAAAGGCAGCCATCGAGGGCACAAAGAAGCGCATCGAGTGGGGATCGCAGATCCGCAGCTACGTGTTTCAGCCCTACACAATGGTGAACGACCACCGCACAGAAACGAAAATCACGGATGTACAATCAGTGATGGATGGAGACCTAGACGAGCTCATCAAGGCATACCTCCTTTTGGAGGATCAACTCTCGAATGCCGGATAATCCCCCGTAATGGTAGCAAGGTAGACACCGCATGATCTATGGCATCGGATCGGACATTGTAGACGTGGCACGCATTGCAAGGTCGTTCGAAGAGTATGGCGACCGCTTTTTGAAGCGCGTGTTTACGGATACCGAGATTGCCTACTGCGATCATTTTGGCGAAACACGTTTCTTGCATTACGCCGCCCGTTTCGCCGCCAAGGAGGCCTTCTCCAAGGCCATTAAAACTGGGATGCGTAATGGTATGGCGTTTAAACTTGTTGGCATCCGTAATCTGCCCAGCGGCGAACCAACGATAGAGCTGTTTGGAGACATGGCAGAACGCTGGTCTTCACACATTATCCATGTAACACTCTCTCACACCGCTACCATTGGGATTGCCATGGTGGTAATAGAAACCAAGGAATAGCCGTGTTTCATTCTCTCGAAGAATTCAAGCGAGTGTGGCAGTTTGAATATGATGCCACAATGAAGCTCTTCACGCTCCTATCGGATGAGAGCTTGTCTGTGGAGATTGCTCCTGGGCGCCGATCATTAGGCAGATTGGCTAATCACCTTGTGGAGACTCTAACAGAGATGCCGCATAAGATGGGTTTACCAATCAACGAGGAATATCCGGCGCATACAACAGTGGCCGCTCTTTGTGAAGACTATCGAAGCGTTTCTGAGCAACTCATTTCTGCCATTAACGCCAACTGGACGGATAATACACTCGCCGAGATGCGCTTGATGTACGGAGAAGAGTGGTCCGTTGCAGATACTCTACATGCGATGATTATGCATCAGTGCCATCACAGAGGGCAAATTACTGTACTCATGCGCCAAGCCGGCCTACCGGTAACAGGACTTTATGGTCCGGCCAAGGAAGAGTGGGCCCTCATGGGTATGCAGCCATTGCCATAACGCAACACCAAACAGTATGCTTCCATCACTCTACACACCATCTGCCCCCTTCACTCTTGGCATATTAGGGGGCGGGCAGTTAGCCAAGATGACGTCGCAAGCGGCGTACCGTATGGGAATGCGCGTAGCCGTTATAGAGCACGGGGAAGACTCTCCGGCCGGGATTATGACGAAGCTGGAGTTTCCTCTGGGATGGAAGGACGCCGCCGAACTCGAGCGATTCATAGCGGTATCAGACATCATTACTCTCGAGAATGAGTTTATCGATCCCGATGTTTTAGACCATGTTGCCGAGAAGAGATTGGTGTTTCCAACGCCGGCAACCATGCGGCTGGTGCAAGACAAGTTCACGCAGAAACAAACGTTTGCAGCCGCTGGAGTACCAGTACCTGTGTTTGCCGAGATTGCTACGAAGCAGAAACTGCACGAGTTTGGCGCAACACATGGGTATCCGTTTGTGGTAAAAACGCGCAAGTTTGGATACGATGGATACGGTAACGCTACGGTGCGCAGAGACACCGAGATAGACATGGTGTGGCGCAGGTTTATGGAGGGCGAGCAGCCCCGTCCGCTTATGGCCGAGAGCTTCGTTACGTTTACCAAGGAACTTGCCGTTATGGTGGCCCGCAATAGAAGGGGCGAAACGGCCGTTTACCCATGTGTTCAAACCATTCAACAGGGTCACATCTGTGTAACAGTGTTAGCCCCCGCCCCAATCGAAGAGGAACTACAGAAGCGGGCTCAGGAGATTGCTGTGGCTTGTGTTGAAAAAATTGATGGTGTTGGTGTTTTTGGAATCGAGATGTTCCTTACAACAGACAACGAAATTCTCTTCAACGAAATCGCACCGCGTCCGCACAACAGCGGACACTACACGATAGAAGCGTGCGTAACATCGCAGTACGAAAACCTGATCCGCGCTGTAACAAACATGCCCCTTGGCTCCGCTGCGCTGCGTGTGCCTGCAGCTTGTATGATCAATCTCCTTGGCGAACGCACCGGCAGCGGAATTCCAGACAGCGTATTGGAAATGCTGAAGGTAGACGACGTAGCTTTACATCTCTACGGAAAGAAGGACGTTCGGATGGGTCGCAAGATGGGTCATCTTACCGCCACCGGTGCAAGTGTAGACGAAGCATTCGCCCGCGCCAACATGGCTCTTGAGCGTTTTGTGTGGTAAGCACAAAACCCGTGGTATAGAGCTACACCTGTGCTACTCCGCGTTTACGCCGGCGTAGGCGCTGAACCAGGTTCCGAAATGGTGTTGTTTCGAAGTTGACCTTGTATGTTAACAATAGCGCCACCACGCCAAAGACGATATTGCCTGCCCACATGGCAACGGCCGGGCTAAGGATGTTACGGTCTGCAAGCTTTTCGCCCCCTATCAGCGTAACCCAGTATACGATGTAAAAACCTAACGAGATCATTGCGCTTATGCCAAAGTTGCCGCCTCGTGTAAGCACGCCTAGCGGACATCCCACGAGCACAAAGATTAGGCAGGCAAAAGGGATAGCATACTTCTTGTTAATCTCTACCTGATACTTGTTCACTGTTTCTTCTTCTCCGCGCATCCGGTAGCTTATGCCCTCGAGTTGTGTGCGAATGTTGGAAGCGCTAATGGCGGCGCGGTTGAGAATTTCTGATTCCGGCGGAACAGAGTCTATTGCATTCTCGGAGTTCTCCATCGGCGCTAAATGCGCGCTGAGCAGGGAGTCGAACTCGTGTTGTGCACGCAGAGCTTCGCTGCCAGACCGAGCAACAATCTGCTGCATGTCTGCAATGCTCATTTCGCGGTCGCTTCTCGAGGAACCCGATACGTCGGACTGTTCAAAGAAAAACCTGTCTGCAAGCAGCGCCATCTGGTGCTGCACAAATCGAACTATTCTATACTCCGACGGTTTGCGCTGAAACGTTTGGTGAATCTCACCTTGATAGAGTTGCACTACCAATCGCGAAAGAGACGGAGAGAATGCCATCCTACCAGAGTCTGCCGATACAGTAGTGCGCCGGTCGGAATTCGATTGGTCGTAAATGGTAACGCCATACATCTTTCCCGTGGAATCGATGTTGCGCGCCAAGATGGTAAACCCGTCGATGTGTGTTGTAAACTGACCGGCCTCTATGGCAAAGGTTGGACGTGTGCGCGTAATGTCTCGCATCATACCACTGAGCCGCAGATTTGTGTTTGGCAACACCGAGTCTGAATACCAAAACGAAGCGCCCCATAACACCATACCCATAAGCACTACAGGTGTCATCATTCTAACCAATCCCATACCCGAGGCCTTCATCACTGTTGTTTCGTGTGCGGCAGACATCCCACCAAAGGCCATGAGCGTGCTAAACAATACACCAATTGGGATGGCGAGAACAACAATCCAGGAGAGATTTAGGAGTAAGAACTCTACTATGGACGCGGCATCTAAGCCCTTGCTTGCAAGTTGATCTACCCACCGCATCAGATATTGCACAAGGAACAAACTCATGATAACCGACGTGCCAAAGAGGAAGGGGGCCACGTGGTTACGGAGAATGTACCAAAACAGGATCATCGCGGTTGCAGAGCCCTGCTACACTCTTTAATGTACTGTTCGTATCTCTTGCGATTCTCCGGCTTGCGCTCGATAAGCACTTCGAAGGCCTCGATAGCTTTTTCGTACGAACCCTGTTGCATGTAGATATTGGCAATGGTCTCGGTTACCACGGTGGGTCCGGTACTCACAGTTGCGGGGGGCGAGGCAGGGGGCTGGTCCTTTACGTTCGGAATACGCGCCTGCTCTAAACGGGCCGCCAACTCCTCCAGCGATACGGGCTTCCGTGGGGTATCAGGGGGTGTTGTGGCCGGTCGCACCGTTTTCCGCATCGGATGAAACGATCGGAACGGGGGTGGGTCGAGAAGAGTGGCAATCTCGCGTCGGCCTCTCGAGCGCATACCCTCGAAACGTAGTGATGTGTACTCCAGTCCGGGAATCAATCGCACACTGGCACTTCGAATAATTCGCTGGTCGGGTTCTAACTCTGATGTATTTACAAGGCGAAGAGTAAACTGTTGCTTAAGAGAATCTGCTTGCTCGTTGCTGGCCGTGGGTTCATTAACAGGTGCGGGTGTGCGCAGTGTTTTTTGGGCAACAATGCGGTGTTTTGGAAATCTGCGTTGGATTTCGTCCCACATTACCTGCGCATCAGTCTCGCGACCCATGGCGGCATAACACCGCGCTAAAACAACATACCCACCTGCATAGTCGGGGTAGTACGAAATACCATCGGCACAAAGGCGTGCTGCATCAACCGGCTTGTTGGCCAGAAGGAGGGCAGATGCTTCTTGAGCAAACGATGGGTTGGGGCGCGACACAGGTTTGAAGGCGGGGTAGGCGGCTATTTACCTACGGTTGCCGAGCAGCCGCAGCAAAAAGAGGAACAGGTTCACAAAGTTGAGGTAGAGCGAAAGCGCACCAAGTATGGCTCTTTTCTGAGCCAAGGCGTCGCCCGCATACATTACGATGGCTTGTTCCTTAATGCGGTTCATATCGTACACCGTTAGGCCGGTGAAAATGCCAACACCAAGGATGCTGATGGCAAAATCGAGTGAGGAACTACCGAGGAACATGTTTACAACCATGGCGATAACAAGGCCAATAACGCCCATGAAGAGGAACGAGCCCATGCTCGAGAGGTCGCGCTTGGTTACGTACCCATAGGTAGCAGCCGCACCGTACATCCCGGCAGCAATAAGGAACACCTGGAACACGCTTCCCAGTTCGTACACAAGGAAAAGAACGCTAAATGCCAAACCATTGGTAAGGGAATACACAATGAAGGTTGTAGCAGCCGTGCTTGGCTTCATGGTGTCGATTTTAGCTGAGAGAAAGAACACCATGCCAAGAGGAGCAAACAGCACTAACCAAGAGAGCGGCGTGCGGAAAATGGCATTCAGCAACACCTCGGAGGTAGAAACGCCAAAGGCAGTAATGCCTGTTAAAAGCAGTCCGCCCATCATCCAGGCATACACGCGCTGAACATAGGTGCGCACGGCGTCGGCAGACACTGCACTGCTAAACGAAGGGGTTGGGTAGTTCATGGGGTAATCCTTTCGGGTGCGATTAGGATGTTCTGTCTACAACAAAGTTAGCGAAATCGACAAGCGCCTTTCTGTAGGGCGATTCGGGGAGTATGACGAGCGAGTCTACTGCCTGTTGTTGCAACGAGGAGGCCTTCGCTTGGGCCAACTCTATGCCTCTGTGTTCGGTTACAAACCGGATAACGGTGTCTGCATCCTTTCGTTTTCCGGATTTTCCCTTTACAAGCTTGATCATAGACGCTGCCTGTTGTTTGGGGGCGTTCTGCGCTGCCATCAAAAGTGGCAGTGTAATCTTGCCCTCGCGGATGTCGTTGCCAACCGGTTTGCCAAGGATGCTCGACCTGCTGGTGTAATCCAACACGTCGTCGCGAATCTGAAAGGCAAGACCAACAAGTTCGCCGTAGTTGCGCAGCGTGCTCCGGACGTTCGCATCATCTGTAGCGGCAATAGCACCAACCTCGCAACACGTAGAGATAAGCGAGGCCGTTTTGTCCGAGATGATTCTGAAGTACGTTTCTTCGTCCAGAGTGCGTTGCTTAGACTTTTGAATCTGCAACAACTCACCTTCGCTCATGCGTCGGACGGCTTCGCTTGTTACACGCAAAAAGTCGAACTCGTTATTGTGAACGGCAATCAAAAGCCCCTTTGAAAGAAGGTAGTCTCCCACAAGCACCGCTACCTTGTTCTTCCACACCGCGTTGATGGAGGCAACCCCACGGCGCTCGTCTGCGCCGTCTACAACATCGTCGTGCACCAGTGTAGCTGTGTGCAGCAGCTCTACCATTGTTGCGCCGATATAGGTGCGCTCTGTTATTTGGCCGCAGGCACCCGAGGCAAGGAATACCAGCAGGGGGCGAACCCGCTTGCCACGTTGGCGAACGATGTAGCGGATAACGGTGTCGAGAAGGGCAGCGCGAGATTTTAGCTGACCCCGCATGTAGGGATCGAACTTTTCAATATGCTCGGCTACTGGTGCGGTAATCTCTTTCATTGAGGAAATCTTCATGCTGCTCGTGCCTTTGGATTGGCAAGCGCGGCAATCACCACGCTAATCTCGTAGAGAATCCATAACGGTACGGCTACCATAAGCTGCGTTACAGGATCGGGAGACGGTGTGATAACAGCGGCAATAATCAAGATGGCTACGATGGAATGTCTGCGATACTTCGACATGAGTTTCGACGATACCAGACCAACCTTCGACAGCACAAATGTTACCATAGGCAGCTCAAATATGAGTCCAGCCGCCAGCAACATGTTAACGAGGAAACTAAAGTAGTTGCCTACAGCAATGTTGTTCTTGATGTTTGGGTTGGCAAACTGCCGTACGTACGTCATCATGCTTGGGATAAGCACGTAGTAGCCAAACGCAACTCCGGCCAGAAAACACAACGAAGTAATAATGGTGATACGTGCAGCCCACTTGCGTTCGGTCATGTACAACCCGGGCGCAACAAAGGACCACACCTGGTAGAGCACCCACGGGAATGCGGCGATAGTGCCACAGAGGAATATCACCTTGAAGTAAAGGAAGGCCTGTCCGAATGGTTCGATGTTCTGCAGATCAACCTGGGCCTCGATTGCCGGACGCAGAAGGATGTAGTTCATTACCTCGTCTCCGAAGTATCCAACTACACAACAGCACAGCAGCACACCAACAACACTCTTAAACAAACGCGAGCGCAATTCCTCGAGGTGATCGAGGAAGCCCATTTCTTTGCCGGCCTCTTTGGGTTCTGCTGCAGACTCTGACATTGTATCGCGATATTCGTTGTTAGACAACGAAGATACGGACTCGTAGCTGTGCCTTCGGGCTTATTCGTTGCAACTGTTATGCCGAATCGCCAAAGTAGCTGTATTGTTAGCGGGTTATACCATATTGATAAAAAGCAAGAGAAAAAAGTTCACACCAACCAACTTTTTCCCTTGTTGCGATGCTGGTAAACGAACATTTTTGCACCCCCTTGTAAAAGGGAGGCGGTGTGGACGTGCCAAGTAGCTGTGGCCGTAGATGAGGCAGGCGGGGCGGTCCACATCGCCGCAACTAATCGTTCAAAAAACGCTTGGAGCGGTGGAGGGAATGTTGGGTGAAAAAGAGTGATGCGCTAAACTTGTTTCCGGTTGACACAACAGCCGAAACCACAGCAACAACAACAGTACGAGGCATGGGCAAAAACCCGGCACAGAACGTGGGCACCGATGCGGAGGGTCTTTGGGCTCAATGCTTGGTAATCGTGCGCGACAATGTGTCGGAAACTGTCTACAAAACCTGGTTCGAAAAGATGCGCCCCATGAAGTGGGACGGCAATCAGCTTACCATAGAGCTGCCCAGCCACTTCTTCTACGAGTGGATTGAGCAGCACTACGCCTCTCTGCTTCAGAAAACTGTTCAGAAAATCCTTGGCCCGAAGGCCAAGCTCGTTTTTGAGGTGGTGGTAGACGAAGCCGCCTCTTCTCCGGATAAACGCACGGTAAAGCTGCCGGGACTGCGGGGAGGCAACCAGCCGGCGCTTCCGTTTGCCGAAACACGCCCGTCTCCATCTGCACCCCGAACGGGTCCGGCAACCCATTACCCCTCGTTCTTCAATCCGCGGTATACGTTCGAGAATTTCATCCGCGGCGAGAATAATCAGTTGGCTACGTCGGCTTCTATCGCAGTGGCAGATAATCCCGGAAAAACGAAGTTCAATCCGTTGGTGATATACGGTCCAACAGGACTTGGCAAAACCCACCTTGTACAGGCAATTGGCAATCGGGTGCTCCAGCGCAACCCCAGCGCCCGTGTACTCTACACGAACTCTGAGAAGTTCACGATGGAGTACATCAATGCCATCCAAACAAACAAGGTGCCCGACTTCACGAATTTCTACCGCGGCGTAGATGTGCTTATCGTGGACGATATCCAATTCCTCGGTGGCAAGGAAAAAACGCAGGATATGTTCTTCCACACATTCAACGCACTCCACCAGGCCGGAAAGCAGCTTATTCTTACATCGGATAAGCAGCCGAAGGACTTAGCTGATCTGGACGAACGGCTTATCTCGCGTTTTACGTGGGGTCTAACAACAGACATTCAGCCGCCCGATCTGGAAACGCGTATCGCCATCCTCCAGCAAAAGAGCATGGAAGAGGGTATGGATATGCCTGGCGAGATTCTCGACTATGTTGGCCGCCACGTTACGTCGAGTGTGCGCGAGTTGGAGGGATGTCTTATCTCCATTCTGGCCAAGGTTTCTCTCGACAACAGAGAACTCTCATTGGAGCTTGCGAAAGACGTTGTTCGTGGCGTTGCGAACTCGCCCCTTACACGTACGCTTACGATAGACGAGATTAAGCGCGAAGTTTCTGCGTACTACAACCTGGACGCATCGTTGCTTTCGGCCAAAACCCGTAAACACGAAGTTGTTCTTGCCCGGCAGATGTGTATGTATCTGGCAAAACAACTCACGCAAACGTCGTTAAAGAGTATTGGACTCCATTTTGGTGGCAGAGATCACACTACGGTGCTTCATTCGTGCCAGCAAATCCTGAACTACATCGATACGGACCGAAAGGTTCGGCAGGATGTAGAGGTCCTAAAGAAAGCGCTACGCGGCTAATTAGCCCCCTAACCGCTCGATAATCTCGAATTCTGCCTTCGTAAGGGGGAGCACGCTTAGGCGTCCCTGCTTTACGAGGGCAATGTTTTCGAAGCCCTTTGTTGCCTTAATGGTTGCTAGGCTAACGGGGTTCTTCAGCTTGCGCTTCGGTTTTAGGTCTACAACAACCCAGGCAGGATCTTCTGTGGTGGGGTCTTGGTAGGCAGTTTTTACTACCTCTGCAATTCCCACGCAGCAGCGGTCCTCGCCGGAGTGGTAAAACACAACAAGGTCGCCCTTGGCCATTGCCTGCATGTTGTTGCGGGCCTGATAGTTGCGCACGCCATCCCAAAAGGTGCGTTTGTCTTGCACGAGCTGATCCCACGAATACACGTCGGGTTCTGATTTTGCCAACCAATAGTTCATCGAGTTCTCTTCGCTATTTGGGTAGTCGAACTATTACACGAAACATCGCGGGGGTAGCAGAGCCGCTGTGGTTGATAGTGTAATCAACGTAGTTCACGGAGTCTGTAAAGTGATGGGCGTTAACGGCCACATAGATTCTGCCCGGCAGAGAATCGGTTGCTAGTGGACGCTGAACGGAGGCATTGGCGCAGCCGCACGAGCCCTTAACACCAGTAATGCGCACAGTGTCCTTACTGGTGCTGTAGAGAGAAATCATGTGTTGCACGTAACCTGTTGAGTCGCGCACCACAGACAACACTGCGGGTTCGAACCGAACGGCTGAATCCTGAGTAGTACCAAGGTGCAACCCAAGAAGAAGGAGGGCAGAAACAACAGCGTTCATTGCGAGGAGTGAATTTGCGGGAACACGTCAGTGAACTCGTAGAGACCCTTCTTGTCTTTCACCCATTGAGCAGCAAGTAAGGCACCGTGTGCAAATCCGGATCTGTTTTTTGCGGTGTGAACGAGTTCGATGGTATCGAATGGTCCATCGAGGGTTACGATGTGTTTCCCCACAACTTCGCCGCCACGTGTAGACGTAACGTGGAGTGCTGACGGATCTATCTGGTCGTGCCGGGTTTCTGCTTCCATATGGTTCTTTCGATCTACCTCGCCGATGATTGCCGAGGCCAGAGAAATCGCCGTGCCGCTAGGACTATCCTTCTTCCGGTGATGGTGCCATTCGTGCACCATTACATCGTATTCTGTTGCATCGTTTGCCATTATTGCAGCAGCACGAACAACGCGAAGAAACATTTGAACACCAACACTAAAATTCGAGCCCCATACACATCCAATACCGTGTTGCTCTACGATCTGCTGTACTTGGGGCATGTGCTGGTACCACCCTGTTGTGCCGATAACCACACTCTTTCCCATCCTTGCAAGGACCTCGAGGTTGGGCAGCACAGCACCGGGCACCGTAAAGTCTATTGCTACGTCGAATTCATCGGGGCTATCGGCTGTAAGCGGACGGTGTTCGTCGAATACTCGTGCAATGGTGCATCCGGCAGAGGATGCTAATCGATCGAGCTCGTGGCCCATAGCGCCATAACCAACAAGGGCAATTCTCGTCACGCAGGTTTCTCCTCTGGTAGTGCAGATGTGATTGTTGCACTCTCGCTTAGAACGCCCTCGTTTAACGTACACAAGCGCGCAGTGGGGAACGAGGCAACCAATGAAGCACTGTGCGTAGAGATGATAAGCCCCATTCCACGATCCAAACATGCGCTTAACGTGGCAGCCAATCGCGAGCTGGTGCCGTCATCCAAGGTGCCCGTGGGCTCGTCTGCAATTAACACTTCGGGCTCCATTGCAATCGAGCGTGCCAGAGCAACGAGGTGTCTCTCGCCACCGGAGAGTTCGCGCGGCATCTTATTGCGCAGATAGCTAATGTTCATGTCGGCCAACAAACTCAAACAGCGTGCTGTGGCTTCCGACTTTTTCATGCCTGATAGGGCAAGGGGCATTAACACGTTATCGAATACATTGTAGGCCGATACCAACCTGCACTCTTGTTCAACGATACCCATGCGTCTGCGAATACCCTGAATGGCCGATGACCGCATGCGCTTGGTATCTGCACCGTCTATAAGAACCTGACCGGTATTTGGCTGCAGGGCGGCGTAGAGTAATCGGAGCAATGTTGTTTTGCCGGAGCCAGTAGGACCGGTGAGAATCAACGCGCTAACGCCATTAAACGAGAGGGTAACATCCCGAAGAACAGGGATTCCGTGATACTGCACAGAGGCATTGGTGATATCAAACTGCATGAAGCGGAATTTACGATTCTATTGTCTTTGCCTGTGCCGCCTGCGGTGCAGATCCCATAAGGATACCTAAGGGGCGTGTTGCCGGAATCATCTCGAGAAGAACCTTTAACGAAGACATTATTGGGACGGAGAGGATCATGCCCACGATTCCCCACATCCAACCCCAGAAAAGCAACGAAAACAGAACAACCACCGGACTTAGCTCCAAACGGTCGCCGAGTACCTTTGGCTCAATTACATTTCCAATAATGTTCTGCACTACCACGAGCACCAGAACCAGAACACCGGCATGCCCAAGACTGCCCGTTTGGAGTAAATACACCACCCCTGGAATGAGCGTGGTTACAATGGACCCGATGTTGGGGATGTAGTGGAAGAGAAACGTAAGCAGCCCAATGAGCGGAGCAAAGTCTACGCCGAACAACTCGAGGATGCCCCATGCAATAATGCCGTTGGCAAGGTTGAAGGCAGTCTTCACGGCGAGATAGGTTCTTACGCGCTTATTAAGCGACTCGAAGATCTCCAGCACAGCAGATCCGCGGGGTCCGACGAATGCCGCCTTAATTTTTGTGGGGAAGGCCTCGCTTGCAGACAGCATGAATAGCAAGTACAACAGCACCATTACTCCGTCGCTCAAAAGACTAAGAAACATGGACAGCTGTCCCGTAGCAAAGGTTGTAGCTGCTTCTGGTGTAAGGAGTCTCTCGAATTTGAAGGGGCCACGCGCACCCATCATGCTAAGCAAATTAGCCACCGCCCGTTCCAGGGTTGTCATCACGGACTTAAGCTGGCTTAGATAAAAACCAGAACTGGCATTAAACTGATCTACACCAAGCGAAATAATAAAGTATATCAGCCACAGAGACGATGCAGAAACAACCATAACGGCCAGCAGCACCAATGGCAGTGGAATGCGCCATCCACGCAGCACGTGAACAAGCGGACGGAACACCATGCTGAGGAATCCGGCCAAAACAAAAGGTAAAAGGATTCCGCTAAGGGTGTGCAAAACAAACCCCACCGCTACAACCCCAAGCGCGAGCACGGCAACAGTGGCAAGGCGGTTCCATGATTGCTGAGTTTCCATCGAACCAATATACCTAAGTTTGCACGCCACTTTCTGGAGTCGATTATGCAACGCGGTCCTATCTCGCAATTCATCGAACGGAACTACCTGCATTTTAACGCGGCCGCTTTGGTAGACGCGGCCAAGGGGTACGAAACACATCTTGCCGAAGGTGGCAAAATGATGATTACCCTTGCCGGCGCGATGAGCACAGCCGAGCTGGGGATCTCGTTGGCAGAGATGATTCGGCAGGATAAGGTGCAGATTATCTCTTGCACAGGTGCCAACCTCGAAGAAGACATCATGAACCTGGTTGCGCACTCTCATTACAAGCGCGTTCCAAACTACCGCGACCTGTCTCCGCAGGATGAGTGGGAGTTGCTCGAAGGGGGCTTTAACCGCGTAACGGACACCTGTATTCCCGAAGAAGAGGCGTTCCGAAGAATCCAGAAGCACATCTTTAAGCAATGGAAGCAAGCGAACGACGCCGGAGAGAGGTTCTTCCCCCACGAGTACATGTATAAGATGCTTCTGAGTGGCGAAATGGAGCAGTATTACGAAATCGACCCTAAAAACTCGTGGATGTTAGCTGCTGCGGAGAAGAATCTCCCCATCATCTGTCCGGGTTGGGAAGACTCTACAATGGGCAACATCTTTGCCTCGTATTGCATCAAGGGCGAGCTTGTGTCTACCACAATGAAGAGTGGTATCGACTACATGATGTGGCTTTCTGAATGGTACCGCGCAAACTCAGCGGGCAAGGGGGTAGGTTTCTTCCAGATTGGTGGAGGAATTGCCGGAGACTTTCCAATCTGTGTTGTGCCAATGATGTATCAGGACTTAGAATGGCACGACGTGCCGTTCTGGTCGTACTTCTGTCAGATATCAGACAGCACCACATCCTATGGTTCATACTCCGGTGCGGTGCCGAACGAGAAGATTACATGGGGCAAGTTGGACATCAATACGCCAAAGTTTATCGTGGAGTCTGATGCAACCATCGTAGCACCACTCATTTTTGCCTGGTTGTTGGGACAATAAACCTACATGAAGTACTTTGTTGCCGTTGTTCTTATCGCATGTCTAACCCTTGTTGCAGAAGGGGCTACCCAGGACTCATTGCGGGCCGACACCCTTGCACCGCGGCCTACGATTACCGTTTCGGCCTCGCGCATTCCCCTAGCATTGGAAGAGGCAGCCAGAACGATCGACCTTCTAAAGGCGCAAGACCTAGAGCGTGTGCCAATGCGGAGCATTCAAGACGCTCTGGTACTCATTCCGGGCGTAGACCTACGCACACGTGGACCATACGGCGCACAGGCCGATGTATCCATCCGCGGCGGCTCGTACGAACAAACTGCGGTGCTGCTTAATGGTATGCGTCTAACCGACCCGCAGACCGGACATCATCAGTTGAACTTACCGCTTGCCCCCTGGGATATCGAACGTGTTGAAGTGGTAAAGGGTGGTGCGTCTCGCTTGTTCGGTCCAGGTGCTATGGATGGAGCCGTAAACATTGTGCCACGCGCTGTGGCCGGGTCTCAGGCACGTGCCTCTGTGATCGGTGGAGATTATGGGTATGCCGAAGGTAGGCTTACGGCTTCTCTTCGAACAGGTAACGTAGCCAACACGCTGTCTGGTCAGTACGTCAAACACAACGGCTACAGGCAGTCTACTGATCTTGATTTAAAGTCGATGCTTATTACCGGAGACGTAGTTGGCGAAAGTGCATCGCTGGCGTGGCTGGGCGGGGTTATCGACAAATCCTTTGGTGCGGGCTTGTTCTATTCGCCCCGTTTCCCAGACGCATGGGAACGCACAGTTACGTGGCTTGGTGGATTGAAGGGTACGATGGAGTTTAACAATGTTTGGTCGGGAACGCTTACAGGACTCTACCGCGCAAACAGCGACGAGTTCCTCCTTAAAAGAGACGACCCCTCGTTCTACCGCAACACACACACCACACATACTGTTACCGTTACCGCACTAACTACTGCGCGTTGGCAAGGGGCTATCCTTACGCTTGGTGGCGAGGCCGGAACAGAAAACATTGTAAGCTCTAACCTTGGTGATCACGATCGCGTTCGTGGTGGAATGTCGGCCGAACTTCGTGTTCCCCTTGGATCTGTTAACATCACGGCCGGTGGCAATTTCATGTCGTTCTCAGACCGAACACCCGGTATCGGATATGGCGCTGATGTGCAATGGAATGTTTGGGAAGAAGGTCGAATTTTTGGTACGGTAAATCGCAGTTATCGTATCCCAACATACACAGAGCTGTATTATCGCGACCCCACAACACGTGGCAACAGCACGCTTTCTCCAGAGCACGCTATCACGGCCGAAATTGGTGGCAGCTATACCATTCAGAATGTGGAGTTCCGCGTGTCCGGATTTATGCGGGACGGACGCAACCTTATTGATTATGTGCAATTAGGAGCCGAGCCAGTCTTTACAGCGGAGAACGTGGAACGCGTACAGATCTACGGAACAGAGTTCGTTGTTGGGTATAACCTCCGGAATTCGTGGGAAGGCTCGCCCCTTACATCGTTACGTTGGACAGTTAACTATGCCACGGTAGAGAGTACGGTTTCCGCAACAACGCGATATACCATGGATCAACTACGTTGGCAGAGTATCATCCGTGCTGACGTGGAATTGCCCCTTGAAATCGGCGCAACGTTTACAATGCGTTTCGTTGAGCGGTACACAGATCGTGTAATGCGATCAGTAGGAGACCTTCGCGTGATGCGCACGTTTGGTCCAATCCGCATTCTTGCAGAAGCGTCCAACCTTTGGAACACCAACATGGTTGAAGTTGGTTGGGTGCCTATTGCCCCACGATGGTTCCGCGCAGGCATAGAGGCAACTGTTCGCTAACGAACAACGAGAAACCTTCCGTAGGCGTTTGCACCAACAACGTGATATGTGCCAGAAGCCAAAGCGGTGCTTTGGAGAACTTCGCGTTCTGCATGCGCTTTGAACGTAAGGTGTTCCGCTCCGTTGGCAGATACTACCCGGTACTCTTCTCCGGGCGTTAACCCTGTTGCGATAATTGCACCGTGTACCCAACGTATATCAAGTGCTCGCTTTTGCCACTCATCAACACCTGCCTGAACATCACCAAGAATGATATCGGCGTGGACCGGTAAATGGTCGGATGCACACAACAATGCTGCAGCCATCTCCGCACTAACAAGGGTGTTTGGAGGGTCGGAAATAGACGAGTTTAGGCGAGGAACGCCATCGTTGCCAAAGGAGGCATACGAGCCGGGTATTACCCGCGAAGACAAACCGGCGCTAGCAAGAATGTAGTCGAACCGATCGTCTACGCCGCCGTCTACGCCCCCTCCACAGCCACTGATGTTTGTTGCGCGGGTGCATTGCGAGTAAATCTTGGCGAACGATGCCGTGTTGCGTCTCCACGATGTGCCTAGAGGATCGATAAAGGGGCGAACCGCACTCGGACCAACCAGACTGGTGTAGGCAACCTCTGTTGGTGCGTAGATATTGAAGTCTCCGCAGATGATGATTCGCTCGCGAGTAGACATTGCATTAATGAGTGCGGTAACCTCGCGTGCACGTTGTGCGGCGTCGGCAGAGTTGTCTTGCGCCTTAAGGTGTACGGAGTATACAACAAGGGTGTCTGCCAAGGTATTATCATGCGGCCGAAGAGCAAGCACCACCTCGAGGATGTTTCGCAGCTCGGTTGGAATAACACGGGTGCTTACCAGATCGAAAAACCGCTGATCGTAGAACACCTGATTGTCGGAATCGGGACCATCGATAAAGTTGGTTGCGGCAAACGGTGCCCACGTGAATACTTCCGTAACAAACCGAGGTCCGGCGGAAGCGTCTAACACCTCTTGCGAAACAAGGATGTGCGGACGAATTGAATCGAGAATGCGAGCAAACTGTGGAACCCTGCCGTCTTCGTTCGTTTGCGAGAACTTCAGAAGGTTGTACGTGCAAACGCGAACTGTATCTGCAGCAGAAACGCGCAGCACTCCCAGAGACAAACAGAGCCAAACGAAAAGAGACTTCATGGCCCGAAACTACTACGGAAACCTTAGTATTCTCCGCCAATGGTTCTCTGGTTAAGGCGCTGGTCTGTAGATCGGGGCAAGGACGTTGGTGGCTTGTTAACGCCGGCGGTATCGGTTAAGGCATTCATAAAGGCAATAAGATCTTGCCTATCCCTGCGCGACAGTTTGAGTTTTTCGAAGGGAAGAGTTTGGTATGGCACATGAAGGCCAATGCCCACACCACCGCCGCGAGCGTAGAAGTCTACAACATCTTCTAAGGTGTTGTACGATCCGTTGTGGAAGTAGGGGGCGGTAAGCTGAATGTTGCGAATCGTAGGTGTTTTGAACGAGCCAACGAAGATTTCGTGATGCTCGCGTAGGATTCCTGCAGCCCTTCCGGGGTCGGTATCGGGAACGGCATTCTTCGTTGCTTTTTTACGTGGCACCCCTATGATCTCCGACTCCGACTCTGTAAAAGAGGGCGGTACGTAACCGGAATACGTAGGCGGAAAATGACACGTTGCGCACGCCGCAGAGCCGTGAAAGAGGTTAAACCCTCTTCGCACGGAAGCGGAAATTGCAACGTTTTCGCCCCGTAGATAGCGGTCTACGGGCGAGTTAAAGGAAACCAACGTGCTTAAGTATCCGCTAATGGCAATACCAATGTTCGTGGGATCTATTGCTTCCGAACCACTTCCTCCAAAGGCATTCGCAAAGAGAACCGTATACTCGTTGCAGGAGCGCAAACGTCCAACAACGTTAAGAAGCGTCGATCCAAACTCGCGTTCGTTTGTGATAACGTGCGCAATTACGTCGCTCATCCGCAAAGCCCGCAAATCGTAGAAGAAGCGTCGAGCAAATGATGCGTTTATAAGGGTGGGTGCGTTTCTATTTATGGTGCCCTCTCGGCCAAACGCAACACTTTTTGGCATCCCATCGGTGAATGCGTGGTTGGGTCTGTGACACGAGGTGCACGCTCTGTCTGCAGACTCAGACAAGATTGGATCGAAAAACAGCAGACGTCCAAGTTCCACTAGCTGCGGTGTTACGTCGGACACCCTGACCCCGCTTCCGGCAGTAGGCAGCAGAACATCCGTAGCAAACATGCTTTTTGCAAAGGGATGCACAATGGGCTGTTGCGGGCCAATCTCGAAGGCCGATTCTAGCTCTAGCGATTGATGTATCGAAGCAATGGCTCCGTAGAGCGGATCGAGATTGTTCCGTATTAATAGTGCACGGTCTAGTGTTGCAAACGAGGCATGTTCTAATACCTCCATCGCCCCCTTACAGTGCCGAATAGCATTCTCATACGCCTCGGAAGCACCACGCTCGCTGCACGATGCAGAGAAGGACATCAGCACAAGTGCAACCGTGCGAAGGGCCACTACATCGTCTGCGAATCGAACTTCGGAAGCCGGACGGTCGAAACCGGTAATGCCCATTGCCATAACACGCATCACTCCGCATCGGCACATCTCCAACAGCATCCGGTCTGTCCACGAACAAGCACGCAGTTGCACACCCACGCCTTGCAACGTGGTACGCAAGTTCTCTGCAAGTACCCGCGTATCGCTCCATTGCGCAAACACCTCGTTCGAAGGCGCATATAGAACCTCGTCTAAGCGCTGAAAACCGGAAGGAGGAATAACAGTAGTGATTTGTGCAGTTGCATCGAGCTTGGGAAGGGGCGCCCCATTTACATGTTGGGCTACAACGGAGGGATCGAGATATTCGATAAGGGGCTCTACAGACTTGTATGACCTACGAAGCGCTTCGTAGAGCATGCGAACGTGTTCGAGTTGTTTTGTGTTCGGCGTTCGAGATAGTGCTGAAGCTAGTTCCGACGAAAGACGATCCATCTCTCGTTCCGCCTGCACTATGTGTTCTCGCAGGATACGCCCTCGTTGCTGTTGCTGGGTTGGTTGGAGAAATGCGAAGAGTACGGGTGTTCCCGCAGCAAGAAGTATCAGGGCAATGTGTTTCCGCATACCGCGCAACCTGGTTTGTGATAAACACTACGGGACCGTTGGAACATGAAGCCAACGGTCCCGCAGGAAAAACGGGAGCTAAACGGTGGTACTAGCGCTGAATCACAACTTGCTGTGTAGCGCCACCGGCAAAGCGTACATAGTACACCCCGCTCGAAAGGTCGGATATATCCAACGTTGTTGCACCGCGAATTACACGCACGCGTGCTCCGGTGGCATCATAAAGCGCGGCGTCTGCCATTTCGCTAAACATGATGTGCGACGACGTAGGATTTGGAAACACTCGGATGCCTTTGGGAGTGTTCTCGTCATTGTCTTCTTGCTGAAGATTGCTTACCAACTGCTTTAGTCCAGTGATGGCGAACGTGAGGGAGTTCTTTGCAGCGGCATCGGAAATTGTTGCTTCATCTGGATGCTGCGAGTTGATAAGAACAACGTTGCCGTCATCGAACGAAGCAAAACCGGTGATTTCCGAGCCGTATGGCGAAATGGCAAGCCGATACAGATTGTCGATAGTTGGTGCCTTCGACATGTCGAGGAGCCATGCTTCGCAGTTTGTGCCTCTCATGCCGGTGTTTGGCATACGACCGAAGCTTACACCGTTGAGGTCTTCTTCGATCACCATAAAGGTTTTGCCGTTTACGTAGAGGAATCCAATACCATCAGGGTTCGAAAGGTGCTTCTCTGGGTACTGGCTTGGTGTGGCTTGGGCATCTGTGAGGTACGGACCACCCTCGATGTACGAACGGATTGAGTTGTCTGCCGGGTCGAACACCAATACGCGACCATAATAGTCCCACAGAGCGGAGCTATCTACGGCTACACCCTGCTTGGCTGCATGGTCATACGTATGCTTTGGTAACGTCCATCCATCTGCCAAGGCAATTTTGTAGCGAGATCCTGGACGGTCATTACCTGTTTCGGTGATGTAGATCTTGCCGTCGGATTTATTGATCTGACCCCACTCCAGACGCGTAAAGCCCGTTATGCCACGTGTTTTTGCCCATGCATGTGGTGCAACAAGGATGTCCCAATCTGTAGCTGGATTGTTTGGAACCTCTACCCATGTTCCCGAGTAGCTGCCGGCATCTTGTTTGTAGAAATACAACTTTCCCGTTGTAAAGTCGCCCGCTGTTTCAGCAACGAACTTCGTGAAGAGCGACTTGCCAACTTCGCCGTCTTCGAACAGGTACACGGTCTTTTGGTCGTCCATAACAACACCCGATTCGAAGCCCTGCCGGCCCCAGTTGTATTGCTTACGCACGCCCCTTGCATTCTTTGGATCGATCTCAACCATCCAGTTGAGGTTCTGATAGCGCTTGATCTTCTTCCCATCAAGTCCGGGAAAACCCGACGGAAGAAGCTTTCCAATTTCGAAATCGGTGGTATCGCGAAAACCTTTGCCGTCTGCGTTGATCATCTTGTTGTTTGTTTGGTACCACTCTTCGGCAGTCCAAACCCTGCCATTCCATGAGATGCCGCCGCAGTTCATACCGGTTTCGCCAACGGTGTTCTTGAAGTCTACGTTGAAGAACTTGCCGGTGCGACCATCCTCGAGTGTTTGTGTTATCACTTCGAGAGTACCATCGGCCTTTTTGCCAAGCTTGAACATCGTCATGCCACCACCGTCGCCAATCTTGTCGTTGGCTTCAATCATCTCGTGATTCACAATTGCATAACCGAGAGACTGTCCCGTTGGGTCGGCTACATATCCAATGTAGTCGTGCCACTGCTTCGCAGCGGCCTTGCCCTCTGCTGTGATAACCGTATCTACCCCGCCAACAAAGATGTTCTGATATTTGAGAGGAGATGGCGGAACAACCACGCGTCCTTGGAGATATGGAATCATCGTAACCGGTTCGATGCGGACCGGGAAGTCTTGCGCTTGCAACAACATTGTTGTTGCTATAATCATCACAGCGAGAAGCGATTGTCTCATGGAAAAAACCCTGTGTATGTGGTGGATGGTGCTCTGTAATCGAGCACGAACCTATCCCGCCAACATCACTAGAGTTTTAGGGCAGCGTGATCAATCTGTCATCTACTGTTGCCGTTATGATACGCTCCGTTACCAGAGTATTAAGGAGATGCCTTGCCCCCTCGATATCGGCAATTGTTACCACAACCCTTTTGCCCGAACGGAGGAAGAGCTCTATGCCGGTTTTACTATTCCACACGTAACCTGTGGAGCGATAGAGATTCCAGCGGATACCCCATCCGCCGAACTCGCCAAACGCGTTTACCTTGCGAACAACAATGCGATCTACGTCGGTCCAGGAAATTGTGCGCCCCTTGCGCTGAAATGGACGGAACCGCAAATGCACGCCGTCCGATGATAGGCGTACCGTGAGAATGGAGTTTGCGAACAACACCACCAGAACAACATGCAAGAGTGCAAGTCCCACAACTGCACCCCACGCAGATGGGTGTTGGTTTGCATCGTCTATCTGAAAGAGAACAACAATGCCCGCACAAAACAGGGTTGATATCGCTGCGATACCAATGATTGTTTTCAGCAGGATTGGGGGCGCTTTTTGAACGTCGGTGAACATCATAGTGGCAATATGCAAACGTTGCCGAATTTGCGCGAATGTCTAAGCCCCGTTACGTTGTCCGCTTCTGGTTTCCGCTCAGCATCACGTGGATGATGATGTCTGTAGAGGGTCCGGTTCTTACTGCCATAGTGGCCCGAATGGCCGATGCCAAGCTCAATTTGGCGGCGTATGGTGTTGCAGTGGCGTTGGCGATGCTTATCGAGGCCCCCGTTATTCACTTGTTGTCTACCACCGTTGCCTTGGCGCGGGATGCCGTGGCCGTTGCTGCGCTGCGGAGATTTATGATACGGGTGAATAGTGTTGTTACAGGGGGCATGATCTTCGTTTCTATTCCGTGGATATACAGCAGTGTAGTATATGGCATACTTGGGCTGCCGCAGGACGTAGGCGCGTTGATGTATTCGGGGTTTCTTTGCATGATTCCCTGGCCTGCTGCTATTGGCTTTCGCAGGTACTATCAGGGTTTGCTTATCCGAAACGGACAAACACGGTTGGTGGCCTACGGTACAATTGTTCGCCTCATAGCCATGTTGACTGCGGGCATCGGACTCTCTACGGCATCGGATTTGCCCGGAGTTATTGTGGGCACTGCCAGTTTAACCATTGGTGTAATTGCCGAAGCAATTGCAACGTGGTTTATGGCTGCCGATGTGCGGAAGGATAACGCTGCAACAACGGAAGCCCCATCTCCGAAGGACCCCGAGATAGCCAAGTTTTGGGCTCCGCTGGCAGCAACCTCCATCATTGGGTTTGCCGTAACACCCATGCTTGCGTTTTTTATGAGCAGGGCTCCGGAGTCGTTAGTTTCCTTAGCTGTTCTGCCCGTTGTAGACTCCTTTGTGTTCTTCTTCCGGAGTTTTGGGTTTTCGTACCAGGAGGTTGGCGTTGCCCTCATCGGCGAGCGCCAACAGAATTACGCAGCGGTGCGCAGGGTTGGACAGTGGATAGCCGGTATTACTACGGCAACACTGTGCGCCATAGCGTTTACGCCGCTATTGTCTCTCATCTATGTGTCGCTTTTCGGTCTTTCGGAGGACCTCGTGGAAACGGCTCGCATTCCAACCATGATTCTTGTGGTGCTTCCCGGCATTGCCGTGGCATATAGTTTGTACAGAAGTGTGCTCATCACCGCCCGACAAAACGTGAAGGTTACCATTTCTACTGTTTTGGAGGTAGGGGGCATTGCAGGCACCATGTTTGTGTTGGTGCATACTACGGCACTAACGGGGGCCCTTGCTGCGGCAATCTCCATGGCCGTTGGACGTATTGCCTCTACGCTCTATCTGTGGACCAATACCCGCGCAATCCTCCGGACGAACCGCCAATAAAGCCGTATCTTTGGGGTCAATCCAACCCCCAACAACGGCACTCGATGGACGCTCTTCTCAACGTACAGAATCTCGTAACGGAGTTCCGCTCCGATGTATACGACGTTAAGGCGGTTAACGATGTGTCGTTTACCGTTCACAAGGGGCGAACCTTGGGCATCGTTGGAGAGTCCGGATCCGGTAAGTCCGTTACCTCGCTCAGTGTTATGCGGCTTATCCCCTCGCCCCCTGGCAAGATAACGGGTGGCACGGCGATGTTCCACGAAGAGGACGGGCGCGTAACTGATTTGCTTGCGCTCCCGGAAGATCAGATGCGCACCTATCGTGGCAACAAGATTGCCATGATCTTCCAAGAACCCATGACGTCGCTCAACCCCGTGTTCACCTGCGGGGATCAGATTATAGAAGCCATTCGGCTGCACCAAAGGGTGTCGAAGGACGAAGCACGGGAACGTACGCTGCGCCTCCTGAAAGAAGTGCAATTACCACGCCCCGAGCAAATGATGACCTCGTACCCACATCAGCTTTCTGGCGGACAGAAGCAGCGAGTGATGATTGCTATGGCGATGAGCTGCAACCCGTCATTGCTTATTGCAGACGAGCCAACAACCGCGCTCGATGTAACGGTGCAGGCAACAATTCTCGATCTCATGCGGGGACTGCAGAAAGATCATGGCATGTCCATGATGTTCATCACGCACGACCTTGGAGTGATTGCCGAGATTGCAGACGATGTAATTGTGATGTACAAGGGGAAGATTGTTGAACAGGGCTCGGTGCTCGAAATCTTTGAAAACCCCAAACACCCCTACACAAAAGGTCTGCTGGCATGCAGACCACGCCTCGATAAAAAGCTGAAGATCCTGCCTGTTGTTCGCGACTTCATGGACGAGGCCGCTGATGGAACAATTACGGAGCGCACACAAATTCGTGTAGAAGACCGTGTTCACGAACTCGAGTTTTCGCGTGAAGAGATTACGGCACGCAACGCCGGCTTGGATACGAAGAATCCTCTGTTGTCCGTAGAGAATCTCGAGGTGCACTTTCCGGTGCGGAGCGGACTCTTCGGCAGAACATCAGGTGTGGTGAAGGCGGTTGATGGTATAAGCTTCAACGTTAAACCAGGCGAAACACTTGGATTAGTTGGCGAATCGGGCTGCGGTAAAACCACTACTGGCAGGGCTGTGCTGCGTCTTGTAGAACCCACAGGCGGCACGGTGGTGTTCGATGGTAAGGATGTACGATCGCTAGGTAGTTCGGAGTTGAAGAGTCTTCGCAAGGACTTCCAAATCATCTTCCAAGATCCATACTCATCGTTGAATCCGCGGTTAAGTGTTGGCAGCGCCATTATGGAAGTGCTGCAGGTGCACAACATTGGTGCGTCAGATGCCGAACGCAAGGAGCATGTTCTGTACTTGCTCGATAAAGTGAACATGCTGCCGCGCCACTTCTCCAACTACCCCCACGAATTCTCCGGAGGACAACGTCAGCGAATCTGCATTGCACGCGCCTTGGCGCTTAAACCAAAGCTGTTGATTTGCGACGAAAGTGTGAGCGCCTTGGATGTTTCTGTGCAAGCACAAGTGTTAAATCTGTTGGTGCAGCTTCGCGACGAGTTCGACCTAACGTACATCTTCATTTCGCACGATTTATCCGTTGTGAAATTTATCAGCGACAGGATTGCGGTGATGAATGCCGGTAAGATTGTGGAGATGAACACGTCGCAAGAACTCTACGAGCATCCACAGAACGAATACACGTCGCGCCTTATATCGGCCATCCCCACGGGAACACTCGACGTGATAACATCAAGAACTCACCGCACAGCCGCACAATGATTCAGATAACGGGGCTGCGCAAATCCTTTGGTTCGAAGGTGGTTCTTTCCGGTGTAGATCTTACAATACCCACGGGAAAAACCACGTGCATCATAGGAAGGTCTGGCTGTGGGAAAAGCGTTCTCCTTAAACACATCGTTGGTTTGCTCGACGGTGATTCCGGCACGGTGATTATCGATGGCCAAGATATACGTCAGTTAAAAAAAGCCGACCTCTTTGAACTGCGCCGCAAAATCGGATATGTATTTCAGGGGGCTGCCCTTTTCGACTCGCTTACAGTGTTTGAGAACGTAGTTATTGGTCTGGTTGAACACGGCGTAAATAACGAAGAGGTACTCAATGCAGAGGGACGAAGAGTGCTCTCTGCGGTTGGTTTGGTGCCCGACCCCACCACCACCGCGCGGGATGTGTTTGAGAAAGAGTATGCTATTCTTTCCTCGAAAAAGCCCAGCGATCTTTCCGGCGGTATGAAGAAGCGTGTGGGAGTAGCCCGCGCCCTTGTTGGCCAGCCCGATTATATCTTTTATGATGAACCAACTACCGGACTCGACCCGGTTACATCAGAGCAGATAGACAATCTGTTGGGTCATGTAGCATCCACTTTGAACGTTACATCCGTGGTGATTACCCACGACATGTTCAGCGTGTACAACATTGCCGATCACGTAATAATGCTCGACTCCGGAACCGTGCGCTTTAGCGGCACGGTGAACGAATTGCGTAGGTCCGAAGATCCCGTTGTGGTGGAGTTCCTCAGTCGTTTCGAGATTGGGGAAGCCCCCTAACCTGTAACTGATGCTCCCCAGGGAGTGTCTCTACCGCCCATGACCCTGTACCAGAACATCCGTTACGTTGTGCTTGCCGTCCTCCTTGGATTTTTCGGTACAACGTGCGCACATGCCCAATTGTCCTTAACCGGAGTCGCCATTCCCGGCGCAGGTGGTTATGTAGACATGCGAGAGTATCCCGTTATCAAGGCCCGGTTTAGAGCAACTCGGCAGGGGGCGGCTGTTTCGCTCACATCTGCCAACGTTATGGTGCTCGAAAAGAACCGTTACATCCGCGTTCGGAATTTAACGGTAGAATCGGCGGGCGTATACACAGCAGAAATTGCAACATCGGTGTTTCAGGCAAGTGGCGCCCTAGTACTTTATGCATCCGAAAGTGGAGACGTAGGTGCCTTAGCGGTATCGTGGCAGGACGTGGTTCTACAACGTGGTGCTAATGTGTACGTTCTCGACAGTACGTTTCGGAGAGTGCCGCTCTATCTTGATTACGGCAACGTGATCGGTGGTTCCGAAAAACTCGAGAAACTGAATCTGCAAATCTTCTCCTCCACAAAAAACGACCAAGGAACTGAACGTCCTGTCCGGATAGACTCACTATATACCCGCACGAACAACTTTCGCACCGTGTGGAAAGGAACCTACGGGTCTAAGGCACCACCCACAACATTGGAACCGGGCTCAGACTACCGATTCGATCTGATCTGTGCTCCAACAGACTCGCGTCCGGTAACAGATGTGTTAACTGTTGTGTACGAAGGTGGATCGCGCGTGGAAATTATGTTGCTGGCAAACTCGCCTACGTACACCGCCACTCCTGTTTTGCGAGTAACCTATCCGAACGGTGGCGAACACTTTGCCCCATGCGAAGAAGTACCGCTGCGTTGGACAGGTTCCACGCCCGGATTTCATACACATGCAGAGTATTCCCTTGACAATGGGCGGTCTTGGAAGTTTATCGACTCAACGTACGACTCAACGCTTGTTTGGCGTGTACCACCAGACATTTCAGACAGTGCGCGCATACGCGTGTATCAGAAGCAAACAGTAAGTGGTTCGCGATTTCTCCAGGGCGAAGCTGCGCCAGCATCGAAACTGGTGTTTAGTGCAGACGGCAGATACCTAGCCGTTGCCTACAACAATGGCGGGGTTACAGAATTCGATATTACTAATGGTGCGGTTGTCCGCACCTACCAAGCGCAGGGAGTAAGCGCGCCCAGCTCATTAGTAACCGCTCTTACCTACGTAGGCGGCACACGCAACCTTGCCGTGGCGGTTCCCCGTGGAAATGGAACATCGGAATTGCAACTCTTTACTCCAGGCACCACCGGACCTGTTCGACGTGCCGATGTGCCGGTTTCTACGCCACTGCTTGTTGGTTCATCCGTTGAGGGCTCCGAGTTGTCGGTCTGCGGTTCTATCTCGGCTCGCGTATTTACGTACGATGCCAATACATTAGCTTCACTGCAACCGATAGTGCTCGCTGCACCGGCATCTGCCGCATCAATTGTAAACAATGTGCTTCATATTGCGCTTGTTAATGGCGTGGTGTACAGCTACAGTCTTGCCACGCGGGCAGAGGTGCGGCAGTTCGACACGAAACTTCCAATCTCCGGCGGCAGTGCTCCGCAGAAATTGGCTGTAACACCATCGTACAACGTGATTGCGCTTGCCGGAATGGCCTATCCTGCCGAAGGCAACGAGATTCCGGAACAACGAACATTTGTTTTCGACACAAGAACCAACGCGCTTGTGCGCACACTCTACCGTCAGTCTTCAGACGCAGTGGGCCTAACGTTTAATGCCAGTGAATCATACCTATCGCTCGGTTATCGTCAACAGCCACAGATTCGACATTATGATCTTGTTACGGGCGTGTTCTCGGGTCCCATTATTGGTATGCCCTCACACACCAACGTACTTACCGATATATCCTATGCGCCTGACGGATCTACCTTGGCAACCTGTTCTGTAGACAACAGGAACAATGTGTTAATCCGCAGACTAAGCACCCCTGAGTCTGACCAAAGCGACGCTGTGTTTAGTGTGACCCCGGTGTCTGTTCCTTCAACGCCAATATCCTTTGGTCTCCAATACATCGGTGTAAGTGTAGACACGGTAATTAGTACTGCAGTATGCAACACGGGCATCGTACCCATCATCGTAACATCAATGCGATTGCAGAATGGCACGTGGGCAACACTCGCCGATGTGTTTCGCCCAGATACCATACGCGCCGGTGCATGCAAGACTATACGTTTCAGCGCCGTGGCCCGCGATTCCGGTGTGCTTGTAGACACACTGCTGTTGGGTGTATGCGAAGGATTTCTTCGCGTCCCTGTGCGTATGCCGGTACTCGACCGAAACCTAACCATGCCGGCCCCCTTCACTGAAATGGGCAATGTGTGCGTAGGCGATACTGCACGTAAACGAATAACACTTGTCCGTAACAACGATCCAATCTCCGTACGGATAGATGGAGCAACGATGCGCACCGGACTGAATAGTCAGTTCCGCGTTGTGCTTCCATCGAATAGGGATGTACCCCCCGGTGGCTCGCTCGAAGCGGACGTGTTGTTTGTACCTTCAAAACTTGGTGCCGACACAGATGAGGTAATCATTGCCTACGCTTCGCAGGTACGTGTAACGCGCACCATAACGGTTGCCGGCTTTGGTGCCGGTGCCGACGTAAGTCTGTCTCACACCAACCTTGCGTTTATTCCGGAAATAGGCACACGCGAAGTTGTTATACGCAATAGATCGAACAACGAAGTAGTGATTACGGGTTATACACTTCCCGCATCTGCACCCTTCACCGTTGTTACGGCGCTGCCTGTAACAATACCGGCGCAGGACTCGATTGTTGTACGCGTGCAACACCTTGGGGGTGCAATAAGTGGACAAGACGTGCTTGCATTTACCGTTACTCCATGTGCTGCGGCACTCACTGTGCGGCTTCTCTCGTACACCGGCACAGCCATTGTGCAGGCGCCTGCCGTGCTTGCGGATCCACGTGGAGATGTAGACCTGCCGCTAACGGCGGTGTTAACAGAGAACGTGCCATATCAAGGCATGCGAACATTCGAAACAGTGCTAACAGTAAACCCGCGTCTCTTCCTTGCTCGGTCCATTCAAACCAGCATCGGAACTGCCGAGATACTTTCGCAGGACATTGTGAATAGCGTGCGGCAGATTCGTGTGCGCGTTAGCGGATCGTTCCCGGCATCCGGTGTTATTGCCACGATTACGGGTCCGGCAGGGTTAGCAGAAACAACAACCTCGCCGTTGCAATTCAACGATCCTAACGGAAGTGCCTTTGGCAGTGCCGTTCAAACATCATACACAGACGGTGAACTTCGCATCATCCTAGCGGATTCGGCCCGACGAATACTGCATCCGGCAACTCTTGCCGTGCGATCTATTACACCACAACCGGTCGCAGACGTTGTTACGGTGCGGTATTGGTCCGAGGTGGCAGGCACAGCCGTTATAAGCATCGAGGATGGAGCTGGCACATCGTATTGGCGCGGCACAGAGAACATTGATGCCGGCGAACGAAGTACAGTTTTCAATGGCAGTCAGTTACCGAGCGGGGTGTACGTGGTTACCATCCGCGTTGCCAATGCTAGTGTTGCGCACCGAATAGTGGTGCTTCGATGATCGTACGTTTGCGGGCCCGCACCGCTGTTACGCTTCTTACATGTGTAGTTCTTTCTGTTGCCGGTATGGCGCAGACAGATTCACTTCGAAGTCCACTCTCTCTTGTAGGGGGCGTGTCTGCCGGACTCAACCTGCACAGCTCTTCGTTTCAGCAGTTACCCGGTGTGCCAAACTGCTGCGTTACGTTTACTGGCGGTACCGGTTTTGGATTATCGTTGTTCGGTGGGATAGAAACGGAACTAAATATTCATGTTTTTGGAAAACCACTTGCCATTGGCGTAGTGGGTAAATACGACATGTTATCGGCAACCCTTTCCGAAGAAGAGTTTGTTGGAAACATCATCAACGGAAGCACTGTTACCAACGGCACGGTTGAGCACAGTATTCGTGCAGGGTACGGCGTTGTGGGTGTGCAACCCTATGTTGCCATGGCACTGGCGCAAAACATCCCATTACGTCTGCGACTAAGTGTGATGGCGGGGCTGCCTCTGGGTCCGTCCTACACACAAGAACAGGCGTTGGTATCTCCCTCAGATCCGGGCTACACGTTCTCCGATGGAACAAGATTGTACAACGTATCCTCAGGCGCTTTGCCTATGGCTTCGGGTTTATACGTTGGCATAAACCTTGGTGTACAATACGAAGTATCTCTTGCTCCCCGGCTAACGGTGCTTCCGGAAGCATCCTATCAGCTGGGGATTACAAATCTTACGTCGGGCACTGCCTGGACGGCAAGTGCGTTCCGCGTGGGAGCAACCATTTCGTACAGACTGGAGAAATCGGCTCCGCCCCCTTCACC
>DAITNB010000010.1:0-98482 GCA_036834845.1 bacterium | reverse complement strand
CCACCACCAGTAGCAGAGGTAGCACCGATGTTGCCTCCTCCGGCAGTACTGGCAAGTGTAGAGTCTGCACCGTTAGAAATTCGAGAAACAGTGGTAACGCAAACATTTCCGTTGCTGCCATATGTGTTTTTCGACAGTGCGTCGGCGGCGTTACGCTCCCGTTACCGAGGAAACGATGCCACGGAACAGTTTTCGGAATTGGAGCTGCCAAAACAAACGCTGCCGATTTATTATCGGATGCTCGACATTGTGGGCGCACGCATGGGACGCGAACGCGGCGCGGTGTTGGTAGTAACGGGCGCCACAGATGGTGCGGAGGCAGGCAATGCATCTGCGAACAGGACGCTGGCCCAACAGCGCGCTCAGTCGGTTGTAGACTACATACGCACCCGGTGGAATTTGCCCGCGGACAGGTTTAAGATTCGCGTTGCAGACAAGCCAACATTGTCGTCGAACGAAGCATATGCCGAGGGTGTAGAAGAAAACCGACGCGTAGAGCTCTCCTCGAATGTTGGCGCTGTGCTCGATCCAGTGGTGCACACTCGGTTTAACGAGTATGTGCCCGTTCAGCCACGGCATGATTTTATCGTGCGTGTAACCGATCCCGAACAAGCCGCCGGATGGGACCTTAACGTAGCACATAACTCACGCTCGGTGGGAACAAAGTCTGGCAGCAGTGTTCCGCCATCTACTGTGAGTTTTAATCTATCGCAGGAAATGACGAATCAACTGGGTCCGGTTGTTGGTACGGTAGACACATTAGATGCCCACCTCCACGTTCTCAATACTTCCAACGGAACCGTCCATGCCGAAACCCGGTTTCCGCTCATAAAATCAGTATCAAACTTCGAAGTAAGCAGACTTAGTTTAATTGTGTTCGATTTCGACCGTTCAGACATTTCGGAACAGAACAAAGAAATGATGCGTCGCGTTGTTCGGTCCTCCACACGGGCAGGTAGCGTTGCAACCATCGTGGGCAGCACCGACCGGTTGGGTGAGTTGAAGCATAATCTTTCTCTCTCTTCCCAGCGAGCCACCAGCGTTGAACAGTTTGTTCGATCGATCTCGCCGCAACTATCGATTTCTGAAGTAAAAGGAATTGGTCCGGCAGTGCTGCCATACAGTAACGATTTGCCCGAAGGTAGGTTTTACTGCCGAACCGTGTCGCTGACAATCACTACTCCATTGAGGGAGCGATGAACCGACGTAATCTCTTTTCCCATCTCATACGTGCAGCGCGTCGCGCAGACGGAGATGTGCCCGCTAACCTCCTCATCGAAGGTGGAATCGAAGAGCACAGCGCTCCGTTAACACTCGAGGATGTTCTTCATCTATACCGTAGACTCGGGTTTTCCGTGTCCATGCCCGTTGCTGCGTCTCACGTGGGGCGCACGGCAGCTGCTGTGGTAGATGAGTTGTTGGGTCCAGACGATCCACCCGATCCAACCCCCGCCGTGCCTTTTGCGAAATGGAGAGATCCTGCCACAAATGAACTTGTAGACTACACGGAGAACCCTAACGGTGCCGACATTCAAACACGTCTGGCCATCGAGTCTTGGTGGAAAGCAAACCACCGCACATTATCCAATTGGTGGTTAGGTGTAGCCCGCGACGATAGTAGGGCTATCGAACGTCTTACACTTTTTTGGCTGTCTCATTGGGTAACAGAGTTCAGCTTCGACGAAATCTGGTCTGTACCGCAAACGCTGTACAATCAGTATTCACTGTTGCGAAAAGATCGGCTTGGCAACTTCCCGCGGATGGCACTCGATGTTACGGTAGACAATGCAATGGTTAACTACCTCGGTGGCACGTTTAACGAGGTTGGTAAACCAAACGAGAACTATGCACGAGAATTACTCGAGCTCTTCACAACGGGTATAGGATGGTACACAGAAGGCGATGTTCAGCAGGCCGCGCGGGTGCTGACGGGATGGAAGGCATCGAAGTTTATTGATCAGCCGGCACCCAAGGGGATGTACAACACCTGGTTCGATGCCAACAAACACGATACCGGTGCAAAGCAGTTTATGGGTGTTACAATCCCAGCAAGAACCCCTGACAATAACACAGAGTATCAGGTACTGAACGAAGAGGTGTTCGAACTCATCAACATCATCTTTAGGGTGCGTCCGGAAGCAGTATCACGGTTTATCGCGAGAAAATTCTACCTCTTCTTTGTGTACAGTTCACCCGGTGACGTAGATCCCGATTTCCTTGCTGGCCTTGCCGAAGAGTTCCGTACCTCCGGTTGGAGTATCCGCGCGCTGGCGCGCAAGTTGTTCGTAAGCAAACACTTCTTCGATCCAGCCATTCGTGGCGCGCAGATAAAAACGCCTATCGAGTACGTTGTGGGACTGCAACGTCAGTTCGGTGTTGCCGAGAACGACCCACAAACGTGGGTTGCACTTATGGATCAGGTGGCGTTCGATCCACCAAACGTTGCCGGGTGGCCCGGCTATCGATCTTGGATTAGCACAAACACGTATCCCCGCAGAAGAGAGTTCGCCCGTAAACATATCGATGCTATGTCCGATGCCCGGGCCAATGCATTCATCCGGGAGTTCGCAGACTATGCCGAAGTAGACAAGTTTGTGAAGAATGTGGTGGTGTTCTTGTTGCCGGTAGAGGTTTCTCAAAGCCGACTCGATTTCTACAAGAACACCCTCCTCGAAGGTCAACCCGACTACACATGGGCCGAGAAACTCGCTCAGCCAGCCGCTGCCGCTCGAGCAATGCGCGAGTTGTTAAAGGCCATTGTGAAGGCCCCTGATTTTCAGCTTTGTTAATCTCCCTCACCTTGCAAACGAAACGATAACGGAGTCTCGATGAAACGTCGCACCTTCATCCAAGCAACCGCAGGCGCTGCGGTAGGAACCCAGATTCTCGGTGGGGTACCCCTGAAGGCCTTTAGCCCGTTTGACTTGTCGGAACAGGTTCAGGCCGACGACGACAGAATTTTGATTGTTATCCAGATGTTTGGTGGCAACGACGGTTTGAACACAGTTATTCCTGCCGACGATCCGGAATACTACAACATTCGGCCTACGATATCGGTGCCGAAGGATAAGGCCGTAAATGTGCTCTCTCGGGTGTATCTCCACCCGGCGCTCGACACCACAAAGGCCCCCTACAATGTGCGGAGAATGTTTGAAGATGGCCGCTTGGCCATTATCAATGGTGTTGGATACGAGAACCCGAACCTTTCACACTTTCGATCCACGGATATCTTTTTGTCGGGGTTTAACTCCTCCGACCCAGATTTCCGCCTTTCCGATGGATGGTTAGGGAGGTTCTGGTCCGATCGCATCCAGGGTTTTCCTGAAACGCTGCCACCCGACCCCATAGCGGTGCAGATAGGTGGCTCGTTATCCATGTTGCTGCAGAGTCCGAAGGGTGATATTGGTATTGCCTTAACGGATCCGCAAAAGTTTTTTGAACTTGGTCAGGGCTTGTCTCCAGACATGGCCCCGATGCCCGAAGACACACGATATGGAAGAGAGTTCAACTTTGTGCGCCTTGTTGCCGAGCAGTCAGACAGATATTCCTCTGTTGTAAAGGCAGCATTTGATAAGGGGCAAAACAAGGTTGATTACTACGACAATGCATTTGTCCGCCAGATGCGGTTGGTTGCACGATTAATCTCCGGTGGCCTGCGCTCGAAAATCTATCTTGTGTACATGGGTGGCTTCGACACCCACGTGCAACAACAAGATCAGAACTTAAATGGCCTTCATCCATTCCTGTTGGACATGTTAAGCACCGGCATTGGTGCGTTTATGCAAGACGCACTGATACAGGGTTTTGCCGATAGGGTAGTGGGTATGACGGTTTCGGAGTTTGGTCGCAGACCCTATGAAAATGGTAGTAGGGGAACCGATCACGGTGCTGCTTCCGTGCAGTTTGTTTGGGGCAACGGTGTAAAGGCCGGGGTGTATGGTCAGATGCCCGACCTAAAGAATTTCGATAGCAATGGAGACCTTCGATATCAGTTTGACTACCGACGAGTGTACTCCGACGTGCTGGAGAACTGGTTTGGCGGTACACCAGCCGACTCAGAGAATGTATTACAAGATCGCGTGCTACCTATTGGTGTGCTTCAGCGTGCGACAAGTGTAAGCGACTACTACGACGGTAAAACGCAGGTTAATGTGCGCGTGATGCCAAATCCGGTAACGGAGTCTACAACCCTTGAATGGATGCAAGATCGTCCGGCATTTGTGTCTGTAGACCTCTATGGATCTACCGGGAAGTTCCTTCAGAATCTCTACACAGACAGAGTTGTACCGGGAACCATTCGTGTTCCGGTGCAAGGGCTTTCTGCCGGACAATATCTCGCTGCCGTTTCGGTAAATGGTGCGCGCACTGTAGTGCCCCTTACCGTGGTTCGATAACGCAGCTCTCGAGCGCGCATCGGTTGTATCGAGGATGTATATTGCGCCGTGTCTTCACGTCGCGAATTCATAACAACCATCGTTCTAGGGTCGGGTGCTGTTTTCCTTGCACCTCTCGGCTCGTGTACGTCCGATCTCGAACAAACCTCCGGCAACACTCCCGTACGGGTTGCTAATCCCATACGGCCCCTCGTGCGCACCCCACAGTTTAAGGTTGCACACACGTATCTGCGCGATGGAACGCTGCGACCACAAAATCAGCGCAACGAGCGTCACGACGTTGTTGTGGTAGGGGGCGGTGTAAGTGGGCTGGCTGCAGGGTTCGTGCTGCAGCAAGAGGGTGTAGATGTTGTAGTAATCGAGTCCGAACAACGTGCGGGTGGTGCTGCTGTATCGCAACGACTCGGCGGACAAGATGTGCCGCTCGGAAGCGTGTACTTTGTAGACCGCACAGAGGAACTGTCAACGTTAATCGAAGCAGCAGGTGTGAAGGATGTTCAGTGTCCAGACGATGCGTTCATCCTTGCCAATGATATGCGTGTGCGGAACATTTGGTCGGACGAAACATTGGCGCTTGTGGTAAAGAACGTTAAGGAGCGTGATCAGATGAAGCGCTTCCGCGATACTCTTGCGGCGATGGATGCCGACCTCCCCTCGTACCCCTTGCCGGAACAGCTCTCGGCTTCAATGCGCAGTTTAGACCAAATGAGCGCCCGCGACTATGCAGAACGGTATCAATCGCCGTTTCTCGACATGATTTTGAATGCGTATAGCAGGTCATCCATGGGTGCGCCTATGGCAAGAACAAACGCCTATTGCCTACTGAATTTTTATCAGTCGGAACTTGGTGACGCATTTGGGTATCCGCGGTATAGCTTTTCAGGGGGCATCTCGCGATTGTCTGGGGGCATTGCATCGCGCATCCAGCAACTCCGCAGTAGCGAAGTAGCAATACGCGTGCGCGAAAATGGCGGCGGAGTAGAGGTAGACACTGTTTCTCAGTCGGGCGAGGTAGTGCGCTATTCTGCAGATCACGCTGTGGTGGCGGTTCCGAAGTTTCAGTTGCCTGCATTACTCGAAGAAATCGACACGCAAAGGGCAAAGGCATGCCAAGCGCTAACGTATGCTCCATATGCCACTATCCAGGTTGTATCATCCGAACCGCTCGTTAACGGAGGTTCCTACGACACGTGGGATTTACGCACTCAGGATGCGTATACAGACATTATCAACCCCACGGTACTTACTCCGGGGGCAACAGATCACGTTATATCACTCTATGTTCCGCTTGATGCGTCTGAGCGACATGTGTTACAGGATGACCAGGCCTTTGCCGAGCGTGTTGCCTTAGTGGTTCGACGGTTCTGCGAGACAATAAAGCCGGAGCTCGTGGAGAAAATTCTCGAGGTACATGCGTGGGGTTGGGGACACGGCATTGTGGTTCCAACACCGGGTAGCCATTCGGGAATTGCGCAGCGTGCTTCGGCGCCTACTGCGCGGATAGAATTTGCGGGAACCGATGCGGACGCCGCGCCAGCAATAGAGAATGCAGTGCACAACGGATTCCGTGCCGCCGGGAAGATTATTGCAAAGCGAAGAGGCAAGGCGGGCAATTGAATTTTGTCAGGTCGGCCTCAATGGCTACTTTTGCGCTCCCTCTGCGGAAGTGGCGAAATTGGCAGACGCACCATCTTGAGGGGGTGGCGCTCGCAAGGGCGTACGGGTTCAAGTCCCGTCTTCCGCACAACGTAGTACGCCGTTCAGAAATTGGACGGCGTTTTTTTATCTCGTAACGGCAATCTTCGCCACGCTCGACGTATTGGTTGTTGGGCTGGAGCTGCTAATAATGTACACGCCCGGCACAACGGCCCTTCCATTCGTGTCTAGTCCGTTCCATGTTGCTTGGCGTCCACGCGCCTGAATGGCAGCCACCAAGATGCCAGACGATGTCATTATCCGGATGTCTGCATCTGGTGCAAGGCCGTCTATGGTAAGGTGACCGTCCTTTTCGAGACGAAACGGCTGTGGGTAACACGAAATATTGAATTCGTCGAGGGGGCGTATTGACGAGGACTGCGCTACGCTGCAACCATTCGTTGTGCCAAAGTACACCAGGCCGGTTCGTTCGTCAACCGCAATCGTGCGCAGGTTATCGTCGAGAAGGGGCGTATTGGCGCGCGTTACGGTAGCAACCACCTCTGTACCGTCTCCGTTCAAAACAAAAGCACCACCTGTTGTTGCCACCCATTTATAATTGAGTGCGTCCACGTAGATGTCGGTAATCACGGTGTTGGCAAGTGCATTTATCCTGCGGACAAAAGGCACGCTGGTGTTCGAAAGAGACGAGGGCACGGAGATTACCGCCAAACCTTTCGATGTACCAATCCATAGTGCTCCGGACCTATCTACACGCAGCACGTTTACAACGTTATCGGGTATTTGCGAGTTACTCGTTCGAACCACATTGCAAATGTCGTCTGACCTGTCGGCCGTACCACGATCGTTATACGCCAGAACACCGGCGCCGGTAGCGCCCCCTGCCCAAACGGTGCCGCTGCCGTCTATGGTAAGTGTGCGAAAGATAGTGCTGCGTGGATCCGCGCAGTTTGTCATCGAGGTCCATTCGCCACTACCAAGGATGGCGAACAACCTGTCTGCACTTTGTTCATTCAACAGCCAAGTTCTGCCATATCTGTCGCGGGCAACTTCGGCAACCAACACGTAGTTGGGATTAACAGTGATACCGGTTAGTGTAGAATTTGTGTTGTCGTAGGGCTCTACGGTTACTCCGTTGTCCGAAGGAACACATCTGATAGTTCCGGCGCCCCATGTTCCAACCCATGTAGAGCCGTCGGAGAGAGACGATACTTTGTAACACGAGTTCGAACGTAAACGTGGTTCATTAGCCATTGTGATGTTGCGCCACGTGATGCCGTCGAAATAACTAACACCCTGGCCGGTTCTGGGCGGATCTACATCGGTGGCAACCCACAATCCGCCCTTTGTGTCGATAGAAACTTGGGCAAACTGATTCGACACCGGAGAGTTCACTGCTACCATGGTAATGTTCTGAGCATCTCCGTACCCAAATGCTTGATCTCTTATGAACACGATAAGCAGCGATCCAGACGAGGCAACGGGCCAGGCGTGACCAATTACTTCGCCGGCATAGGTTACAGGGAGTTCTCCGTCTGTGGTTCGTACTCCGGCAATAGTGCTAACGGCTAACTGATTGCCCACATACGATAGGCCATTTATGGTTCCTACTCCTGTGATTCGAGAGATGAACCGTCCGTCTACAAATTCAAACGCTGATGCATCGGTATTGCACACAATGGAAACACCGTTGGTCCTAATGGCAGTAACCTTAACGGCATCGAGACCGGAGGCCAGACCAAGATTTGTCCACACCGACGGAAGTCTGAGCGTTGATACGGAAAGGGGCGCAACCGCAACGCCGGAATCGGTAGCAACCCACACGGAATCTCTCAGCAAACACACGCTTCGCACACGAGTTTTTTCCTGAAGGGTTCCGATGCGGTCAATAGTCTCTATAAAGGTGCCAGAATTCTGATTGTACAGAACAACACCAAAGTCTGTGGCGATAAACACGGTATCTCCACGAAATGCAAAACCATTGATCTGACGTCGGGTATACTGTGTGGCTCTGCGGATCTCCGCAACATTTTTCCACGTTCCAGACGGTGTGGCGATATCTAAGGCGCCGTCTGTTTGACCAACAAACACATTGCCGCCGACTCTATCGCACGACAGAGCAGTGCAGTCTAACGTTTGCAGTGCGTTTACATTTCTGTATTCGCTCGTGTTGTTTGTGCTGCGACTGTACCGAATAACGCCACCGGAGGTGGCCGCCCAGATATCTCCCGAAACATCAATGTCTGCGGCACGCACCGTTCGCAGAGAAGAAATGGTGTTCCAATTGGAGAGCGTAACCTGTTGCGCCGAAACTGTTGTTGCAGCAAGTGCTGCACAGATGATAATGAGAATCATGGGTATGGTAACGGAGCACCCGCAGTTTTAGGGTTGCAGAGAGCGAATGGATTGAAGTGTTTCGAGAGTCTCGAGAGCACCAGACGCGGCTTCTGCCCCCTTGTTGCCTGCACCGCCCCCAGCACGCTCTTGGGCCTGTTCGATGTTCTCCGTTGTGAGAACACCGAACATGCACGGAACGCCGGTTTCTAAAGAAATCTGCATCAAACCGTGGGCAACCGGGGAAGACACGTATTCGAAGTGAGCCGTTTCGCCCCTTACCACAACACCTAATGCAATAACAGCGTCTACGCAGCCAGACCGAGCCATAACGGATGCACATACAGGGATTTCGTAACTCCCCGGACAGTGCACCAGTGTAATGTTTTCTGCTGTTACGCCGGCACCAAGCAGGGTTGCTTTTGCCCCCTGCACAAGCGACTCGACAATGTTGCCGTGCCAGCGTGCAGCTACAATTCCTATTCGCCACCCAGATCCGGTTGTTGGTAGCGCCAACGGCGCAGCGTGGTTACTATGTGCCATGAAGAATACCTTCGCGTACTTCGGTGATGCGTTGATCAATGGCCGCTAAATGGGTTTCGGACACACCAAACGTGCCAAAATTACGTTCGTCGTACTCCCGAGAGCCATGATAGTCGGACCCACCGGTGATAAGCAGTCCGTGCTGCTCGCTTAACACGCGATAATACTCGCGTGTTACAAACCAATGCGATGGATGGTATACCTCTATGCCATCTATTCCGGCAGAGGTAAGGGTAAGAAAGGTATGGGCATCGGTATAGTATCTACCTGGATGTGCTACAGATGTAATGCCGCCGGCTTTGTGTACCATATCTGTGGCATCTTTTACCGAGAACGGACTCTTTGATACATAGCCGGGTTTTCCCACGTCGAGATAGCTGTCGAAGGCCTGCTGCACGTTTCGAACAATGCCCCGGCGGATAAGTACGGCTGCTATGTGGGGTCGGCCGATTGGTGCGCTGCCGGCCTGCTCGGCTACTTCGTCGTACGATAGATGCACGCGGGCCTTGGATAACCGCTCTACGATTTCTCGCGCGCGACGTTCGCGGTCTGCCCGAAAGAAGGCCTCATATTCTATAACAGCGGCATCTTCGAAGTTGAGGCCGTAGGCAAGCAGGTGAACTTCTCTTCCTGATTCTTGACACGAGATCTCGATGCCCGGAATAATTCTCATCGATCCGGTGTAGCCGGCTGCGTGGAATATTCTATGCGCATCCATGTTATCGTGATCGGTAACGGCCATGGCGTGGAGTCCGGCGCTTTCGGCTTTTTCGATAAGCGTAAACGGAGACAACACGCCGTCGGAACATGTTGTATGACAATGAAGGTCGGCAATTACCACACGTTCACTCATATCGTGGCCTCGCGAACAAACCATGCCCGGGTTATGAGGCCCTCGTTGCATTCGTACGTTGCAACGGCGTGAACAACTGAATCGGGGAGAAGCCCGCGCACGTGTTCTTCGTCCATAACAAACGGTGGACACACAATTCGAGAGACAAGAGTGCAGTGTAACGAGGGATGCGAGTCGAACAAAACACCGTACCTACTTCGCAAAGCATCTATGCCATTGCAGAATACCTCGCCGGAAGCAAGATCGATGAGCTGAACATTGGGGTGATACGCAGCGGCGAACCGCTCGATGTTTCGAGCGTTGTACGCGTCTAACTGCTCCTGAGCGCATTCCGCGGGCGTGCGATGAGTAGGGGTATTCATTACGGCAAAGATAGTCTCTCAGGCGCTGGGTCTGTTGCCAAATACCCGAGAGAGTAACGTCTGGAGCACCACGGTGGGATGGGCAGCAGAAGATTTTAGCGCGGCATCACTCTGCCGGACCTCGTGTAGGGCCCGTTCGATAAAGCCGATGCCCAATGCGTCTATTGTTGTCCAATAATCACGCACCTTCCAGGGCTGTACACCAACGGTGCGAGCAATCTCTGCGGGATCGGCGGTGCGTAGGTCTGCAAGCCGAAACAAGGCCATAAAGTACCGTGTTAACATCGCTACAATGGCGAGTGGTGCGGTGCCGCCCTCGAGCATCATCAGTGTTATACGCATTGCTTGCTGTGCGTTGCCAGACCCTATGGCACTTTCGAGTTCGAAGATGTTGTACTCCCGCGAGCCCCCTACAACTTCGTGCACATCCTCAATGGAGATTGTCTTACGCGTGCCGATGTACACAAGAAGCTTTTCTAGCTGCATGGCGTTGTCTCGCAGACCCGCGCCATTTTGTGCTACAATAAGGGCCGCACTTTCGTTGTCGAGTTTTACACCCGCTGCGGCAGCACGTTGGATAAGCCACGTGGAAACTTGCGACTCTTTAAGCGACGGAAAATCTATCACCGAGTGATGCGCTGCAACCACATCGAACGGAAACTTTAATCCGCCCTTCTTTGAACTTGACTTGCTGCGGGATGGCAAGGCTGCCGTAAGAAGAAGGAATGTGGTGTCCGATGGGTTCTTTACAAGTTCGGTTAGAGCTTCTACCGCCTTTTTTGTTCGTGGTACGCTGAGTTTATCTGCTCTGCGTACCCAAACAACACGTTTGTCGCTCATAATCGGGAACGAACGTGCAACGGATAACACGGCATCGAGCGAGCTCGATTCACCATCGAGCACGTCGCAGTTCATTCCTGTTTGATCGAGTTCGGCAGCGGCGTTGTAGAGTTGTTGTGCGGCCTCCTCAACAAGCAGGTCTTCGTCTCCGTGAAGCAAGAGTATAGGAGGGAAGGACTTTTCGGAGAGGATTTTCTTTATCGTGGTGTCCATCAGCGCTGACTCGTCTTAGGATCGAAAGCATCGCGCAAACCATCGCCGAACACATTCAGAACAAGTACTGCAATTCCCATAGCGATAGACGGAAAAAGCGTCATCCCCCAATTGGTGCCCAAGGCAATGTAGCCGTAGCCATCCTTAATCATCTGACCCCACGAAGGGGTAGGGGGCTGAACACCAAGGCCAATAAAACTCAGTGATGCCTCTGCAATAATGGCAGTGGCAAACCCTGCCGTGCTGAGAACGATAATTGGACCAATAGCATTGGGCAGCATGTGCCGAAAAATGGTGCGAATGTGCCCAAACCCTAATGCACGAGTTGCTTCTACGTACTCCTGCTCTCGTATCGAGAAAAACTGTCCACGAACAATGCGGGCTATGTCTACCCAACTCGAAATACCAATAGCAACAAATGTTTGCCAATATCCTTTTCCAAGAATCACAGAAAACGCCACCACGAGGAGAATAGTGGGGAACGACCAAACAACGTTTACTCCCCACATAATTGCATCATCTGCCCAACCGCGAAAATACCCTGCCAAGGCGCCGAGTATAATGCCAATTACGAGGGCAATAGACTCGGAGATAAGCCCAACGCTAAGCGATACGCGCATTCCATACACCAATCGTGTAAACATGTCTCGACCGAACCGGTCTGTACCAAGAAGAAAGATTGGGCGTTTGTGATAGTCCTCGGCAGTGCTTCCAACCAAGCCGGATTTCGCAATACGATACGGCTCTCCTGCGGGATCGCGGTAGTATACGGTATCCGCACGTTCTTCGAACCACGAAACTGCAAGGATGCTTGGTACATCTGGGTTGGCTGGGTTACGCTTAAGAAGTACTTCGCCCCGAAAGCCAGCTGGTTTTACACTGTATTCAAGGATTTGCGTAGACGGGTCGAATGGCGTTACCAACGGTGCTGCCACGGCAAGAAGAATCATGCCCAGAAGCACAAACAGCGCAATTACCGCGCCCTTATGCTTTCGCAATCTCTGCCATGCAAGTTTTGATGGACTATAACCGGTGGCATTACTCATGACAAACGCACCTTTGGATCGATAAAGCCATAGAGAAGATCGGCAACAGTATTTACCGCAACAAAAACGAGAGCGGTAAACAACACCGTGCCTTGGATAACCGGATAATCGAGTTTTTCGATGGCGTTGAATGCGGCGAGTCCTATCCCCGGCCAGTTGAAAATGAACTCGATGAAATACGTGCCAGCGAGGAGTCCGGCAAACCATGCACTAACAGTTGTAACAACAGGGTTGAGGGCGTTGCGCAGTGCATGTCGGAGAAAAACAGTGCGTGCGCTTAAACCCTTGGCGCGTGCTGTGCGCACGTAGTCCTGACCCAACACATCAAGCATACTCGAACGTGTTACCCGCGCAATAACGGATAGGGGGCGTATGGCAAGCGTAGCCATTGGGAGAACAAGATGCTCCCAGCCTCGGTCTATGTAGCCACTGTTTGGGAACCACTCGAGGGCAACACCAAAGAACAACACAAAGAGCAATCCAACAACAAAGGCCGGCATGGATATTCCTAAAAGCGAGCCAGACATAGTAAGCGTATCGAGCCATGTGTTGGGTTTCCATGCCGCTACAACACCCAGCAAAATTCCCAGCACGGTTGCGATGGCAATAGACGAGGTTGCCAACAGTGCCGTGGCGGGCAGTCGTTCCATAATTGTTTCGAGAACCGGACGCTGGGTAGCGATAGACCGGCCTAGATTGCCCGATGCTAAGTTGCCGATGTATACACCAATTTGCACGGGAATGGGTTTGTCTAATCCCATCTGTTCACGCATGGAAGCCACAGATACCGAATCGGCCCGTTGGCCAAGGAGCACTCTTGCGGGATCTCCGGGCGGCCGGATGAAGAACGTAACCACCACAACTCCAACAAGAACGAGGAGCGTGTAGAAGATCTTACGGACGAGGTACATCATCATAGGAATGCCGGTGTCCCTTCGAGAGAAACACGTACCGGTTCCTCTACATTCGTTCCAAGAAATCGCGACGAGATCTGCGTAAAGGCCGGTGTGGTGTCTGTAACAAAGAGAGATACCGCAGAGTGCGTAGTGTGTTCGGTATTACTTGAAAGCAAAGCCGCTGCCGCTACACGTGCAGCAGCAGCGCCACAATCTACAAGCTCTACACCGGGCAACGCACTTTTCAGAACAGGCGCAAGTAGGGGGTAGTGGGTGCAGCCCAACACCAACGTGTCGATGTTGTTCTCGGCAAGGGGGCGCACATACTCTTCAACAATCAAGCGGGTGGCAGGAGTATCCGTCCAGCCCTCCTCAACAAGAGGCACAAAAAGTGGACAAGGTCTGCTGAAGACCTGAACAAAGGTATCGCCGGCGTACTTGCGTATGGCACGGTCATATGCCTGCGAGGCAATTGTGGCTCTAGTGCCGATAACGCCAATGTTGCCAGTGTTGGTAAGCTCAACAGCGCGTTGGGCGGCGGGCTCGATCATGCCGATCACCGGAACCGATACATGTGCCCGGAGGATTTCTAGCGCCACAGCTGAAACAGTATTACACGCCACAACAATAAGTTTCACGTTGTGTTTCGTTAAGAAATCGGCACACTGTACTGCATAGGTGCTTACTGTTTCGTTAGACTTATTGCCGTAGGGAACCCTTGCGGTATCACCCAGATACACAAAGCGTTCGTTGGGCAAGAGGTGCAGCAGATGCCGAAGCACGGTAAGTCCACCAATGCCCGAGTCGAATACACCTATGGGTTGTTCATCCCGTTTCATTGCACAAAGATAGAATGCATCAGACGTGGTACACGCCTACATGGTAAGTTTGAACCCGTGAAGATTTCTCTCCGTGCTCGTTTGGCGCTGCTTTATGCTACGCTGGTGGCTCTTACCCTTATCGGCTTTGCCGCCTTGGCCTATGCTACGGTATCTGCAGAGCTGTACCAGAATCTCGATGCTTCGCTGTCGAGGGCTGGGTATTCGCTACTGGCAGTGCTGCGCAAGGAACAGGCGCAAGTAAAGCGTCCACTTGCACCAGCACGAAGGTCGGCGCGGAAAACCGCTTCCGAGCCGATGTCTGTTCTGGAGCAAAGCGCCGCAGCCCGAGATCTTGTGGGTCCGGTGTTACCTGTAGATTCAACGGAGATGGGTGTAGACCCCGTTTGGTCCGCCGTGTACGAGCATATGCTCCTAAACTCCTCTGCCTATCTTATGCAGGTTGTGGATAAGTCAGGGGGCGTGGCATGGAAGTCGGACAACTTGGTGAAAGACAGTTTGCCACCATTTCAGTGGTTCGCCTCTCAGGGTGCTCAGATTATCGACGAGCGGATTTACACCTACTACTGGCTGCGTGGCGAGCGGTACCGAGTTGTGCTAACGCGTGGAGACATTGCAGACGTAACGGCGGCGTACCCTGCTTCTGATGTAGACGCCACACTACGGGAGCTGTTCTCGCTGCTCCTGTACTCCCTTCCGATAACACTCATGTTGTCTGTTGCCCTTGGCTGGTTTATTGCCGGACGTTCGTTGCGGCCTGTTGATATGATTACGAAGTCTGCTCGGCAGATAACGGCGTCGAATCTTGGACTTCGATTGCCGTTGCCGCAATCCGATGATGAGTTAGCTCGGCTTACTACTACGCTGAACGATATGATAGCACGACTGGAAACATCGTTCGCACAGATACGGCAGTTTACATCCGATGCGTCTCACGAACTCAAAACGCCCCTTGCCATTCTCATGGGAGAATTGGAAGTTGCCCTTCGAAGACCAATGCGGGAAGATGAATATCGAGCAACACTTTTAAGTTGTTTGGAGGAGGTAGAGCGACTAACGCAAGTGGTGCAGGGACTGCTCGATTTGTCTCGCGCCGAAACGGGTCAGGTAACAATAGAGCGTGCTGCCGTACGCTTTAGCAAACTTGTTGCTGATGTGTGCGACGACGTAATTGTGATGGCCGCTAAGAAGGGAATAGACGTACACTCTACTGTTGACGAGAACATCATTGTTGAGGGCGATAAAGTTCGTCTGCATCAAGCCGTACTCAATGTTGTGGAAAACGCGGTAAAGTACACACCCGAGCATGGCTCGGTGCGTGTAGAGCTGCGCCAGACCGATGGCATGGCCATCTTAGTAGTAGCAGACACCGGTGTGGGGATTCCCGCAGAAGAATTGCCATTTATTTACGATAGATTCTACCGCGTTGATAAGTCGCGCTCCACAACAATTCTCGGAACCGGGTTGGGCTTGTCAATAGTAAAGTGGATTGTAGACGCGCATCACGGCACAATTGAAACATTGTCTCAGGAAGGCAAGGGTACAACCGTAGAGATTCGACTGCCCATCGTTGCTCGTGCTTAACCATGTGAGTACCTTTGTAGAATTCTGGCACGCGAAATCACTGTAACCCCATGTTTGAACCCCTACCGGATAATCTTTCCTACCCACAATTAGAACACGAAATTCTCCAGCGTTGGGAGCGCGAAAACACCTTCGAGCGTACCCAAGAGGCACGAGAAAATGCCCCGTGGTTCAACTTTAACGAGGGCCCGCCAACTGTAAATGGCATGCCCGGTATCCACCACGTTTTTGCTCGTACCATTAAAGACGTAGTGTGCCGGTACAAAACCATGCGCGGATACTACGTGCGGCGTCAGGCAGGTTGGGACACCCACGGTTTGCCGGTAGAGCTGGCGGCGGAGAAAGAACTTGGACTTACAGACAAATCTCAGATAGAGTCGCTTGGCGTGGATGTGTTTAACAAACACTGTCGAGAAATCGTCAACAGAAACATCTCTCAAGACAACGGCTGGCGAACACTCACCAGGCGGATGGGACATTGGCTGGATTTAGATAATGCCTACATCACCTGCAGCAACAAATTTGTAGAGTCGGTGTGGTGGGCTCTACAGCAGTTCTTTAATAAGGGACTCATCTATAAAGGGTACAAAGTTGTACCACAGTCTCCAACACTCGGAACACCATTGTCTTCGCACGAACTTTCGCAGAACTACCGCGAAGTGCGAGACCCCAACGTTTTTCTCAAACTGCAGATAACAGATAGCCCCCTTGCCGATGCCATTGGGGCGAAGATCCTTGTTTGGACAACAACACCCTGGACCCTATTTGCCAACGTGGCCCTGGCGGTTGGACCCAACATGACGTACGTTGTGGTAAACAACAAACGCACCGTTGGCGAAGTGGCTGTTGAGGAACGCCTCATTCTGGCAGAATCTCGGCTGGCTGTGCTTGATGGCGACATAGAAGTTGTTGCCCGTTGCACCGGGTCCGACCTTGTTGGCAGTTCCTACGAACAGATCTTTACCGATATCACCCTAGACACATCGGCCCATCCAAATGTGTTAACCGTGTTGCCGGGCGACTTTGTTTCTACCGAAGATGGTACAGGTGTTGTGCACCTGGCTCCCGCCTTTGGTCAGGACGACTTTGAGATGTCGAAGAAGTTTTCTCTGCCCGTGCCTCAACCCGTATCTCCAAACGGCCACTTCACTTCCGAGATAGCTGACTTTGCCGGCAGGGCCGTAAAAACCTTTACCTATAGCGACCATGTGGAAGAGGGGGCCGACCGCGACATTGTAAAAGTGCTGAAGCTTGCCAACAAGATCTACCGTGCCGCCTTCGACTACGTGCACAGTTATCCACATTGCTGGCGCACAGACAACCCCGTAATCTATTACGCCCGCGACTCGTGGTTTATCACCTCGCCTTCGTATCGCGAACAACTTGTAGAGCTCAATAAACACATAGCGTGGCACCCACCCGAAATTGGGGAGGGCAGATTTGGCAACTGGCTTGAGGACGTTAAAGAGTGGTCGATATCCCGTGACCGATACTGGGGCACACCACTTCCAATCTGGGTTAGCGAAGACGGTAGCAGCATGTTCGCCATCGGATCGATCGAAGAACTCTCTGCCGGCTACTACGAACACGAAGACGGCCGGCGAGTACCCGTTCCGGAGAGTGGCGTGGAGGTAGACCTACATAGACCATTTGTAGACAAAGTTGTTTTTGAACGGAACGGACAACTCTACCGCAGAACTCGCGAAGTAGTAGACGTGTGGTTCGATTCCGGCAGCATGCCCTTTGCGCAATTCCACTACCCGTTCGAGAACAAAGAGACCTTCGAAAGGTCTTTCCCCGCAGATTTTATTGCCGAGGGAATCGATCAAACGCGCGGCTGGTTTTACACCATGCACAACATTTCTACCGCGCTCTTCTCTACACCCGCCTATAAAAATGTGGTGGTCAATGACCTGGTGCTCGACAAAAAAGGTCAGAAAATGTCGAAGTCGAAAGGCAATACCGTAGATCCCTTCGACGTGATGGAGCGATTCGGCAGCGACGCTGTTCGTTGGTTCCTTATGGCATCCTCGCCGGTGCACAAGCCAAAACTTTGGAACGAAGAAGACATCGCACGTACTGTTATCGCAGACCTCTTCCGATCCTTCACCAACACGTACGAGTTCTTTGCTATGTACGCCAACATCGATGGCTACACCTCGTCCGATGCCTTGGTACCACTGGAAGAGCGTCCGGAAATCGATCGCTGGATAGTTTCCCGACTGCATACCGTGCTTGGTGAGTTTGCCGCTGCAATGGATGGGTACGACGTTACCCGCGCGTGCCGAGTTGTGCAGGAATTTGTGATCGAGGATGTTTCCAATTGGTACGTGCGGAGAAATCGACGACGCTTTTGGAAAGGTGAATACGATGCAGACAAACGTGCGGCGTATCAAACCTTGCACGAAGTTTTGTTGCGTGTTGCCGAAATGATTGCTCCCGTTGCACCATTTCTTGCCGAAGCAATTTTTCTTCGTCTAAGACTTGACAAGGAACAATTCACTGTTCATTGTATTATATTGCATCAGTGCAACGGACAAGTTGTTGATGAAGAACTTGAACAGCGCATGAGGCAAGCCCAACACATTGTGTTTCTTGCTCGTTCTTTGAGGGAAAAAGCGAAGATCAAAACACGCCAACCACTGCGGCGAATTCTTCTTCCGGTAGACAGCCCGGCAACACGCAGGCAACTGCAAGCCGTTGAAGACATCATCAAGGAAGAGATCAACGTAAAAGAAATTGAATACGTTGCAGACGACACGAACATCGTTCGTAGAAGTGCGAGGCCAAACTTCAAGATTATTGGAAAGAAGTATGGAGACGCAACGCAGTTGGTGGCGCAGGCGATCAAGCAACTAACACACGACCAAGTCAGAAGTCTCGAACAGTCTTCCGTTCTTCCGGTAACCATCGGGGAAACAACAATCCAGATCGACTTCGAAGATGTGGAAATCGTGAGTGAAGACATCGAAGGCTGGCTGGTGGCCACGTACGGAAGAATTACCGTGGCGCTCGACACAGAACTCGACGAGGCACTTCGAAGAGAAGGAATGGCAAGGGAGTTTGTTAGTAAAATCCAAAAGCTTCGCAAAGATTCAGGGTTCGAGATCACAGACCGCATCAGCATACGGTACGTGACCGACGACGAGACTAGTGCAGACCTAGAATCAATGCGATCGTACATTGTAATGGAAACGCTGACGGAAACGCTCGAGCGGGGGGAACAATCCGAAGGGGTTGATCTCGAGATGAACGGGCGTCAAGTCAACGTGCGCGTAAAGCGCGTCTGACGATTGTACGTCAAAGTGGCGTACGCGTTTTCATGTTTCACTTTTCATGAGGTTTGTTCTATGGCAGCAGCAAAGAAAGCAGCCAAGAAGCCAGCAAAAAAGGCAGCCAAGAAGGCAGCCAAGCCGGCAAAGAAGGCCGTTAAGAAGGCCGCAAAGCCAGCCAAGAAGGCTGTAAAGAAGGCCGCCAAGCCGGCCAAGAAGGCAGCCAAGAAGGCAGCTAAGCCAGCCAAAAAGGCAGCTAAGCCAGCCAAGAAGGCCGCAGCAAAAAAAAAAGCCAAGTAAGGGTAACTCCTAACAAGGCAAAGAGCCCGGTAAATACTTCGAATACAAAGGTTTCGGCGTCGAGAAATAGTCAGGCCCAAGCCAAGAACGCATCGGTCAATAATGCAGCAAGTAGGAACGTGACGAATTCGAAGCCTTTGAAGTCATCCGGGACAGTCGCATCTGCATCGGCGGTTGTTAAAACCGCCGGTGCAGTTTCTGTTTCTCCGGCAACACCACGTGTTGTAAAACAGCAGCTACCCATACCGCCAAAGAAGGGCTTGAAGTATCCTGATAAGGATCTCGCCCAGTTCCGCGTAAACATTGAGCGGGCAAAGGAAGACGCAATCGAAGAGCTGCGCATGTTGCGCGAACGTCTCGATGATCTTACCTCCAGCGAAAACAACGAAGACAGCGCTATCTACTCTATGCACATGGCCGAACAGGGCTCCGAGGCAGTAGAGAAAGAAAAGACGTATGCCCAAATTCAGCGAATTCAAGACTATTTGCGCAAACTGGACGAGTCTATACAGCGGATCGACGATAAATCATATGGCATCTGCCGTATGTGCGGCATTCTTATCGCCCGCGAACGTCTCCTGGCTGTTCCCATCACTACACTTTCGGCATCGTACAAAATCCATCAGCGTTGTCCGGAAGATGGTGTAGACAAGATTGTAGCGAAGAATCCCGACGCGTTGAAGTGACGCTTGCTGGTACCACAGTATTTGTTACGACCCTTGTCCTTCTCGATCAAGCAACGAAGCTCCTCGTGAAGGGCTTCTCCATTTTCGGTATGTCGCATACCGGAATGGAGCTAGGTGAATCGCGCTCACTTCTTGGCAATGCGGTACGGCTAACGTTTGTTGAAAACCCTGGTATGGCCTTTGGCATTAGTTGGGGAGACGGCAAGTTGTTTCTTACGCTGATATCCATAGGCATTGCTGGATTCTTAGTGGCCTATCTTGTTAAGATTAGCTCTGCGCATATCCTACCTAGGGTAGCCGTGTCTCTTATTCTGGCCGGTGCCATTGGCAACCTGATAGATAGAGTTTTCTATGGTGTTGCCTACGGAGAATCCGAGCTTTTTCACGGAAAAGTGGTAGACTTTATTCAGGTAGATATACCAGACATAACGGTGTTTGGCGAGCTGTATACACACTTCCCGGTGTTTAACATTGCCGACTCTTGCGTAACAGTTGGAGTGATTCTTCTGCTGTTAACCGCGGGCAAATTGCCAGCTCCCGAAACATCGAACAACGCAAGTGCCTAACGCCGGTAACAACGAGCATTACCCCGAAAAAATCGAGCACACCTACGAGTTCGTGGTTTCGGGTGGACAGAAGCCGTTACGGCTTGATGCGTTTATTACGCAAAGTATTCTGCACGCTACCAGAACTCGCGTGCAGAAGGGAATCGATTCCGGCGTTGTTACTGTAAACGATAAACCAACAAAGTCCAACTACCGAATCCGTCCGGGCGACGTGGTGCGCGTGCGTGTTATGAAGCCCCCTCCATTACAGCTTATGCCTCAGGACATACCACTAAACGTGCTCTTCGAAGACGAGCATCTGATGGTAATCGATAAAGCGCCAGGCATTCTAGTCCACCCCGGGCTGGGCAACAGGTCTGGCACCCTGGTGAACGCTGTTTTATGGCACATGGGTAGGCGAGAGCCGCTAAGCATACTCCGCAGGCGCACCGAGTGGGACGAGGAAGAGGAAGGGGGCGAGGCACCGGCAACTACAGACGATGCCGACGAGGACGAAGAAGTAATTGCTGTAGAATCCGGAGCAGATGTAGATCTGTCTGGTATGCGCCCTGGTATTGTACACAGACTCGACCGCGACACGTCTGGTATTATGGTAATAGGGAAAACCTATGAACCTACCATGGCGCTGGCTACGCAGTTTGCAGAGCGCACTGTGAATAGGGAATACGTTGCACTTACATGGGGCGTAATCAAAGATGATGTGCGATTAATCGAAGGCGATATTGGTAGATCTCCGCGCGACAGAAAGCTTCGCGCCATTGTGCAACGAGGTGGCAAATACGCCGCTACAGAGGTTACCGTGCTGGAACGCTACGCGTGCGCAACACTCGTGAAATGCAAACTTCGAACCGGCCGCACACACCAAATTCGTGTTCACCTGGCGGCGCAGAAGCATCCATTAGTGGGCGACCCCGACTATGGTGGGCGTGATGCCGCACTTCTTGCCGTTCATCATTCGTACAAACGCAGAGCCCAAGAAGCACTTCGGGCTATCCACCGTCAGGCGTTACACGCACGATTGTTAGGGTTTACGCATCCCGTTACAAACGAGTGGTTAGAGTTTTCTTCCGAGCTACCCACAGATATGCAACACGTGATTGCACTACTTCGGGATGGCAGCGCCCCGCATTCTACCGCGCACCCACACAGTTCTCCGTAATGTGTAGGCCGATGGGTTGGAGGCACTGAACCGTCTGGGGTTGGGTACGATAGCCGCAAGTCGGGCTGCCTGGTCTACCGTAAGGGTCTCCGGAGAAGCATCGAACCACGCGGATGCGGCTTGATCTGCCCCATATACACCATCGCCCCATTCAATCATATTCAGGTAAACCTCAAGGATCCGTCTCTTGCCCCAGATGGCCTCCGTAAGATAAACGAAGTATACTTCGAGTGCCTTGCGTACCATGGAGCGCCATGGCACAAGGAACACATTTTTTACGGTTTGCATTGTTAACGTGCTTGCGCCGAGAGGGGGCTTGCCGCGTTTTACACGAGCGTCGTTTACCTTCCGAGCTCTGTCTACCGCCTTCCAATCTATTCCGTTGTGACGCATAAAGCCGCCGTCTTCGCCGGCTACAACTGCCCGCGGTAGGTTTGGTGATATGTTGTTGTAGCTTACCCAATGGTGTTTTACCAGAGCAGATTTCCCTGTAAATGGGGCCTGCAGTACTCGCCATACCATCAACGGGGTAACGGCTGGTGGAACAACGGTAAAGATGGCAACCACCGTAACGGAGCCAATGAGGAAGGCAAGGGCAGTGCGCCAAAGCCACAAAAGAAGAGAACCCGCTATTGACATAAGCTTGCAGAATGTTAAGTTTGTGGCCGAATAACTTTACAAACGTAAAGAAGAGCCACATGAAAGACCTCGATCGTCAAATCTGTATGCATCTCCAAGAGAATGCCCGATTGAGTCTTTCCGAAATTGCCGAACTCGTTGGCAGTTCTGTTCCCACGGTAAGTGAACACGTAAAACGCTTAGAGTCCGACGGAATTATTCGCGAGTATACAACGCACCTCGATTCCGCAGCGTGTGGATTCGACGTTACAGCGTTCATCTTCGTAGACTGCGAGTCGAGCGTGCATTACGACTCGTTCCGGCGCCAATGCAGGTTACGCAAAGAAATCCTTGAGTGCCACGCCGTAACGGGCACCGCGAGTCATCTCCTTAAGGTGCGTGTTCGAAACACCGCTGCACTCGAAAGTCTCCTCAGCACCATACAGCAATGGAAGGGCATCAGTAAAACACAAACCAATGTGGTACTGAGCTCGCACAAAGAAACAACTGCACTCCCACTTATCTCTGATCGGTAAACCACATGCCAACAGCCGTTGATTTTACCTCCATCGCCCGCAATTGGCGTCTTGATGGTGTTGCTCATCCAACACCGTCTGATGTTATCTCGGAAGTATTTGCAAGTGATGTATTAACAATGGAAGAGCTTCGGCAACGGTTGTCGAAGCCAGTCTGGAGATCGCTGGCGGCAACACGAGATAGAGGTGCAACGCTCGATCCGGCCATTGCTGATACCGTGGCATTAGCAATGAAGACATGGGCGATGGAAAAAGGGGCCACCCATTATACACATTGGTTCCAGCCGCTTACCGGCTTAACAGCAGAAAAACACGAATCGTTTGTTACACCAACAAGCGACGGAAGTGCCATCTCTCAGTTTACCGGTAAGGAACTCATTCAAGGCGAGCCAGACGCATCGTCGCTGCCAAGCGGTGGCTTGCGCGCAACATTCGAGGCGCGTGGTTATACGGCGTGGGATCCAACATCTCCTGCGTTTATCATGCGGCATTCCAATGGTGCAACGTTGTGTATTCCAACGGCCTTTGCATCATGGACGGGCGAAGCGCTAGACAACAAAACGCCTCTCATGCGATCGATGGAAGCGGTAAATGCCGCGGCACTGCGTGCATTAAAACTTTTTGGCGATGCCGAAACGCAACGCGTAGAGGCAACGGTTGGAGCAGAGCAAGAGTATTTTCTTATCGACGAAGAGTTTTTCTACCGTAGGCCAGACCTCGTAATGTGCGGTCGAACATTGTTTGGAGCGCAACCACCGCGAGGGCAGGAGCTAGAGGACCATTACTTTGGCTCGATACCAGACAGAGTTCTTACGTACATGACGGATGCAGAGCATCAGTTGTATGCCCTGGGTATCCCGGTAAAAACGCGGCACAACGAGGTTGCACCGGGTCAGTTCGAACTTGCACCCATCTTTGAGCAGGCCAACATAGCTGCCGACCATCAACAGCTTGTAATGCAGGTGCTGCGAAACACTGCCCGGAAATACGGTCTGGTGTGTTTGATGCACGAAAAACCATTCTCCGGTGTAAATGGTAGCGGCAAACATGTTAACTGGTCTATCTCAACCGATCAGGGTCAGAACCTACTCGAGCCGGGCGAAACGCCTCACGAGAACATGCAGTTTCTGTTCTTTTGCGCTGCGATGATTCGCGCCGTAGACCGCCATGCCGACCTGTTGCGTATCTGTGTATCGTCTGCCTCGAACGATCATCGTTTGGGGGCAAATGAAGCGCCCCCTGCCATCATGTCTATCTACTTGGGCAACCAGCTCTCCGAGATCTTCGAGCGTCTTGTAAGTGGTAAGGGAGGAAGCTCCAAGAAGAGTGGACTCCTTGGACTGGGAACACCGGTTCTGCCCAAGCTGCCGCAGCATGCCGGAGACCGCAACCGCACATCGCCATTTGCGTTTACGGGAAACAAGTTTGAATTCCGCGCTGTTGGTTCGTCTCAATCGGTTTCGTTCCCGATAACGGTTCTCAACACGATCGCTGCAGAGTCTATCACCGATCTTGCCGCTGCCATCGAAGCACGAATGAAGAAGAAGCAGTCCTTCGAAAATGCGTTGGCAGAGGTGTTAAAGGATACGTGGACGCGGCATAGCAGAGTAATATTTGATGGAGACGGTTACTCTGCAAAGTGGTACAAAGAAGCTGAGAAGCGCGGTCTACTGCGTTTGCCAACAGCAGTGGATGCCATAGAACTGCTTGTATCGAAAAAGAACGAGGCGTTATTCTCTGCTTACAATGTATTGTCTCTGCGCGAGCTAGAGGCACGCGCCGAAGTGTTTCTGGATCTGTACTTCAAAACAGTAAACATCGAAGGGGAAACCACCGAGTGGATAGCACAAACACAGATACTACCAGGTGTGCTGCGCCATCTTCGCGAGATAGCTTCGGTAGGAACGCCAAGCACTGCCGCGGCCCGCGCAGTAGAAGAAGTTTCTGCGGCCGTTGATGTGTTGGGCGATGCTATTGAAAAGCTCAGAAAAGAGAACGCAGAGCTTGGAGGCGATGATGTGCACAGCAAAGCGTTACACATGCGCTCGGCTGTGTTGCCGGCAATGAATGCCGTGCGTGCAGCCGCCGATGCTCTAGAGTCCATCACGGCTCACGATCATTGGCCGCTGCCAACGTATCGCGAGATGCTCTTTGTGAAGTAGGAACCTACTTCGACGTTTTTTTCGCGGGTTTCTTAGCGGCCTTCTTCGCTACCTTTTTGGCCGCCTTTTTTGCTGCCGGCTTTGCGTCGGGATCGGCAGATTTGGTGCGCTTGGACGCGGGCTTCTGCGGTGCTTGTTGCTGCGCAAGCTGCAGACAGTCTTCGAGTGTTAAACTTTCGGGGTCGGTACCCTTTGGTATGCGCACGTTCTGCTTGCCAACCGCGATGTACGGACCCCATCGCCCCTTTAACACCTTAACGGTGGGGTCTTCCTCGAATGTGCGAATAGTGTTCTCTGCAATCTTCTGGCGTCGGGCTATAATAACCTCGATGCCACGTGGACCATCGATGGTGTACGGATCGTCTTCCTTGGGAATCGAGTAGAAGGCCCCTGCGTGTTGAATGTAGGGTCCAAATCTGCCGAGCTTTACCAGCATGGGTTGCTCTTCGTATACACCAATGGTACGTGGAAACTTGAACAGCTCAAGCGCTTGTTCGAGAGTTACTGTTTCGATAGACAATGTGCCCGGCAAACCTTTCTGCACCTTGTCTTCGTCTTCGGCATCGCCGATTTGCGCTATTGGACCATATCGTGCAAGACGTACATACACGTTTTTACCCGTCGTGGGATCTATGCCAATAAGGCGTTCGCCACTTTGACGTTCCGCGCTTTCGCTGGTTTTTTTCAGGTCTTCCTCGAAGGGCTCGTAGAAGGACCGTATCATCTCCGTCCACCGCACACTACCGGCGGCTATCTCGTCGAACTGCTTCTCTACCGTGGCGGTAAAGTTGTAGTCCATAATCTCGTCGAAGTGTGTGGTTAAGAAGTCTGTAACCACACTGCCAATGTCTGTAGGGAAGAGTTTGCTTCGCTCGGCTCCGGTGTTCTCCACCTCTACAACGCGATTGATTGAACTACCTTCGAGACTAAGCAAACGAATCTCGCGCTGACGTCCGTCTCGATCTTCCTTCACCACATACTTACGCGTTTGAATAACGCTGATTGTTGGTGCGTACGTAGACGGACGTCCAATTCCAAGCTCTTCGAGTTTTTTTACGAGCGATGCCTCGGTGTATCTGGCAGGTGGACGTTCGTATCGCTCTTTTGCGCGCATCACGCGAAGAGGCAGATGCTGCCCAACGTGGAGTGGTGGAAGCATCTTCGATGTTTCTTCGTCCTGCTGATCATCATCCGTGGCTTCCATGTACACCTTTAGGAAACCGTCGAAGAGTAAAACCTCGCCGGTGGCTGTTAGGGTTTCCGGAATACCACTGATGTTGATGGTAGCAATGGTGCGTTCTAATCGTGCGTCGGCCATCTGCGAGGCCACCGTACGCTTGTAGATAAGATCGTACAGCTTTTTGTGCGCGTCTGTTTCTCCTGCACTCCTGGCAGCAAAATCTGTTGGACGGATTGCTTCGTGCGCTTCTTGGGCCGATGCCACCTTTGTGGTGTAGGCACGCGGAGAGCTATACTCCGCGCCGAATGCAGCCAAAATCTGCTGTTTGGCGGCCTCGATGGCAATCTCCGACAGGTTCACAGAGTCCGTACGCATGTACGTAATGTGTCCCTGCTCGTAGAGGTCTTGTGCCAACTTCATTGTGCGCACAAGGGAATAGCCAAGCTTACGACTTGCTTCCTGTTGCAATGTTGAAGTTGTGAAGGGGGCGGTGGGTGACTTCTTGGCGGGTTTTGTTTCGAGGTTCCCAACGGAGAATGAGGCGCCAATACACTTTTCGAGAAATGCTCGTGCTTCTTCTTCGGTGCCAAACCGGTGGGGGAGTTCGGCTTGTACTGTTCGTCCGTCAGACTCGAACTCGGCAGTTACCCGGAACGAACTGGTTGCCGAGAATGCCTGGATTTCGCGCTCTCGCTCTACCACCAGTCGCACGGCCACAGATTGCACACGTCCGGCCGAAAGATTACGCTGCACCTTGCGCCATAACACCGGCGATAAACCAAAACCTACCAATCGATCGAGAACCCGGCGTGCCTGCTGAGCATCCACCAAATGCTGATCGATGCCTCGCGGGGTTTGGATTGCCTTTAAGATGGCTGGTTTCGTGATTTCGTGGAACACGATCCGACGTGTTTTTTCGGGGTCTAAGGAGAGTGCCTCGGAAAGGTGCCACGCGATGGCCTCGCCCTCGCGGTCTTCGTCGGAAGCCAACCACACCATGTCTGCGGCCTTGGCCTGTTTCTTTAAATCGGCTACAATCTTCTTCTTGTCTTCGTTGATCTCGTAAACCGGAGTGAAGTTGTTAGCAATGTCTATCGCCTTGTCATTTCCGGGCAAGTCCCGGATGTGCCCCATACACGACGTAACCGAGAAGTCGGCTCCGAGATACTTCTGAATGGTTTTGGCCTTCGAGGGCGATTCTACGATTACGAGGTTCTTCATGGGCATGGTTTTGGGTTAATCCTGCTTATTGTGCACGCAGGTAAGCGGATCGTGACATACGGCGAAAATCTGCAGGGAGTGGGTAACCGGTCTAAATCCGAGAGACGAACATACAGCATCCCTGATGGTGTCGATACCCTCTTCCCGGAATTCCTCAATCCGACCACACTCCATACAAATAAGATGGTCGTGGTTGGGCATTCTGCTCGAAAGCTCGTATGTGGCGCTCTCTCCGTCGAAGCGGTGCTTCATGAGAATGCCGCACTGGGTAAGCAAATCCAGGGTGGAATAGATGGTTGCCCGAGAAATTCGGTCGCCCTCCCGGTTCATGAATAAATACAGCTCGTCGGCACTGAAATGCCGGTCTAACTGGCTAATTCGGTCAATCACATTGTACCGCTCCTGCGTGTTTCGGTACTTCTTCCTTTTGAGGAAGTCTGCAAACTGCGCCTTGAGCGTTTCGATGTCCTGAGAAGAGGTCATAGACACAAATATATATGTGTGTAGTTTTGTTGTCTGATTTTCTCACCACGTATAGCAGGGTATCCATGCGCAAATGGCGCGTCGAAGACTCGATGGAAACCTACAACGTCCCGGGTTGGGGCATTGGGTATTTTGGGATTAATGCCAAGGGTAACGTTGTAGCCAGTCCGCGAAAAACGAAGGCTGCCTCTGTAGACCTGAAAGAACTCGTAGACGAACTCATCCTGAGGGATGTGAGCGTGCCGGTGCTTTTACGGTTTCCCGACATTTTGGACGACCGGATTGAGAAAATCGCGGGCTGCTTTGCCAAGGCAGCAGCCGAATACGAGCACACCGGGAAGTTTTTCAGTGTTTACCCCATTAAGGTTAATCAGCAACGCCCCGTAGTAGAAGAGCTGGTGCGCCACGGCAAGAAGTTTAACATTGGCCTGGAAGCCGGGTCGAAACCCGAGCTTCATGCGGTGCTTGCCATCATGGACAACGTAGAGGCACTTATCATCTGTAATGGGTATAAGGACGAAGAGTTTATCGAGCTAGGGCTTTTGGCCCAGAAGATGGGTAAGCGGATTTTTCTCGTGGTGGAGAAACTCAGCGAGCTTCGTCTCATTAACGAGGTTGCCAAGCGTCTGAAGGTACGCCCCAATGTGGGGATCCGCATCAAACTTGCCTCCAGCGGTAGCGGCAAGTGGGAAGAGTCTGGTGGCGACCAATCGAAGTTTGGCCTGAACGCCTCGGAGCTTCTCGAAGCCGTAGACTTTGCTCGCGAGAACGACATGTTGGATTGTCTCAAACTGATTCACTTTCACCTTGGCTCGCAGATCACGAACATTCGAAAAATCAAGCAAGGCCTTAGCGAGGTAGGGCAGTTCTACGTGCAGATGATGAAGTTGGGCTGCAATATCGAGTTTGTAGACATTGGCGGTGGTCTGGGAGTAGACTACGATGGTTCGCGCTCGAGTGTGGCCTCGAGCATCAACTACTCCATTCAGGAATATGCCAACGATGCCATTGCAACTCTTGTTGATGCAGCGAATAAAAACGAGCTACCTCATCCGAACATTATCACTGAGAGTGGACGTGCGTTAACGGCGCACCACTCTGTGCTGGTGTTTAATGTGCTGGAAACCACGAGTGTTCCAACGTGGAGCTCGAAGGACAGGGTAACGAAGAAGGACCACGAACTGGTTCACGAGCTTCATGCTCTGTTGGGATCGCTGAACAGCAGAACTATGCTCGAAACATGGCACGACTGTCAGCAAGTACGCGAGGAAACGCTCGACAGATTTGGCCTTGGACTGCTCGACTTGCGCACGCGCGCTCAGGTAGAGCGCCTTTACTGGACCATTGCGCATAAGATCCACGAGATGTCTGCGGAGCTAAAACAGGTACCTGAAGAAATCAGGTCGCTCTCGAAACTTCTTGCGGATAAGTATTTCTGCAACTTCTCGCTCTTTCAGTCGCTGCCGGATTCGTGGGCGATAGACCAGTTGTTTCCCATCATGCCCCTACATCGCCTTGGCGAGCGTCCAACGCGTATGGCTACGCTGCAAGATATTACGTGCGACTCTGATGGAAAGGTAGATCACTTTATTGGTGTGCGCGACTTTACAACCTCCTTACCTGTACATACGTTTAAGCCGGGCGAGCCATACTATTTGGCCGTGTTTCTCGTTGGTGCGTATCAAGAAATTCTTGGCGACTTGCACAATCTATTTGGCGACACGAACGCTGTGCACATTACCGTAAACGAAAAAGGATACGAGATTGCACAAGTGATTGATGGCGAAACCGTGGCAGATGTGCTGGACTACGTACAGTTTAATGCCAAGAAGCTTGTGCGCACAATGGAGGCGTGGGTGAGTGCGTCCGTGAAGGAACGCAAGATATCCATGCAGGAAGGTAAGGAGTTTCTTGCTATCTATCGTTCCGGTTTGTACGGTTATACCTATCTCGAAGAGTAGTGCTGAAGTTCATTGTTACAACTCTCGGTTTCTTCGTGTTGCTGCAGTGCACATTTGCACAGCAGCTAACTGAAGTTTATCGCGACAATTTCGACGACAATAAAGGCCGCTGGCCTATTACGTCGAACAACCAAGGCCGAACGGTAGTGTCGAACGGAGAGTACATGGTTGAGCGCCGAATTCAACAAGGAGATTGGCTGCTCGAAACAAAGACGTTTGTGGACTACGGAACGGATTTCGAGATCGAAATACGAGCTCGCCACGATGCCGGTAATACAGATCAACCCATAGGTATTGTTTGGGGTGCTGCATCGAGTAGTCTTGCAAACGCCGTAATGGTTCGAGCCGATGGTCAGTGCAGGGTGCAGTTTTGGCAAAATGGCGTGCAGACAGACATTGTTCGTTGGTCGCCCATTTCGGATTTCCCTGCACCGGGACAGTGGTTTTCACTAACGCTGCGAAAGCGCGGTTCTGGTATGAGTTTGTTGGTTGACGGAGCTACGGTTCTGGGGTTTGATGACCGCGACGTGTATGGTGGTGTAGTTGGTATTGTGGTAGGGGGCACGCAGCGAGTAATCTTCGACTACTTTGTAGTGCGCGAACCCAATCGCCCCTTTGCCCTTGCCGATGATCACCCCAAGAACACAATGCGCGAGAATCTGGGTCCGCAAGTGAATTGCTCGGGTGGTGATTTGTCTCCGGTAATCACTGCAAATGGCAAGCGCTTGTACTTTGGCAGGTATCCGTTTGCAGGAAACATTGGAGACCCATCTGCAGAAGACATCTGGTACACGGATCTCCAAACGAATGGCTCGTGGGGTCCGGCGGTTAATGTTGGAGCGCCGCTTAATAACTATGGCGCAAACTTTTTGATAAGTATAACGCCCGACGAAAACACCACCTTAGTGGGAAACACATATTGGCCAAACGGCGCACCGAAGGGAGCCGGAGTATCGGAGTCTTTTCGAACGGCATCCGGTTGGTCTGTGCCAACAGAAGTGCGCATAGACAACTACTACAACAGGAACCGATATTCGGAGATGTGTCTCGATCCGAGTGGCCAGATTCTTATGATGGCCATTGAACGAACGCCAACGGTTGGACAGAAGGACCTCTATATATCTCGCCGGCGGGCTAACGGTACGTTTACCGAGCCCGTGAACTGCGGCAAGCAGATTAACACATGGGGTAGCGAAATGTCGCCCTTTATTGCCGCAGACGGCAAAACGGTATACTTCGCAACCGACGGGCGCCGCGGTTATGGTGGTGTAGACATTTGGATGTCGAAAAGACTCGATGATTCGTGGACGTCGTGGACAGAGCCGAAGAACCTGGGACCGATAATCAACACTGAAGACTGGGACGCCTACTTCTCTGTGCCAGCCAATGGCGAGTATGCGTATCTCTCCGGCACCAATCCGGCAAACAACTCCGCAGACCTCTATCGTGTAAAACTCACCAAGGGTGTTAGCCCAGAGCCGGTAGTGTTGGTTGCGGGTAGAGTATTGGATGCTTCAACAAAGTTGCCAATTGCTACGAACGTTGAATACGAGAGTTTAACTCGACGCGTTCGTGCGGGCACAGCACGAAGCGAGCCCGTAAACGGCTCGTATAAAATTGTGTTACCGGCTGGAGATCTGTATGGTTTTCGTGCCGAAGCAGAAGGGTATTATCCCGTAAGCGACCAGTTAGACACAAGAGAGCTTACGTCCTACACAGAGATTACGCGCGATCTGTACTTAGCGCCAATTAAGAAAGATGTGAGCATTGTACTGAATAATCTCTTCTTCGACTTTGGCAGCACACAACTGCGAGACGAGTCGCTGCCAGAGTTAGACCGCCTTGCAACATTTCTCCTTACGCGGTCTTCCATCACTATCGAGCTCTCTGGTCACACAGACAATGTGGGCTCTGATGCCTCGAACAAGGCATTGTCCTTAGATCGTGTGAATTCCGTTCGCACATATCTTGTTGGAAGGGGCGTACCGGAAACGCGACTGAAAACCGTGGGCTATGGTAAGGCACGTCCTATTGCTACGAATACGTCGGAAGAGGGACGTCAGAGAAATCGTAGAGTTGAGTTCAAAATCCTCTCGATGTAGCATGAATAACCTGCGGAGTGTGCTCTTGCCAATCCTGATGTGCGCAACCATGTGTGTTGGTGCTCAGGAGCGCAATCATGTAGAACGTGCTTCAAACCCGATCCACGCACGGAGCGAATGGAACCAATTGGTGCTGGCCAATCACAACAACGTGTTCGACGTGGAGCGATTATTCAGGGCCGACACCTCGGTTCGAAGCGCTTCACATTCTCTCGAAGCACGAAGAGCCCGAAAGTGGATTGCGCTGCGCATGCCCCTTGCCGATCTTCACGGCAATGTGGGTGCGTTGCAGCCAAACATGGAAGATGTAGTGCGAGAGTCGCGTCTCAACACCAAGCGAAGCGAACGAGTACTGTCAACAGATCGATGGCGTCCGATTGGTCCGTTTGGTTGGGATACAGCGGCAACAATGGCCACCGGCTCTATGGGAATTGGCGTTGTTAAGACGCACGTTGTAGATCCGGCAGATTCGGCTTTGATTCTTGCGGGAACCATCTCGGCCGGCATGTGGCGAAGCACCGATGCCGGAAGAACGTGGACGAATGTTGGCCTTGAACACCCTATACAATCGGTGCGGCGCATAGCTATGAACGCCAGCATGGTGTATGCCGCAACAGATGCAGGACTATACATTTCGAGTGATAAGGGGCGAACCTTTCGTTTGCAACCACTTGTTGGTGATCCCTCTCTGGAGCGTGCAATTGGGGTAGATCAGGTAGTGGTTTCGCCAACAAACTCTCGGCGAATTGTAGTAGCCGCGCTCGGAAAACTCTTTGTTTCCACGAACGGCGGTGAGTCGTTTTCGCGCGTGTCTACCTACGAAGGCACGTGGTGGGATTTGGTTTGGCACCCCGTGCGGCAAGACGTAGTGTATGGCGCGGTACAGCGCGGTGGGCATATCACATTTGTTCGGAGCACAAGCTCCGGAACAAAGTTCGATTCCGTGGGTCTTGGCTATCCAGGCGTGTCTCCGGTGCGCACCATGGCGCGAACCTGTATTGCCGTAAGCAAGGCAGCTCCAACCATGGTAGCTGTGCTTATTGCGGGAACAATTCGAGACAGCATTGGCGGTACCTACGGCCTTTACGTGTCTCTCGACGAAGGGTCGACCTTTGAACACAGATGTTGTGGCTCAGTAGAGGGTCCAGAGCCGGCAGACCCAATAAAGAACATCAACCTGTTCGACTACGATCCCGGTGGCAACGGACTTGGTCAGGTAACCTGGGACATGGCATTTGCGATAGGCGACACCGACACATCACTGATGGTTGGCGCCGGAATATTTCCATACGTTTCTACCGATGGTGGACGTAGTTGGAAGAGCATGCCCGCTATGCATTACGACATACAGAGTGCATCCATCCGAAACAACACCATTGTACTTACGCACGATGGTGGCATTACGATTAGTCCCGATCGCGGTAAAACTCTTGTTGATCGAAGCATCGGCATAAGCGCCATGGAGATATGGGGCTATCATGAAAGTCATGATGGTTCCGTGCGTGCCCTTGGTGCGTATCATCTGCCCACGTTTATTCGAGACACAACCGTATACAACCCTGGCGCAAACATCGATGGATGGTACGCGTGGTCTGGAGCCGATGCCATGGGCGCCAATGTGCACCCGGTAGCAACGGAGTGGGTTTATGCAAAACCGTGGACGAGCGTCAAAACACAGCGCACCCGCACAAAGCGCGTTGCGCCGCGTGCCACAGACTTGGGTATAGACCTTGGGTATTTAACAATGTCGAACATCTGTTTTGACCCTCATAGGCATTACACCCTTGTAGCATGCGATCACGCGAAGAATCGAGTAGTTGTTAGTTACGACAATGCCAATACGTGGCACACCGTAAGGACTTTCGACAATTGGTTGGGGCGGGTTCGAATGTCGCCGCAATCCGGAAAACACCTCATTGTTGTTGGAGATGCCCAAGTGCTCGCTTCGGCAGACCGTGGTGCGTCCTGGCGGACAATTACTCCGCCCCCTTCCATGCTTAAAGGAAACGGCGTAGTAGACATGGCCTTTCACCCACTGGATACCGCCACAATCTATTTAGCGATAGGGGGCAATCAGGACGCCGTAAAGGTTCTGCGCAGCACCGATGGTGGCGCCACCTGGGATGATGTATCTGCAGGTCTGCCATCGTTCGCAATCCGCACCATAACCGTGCGCAACTCCCAGGACGCGGAGGTGTTCGTAGGCACGTCGTTCGGTGTGTATCGCTCTGTGCGCGGCCAGCCATTCCAGAGGTACGGTGTTGGTTTGCCAATATCGGATGTCAACTTTTTATCGCTCGACGAGCCAAACGGATTTCTGCGGGCCGCTACTTTACGCGGTGTGTGGGAGATACCACTCGAGCCAAACACCAACGTTCGTGCCTCGTTTTCTTTGGATACAGACACGGTGGTGTGTTCTCGCATACCTGTTCGATTCGGATGTAGGTCTGTTGCGCGCGAGGATCCATCCTTTTCTCGGCTGTGGATATTCGAAGGGGGCGAGCCCGCTACGTCTACGCAGCGGACCACAGACGTGCGATACAAGAATCCAGGCAGCTATGATGTTACGCTTATCGTTGGAAGGGGCGGCATGTTCGACACGATGCGTGTAGAGAATGGCGTAACGGTGCTCCCTTCGGAATGCGACAGGATAGATGAATACACAGATAAGGCAGTTGATCTTACCGGACCGAACGATAACGTTACTCTAGGCCGACTTACGGGAGACGGTAAGGAGTTTAGCTTTACGGCCTGGGTGTATCCGGTGGGTATGCAGCCGTCTTTCTCGGCAATTCTCTGTACCGATGCCGACGCAGGTGTTGAGCAGGAGATTGGGATTCAGTTTGCTAACGAAAAGAACGAAATAGGGTATTTGTGGAAAGATGGTAGATGGTGGTGGAGCTCTGGCCTGGTGGTGCGCCCAAACGAATGGTCGCACGTTGCGCTAACCGTAGACTCATCAGGTGCCACAGTCTATGTAAATGGAATTCCCCGTCGCGACGAAATTGCGTTGCCACGCCAAAACCTTGCGTCGCTGGTAATGAAGCTTGGTACATATCATAACTGGAGTTCGCGAAACTTCTGCGGCTACATAGATGAAGTTGCGTTTTATAACCGAAAACTTTCGACACGAGAAATCAGACTTGGGCTTCACCTTACAAAACGTAGGTCCGATTCTGGCCTCATTGCGTATTACCAGTTTAACGAGAGTAGGCCCGGACGTGTGTTTGAGAAAGTAGCCGGTAGGGATGGTCAATTAGAGTCGGGTGCAAGTTTGATCTCATCGAATGCGCTTGTTGGTGCTGGTGTAAGCGATGCAGTGCTGCAAAACACGAATGATGCATGGTACCCACTTCCGCTTCTTGGTGATCGGCTGCGGTTGTCGCAAGGGGATGGCGGCGCAGACCTTGTTGTAACTCGACTGAACGTAAACCCCTCCACAGCCCCCACTGGAAAAAACGTAGTTACGAATGTGTGGTGGGTGGCAGATAGCTACGAGGTAGACCCACGAGCAAAGGTTGGTAGTTTCCTGATAAACAGTTCTTCATTGTTTACGCCACTGAACGCCGTTGGAAAAACGTTCCACCTTGCGATGCGAAAGGGTTGGTCTACAGCCGACCCATGGACGTATGCGTTCTCAGGTGGAGCGGGTGCCTATGTTCCTGCCGATCAAACATTGTTGTTCTGGTTATCGCAGGATATACTTCTTCCCTGTCAGTTCATGCTTGGGGTAGAGGGTGGAACAGTTGGCGTTGCAGAAGAATTGTTTGCAACGGCAACAATAAAACCAAACCCCGCTTCAGATATCGTAACAATCGTCAACAAAGGTCAGCCGATAACCATTTATACCGCGCTTGGCACTGTTGTGCAACATATAGCCAGCGATGGTGAGGAAACGTCTGCAGACGTGCGCCAGCTTGCCGCGGGCACCTACATTGTTCGCGCGGGCTACATTACCGCAATGCTCACGATTCTTCGGTAGGAATTCGTGGGCGAACCATAACCGTTTGCTCGCGCTCTAACGTAACTGCTCCAACGTTTGCACCCTTGGGTTTACGAACGTACTTGCGCTGTGTGTACACCACGCTAACGTACGAGGCGTTCCGAGCCTGCGAATAATACGCGGTGATCTCCGCGGCACGTTCGAGAATTTCTTTAGGGACCTTTGGTTGAGACACGCCGCGCAATACAGCGTGAGATCCGGCAGAACCCCGTGCATGCAGCCACCAATCATTTTGTTTTGCAAAACGCATCGTTAGCTCGTCATTATTCGCTGCGTTTTTGCCTACGTATAATGTGTGCACGTCATCGAGATAAAACACTCGGAAGCGTCCGCCCCCTTCATCTCTCGGAGATTGTTCTTTCATTGTTGGAGATCCGGTAATGGCGCGAAGTTCTTCAAGAGTGGTTGCTTGCTGCACACGTTCGATGGAGCCGGTATACATGCGTTGCTTCTGTTGGAGTTCGGGAAGACGTTTTTCTCTGCTTACTGCAGCTAACGCCGCGTTGCGGGCCTTGGCGTAGTACGCTGTGGCATTTTCGATACGTGTCTTCGTTGGATCTAGGGTGATGGTAGCGCTCGTGCCCTCTTCTACCTCCACATCTATCTTCTCCATACCGGCACGTTTGCCATCCGGCAAGCTCATTAGCAGGTTGGCGTAGCTGCGGTAGATGTCTGCACGATTAGCCTTTACCGCATCAGTCTTCATGGCGGCTATTGATCGCTCGATACGGCGCAGTGCTGCCTGCAACGACGTTAGGGCGGCACGCTGCGCAACAGCGAAAGACGTTTGCTTGCTTCGCAGAGCAATTGTCTGCCGTATTGCATCGAGAATGCTGGTGTGCTCTTCAACAACGGTAGCGCACTGCAGGGGTATGAGCGAAAAAATCACATCGAAGTTCTGTTGTACAACGTAATACCGCGTTGCGGTGCGGCACGCAACGATTACCCGATTCGCTTCTGATATCAGATTCTCACGTTGTGCCTGCGAAAGAGTGTTCACCGGTGCATCGTCTGCAATACGGCACCGCCAACACACCTCACGAGCATAAAATGGACCAAGAAGGAGGGAACTCCGTGCAAGAGATTTCCCCACGGGTTCAGCTTCATTGGTAAAGGGGGCGGGTGGCGCATTTGGACGCAGCGTAAAAGGAGTACCTACACGAGTGTGCTTGTCGCGGAGGGCATCGATAATCTGACCGTCTTGCACCACAACAATGTTGGCAGATCCACCGGAGAAAAGCTCGAAATGACATTGACAATCTTCTAACCATAGCGTGATTATTCTATCCTGCTCCATTCGAGTAACCATTGCGATGCGCTGACCAACAATCTTCTCGAGAACGTTAGCGGTGTTACTGCGCGCGCGTTTCATAGACGGACGTTCAACAACAGATCCTACCTGTGGCGTTAGATCCGCATGGTAGAGATGGAACGAGATATCTCTTTGGATGCAGAACGAACACGTTAAACGCTCCTGCGTCCACACCTCCTGAATCACCCCGCCGGCCAAGGCAGAATGAAGCGCTGCGGCAACGTGGTCCAACGTATAGGGATGACGGATCATCGCTTATTGGCAGAAGTACGTTTCTTCTTTTGAACTGCAGGCAACAACGCAGCTTGTAGGACTGCAGGCATGGAAGAGGCCTCGCGCTGCACTACACCGGCAATCCACTGAGGACATCTACTATACCATGCTGTGAAGACCTTTACAGCAGCGGCAGAGGTATCGGCATTACGGAGCAACTTCATGCCACCTACAAGGGCTGCATTATCGGTTACCCCTCGGTACCAAGACGTTAGGTCTAACATCGAGAGGCGCGGACCCCGTAGCATCCCCTCTACTGCAGCATACCGAACAATTTGCTCCTCGTCTTCGAGAGCGGATGTTAGATAGGCGAAGTTTGGCGCTTGTAGCTGTCCCAGTGCATACGCAGCTCTCTGGCGTACATAGGGATGTTCGTCTCGCAGCAGCATTTTTAATGCAGATGTTGCAGAGGTATCGGATATCTCGCCTAAGGTAAACGCTGCAATTCTCCGCTTCTTCCATGAGGAATCGAGTGTGGTGATGATAAGCTGGGGAACGCATGCTGTTGCACGAACTTTTCCAGCAACGGTGCAGCCCAAGTTCATCTCGGCCATGTTGTCCGAAGAGATTAATCTGCTCAGCGTGGCAAGTGTAGAGTCGGGAAGGGATGCGTAGAGTTTTGGCAGCACATATTCGAGGGTGAGACGCTCTCGCGGCATTTGCGTAGAGGCATTCTCCTCGCACAACCGAAGTGCACGCGTTCCCATTTCGGATAGTTTCTTTCGTGCAGGTTCTACGGCAGACTGGAAACGCAAAGGCGCAGCCGATGCCTGGATGAAGAGCGAGTCGATGTCTGAAGACAGTGCGTCACTCGAACCGGCAGGAGTTTCAACGCTGGAAGAAGAGACTGTTGTAGTATTCGTACTTCGGTCTACAAACACGCCGTAGGTAGACTTTGTTTGCACCGCGTTGTTGCGTAACGGTTCGCCGTATACATCGGTGCCGTCCATATCGAGAAACACGCCAATCATGCCATACGATCTGCGTAGATCTGAAAATCCCATTGTATTCGATGTGTTTAAGGCCGTATAGGCGTCGTTACCACGTTCATCGATGAAGAGCGAGATTGCATTGGCGTTACCTCCGCCTAGAGACAAACTTTCTGTTGCATAGGTGTCGTTTCCTGATTCGTCGAGTAGGACTCCGGTGGCGATGTCATGTCCACACCCCATTGACACGCCGTGCGACACGTATACGTCGCTTCCACTTCTGTCTCTCAGCACGCCGCTGGCGAAATGTACGCCCGACCCTTGTGCGTACTGATACGATTGGTATCGGTCGTCGCCGGAACCATCTACCAACGCACCAAGTGCAAACCAATATCCGGTGCCTTGACCATAGATGTCGGACACATACGTGTCATTGCCCTGCGCATCGGCAAGCAGGGCATATCCACCGCTGGCTATTGGACGCGAACCCAGGGCAGCCCCCTGAGCAAATGTTACCTGATGGGCATCGTATCGGAGAACATCTACAAAGGGGCTTGCAGCGATGTACGTGTCATTGCCGGATATATCGCTTAGAACGCCCACACCACGTGTACCGGCAAAGGCCTGTGACTGTGCATGGCATCGATAGGTATCGTGTCCGGAATCATCGAGCAGCAAGCCGATTCCGAAGATTCCAGACCCTTGCGAGTTAACACCGGAGAGATACGTGTCATTGCCCGCCATATCATGGAGGATGCCGATACCGAACAAGCCGGATGCAAGCGAGAAATCACCGGCGGTGTATGTGTCGTTTCCGCTTTTATCAATGAGGATACCAATACCACCAACGCCCGAAGCGTAGGAGTACGACCCTCCCAGGTACGAATCGTTGCCGGCCAGGTCTATAATGCACCGCACGGGCATATACAGGGCGTCGGTCTTCGTTGTATCGTCTAGTCTGTATACATCGTTTCCACCTACGTCGATAATTACCGAATACGACCCTTCCCAAACGTCCGGACCGGGTCCGCCAATACCTATGCGTCCGAGTGGGGTTTTGAACGAAACCGTGCGCACACTGTCTGCCAGTAGGTCGGCGTTATCTACAGCCTGTGAAACATAACTGCGGAACTGAAGAAGAAGTGAAATACCGTGTGAGTACACCTCTTCCATCGTCCGCGGCGCTGCATCCGAGTATAGCCGTTGTGCAATCTGCCTTCCTCTGCGCTCCTCGGCCGCAAGGTGCCACAAAGACGCTGTTTCGTCATCAGTATGCATCATCCACAAACTATCCATCTGGTCTACTACCGAGGGCATTTTCAGTAGGGACTTGCGCGCAGGAGCAATAGCATCGGCCGCCTGTACAACAGCAGAGAGGAAGCGCAAAACCAGAAATGAACTTACAATGTTCAATCGAGTTGTTGGGTCGGATCCAAGGGCCTCTACCACTTCGTCTGCCGTCATACGGCCGTCATAGGGCGTTACAACAAGAGAGCCCAAATTCATACGCGCCATCATCTGCCGAAGTACCTCGGTAAGAGCTTCGTCCGTGCGGGATCCAAGTGCCTCTGCATCGCGCGTTGCTACATCAACGGCATAGAGCGGGTCTGTAAATAATGCGTCGTGAAAGAACGTCCGATGTTTATCGTGGTCTATCAGATCTGGTGGCATTGTTAGATCCGAAGGGCGCATCCCTATGGTGAGCAATGCCGTATCGAGTGCGCGAAGTACGAAAGGATCTAGGGTAGACTGCGCCTGAACAACGCAGCATGAGGAAAGTAAGAACAGAACTGTGTTAGCGGCCCGCTTCAAAAGGTGATTCATTGAATTCCACTCAATACTTCATGAGGAGTTCTACCTGTTCGGCATACTCCGGTTGCAATTGTTGTAGCTGCTGAGCAAGAGATCGCGCTTTTTCGCGATCTCCCGTGCGCACAAGGCACCGGGCTACCGAATAGATCACTTCGGCCTGCTGTGGAAACTTTTCCAGCATCTTGCTTCCCAACTCGGTGGCCTTGGTGCACTGCTGACCCTCGTAGTAGGTGTTCATTAAGGACACGTACAACACGGCAGCCGTATCTCTAAGTGTAATGGCCTGACGGTGCATTGCCACGGCTTCCTCTACCTTTCCGGCCTTGCGGTGCATGATGGCTATCGAGTTGTAGGCATCCGGTGCTAAACCAGCATTCATGCTGGCACTTCGTTTAAACGACATCACAGCATCCTCTGTAAACCCGCGCATGTCGTATGCCACTCCAAGGTTGAAGTATGCCTCGGCGTAATTTGGTTTTAAGGCAACAGCTTTCTTCAATGCCCTTGTTGCAGAATCGGGCTCGTCGAGAGCAATGTGCAACAGCCCAACGTTATACCATGCCATCGCATTGTCTGCCAACCGAGAGACAAGCTCACGAGACACCTGCAGAGCGTTTCGTGTGCGTCCCATCTCCTGTAGCGCGGCCGCTTGGCCGAGATACGCATCCGCCAGAGATGGATCGAGTTTACGGGCGGCCTCGTATTCATACACCGCTTCTTCGAACTTTCTGCTGGCCATGAGTGCTTCTGCATACCGAAGTCGGTAAGGGGCGGACGATGGCTGCAGATCAACAAGACGGGCAAACAGCTCAGCGCTTTCTTCAAACCGGGACAACGCAAAGTAACACCGTGCTAACTGTTCGGTAATTCCGGCCACCTGTGGCCGGCGGTACATGGCCTCTTCGAGTGGACCAATGGCGGCGTCGCATCTGCCGTTACGCGCATACGCCATACCAAGCGCCCATGTAGGTTGCACCGAGTCTGGAAACTGTTTTTGTGCGCGTTGCAGAGTTGCAATTGCATCATCAGACTGTTTTAACGCCGACTGCGCCTCCGATTCAATAAGGTACACCTGGAGAATGTTCGGATCGATTGTGTACACTTTTCTGCATGCAGCAATGGCCTCGGAATGTTTGGATTGCCGGGATAAGGATAGGGCCAAGAGCAGCGCCGACATGCGATCTGTTGGGTGTTTCAAAAGTGTCTGCTGGGCAAGCCGCTCAACGGTTTTCCAATCTCCCTTGGCGGCGGCTTGCTGCATATGCGGGCTCGGCTGTGCAGCAGTTAATGCACACAGTGCAACAAAACAAAGTGCAAGTACGGCAATCTTCATAACCTGCTCCGTAGTGCATATCGAAGATGTACGTCGGGTCCTACAGAACACACAGAAGTAAGCTCCATCGCTTCGCCGTATCCATTATCGAACCATCGTGGGGAACTGCCAACAAGTGCCGGTGCCACGTGCACAATAAGCTCGTTGACCAAACCTTCTGCCAGGAAAGAATGGAGTACGTGTGGACCTGCCTCAACCAGGATGGAGGCAATACCCATCGAACCCGTGGTTTCTACAAGCTTGCTAAGGTTGATGAGTCCGTTCTTCAGAGTAGAGGGCAGAATGCGCACTCCATGCGATTGAAGCGTAGCTGCGGCTGATGAGTTGGCATATTCCTCGGCGCAAAAGATGATTGTGGGCACCGCGTGTGCAGTTGTAACCAGCGCAGACGTTGGTGGAATTCGCAGCGATGTGTCGAGAACGAGTCGAATTGGATTTCTTCCCTGAACGTCTCGAACCGTTAACTGCGGATTGTCTGCAATAACAGTGCCTACGCCCGTTAGCACGGCGTCGAATTCGTTGCGGAGTTCGTGCACAACCCGTCTGCTCTCGGCTGAGGTTAGCCAACGATTTGGTGGTGTTGCAGAGATGGCAAGGTCAACAGACGTGGCAATCTTCGCTGCTACGTAACTCGATCCGGTTGTTACGTGATGGATGAACGTTCTGTTAAGCTCGGTGCATTCATTCTGGCATACTCCAACGCGCACACGGACGCCAGCGCTGCGCAGTTCTGCAAGCCCCCTTCCAGCTACTTCGTGATAGGGGTCTTGGATTCCAACAACAACGTCGGCAATTCCCGAAGCAATGATTGCCTTTGTGCACGGCCCCTGTTTACCCTGATGGGAACACGGCTCGAGAGTTACGTACATCACAGCCCCATCGGTATCTCCGTCGAAGTTTCGTAGAGCATTCACTTCGGCGTGTTCTTCGCCATACCGTTGATGCCATCCGCTGGATACGATGTGGTTATCGCGCACAATTACGCAACCAACCCTGGGGTTGGGGCTAACAGTGCCAGTGCCACGCCTGGCCAAAGCAATGGCTTCTGTCATCCATTCGGAATCGGTCACCGAAGTGGCCATTCCAGCGTGAGAACGGAAGTGTACGGTGTTGGTCGGGCAGGAATGATCATATCTACTCGATACTCGCCATCAGGAACCGCCTGACCGGAAAGGTCCTTCGCATTCCACGGCATAATGTATCGGTGCACAGCGTTTGATGACTGGGGTTGTACGTCGCCAACCACGGTTAGGAAGGCCATGCCTGCATCGCTACGCCAAACTACGTTTCCTTTTGCGTCGGAAATGATCACTCTGAATGCCTCGGAGGTAGGCAGATATTCTCCCTGCGGTACAAAAATCCTCCGAGCCGTAACGCCAAGTTCCACGAGCGATTCTTTGCCATGCTGCGCAAAAGGGAGCAGCTCCATCGGTTCCGCCTTCGTGTATTCAATTGTGTCTGAAAAAACTATGTGGTCGGAATATGTTACCACGTTTACATCAACAAAGGCCTGTCTCGAAGATTTGGCAATGGGTGAATCCCAAACACCTTCGCCAATGAAGTAGATTGTTTCGTCCACACCGGGCGTTCCGGCTACCGACGGGCTAACCATAATCGAGTCCTTCTTACCGTTTGGGGTTGCCGCCACAAAAAGATCAACGTAGCGAATAGATCTGTCCGTGGTGCGCAGAGTAGACGGCGTCATAAAACTGAATTGAACGGTAGAATCGCTCAACCGCACAGCGCGAAGATCGAACATTGGCCGATTCACCTTGTAGGCCTTCTTGCTCTTCATAAAGCTGCTGTATTCCGTCTTCTTACATCCGCATAATGCCAGCCCGCAGGCCACAAGAACGAAACACGTAACGTTCGAAATCATCATACTGCAAAAATACCTCATCCGTGCATGGCACACGTTAGAGCGGAACAGATAGTGCCGATTCCACAACCGAACACACGTTTTCCTGGGAAGATTGAGACGTTGCCACTACATCGTGGTGGGTAAGGGGCGAGCACACCGTATCGGTAAGCACATTGGTGATGAGTGATACAACCAACACACTGCATCCAACAGATGCGCACCATATTGCCTCTGTAAGCGTAGACATTCCCACTGCATCGGCACCCATACCTCGCAGCATCCGCACTTCCGACCGTGTTTCGTAGGACGGACCCATAACCTGGGCTACAGTGCCTTCGGCAACACCGATGCCACGCGCCGTGCACTCGAAAACCACCTGTCTGTGCCACTCGGGATCGATTATCGTGGCTCGAGCTGTGGTGTCCGCTGCGGCAATTCGGCGGTTCGTAAAATTCAATCCATCTATCGGGAGCATCACCGTGCCGGTGCGCAGACTGTGGTGTAAACCACCTACCGCCTGGGTAAAAAGTACCCTTTTGGCTCCCAGAGCAATGGCAAGCGCGGGATAGGTAGCACACGTGGAAGGGGAGTGGCCTTCATACCCATGTAAACGTCCGGTAAACACCATGCACCGTGCGCCGGCAATTGATGTTAATACCACAGCGCCACCATGACCCGCAACACCGGGTACCACAAGCCCCCTAACGGTGCCAAGATCAACACTGTCTGCAACATCGCCTAGCGAGGCAACACTGGATAAACCCGATCCTGCAATAACACACACATCGATTGGTGTTTGCCAACGGTCGCGAAGGTGGAACGCCGCCGGTTGCACAAGTTCCAATGGATTTACGGTATCGATGTACATAATCGGAAAGATAGCCCAGAGCTGCGGGACGCACGGCGTATCTTTGCGGTTTCCTTAACGAAATGAACATGGAGCATTGATGATACGGAGCATGACCGGGTACGGAAAGAGCGAAGGCGTGGTTTGCAACCGTCGCACAACAATAGAGGCGCGGTGCGTGAATGGACGTTATCTGGAGTTCTCGGTAAAGATGCCCAAGGAATGGTCGGCCACAGAAGCCCAGATACGCGAGCTTGCCCGCGAACACGTTGTTCGCGGCACGTTGTCGCTTTTCATACGTGCCGAAGAATCTGCCGTTGATTCCGGTGTTTCGATGAATATGAAGGGGGCAGAACAGTTTGTAGAAGCACTCCGTAGAATGAAGGACGAGCTACGGTTGTCTGGCGACGTAACCCTAGACCACGTAGTAGCTTACCCGGATCTCTTCACCCAAGATGAAACTCCGCACGATGCGGAGGTCCTGTGGAAGGAGCTCTCGGCCTTGCTTATCGATACATTGAAAGCCCTAAACGAAATGCGCAATCGCGAGGGTGGGGCACTGCGGACCGACCTCGAGCTGCGCCTTGTGGCAATAGAGAAAGGTCTGGTAGACGTAGAACGCATGAGCACGGAGCGAATTCCAATGGAACGTCTGCGACTTCGCGAACGCGTGCGGCAGGTTGTAGACCAGGCAGATATCGACGAGCAGCGCCTGCAATTGGAGATTACACTCCTGGCAGAAAAACTCGATGTAAGCGAAGAATGTGTCCGCCTGCGGAGTCACATCAAACACTTTGTTGAATACATGGATGCCGACGGTAATCCCGGGCGGAAGTTGAACTTTCTCCTGCAGGAAATGAACCGGGAGGTGAACACGATTGGCTCCAAGTCTAACGACGCCGAAATTGCGCGCATTGTAGTGGGTATGAAGGAGGAACTCGAGCGCATGAGGGAGCAGATTCAGAATGTCGAATAAAAAGCACCTCATCGTGTTGTCGGCACCGAGTGGAGCCGGCAAAACCACTGTTGCTCGGCACCTTTTAGAGGTTTTTCCGTTTCTGCGGTTTAGTGTGAGTGCTACCACGCGGGCCAAACGGGAAGGTGAGGTTCATGGTAAGGACTACATGTTTCTCTCTCGCGACGAGTTTCGCAGGGCAATAGAACACGACGATCTGATTGAATACGAAGAGATTTTTGGCAACTATTATGGAACACTTCGGAGCGCCGTTGCCGAAACGATAGCCAAGGGCGAGTTTCTCATTTTCGATGTGGATGTTAAGGGGGCTTTGTCTTTGCGGGCAGCATTTCCCGACGAGACACTGCTCATTTTCGTTGCTCCTCCGGATATGGAAACGCTTGCTGCCAGGCTGCGAGCTAGGTCTACCGAGACAGCCGAACAGATTGCCCTCCGGTTGTCGCGTGCAGAGATGGAAATGGCCCATCAGGACCAGTTCGACGAGGTGTTAGTAAATGTTCACCTCGAACAAACGCTAACAACTGCCGAAATAATCGTGCGCCAGCACACGCAGGCGGACCCTCGACAGCCTTCGCTCTTCGAAGAGCAATGAACAAACCGTAACTTTGTGGTCTATGAAGAAACGAAGCGCCGAAAAGACAGCGACGAAGGTATACACGTCCGAAGAGGTTCTGCACGACTATCGAATAGCCGTGGAGAGCAGACACGCCTCCATCCTTGGAAGGAAGGAAGTACTAACGGGCAAGGCAAAGTTTGGAATATTTGGCGACGGTAAAGAGTTGCCACAACTTGCCATGGCGCGCGTTTTTCAGAATGGTGATTGGCGCAGCGGATATTATCGCGACCAAACGTTCATGTTCGCTATTGGCGCCAGCGACGTGCAGAAGTTCTTTGCCCAGCTCTATGCTCACACCGATGTGCAAGCAGAACCTGCGTCTGCCGGTAGGTCCATGAATGGTCACTTTGGAACGCGGTATTTAGACGAAGACGGGAATTGGTTGCCACAGTCTACAACGAAGAATGTATCAGCCGATGTATCGCCAACGGGGTCGCAAATGCCACGATTGGTTGGACTCGCTCAGGCATCGATACTTTACCGGAACGTAGACGAACTAAAGAGCTTTACAGACTATTCGAACAATGGCAACGAGGTGGCATTCGGCACTATCGGAAACGCATCCAGCGCCGAAGGGATGTTCTGGGAAAGCGTTAACGCGATTGGTGTGCTGGGTGCTCCCGCCGTAATTAGCATTTGGGACGACGGCTATGGAATTAGCGTTCCCAACGAAGTGCAGGTTACAAAATCGAACGTTGGAGAGCTGCTTCGTGGGTTTCAGCGTGTACCCGGCGAAACAAATGGGTTCGATATCCACGTGGTACGTGCCTGGGATTATCCGGCACTCGTTGAAACGTATACGCGGGCAGCAGCTACAGCACGAGAGTTTCACGTGCCGCAAATCATCCATGTTATCGAAGTAACGCAGCCACAGGGTCACTCCACTTCGGGTTCGCATGAACGATATAAGTCAGCAGAGCGCCTAGCGTGGGAAACCGAGATGGACGGTATTGCACGCATGCGTCAATGGATTATCTCACAGGGCATCGCTACGGCCGAAGAGCTCGATACCATAGAATCAGCAGCGGCCTTGTATGTTCAAACGTCGAAGCAGGCCGCCTGGGATGCCTACATGCTTCCTATCCAGTCGGAAATTCGCGAGGCCTGTGCGGTTCTAGAACAAACTGCGGGTGCTTTGCGCGCAGCCGGTTATCTTTCGGAGGCCGATAGTATTGATGCCCAACAGCAGGAACTGCGGAAGTTGCGCGAACCATTTCGGCGAGACATTATGGTGGCCGCGTTCTCTGCTGTGGTTTCCCTTAAAAATGTACCGTTGGCCATTCGTGAGCCCCTTGCTCAGTGGCGCACCCAATATTCCAGTCGTATCGCCCCCTCGTATTCTTCGCACCTGCTTAGCGAATCGGAAGCTTCGCCGTTGCGAATAGCAGAAGTTGCGCCCCAGTATGCAGATGACGCGCCCGCAGTGAATGGCTCCGAGGTTATCCGCGCGTGGTTCGATAAAGCACTGGCAAAGGATCCACGCATGCTCATCTTTGGCGAGGACAGCGGCAAACTTGGTGATGTTAATCAGGGTACGCTGGGATTGCAGGGGGCCTATGGTGATTTGCGTGTTGCAGACACGGGTATTCGTGAGTGCACTATTCTGGGTCAGGCAATTGGTTTGGCCATGCGTGGACTACGACCGGTGGCAGAAATTCAGTATCTCGACTATCTTCTGTACGCGTTGCAACTCATGAGTGATGACCTTGCAACGGTGCAGTGGCGCACACGTGGTGGACAAAAAGCACCGGTTATTGTGCGCACGCGCGGACACCGATTAGAAGGTGTGTGGCACTCGGGGTCGCCAATGGCAGGAATCATCAATCTTGTGCGCGGTGTGCATGTATGCGTGCCTCGGAACTTTGTGCAAGCTGCCGGAATGTATGAAACACTGCTGCGTGGCGACGACCCCGGTCTTGTTGTAGAAGTTCTCAATGGATACCGACTGAAGGAACGTCTTCCACAGAACGTTGGAGAGTACACCGTTCCTCTCGGCGTGCCCGAGATTGTTCGATCGGGCTCGGATCTTACCATCGTTACCTACGGTGCTACGGTTCGCGTGGCCATAGAAGCTGCCGCAACTCTTGCAACACTTGGCATATCTGCCGAGGTTGTAGATGTGCAAACGCTGTTGCCATTTGATGTAGGGGGCGTAATTGTAACGTCGCTCCAACGCACCAACAGATTGCTGGTTGTGGACGAAGATGTTCCCGGTGGCGCAAGCGCATACATTCTGCGCGAGGTGTTGGAAGTGCAGGACGGGTATCGGTGGTTAGACTCCGCGCCACGCACCTTAACAGCCAATGCACATCGTCCGGCCTACGGCACAGACGGAAATTACTGGTCGAAGCCCGAAGCAGAACACGTTGTTACGTCTGCCTATGCCATGATGCACGAGGCAAATCCAGCGTTGTTTCCGCGATTGCTGTAAACGTGCCGTGTCTCGGTCTCCACGCAGTCGCCAGCAAGGGCGGTGAAGCAAACGGGGTTCGTATATTCGGGTCATAAGAGTCCGAATTCCGAATTCCAACGTTGGATTTCATTGATTGGTGAGGAAATCCCGATGATGTTATCGAAGTCTTGTATCTACGGAATCCAGGCAGCCATTTTTGTGGCTGCCCATGGGCAGGGGGGATTTGTTTCCATAAGCCGGATTGCCAAGGAGCTTAACATTTCCTTCCATTTCTTAACAAAGGTACTTCAGCAGCTAACGCAGTGGGGCATTATGACGTCCTACAGGGGACCCCGTGGTGGTGTGATGCTTCGCTCCGATGCTAGCTCCCTTACACTCTACGAACTTGTGGCGGCAATAGACGGTACGAAGATATTTACAGAATGTATGCTTGGTTTGCCCGGATGTGGAATTGCCGAGCCATGTCCGGCGCACGAACACTGGGTTGAAGTGCGTATGCAGTTTACGAGCATTGCAAAACGTGTAACCCTCCAAAGTTTGGGGGAGCGTGCCTCCGAGTTGAATGTTCGTCTCGCGCAGGAATTTCAGGGCGCCTCAACGGTTTAGCATCCACACTATGACAATTGTCATAGAACCCTCCAACGATGAGGCGGAGATTTGCACGTTGTTCATTTTACCCAACAATGTGTGACGTCTAGTTCTTCATCTACAAACGCCCAAAACGCTACGATTTGCCACCACTGTGGAGATCCATGCGCCAGTGGTTCAATTCGCCAAGGCGATTTGCAGTTCTGCTGCACCGGTTGTTTGTCTGTATATACCATCCTTCGAGATGCGGGCATGTGTTCGTATTACGAGCTTGGATCAGAACATGGCACCTCCCAACGAAATGTCTCTTCAGACACATCCCGGTTCGAAGTTTTAGACGATCCATCAACCGCGTCACGATTTATCGTAGCAGAAATGCCCGGCATGGTTGTGGCGCGTTTTACGCTTCCAACAATGCACTGCGCAAGTTGTATATGGCTGTTGGAAAGACTCTCTCGGTTCGAACCGGGAATCACCTCATCCCGTGTTGATTTATTGCGCAAATCAATCGAGATACAGTATAATCCTGCCTCTACATCACTCCGAAAAGTTGCCAACGTAGTGAGTTCCGTTGGTTACCCGCCATTGTTAACATCCGAAGAGGACGTGGCACAACGCCAGAGTGAACAACGCGAGGCATTGCGCGGAATCTATCTGCGTATGGGCGTTGCCGGCTTTGCCGCCGGAAATGTAATGATGATGAGTGTTGCCCAGTATCTTTCCGGTGGCACACTCGATTCAACCCTTATCACAGTATTCTCGGTGATCAGTGTTCTCATCAGCATTCCAGTGTACTTCTTTTCAGCGTCCAGTTGGTTGCGCTCTGCAATGGCAAGTATTCGTAGGGGTGTGATAAATCTCGATGTTCCAGTTGCACTTGGCATCACCACCGTATTCGTTCGAAGTCTTGTAGACATTATCGGAGGGTACGGCGAGGGATTTTTGGACTCCTTCACCGGTCTGGTGCTTTTTCTCTTGGTCGGCAGATTGTTCCAACAGAAGGCATTCGATGCGGTTACGTTCGATAGAACGGTACGATCATTCTTCCCCTTGTCTGTGCGCAGATGCACGCGCGGCGAAGAGAGCGTTGTGCCTGTAGATGCCGTGCGCTCCGGAGACGAATTATTTGTGCGATACGGCGAAGTTGTTCCTGCGGACTCTGTTGTTCTGAGCGAAATTGGATATGTAGACTATTCCTTTGTTACCGGCGAGAGTGTTCCCGTAGAGTGCACCAAGGGGACGTTGATCTATGCCGGAGGTCGGGTTGTTGGGCATGCGCTTCGGCTTACCGCCACCCGACCTGCTTCGCAGAGTTATTTGGCCTCGCTTTGGGAACGCACAAGTGGAACAACAACACGTAACGCATACAGCACTCGCAGTAACACGTTCGGATTAGTGTTTACGCTTGGCACAGTGGCCATTGCACTAGTTGCCGCCGTTTACCATGGTGTTTACGATATGCGTTTAGCAGCGAATGTATTCACTGCGGTGCTCATCATTGCTTGTCCGTGCGCCTTTACACTGGCAGCCCCTATTACGTTAGGCACAGCAATGGGTGCGCTTAGTCGAGTGGGTTTGTACATAAAGAACATTGGCGTGATGGTGGAGTTGCGGCGAGTGCGTTCAGTGGTGTTTGATAAAACGGGAACACTTACAGACAGAACCCAGGCACGTTACCACGGAAGAGAGTTATCGGCAACAGAGTCCGCAGCCGTTCAGGCGTTGGTATCGCAAAGCACACATCCTGTAAGCAGGGCTATTGCCGCAGCAAACACTGAGTATGCAGACGTTGATGCCATAGAAGAAGAAATAGGTAAGGGGCTTTGTGGGTCGAGTCTTGGTTACACCATTACCATTGGTTCGGCTGAATACGCCAAGAAATATGGAACGAACGTTCCATCAACCGGAGACACCGTTCTGGTGATAGACGGAGAGTTTGTGGGAACGTACGAGTATGTGTCTCGGATGCGTGATGGCGTAGAGCAGTCAATTGCCGCATTGTCTACAATGGGGTACCAGACGCAACTTCTCACAGGAGACGGTGATAAAGATTTGCCCCTGCTGAAGCGTGTGTTTCCTGCCTCACGCATGCGGTTCAAAGCAACGCCCGAAGAGAAGGTATTTCACATTCAACAGCTGCGTAACGAAGCACCAGTGCTAATGGTAGGTGATGGACTGAACGATATGTCCGCCATGGCGGCAGCCGATGTGTCTATAGCGGTTACGGAAGACTCTTCAACGCTCGCTCCGGCATCAGATATGATTATGCCGGCCAACTCCATCCAGCGGCTGCCGGCTTTGCTTACCTATGCTCATAACTGCTCTCGAGTTATTCAAGCCGCATTGTGGTTTACCATGGTCTATAACGTTTTTGCCATTGGTCTTGCCGTAATGGGGCTGCTCACTCCTGTTGTTACCGCCATCATGATGCCCGTAAGCTCGTTGATGGTTGTAGGCATGAGTGTAGGGGGCGCACGGTTTTATGCACGGAGGATGTCATGGCGGTAATGCCACTGTTGGTGATATGCAGCATCCTCGTTGCTGCCGGATTCCTTGGGGCATTTCTTGCGGCTACACGCAAGGGCCAATACGATGATCTGCAAACGCCACCGTTGAGAATGCTCTATGATGATGTAGAGCCCGATAAACAGGAACACGAAACAAATAACACTCTTTCCTCTCACAGTCTAGGGTAGGGAATATGGATTCACAGGCAACGTATGTTAACGGAAAAACCGAAGCCGTTGCGTACGACAATAACATTGTCCGCCTCTTTGCGATAGCCGCAATGGGTTGGGGCATTATTGGTTTTCTCGTTGGGCTTATCGTGGCGATTAAGCTCTACATCCCCGAGTTCCTCGGTGGTTTAGACTTTCTCTCGTATGGTAGGCTCCGCCCCCTACACACGAATGCGGTGATCTTTGCCTTTGCCGGCAATGCAATCTTTGTTGGTGTGTATTACTCATTGCAGCGACTCTGCAAAACGCGGATGTTTAGCGATACGCTAAGCAAGGTGCACTTCTGGGGTTGGCAGTCGATTATTGTTAGCGCTGCGCTTACACTCCCATTAGGCATTACCACCAGCAAGGAGTATGCAGAGCTGGAGTGGCCAATCGACCTTGCCATTACGCTTGTATGGGTGGTGTTTGGCTGGAACATGATTGGTACAATTGTCCGTAGAAAAGAACGGCACATGTATGTGGCAATCTGGTTCTACCTTGCCACGTTCTTAACGGTTGCCCTCCTGCACGTAGTAAACTCGTTATCACTGCCCGTGCATCTGCTCAAGAGCTACTCCATGTATGCCGGCGTGCAGGATGCTCTTGTTCAGTGGTGGTACGGGCACAACGCTGTGGCGTTCTTCCTTACCACGCCGTTTTTGGGGATAATGTATTACTTCATACCGAAAGCCGCAGACCGTCCGGTATTCTCGTATAGACTTTCCATCATCCACTTCTGGGCCCTCATATTTCTGTACATCTGGGCCGGACCCCACCACCTTCTGTATACAGCGTTGCCAGACTGGGCACAGTCATTGGGTGTGGTGTTCTCTTTTATGCTCATTGCTCCATCCTGGGGTGGCATGGTAAACGGTCTGTTAACCCTTCGCGGCGCATGGGATAAGGTCCGCACGGACCCAGTGCTGAAGTTCATGGTAGTTGGCATTACCGCCTATGGTATGTCTACGTTCGAAGGGCCAATGATGTCGTTAAAGAACATCAACGCTCTTACTCACTACACAGACTACATCATTGCCCACGTTCACCTCGGCGCTCTCCTATGGAATGGTGGTATCACATTCGCAATGTTGTACTACATCTTTCCACGCATCTACAGAACAAAGCTGTACTCTCTTTCGCTTGCAAATTGGCACTTCTGGCTGATGACGCTTGGTGTGTTGGTGTACGTAGTACCAATGTACTGGGGCGGCATAACCCAATCCCTTATGTGGAAGCAGTTCCAACCCGGCGGTACGCTAGAGTATACGTTCCTGCAAACAGTAACGCAGCTAATACCGATGTACATCATGCGTTCGCTTGGTGGAACTCTGTACCTCGTTGGTGCATGCGTTGGTGTGTGGAACCTTTACAAAACAGCGAAAGGCGGTAAGCTTCTTGCAAATGAAGAAGCCCACGTAGTTAACACCATGTTGGTAAAGGACGCCCCAGCCCATAAGGACGGATGGCACCGTATACTCGAGGGACGTCCGGTACGTTTCTCGGTACTGGTGCTGGTGGCCGTACTCATCGGCGGTGTAGTGGAGTTTGTTCCCACGGCACTCGTAGAATCGAATGTTCCCACCATTTCTTCCGTTACGCCATACACGCCCCTTGAACTCGAAGGCAGAGACATCTACGTGCGAGAAGGATGCTACACCTGTCACTCGCAGATGATACGTCCATTCCGGAGCGAAACTGAACGGTACGGAGAATACTCCAAGGCCGGAGAATTTGTATACGACCGCCCGTTCCAGTGGGGATCGAAGAGAACCGGACCCGACCTCCATCGAATAGGGGGCAAGTATCCTAGCGCGTGGCACTGGAAGCACATGAACGAGCCACGGTCTACTTCTCCGAATTCGATTATGCCAAGCTACCCTTGGATGTATACCGTTAATCTCGACGTGTCGCACACAGAAGGTAAAATCCTCACGATGCAAAAGATGGGCGTTCCGTACCCCGAAGGATATGCATCAAAGGCAGTAGAAGAACTGCGCGCCCAAGCAACCGAAATTGCAGCAGGATTAACGGCATCAGGAATTAAAGACGTGGATCCGAACAAGGAGATCATTGCCATGATTGCCTACTTGCAACGTTTGGGTACCGACATCAAAAAATCGCCGGCAACGGCAGAAGGGAAGTAACAACCATGTACAAAAACGTGCTTGCAAATATTCCCGGCATCGAGCTCTACCCCATAGTGGCACTCATTGTGTTCTTTGGATTTTTTGCCGCGCTCATTGTATGGTTCTTCCGCGCTGATAAGGAACAGTTGAACATGATGGCGAATTCGATATTTCACGACGGAACATCCATTACCCCTCCACCGCAACCAAGGAACAGGAGTTAACAATGGCACAACAAGACAAAGACCGATTACTCGATCACGAGGCCGATGGGATACGCGAATACGATAACAATCTGCCTAGGTGGTGGCTGTATGGTTTCTACTTCACCATTGTGATGAGTGCCATCTACATGTTTTATTATCACGTGTATTCCGGACCAGACTGGAATATTCTGTGGTATACTGGACGTACGTCCCATGCCGAGTATGAGGCGCAGATGGCTGAAGGTGAAGCACTTAAAGCCAATGCTCCGAAGTCGGCCGGGATAACCATTGCTCTTCTCACTGATGCAGCTTCACTAGATGCAGGGAAGAAGATCTTCAATGGTGCAGAAAATCTCTGCGCTACGTGTCATCGCGAGGACCTTGGCGGTCAGGTTGGTCCGAACCTTACAGACGAGTATTGGATTCATGGATGTTCGCTAGAAGAAATCATAAAGAACATCACCACTGGTTTTCCCGAGAAAGGCATGTTGCCCTACGGAAGTGGTGCCAAACTCTCCGATGAACAGTTGCTTCAGGTAAGTTCCTACATTGTGTCCATGAAGGGAACAAACCCACCCGATCCTAAGCCGCTGGAAGAAGGACGAGACATTCTTTGTGCTCCTGCGGCTCCGGCACAGTAATCCTCTTTATCATCGTTACCAACAATGTCAATAATTAACCCCGAACTCGTAGAGGATCACGAACGCTTTCGAGCAGAACTTGCGAGTATTCGGCCGGATGGTAAGCGGCGGTGGATCTATGCCCGTAAGCCCAAGGGGGCATTCACAAGGTATAGAACCATCCTTAGTTGGTTTCTTTTAGCATTTTTGGTGCTCGCCCCCTTTGTAAAAGTGGGCGGGCACCAGTTTCTGCTTTTTAACATCCTCACGCGCGAGTTTGTGTTCTTTGGTGTGCCATTCTGGCCGAATGACTTCTACCTTGTTGCGCTTCTCTTCCTTACAGGTGTGGTTACCATTGTTGTGTTCACTGCAACACTCGGCAGACTTTGGTGTGGGTGGTTATGTCCACAAACCATCTTTATGGAGATGGTTTTCCGCAAGATCGAGTGGCTTATAGAAGGCGGTCCAAAGGAACAAGCGCAACGCAGTGCCGGACCCTGGACATTCGACAGAACATGGCGTGCACTTACGAAGGTTGTTGTTTTTGCGGCAATCAGCTTTGGTATCGCAAATATCTTCCTCTCGTACATTATCTCTAGCGACGAACTGCGGAAATACGTTACCGACGGTCCATTCAAGCACGGGGAGCTGTTTGTTGGACTAGTATTCTTCACCTTTGTGTTTTTCATGGTGTTCTATCGTTTCCGAGAGCAGGCGTGTCTAATCGCTTGTCCATACGGACGGTACATGTCTGCTCTGGTAGACGAAAACACCGTAGCTGTTACCTACGATTACAAACGTGGCGAAAGCAGGGCAAAGTGGACACGCGAGGACAACGAGGCAAAGAAACATGCGGGTGAGGGGGCGTTCCGCAGAACAGAAGGCAAAGGCGACTGTGTTGATTGCCACCAGTGTGTTACCGTATGCCCAACCGGAATAGACATTCGTAACGGCATTCAACTCGAGTGCGTAAACTGCACTGCCTGTATTGATGCATGCGACGAGGTGATGGACAAGGTAGGATTGGATAGGGGGCTTGTACGGTACACGAGTATGTCCACGGTTGAACGCGGTCGCGGTTCGTTCTGGACAAAACGAATTAAGGCCTATGCCACCGTGTGGGTTGTTCTTGTAGCCGTAGTTGGAACTCTGTTCGCACTTCGAAATGATTTAGATGTTGTGATCCTTCGTCAAGAAGGAACCACATGGCAAAAAATGAGCGGTGGAGTTGCAAACTTTTACCGTATTCAGATAATCAACAAAACCAACACGCAGTTGTCGTACAACATGGCGGTTGTATCGCCCCAGGGATTTACGATTGTTCCACTTGGCGTAGACTCACTAGTTCCCGCAGAGTCGATGTCGAAAGGACGTTTTATTCTGGTAAGGGGCGCAAACGCGCCGGCTGGCAACGACACCAAGGTGTCTATTGAACTCCGAAGGAACGGAGAACCGTTCCGAACAATCACTACGTCCTTCATCGCACCGTGAGGAACACATGAGATCTTTTCATTGGGGTTGGCGAATAGCAGTTGTATACACAATCTTTGCGGCTTGTACACTTGGATTTGTGGTGTTTGCCTTGGGAACGCGGGTAGACCTTGTGCAAGACGACTATTATGAAGCATCGCTGCGTCAGGATTTGATTAGCGCTGCAAGGCAACACGCTAAGGTACTCGGTGCAGGTATAACAGCTCACGGCCACACTCTTGCCGTTACAATGTCCGCTGCTGGCACGGGCGAACTTCCGATACGCGTGATGATGTACAAACCGGATAATCCTGCTTCCGACACAACCATTGAAGCCAAGGCCACAGATGGAAGAGCATTGGTAGACGTTTCCACACTGCAAGGGGGCGCGTGGAAAGTAACAGTTACCGGTTTGAATGCCGGGCAAGACTTTATCTATGAACAAAACATTGTTCTCGAGTAGAGTATCATGGAACCACTTGCCGGATTGCTATTAGGAATTGCAGGAAGCCTACATTGCGCCGGCATGTGCGGTCCCATTGCACTTTCGCTTCCTCAGAGCAATCGCGGAAGCGGCACGTGGGCACTTGAGCGAATTCTCTATCAGATTGGGCGCATCGGCACGTATGCTGTTCTTGGTGGTATAGCGGGATGGGGAGCATCTGTGATGGCAATTGCAGGAGCAGAGCGCATTGTGTCGATGCTTGCCGGCAGTCTTATGATTCTTGCTGCGTTAACGCAGGTACTCTTCCATTATTCACTTATTCCGGCACCAGTTGCTGCACGAGTTACGGCGCCTGTTCGAAGGCAGTTGTCGAAGCTTCTTTCTACGCGAACTACCGTAACCTTTGCAGCCATTGGTGCGCTGAACGGACTCCTTCCCTGTGGCCTTGTAGTGTCTGCCTTGTTTGGGGGCATAGCAACCGGAAATGTTGCTGATGGTGCATTGTTCATGGCATCCTTTGGTGCCGGAACTCTGCCTGTAATGCTCGCGTTTGCGTTCGGTGGGAGCTTTATTGCTGGCACGGCGCGCAGACGACTCTCGAAAGCCGTTCCATTTCTGGCACTCGCTGTGGGTACCATGATCTTCATTCGCGGTTTGGGCTTGGGGATACCGTACGTGTCGCCATCGGCGCCTGTATCGCATACGGTTGACGGCTGTTGCAGCAAGCACTAATATTCAGACATACGTGTCTTATATTTGCGGGTTGAAAAACGCACACAATTCACCTCAATTGAATGGACAAAAGAATGAAAACGATGTTTGGCGCACTCGCAATTGTTGTTGGTGTTTGCTTCGTTTCGGCATCCGCCCTTGGTCAGGACAAAGCCGCAATGATGAAGAAGGGCGAAAAGGTTTACACTGAATACTGCAAAACATGCCATCAGGCAAATGGTCAGGGTCTAGGTGCCGTGTACCCGCCCCTTGCCAAGAGCGACTACTTAAAAAACACACCACTTGCCCAGATCATCAAGGAAGTGGTAAACGGAAAGTCTGGGAAAATCAAGGTCAATGGCAAGGAATACAACGGCGTAATGGCGCCACTTCCAAAGAAGTATACCGATGAAGACATCGCTGCAGTTGTAACGTATGTGTACAATAGCTGGGGCAACAGTGGTCCAACAGTAACCGTTGCAGATGTGAAGAAACACAAGAAGAAGTAAAAGAGGATCGCGGCTCGAAACGCCTCGCAGACTTTGGTCGGCGGGGCGTTCGTATTTTGGCGGCTCTCCAAAGGAAACTTCATGACGCAACTTTCGCGAGAAACCCGGCTGGAACTGCTGAAATACATGCTGATGGCACGGGAGTTCGACAACGCGATGCTCAGACTCTACCGTCAGGGCAAAGCATTTGGTGGAGTGTACAGTCAGCTTGGAAACGAAGCCGTTAGTGTGGGTAGCGCCTATGCGCTAGACCCATCAAAGGATGTACTCTTTCCCATGCACCGAAACATTGGTGGACATTTTGTGTTTGGTGCAGACCTCGACCAACTTATGCTGAACCATCTGGCACGCGAGGGTAGTCAGATGCGTGGTACCGATGGCACCGGACACTACGCCGATCCTGCCAAGCGGATCTATGGAAACGTGAGTCACCTGGGTGCGATGATTCCCGTGGCGGCCGGATTTTCGATGGCTGATGCACTACGAGGAATTACCACCGTGTCCATGACGTATATCGGAGACGGAGGTGCCCAAGTAGGAGAAGTGCACGAGGCCCTGAATTTTGCTGCCGTTCATAAGCTTCCGCTCATTCTTATTATCGAAAACAATCAGTACGCCTATTCCACACCAAACTCCCTAGAGTTTGCCTGCGAAAAGTTATCCGACCGTGCCGTTGGATATGGAATTGCCGGTGAGACCATCGATGGCACCGATGTAGAGTTGGTGTACCAAACCTGCCGTGCGGCCGCGGAGCGCGCCCGAGCGGGTAAGGGGCCAACACTTATCGAAACCCTTACGATGCGCATGCGGGGTCATGCCGAGCACGATGACTTTTCCTATGTACCCAAGGACATGTTAGAAGAGTGGAAGAAGAAAGATCCCGTAGAAACGTACATCGCAAAGATGGTGAAGGACGGGGTGCAAACAGAGGAGCAGATAACGGCCCTTCGCGAAACAACACTTGCGAACATGATCGCTGCTATCGACAGGGCGCTAGAGCATCCTTGGCCTGCCCCCGAGGAAGGATTTAAGAACGTCTTTATGTCAACACCATGATAATGACCTATCTAGAGGCCATTGCAGATGCAATGCGCCTTGAAATGCGGAGAGACGAACGCGTATTCATGATAGGTGAAGACATTGGCACCTATGGAGGCGCATTCAAGGTAACCAAGGGTTTCCTGGAAGAGTTCGGTCCAAAGCGCATTATCGACGCGCCGATCAGCGAAACAGCCATCATCGGAGCGTCAATAGGGGCCGCACTCAACGGCATGCGTCCAATTGCAGAAATGCAGTTTATGGACTTCATCACCAACGGATTCAACCAAGTTGTAACGGTGGCTGGAACAACGGCCTACCGCTGGGGTTTGCCCGTACCCATGGTTGTGCGAGGTCCGTCGGGTGGCGGTGTAGGGGGCAATCCCTTCCACAGCAGAAATTCCGAAGCATGGTTTGTTCATGCTACCGGACTCAAAGTTGTGTGTCCGGCATTTCCGGACGACGCAAAGGGGCTTCTTACTGCAGCCATTCGCGATAACGACCCGGTGATGTTTTTCGAGCACAAGGGCCTGTATCGGAAAATTAAGGGCGAAGTGCCAGAAGGGGAGTACGTTGTTCCTCTGGGCAAGGCACGTGTTGTTCGGAGTGGCCAGCACTGCTCGGTAATCGCCTATGGCTCTGCTGTACACATGGCGCTTACCGCTGCGGATGAGCTTGCCCAACAGGGCATTGAAGTAGAGGTGGTTGATATCCGCACCTTAGTTCCTTTTGATGAGGACAGCGTGCTCGAGAGCGTCCGGAAAACCGGAAGAGTTGTGGTTGCGCACGAAGCAGTGTTAACTGCCGGTTTTGGTGCCGAAATAGCCGCCCGAATTGCGTCGAAGGCCTTCCAATGGCTTGATGCACCGGTGAGCCGCGTTGCCGCTTTTGATAGTCCCACACCGTTTGCTCCCACGCTAGAGGCGGCTGTTCTGCCGAATGCTACAACGATAGTCGAGGCCGTTCGATCAACGGTGGCGTTCTAAGGTGTTGAAAAGTTTGATGGAAAGCTTACTTCTCGTGTCCTATTTTCGTGGTTTCACCAAGGGTTCTAGAACATGGCTAAAGTCCTTTTTCGGGTTTCATACACCATTCCGGATGGTAAGCGGCCGGAATACTTAACGTCCATCAATGCCGTTAAAGACTTCTACGCTGGGTCCGGGATAACGTTCGACGTATTTGAATCGAAGGGGAAACGCAACCACTTCCAAGAAGTGTACGTGTACGCTTCAGAGGAAGCCTACGAGGCATCTGACGATCCGGAAACAACCGCACCAATTAGTGGCGCTATCGAGAAGATCTACGGACTTGCCAAGGACGTTGTTTACGACGTTTCTATCGAAGTAGTCTAATCGTGCGAGCATTGGCGTAGCGCCATGGAAACACTGGGCACGGTACGCACCTTTACGCAAGACGATGCAGATCTTGTTCGCTCTCTTGCTATAGAATTGTACCGCTTACGCCCAATGGATGGTGAACAATACGTAAGCGCACCAACACAGCAAAAAACGTCGCTTCGCGAACGCATTTTCTCTGCGTTAGGCAGGGGAATGGTGGGCAACATCAGTGCACCGCTCGAGGCCTCGAAGGTGCGTTCCATCCTGCTGTTTCGCTACGATGCACTTGGCGACTACATTGCGTCCTCCGGACTTCTCGACTGGCTTCATGCAGCCATCCCAAACGTTGCCATCGACGTAGTTGCGTCGTATCGCAATAAGGCATTTCTCGAATCGGATCCACGCATCCGTTCTGTGGTGGCCATACACCCGGCCCATAGTTTCCGTCCGTCGTGGCTTAGGGTACGTGCTGCCGGAAAAAAAACGCAGTATGATGTGCTGATTGCTGCGGTGTTTACAAAAATGACGAAGGCCGCCATTCTTACGCGCCTTGCAACACGCACAGCCTTAACCGTTACAATCCGTCATAACGATAGGGCACACATCTACGGAAAAGTGTTCGCTGTGCAGGTGCCACACCGAACTACCGAACATTGGGCCGAAACCATGACGCGAATCGGACCCATGTGTGTGCAACCGGAACAGCCCCTTACAGCGCAATATCCTCCACGAATCCCAATTGATGCATCAGCATCAGCGGCAACGCAGGGGTGGTTAAACCAGCGCGGAATTGCCTGGGGTGTAGCAATGCCACGCAAGGGGCTGTTTTCAACAGAACCGCTGCCGGCGGCAACCCAGGGCAGACGCTATGTTGTGGTAAACATATCGGCGTATTCGCCGAACCGACGTTGGAAGCGCGAGAGTTGCGTTCCTGTGATAGAGGAGCTGCGAAGGCGATACCCCCACATAGCAGTGCTTGTATCGGGAGCGCCCCAAGACGCAGAAGAAGTGCGTCAGATAGTGAGTGCCATAAACGATGTTTCCGTGCTGGCATGGCAAGGGTCGTTCCTGCAGCTCATTGCACTTATTAGTGGAGCGATGTTGCTTGTCTCGCCCGATACGGCTACAATTCATGTGGCCGCAGCGGCGGAGGTGCCATGTGTGGTGATGTTTGCCGAGTTGATAAAGGTGGCCGAGTGGTATCCGTATGGTGTGCCGTTTAGAGGCATTGTAAGTGCAACACCAGAAACTATTAATACCATTTCATATTCCACAATTGTAGATGCCGTTGTGGAGATGCTACCCAATGTCTAACTCCATCGTAAAAACCATAGAACTGCGCCTGCGGTCGTTGTTTAATGGTTGGGTTGGCCGCGGAAACCCTGATGTTGTTGATGCCCCGCAAGTTTGTCTACCGGAGAGTGCTACAGAACGTATCCTCTTGTTACGCCAGGACAGAATTGGCGATGTACTTGTTTCCATACCTATTCTTCGTGCGCTTCGCCGGCGTTTCCCAAGCGCACGAATAGACATGGTGTTGTCTGCGAACAACATGGCTGTTGAATCTGCGGTGCGTGTATACTGCAATACCATACACGTGTACCGTAAGGGGCTTGCCGGACTTTTTGCATTGCGCAATAGGTTGAAGAAGGAGAACTACGGTGTTGTTGTAGACCTGATGGACAACCCGTCTAGCACGTCCGGCATGTTGGTTGCCGGCGCGAACTCGAGTTACGCGGTAGGAATCGACAAGCAGAACAGAGCGGTGTACACACACGTTGTACCCCTGCGTAGTAGGTCGTCCGTGCACATTGTTGAACGGATTGCGAACCTCCTTATGCCATTTGGCATAAACCCCGAAACAACCAACCTCGAACTCGAGTATCCCTTGCAAGCCGCTAATGAACAGGCGGCTAGAAATCGGCTCGGGCTAGGGGGCAAACCAGCAATTGGAGTAAACATCTCGGGCTCCGATCTATCGCGCATGTATCCTTTAGATGGAGTTACTTCCATTGCCGTGTACACACGAGAAACGTTTCCTGAATGCGAAGTAGTAATCCTTGCTGCACCGCAGCACAGAGAACTTCAAACATCTGTTGCTGCCGCCAGTGGGTGCAGAGCAATAGAACCCAGCGTAAAGTTCGACGAGTGGGCTGCAACAATTGCCCAACTTCATGCCATAATAACACCCGATACATCAGTGGTGCATCTTGCGGCGGCATTCAAAATTCCGTCTGTTGTGTTGTTCGTGCACGACAATCCGAATCTTCTGCCGTGGTACCCGTATAAGACCCGCTGCGAGCCGGTAGAAACAACCACCTCGTCTATTGCCAACATTACGGTAGATGAAGTGTGTGCTGCCGTATCGCGACTTCTTCGATCACTATGAAGGTTCTTCTCATAGAACTTGGTGAGTCGCACGACGACGGACTTGTTTCCTGGATTCGCACGCTAGAAGAATGTGGAGTAAAGAACGTAGCAGTTGCCTGTACACCCAACGTTCACAATCGCATTCGGTTCAGTGGAGTGTTTCACTGGGTGCCCACATCACGTAGCAAGAGTTTGCTCCGTCGCATATCCACTATACTGGCTGTACGGCGCTATGTACGGCGCAACAACATAACACACTGCGTTGTGAACACAGCAAGCGGTACGTACGCGCTTATGCTGCTCGCTGCCATCCCCAAACGGTGTAAACGTGTTGGCATCCTCCACTTTGTGCGCTCGTTAACCCATAGTACAACGCAGCAACGAATATCTCGTTTGGTTCAGCAGTACGTGGTTATATCTCCGCATCTTCTCGAAATTGCGCCGAAGAAGACCCCCGTACCCATATCGGCTGTACCCCAAACAGCTCGGCTTACAGAAACACACGAGCCCCATACCCACACGATTCGCGTGGCAATCCCGGGTGCCGTAGATGCGCGCAGACGGGCCTATCGCGACGTGTTCTGCGACGCAGTGATGGATAATATTCCACCATCCATTCAGTTCCATGTTGTTGGTAATGCCGGATCCGAGCAAGACCCGAGCAGGCAATGGTTCTACGAGATACTCGCCCCCTACAAAGGTCGGGTCCGGTTGCATTCCACGTACTTAACACATGAAGACTATCATGCCGGTATTGCGCAGTGCCATGCAGTACTGCCGTTGATTCATCCCGGCACAGTAGAATACGCAGATTTTATGAACGACAAATCGAGTGGTGCCTTTACTCTTGCATGGACCTATGGTAAGCCATTATTCTTGGAACGTGGCTTTGAAAAGTTCCGGTTTCTCCATCATGGCACCATGTTCTACGATGTTGAAAACCTTGTGGCTGCTCTCAATGTGCTTGCGGCGGGTTCGCCTGTAATGCAGCGTGTTCGAGATTGTGCGCAGACACCAATCTGCAATGATGCCATGCGAAGAACCGCAACGATGGCTGTGCTTTCGTAAATTCCGTCTTCTCCTCATCGGCACGTACAATGGAATTTGAACAACGAACGGCAACCTGTGGCATGCTCAGACCGGAGCACGCCGGAACTTCTGTAACACTTAACGGGTGGGTAAACGCCCGAAGGGATTATGGTGGTATCATTTTTCTCGACATACGGGACCGAGATGGCGTAACGCAAGCCGTTGTGGATACATCGTATCGTCCGGAGCTGTCCGACAAGATTCGCGATGTTCGCTCGGAGTTTGTACTCTGGGTGAAGGGGGCGGTGCGGTTGCGCGAAAACCCTAATCCGCGCATACCAACCGGACGTATCGAAGTTCTCGCCGATGACATTGGTGTGATTAGTGAGTCGGACGTTCCTCCGTTTGAAGTAGCCGACGATATCGGCACCAACGAGGAGCTTCGCTTAACATATCGGTATCTCGATTTGCGCAGGCCAATTCTGCAACGAAACTTCCTTGTGCGGAACAAACTGTATCAGATTACACACAAGTTTTTCGAAGAAGAGGGGTTTATCGAAGTAGAAACACCCGTGTTAACAAAGTCTACTCCCGAAGGAGCGCGCGATTTTCTTGTGCCAAGCCGGATGAACAAAGGCAGATTCTACGCCTTGCCACAGTCTCCTCAGCTTTTTAAGCAGCTTCTGATGGTGGCCGGCTTTGATAAGTATATGCAGATTGTAAAGTGTTTTCGCGACGAAGATCTCCGCGCAGATCGTCAGCCAGAGTTCACCCAGATAGACGTGGAAATGTCGTTCATTAAACAAGACGACATCTTGGGTGTTACAGAACGATTCATTTCTAAGGCCTGGAAAGAGATACTCAACCTTGAAATCGAAGTTCCATTCCCCCGAATGCCCTTTCGGGAGGCCATGGAACGATTCGGCTCAGACAAGCCCGACCTTCGTTTTGGCTTAGAGCTAGTGAATGTAACTGCCCAGGCAGCAACCACCGGATTCTCGGTGTTTAGTGGAGCCGTTGAGCAGGGAAACACAATAATGGCGCTGGCCGCAAAAGGATGTGCCGAATTTTCACGCAAACAACTCGACGAGTTAACAGAGCACGCCAAGAAGTACGGTGCCGGCGGTTTACCGTGGCTAAAGGTTGGCGATGGCGATATAACAGGTTCGTTCCGCAAGACCCTTGCAGACGGCGAAGCCGAAATGTTGTGCGCGGCGGCGGGAGCGGAAGCCGGCGACCTGGTGTTGTTTGTTCCCGGTCCCTGGGAACGTGCCTGCACAGTTGGTGGAGCGCTTCGAACAGAAATTGCAAAGAGAACAGGAATCTTAGACGCGTGCAAGGGAACATTTTCGTTCCATTGGGTAACGGAGTTTCCTCTCTTAGAATACAGCGAGGAAGAATCGCGGTGGATAGCTCGACATCATCCCTTTACGGCACCAATGCCCGAAGACGTTGAGTTACTTTCCTCTCAGCCGGCCCAGGCACGGGCAATGGCGCATGACCTAGTGATTAACGGATACGAGGCTGCCGGCGGCTCCGTTCGTATTCATCGTAACAACGTGCAACAAACCATGTTCGATCTCCTCGGCTTTGCGCGAGAAGATGCGGAAGCGAAGTTCGGGTTCTTGCTGAATGCTCTCCGATTTGGTGCTCCTCCTCACGGAGGAATTGCTTTTGGTTTCGACAGATTGGTAATGCTGTTGTGTATGACCGATAACATTCGGGATGTTATCGCCTTTCCGAAAACAACATCCGGCTTGTCGCTCCTCGATGGTTGCCCAAGCGGGGTAGACACGGCGCAATTGCGAGAGGTTGGCATTTCACTCGTTGGGAAGCAAGACTGATGGATCGTCGTTCCTTTCTGGGTGTGTTGCTTGCACCGATGGCATTACAGAGTTTGCGAAGTAGCCGCAAGAAGAACACCGATCCTCATGCGACTTCGCGTTATATCTACTCGCAGGCACTGAGGAGAGCCAAGGAAGAGCACTGGAATGAACTTTCAATGGGAGACCTTGTTGCAAAAACGGGTAGTCTGTTTGTAGGCACACCCTATGTAGGGGGCACGCTAGAAGGAGACGGACCGGAAGTGTGTAGGGTAGATCTTACGGGTCTCGACTGTGTAACGCTGTTCGAAAGCGCTTTGGCTATCGCTCGAGTTATCAAGAAGCGGGGATCCACATGGGATGATTTGGTGCGCGAGGTAACAACCACCCGGTACCGCAATGGTACGCTCGATGGTTATACGTCGCGGCTGCATTATACTTCGGACTGGATCGATGATAATGTGCGTAAGTCTGTGGTTGCAGATGTAACACAAGGTTTGGGTGGCGTATTGTTCCCGGTGCAGGTGAATTTTATGTCCGAGAATCCCAAATACTACAAGCCCCTTACCACCGACTCATCGCTGGTTTCGGTAATGTCTGCCATCGAACGTAGGCTTGGCACCACCACCCGGTATTACATACCCAAGGACGCTATTGCCCAGGTAGAGGAATACATCGAGAGTGGAGACATCATTGCAATAACCACGTCGAAGGCAGGATTAGATTATTCCCACACAGGCATAGCAATACGCGAGGGAAACACTACACGCCTGATGCACGCTTCCTCGCAGAAGAAAAAAGTTATTCTCGATGGGAGAATATCAGATTATGTGCAGTCGGTTCGCAGCCACACAGGTATAACTGTGGTTCGGCCGCTTTCTCCCAAGTAGGATTTTGCCGAATCGTTGCCTATTGACGCAGTTTCACGGTAACAACGGGTTTTGTTTCCATAACCACGCCGCCCCCTAACTTGTTAAACTCCTTCTCCATATCCCATGGAGCCGGAGTGGCAATGCCGGCCATATAGCGGAACACCTGTGGATCTTTTTGCATCTTCTTGAGAATTGCGTTAAAGGGTATGTGAATCAAGGTGATTGTATTGTCCCGAACAAACATGGCATCTGTATCAGCAATGCCAGATTCAAATGTTACGCGTAATGCAAGGTCGAGGTCCTTCATAAACTTCCTTGCAATGTTCACTTGGTTTGCTATCTCTTTGTCTGTTAGTTCAGAGTCGAGCTCCGACTCATCCTGTGAGGGGGCAAGTGGTTCGGAAATGATTCGAAATTGCCCGCCATTACGTTCAAATCGCACAAATGCCGGTGCCTCTGCTTTCCCTGCAGAATCGGTGGAGATCTTCTCATGAAACTGATTTTTGTTGATCTGTAGTAACGCCACGTCTCTAGCGGAGAATGTGGTAACGTAGCCAGCCATACCATTGCGCGAAACAAAGGAAGACTGAACAAACTCCACGCCTTCGCCCATCTGTGCGGCTCGTTGTGCAGCTGTGGTATCGCGCATGTCTTGGCGCAAAACATCTTCCAACTTCTGCTTGGATGCTTTTGCCATCTCCTTCCACATCTCCATAGTCTGTTTCGTAAGTAGTGTTGTATCGATAATCGTGGCCGATCCGTTACGGTGCACGATAACGGTTGTAGATGTGCGTAAACAACCGACTGCGCAAAAAATGAGAGCGCTAAAGAAAAGAGCAGAAAGGCGTGTCATGCGTGCAGATCCAAATTGTTGTTACCGATACCGAAACTACGCGAAAAGTACGTTTTCTACCTGCCTATCAACGTCGGTTAACCATCGGCACACGTCCTCTGGCGAACACGGTACACCCATGGCTTCCGATATGGACGTACTTGTGGATAGCAGCTCCTGCTTGAGTGACGCACGCTCGGCACCGGAACATGCCAAAAGATCGGATATCATGGTGTGCTCCGGACCACAAAGAATACTTCCGTGCTGCAACAGCGTTCCATTGATGATGCGCTGAGCCGATCCCACAAGTTTGCGATGTCCTACAAGTATCTCACTTCGGGCATGCGCTGTAAAGCATGCCGCACCAAGAATCCCCTTGGATGCATAGTGTTTTCGCAGATCAATTGGCACGCCGGAGAACGTAAGTGAACGAACATGCGGATGCAAACACCGGAAGATTGCTTCGTGTACCGCGTGATACACCTTTTGTGCGGAAAGCGTGGATGTTAGCTTGATGGCTAAACAATACGTAAGCTCGTTTGCATGGAATACGGCACGTCCGCCGGTTGGTCGGGTAACAACGTGTACGCCATGATGGGCGCACATTGTTTTGTCCAGTACTGACTCCGGTTGATTACGTCCCAACGAAACACAATACGGATGCCATGTGTAGGTGCGGAAATAAGCCGAATCAATGTTGCCCTCGGCCCTTTGCAACAGTTCGAGATCACGTTGCATGTTCAACGCGCCACTGGCAGCGCCATCGTGCTCTACACGAAGGATCATTGCGCAACTAACCGAACAAATCGAAGTTTGCCGGCCCTCAGAATACGTGGCTCCGACACATCAACGATGGCGTTGATATCTGTAATCTTTGCTCCGTCTACAGACACACCTCCCTGGGTAATGAGCCGACGGGCTTCGCCTTTCGACGTGGCAAATCCCACAGCGGTGAGAACTGAAACGATGTCGAGCGCATCGCCGGCGTTTACAACGTGGTTAGGAATTTCGTCCGGAATGTCCTTTCGAACAAACACCCGTTCGAACTCCGCGAATGCAGCTTCGGCAGCTTGGGCACCATGATATCGCGCTACAATTTGCTTGGCAACATCAACCTTGGCGGTTCTGGGATGAAGTGTGTTGTTTTCTAATCCTTGCTGCACCATAGCCACGCGTTCGGCACTTGCGTAACATGCAAGTGCCAGATACCGTGTAATAAGCGTGTCGGGAATAGACATGGTTTTGCCGAACATGTCTTTTGCGCTATCAGTTACGGCAATGTAGTTGTCTAGCGACTTGCTCATCTTCTCTACACCGTCTGTGCCCTCTAAGATGGGCATCGTAAGAATGCACTGTGGTTCCTGACCGTACGCTCTCATGATTTCGCGTCCAACCAAGAGGTTGAACTTTTGGTCGGTGCCGCCAAGTTCCACATCGCTCCGCACGGCTACGGAATCGTAGGCCTGCGAAAGGGGATAGAGGAATTCATGCACACTAATGGGTTCGCCCCCTCGATAACGCTTCGTAAAGTCATCGCGCTCGAGGAGTTGCGCAACGGTATACTTCGCAGACAGAGAGATAACCTCTTTAAAAGAAAGAGCTCCCAGCCATTGGGAATTGTAGACCACCTCTGTACGATCGATGTTGAGAATTTTCGACGCCTGATCTACATAGGTGCGTCCGTTCTCTTGCGTTTCTTCGAGGGTAAGAGCGGGACGCGTTTTCGACTTCCCCGTGGGGTCGCCAATCATAGCGGTAAAGTCGCCTATGATCAGAACAACCGTGTGGCCCAGGTCTTGGAACTGACGGAGCTTGTTTAAGACAACTGCATGACCCAGGTGAATATCTGGTCTACTAGGATCTAAACCGAGTTTCACGCGAAGCGGCTTGCCGGTGGCAATGCTGCGCTCGATTTTCCGCACCAGTTCCTCTTCCACGAGGAGTTCGGAGATATTCTCCTGGATTACGGACAGTTGTTGTTGAACAGTCATGTAAAGCTCTCAGGGTTAATCATCTGTGCGTCTGCTCATCTCACGCTTTTGATCGCGTTCCTTCGTTGCTGCTCTCTTGTCGTAGAGTTTCTTACCGCGCACCAGCCCCAGTTCCACCTTTACGTACGGACCAGAAAAGTAGATAGAAAGAGGCACCACTGTGAGACCCTTTTCCTCGATGCCTTCCCGCAGTTTTCGCAGTTCGTTGCCATGAAGAAGCAGTCTTCGCCTGCGAAGGGGCTCGTGGTTTTCGCGATTACCGAAATCGTAGGGATTGATGTGTAAACCCACGAGATACAAATCATCTGCGGTGCGAGTTGGAAACATGGCATAGGCATCCAATAGGTTCACCTTGCCGGCACGCAAGGACTTTACCTCGGTGCCTAACAGGGCAATCCCGGCTTCGAAACGCTGAAGAACCTCAAACTCATGAAGTGCCTTGCGGTTCGTTACAATCGTACGTATCGAACGTTCCTCTGCCATTGTCCTATGTGCTGTAAACAGGAAGCCCCGCGCCATGGGGCGCAGGGCTGAAAAAATGCGGAGAGGGAGGGATTCGAACCCTCGATAGCGGTCTTAACCACTATGACGGTTTAGCAAACCGTTGCCTTCAGCCACTCGGCCACCTCTCCGGTTGAGAGACCGCAAAGATAGTAAGGACGAGGCAAATAGCGGGATTCTCTCTATTAAAACTGAACCGATGAGGGTTCGCCATTTGTGGTTCGAGTGAGTGTGCCCACAGTCGTGGCGGCCTCGGCAACACCGGCGGCGTCTTTCAGTGTAATATTCCCACGGTCAACGGCAATAGACATTTTTGACACGGGACCATCCACGGTAATGTTTCCATTAGCTAGAAACACCTCCACAACGGCATTTGAGGGTACAAAGATGGTGTGGACGGCCGGCATCATGTCTTGCGAGAGGGATCTGCTGTTTTCTTTATGATGGAAAATCACGGTATTCGAACTGTCGAGACGCGTTAGCGTGCCGGCAGAGCCCTGACTGCTTACGCGCACCTTATCGGAAAGCCAACTTACAATTCGAACCTCGGCTGCATCACAATCGATCTTCACGGTAGGGGCATGGTGCACTAAAACGGTGTTCGTCATGCGGGTGGCCGGTGCGGGTGCGCTTGATACCACGGCGCCAGAATCCGGCCATACAGCCGTGTTTTGAGCGATGATCAGGGCAAGTGCGAGAAGTGTTGTCATAAGTGCCTCTTGAAAACTATTTACCGTTTGGTGAGGCGCTGCGTACGGGTGCTCCAGAAAATGGTTGCACAGCGAGCTCGTGGGATGACCTATGCGCCGTTGGCTATTTCGTAATTTCGTTCGTGAAATCAAGCTCTGAAACGCCGCTCATGCGGCAATACCGCAGTGTAAAAGAAAAACATCCCGGAACAATACTCTTGTTTCGGCTGGGTGATTTCTACGAAACCTTTGGCGACGATGCTGTTGCTACAGCAAAGGCGTGCGGCATAACTCTTACCAAGCGAAACAATGGTGCCGCCGGAGATATTCCTCTGGCAGGATTCCCGCACCATCAACTTGATGCCTACCTTCCGCGGTTGGTAAAGGCCGGTCATCGTGTAGCGGTGTGCGAGCAGCTGGAGGATCCGAAGCAAGCCAAGGGAATTGTTAAGCGCGATGTGGTGGAAGTTGTAACACCGGGTGTTGTGCTCTACGACAAGTTGCTCGATCACTCTGCGAACACCTTTTTGGCTGCTATTGTGCGTCCAACAACAGCAAATGGTGTGGCAGGTTTGTGTATCGCCGACGTATCAACGGGTATGTTTACCGCCGGCGACATTAATGCAGAGCGCTTTCGTTCCATGATCGAATCATTTCGTCCTGCAGAGATCATCGTAAGCAAGGACGATAAGGAATGGTGGGAACCCATTGTTAAGGGGCTTTCCTGGACGCCGGCTATTACACGCCTTGAGTCATGGATATTCGAACGCGACTTTGCGGACACAATTCTTCTGCGTCAGTTCGAAACAAAGAATCTGAAGGGATTCGGTACCGACGAGCTCACCACGGGTATACTGGCGGCAGGCGCCGTGTTGCAGTACGTGTCCGACACACAGCGCGGAGCACTCGCGCAGATTACCGGGATGCGCGTTCTCCGCTCAGACGAAACAATGATTCTCGACACGGCTACACGCCGTAACCTCGAAATCCACGCCTCCATGAATGGAGATGGATCGCAGGGGGCCTTGGTTTCGGTGCTCGATAGAACCGTCACAGCAATGGGCGCACGGATGCTGCGATGGTGGCTCCGCACGCCCTTGGTGCACCAAGATCGTATTGAACGCCGACTGCGTGTTGTTCGTGGCTGTTACCGAGATGCACAGCGCACAGCAGAAGTACGGTCTGTTCTTGCGGAGATCGCAGATATTGAACGACTCATCACGAAGGTGGCCACAAATCGTGCTACCGCCAGAGATCTCGGCACTCTGCGAAGCTCGCTGATGGTATTGCCAAAACTCAAAAATGTTCTCGAAGAGAGCCCCTTTCCCGATGTGGCAGAAATTGGGAATAGACTAAACATTCACACAGATCTGTGTGCCTACCTTCTGCGCGTGCTTTCGGACGAGCCACCACTAGCCATAGGTACGGGGAAGATGTTCCGAACGGGCTTTCATGCCGCGTTGGACGAGGCAACCGATGCGATGCTACACGGGAAAGAATGGATGACGGCGTATCAGGAGAGGGAGCGCGCCGAAACCGGTATACCCACACTGAAGGTTTCTTTTACCGGTGTGTTTGGATACTTTATCGAAGTGCCGAACACCCATCGTGCGCGTGTTCCGGAACGTTTTGTTCGGCGTCAAACCCTTGCCAACGCTGAACGGTATACCACCACCGAGCTTAAGGATTACGAGCAGAAAATCCTTACCGCCGAAACATCCGTTACGACCTTAGAAACAGCCCTGCTTGATGAGGTGCGCAAATATGTTGCCACACATACCGCAGAGCTGCAACAAACTTCGCAGCTGGTAGCGTCTACCGATGTGCTCTGTGGTTTTGCCGATGCTGCAATTGCCTATGGGTACGCAGAGCCCACAATTCACGCGGGTACCGAGCTCAAAATTGTAGACGCGCGGCATCCTGTAATAGAGCGCATCCTGCCACACGGCGTGGTCTACACTCCAAACACTGTGCGCATGGATACCACGGAGAGTCAACTCCATATCCTAACCGGACCCAACATGTCCGGAAAATCAAGTTACCTGCGTCAGGTGGGACTCATCGTGTTTCTTGCCCACGTTGGCAGTTTTGTTCCGGCAACAAGTGCAACAATTCCGCTCACGGACAGGATTTTCACGCGGGTTGGTGCGCAGGACAACGTGATGGCTGGCGAGAGCACATTTCTTGTGGAGATGCAAGAGGCAGCAAACATTCTCAACAATGCCACCGAACGCAGTCTTATCCTGTTGGACGAAGTGGGCAGAGGCACCGCAACGTTCGACGGAATATCCATTGCTTGGGCCATCGCTGAGTTTCTTCACGAGGACATTCGCGCAAAAACCATTTTTGCAACACACTACCACGAGTTAACTGCGCTTGCCGATGTTTATGAACGTGCCCGAAACTTTCAGGTAGAAGTGCGAGAGGTGGCAGACAATATCGTGTTCACGCACCGAGTAACCACGGGACATTCCGACCATTCGTTCGGTATACACGTAGCAAAGATGGCCGGATTACCACCGTCCGTTATCAATACGGCAACTACCATGCTTGCAAAACTTGAATCCGGAAACAGTGCGCCCGCCGGAGCGGCGATAACTGCTACGGTGGAACGTAAGCGACTGGAGGAAGGTGGTCAAATTTCTCTCTTCCAAGTTCGCGATGATGAACTACGTGGTAAGGTTCGCAATTTGGACATTAACAGCATGACGCCCCTCGAAGCAATGAAGGTGCTTGCTGAATTAAAGGATGCTGTAAATGAGTGACGAGCAAGAATCTCCGGAAGAACTCAAGCGCAAGTGGGCTAATCGCGACAGAGTAACGCGTGCTATATCTGCCGACGGATTTTTTCGCGCAGCAGTGGTTCATAACCCAAATACCGTGCGCACAGCGCAAGACAATCATGCGCTCGACCCCATGAGTGCATTAATCCTTGCCCGAGCTCTAACCGGGGCAACACTTATGGCTTCGTTTCTTAAGGGCGAAGAGCGAGTGATGCTACAGGCAACAGGCGACGGCGTATTGTCTTCCGTTTATGCAGAGGCACTTCAGGTGGGCGAGGTAAGGGGCTATGTGGTGCGTAACCCAACTCCAAACACAGACAGACAAAGTCCACTAGGAGAAGGGCTGATAAAAGTCCAGCGCATCCTCTACGGTAAATACGAACCCGTAACGGGCATCGTTGAATTGCGCAAAGGTGATGTTACCTCCGATCTTGGATACTACCTTACACAGTCTGAACAGATACCCTCGGCTTTCGTGATAGATGTTGCCTTTGATGAACACGACCGTATACGGCAAAGTGTTGGTTTGCTTATCCAGGCCATGCCCGGTGCTCGACCCGAGGATATCTTCAGAGTATACGATACGCTCGATTATCTGGACAGACTAACAGAGTTTGCGGATAAACGATATGCACCCGACGAAATTCTTCGTCAGGTGTTGCCTGGAGACATTACCATTGCTTCGAGCTCGCCTGTTGACTTCTTCTGTCGGTGCTCGCATGACAGATTTAAGGCAATGCTTCTCACGCTTGGTCTGGACGAAATCCGCAGTATGGAGTCCGACGGACAAAATGAACTTGTGTGCCAATACTGCGCAACAAAGTACTATTTGAGTGCGGAAGACTTTAAAGAGATCATCGAGAAGCTGCTTGTAAAGCGCAACTGAGCTCTTACCCCGCCATCACCGCCGTTATGGCCGCAACGCTAACGATGTCTTCAACCGAGCACCCGCGCGACAGATCGCAATATGGTTGTGCCAGACCTTGGAGTATTGGCCCTATGGCCTTTGCACCAGCAAGACGTTCGGTGAGTTTGTAGGCAATGTTCCCTGCGTCGAGTGTTGGAAACACCAAGATGTTTGCCTCACCGGCAACCGGCGAAGCTGGCGCCTTTCTTTCGGCTACCATCGGAACTAACGCTGCGTCCGCCTGAAGTTCGCCATCACATCGAATATGGGGATACCGCGATGCAAACTCAGCGGCGGCCGCGCGCACCTTTTCTACGTGTGGATGCTCCGCGCTGCCCTTCGTTGAGAAACTTAGGAATGCAACCACCGGCTCGGTGCCAACGAGAAGTTTGTGGTTTACAGAAGCACTGTGGGCAATGTCTACAAGCTGCTCTGCGGTAGGGTCGGGCACGATACCACAATCCGTGTAGATAAGAGACCTGTGTTCCCAGGCCATTAAGAAAAAGCTCGACACCGTGCGAGTGTCCTTCGCGATACCAACCGTTGTTAGCGCCGCGCGAACAACATCTGCCGTGGTAGAAACGCTGCCGGCAACAACACCATGAAGCGATCCTAACGAGAGTAAGGTGCCGGCAGCATAAAGCGGATGAAGCGCTAGTTCGCGGGCTTGCTCTGGTGTTATGCCCTTCGATGCGCGTCGCACCAAGATTTCGTGGGCAACCCGATCTACCACCTCTTCTGGATGAAGTGTGCGCACAGAAGAATGTGTGCCGGTACCGATGAGCACGGGGGTGCAGATTCCCCGTGCCATCAGTTCTTCGGCTGCATCAATCGTTCGGCTGTCTGTGGCATCCGGCAGGCCAATAATGCGTTGTACCTGCGATGCTTTGCGAACAATAGTGTCGAGTATCATGGACCCACAGCGTTGTGCGCTGATATGGAGTCTGCAATCGTAACGGTGGCTCGGAGTTCTTCGCCAAACTCATCGAATACCTGGCAAACCGTTGTTGCACCCGATGCCTTTCGGCAGAGAATCTCGGCTCGGGATGGATTGTACGCAATCCCAGAGAATTCTTCGAATTGCACTACGTTGGTACGATTTCGTGTTCGTGTGTTAACCCGCACCAATCCGTTCTGCACGGGAATAAACGCGAACTCATTCCGTGTTACCACAAGTCCGGTAGGAAGCTGGGCCGCAGCATTTGTGGCCCTGCCCGACACTTCGAGGGTTTTCACGCGCTGCCTGGTTGTAGCCAAGATAAAATCAATCATGGGCGCGCTAGGGGGCTCGGTAGAACCGCTACTTTTTCCCGAACCAAGAGCAACGATGCAGAACACGTTGTTCAAATCATCCGCCTCGGCATACCACGGAGCTATGCTTGTTTCGATTCGCGCTTCAACGACGTTGGTGCGCGAGTCTACAATAACGGCTTGGTTGAGAAGGGGCAACGTTGCAATAATCTGATTGCCTGTTGCGGCAATTCCTTGCGGCGATCCACCTACGTCAATGATCCTGGCAAGGGTGCCCGTTGTAAGATCAATTACGCCAATTGCGCCAGCAGCCGGAAGTGTTACATAGGCAGTTGTGGCATTGGCAAATGCTATGTCTGCAACCGTGCCATTTGCCCCTAAATTCATCGTGTCGAGACTTGCCATGGTAAACGCGTCTAGCACAATAATCCATGGTTGAACGCTATGGAGTAGGTAGAGCTTATCGCGAAATGCGGTAATAGATGTTAAACCGTAATCTGTGCCTGTTTTGTCTGCCCAAACGGTTTGCGACGCGGTTTCTCCGTTGGGCATAGATATCGAAAACGTTTCGTTGCGCGCCGAAGCGAGCAGCCGCCACGATTCCTTGTAGGAAGTTATTGTGGGCTCGTCTGCACTGCAGGCACCAAGAAGCGCAGCCAGGCAAAAGAGTGTTACGCACCGCGAGATGTATGTTACCATGAGTCCACAACATCGGTGATAATCTGCGTCATCAACGGCTCTGCTCGAGCTGCCGCCGCAAGTACATGTTCGAGGTGTACTGGTGCTAATGAGTCGGGAAAACACTCATCTGTTACAACACTCAGACCTAAAACATCAATTCCCATGTGCCGGGCAACGATATTCTCCGGAACGGTAGACATGCCAACCACGTCTGCGCCGATGGTGCGAAGAAAACGATATTCTGCACGTGTTTCAAGGTTGGGCCCGGCCACAGCTACATATACACCGCGACGAACACGAATGCCACGAGACAGTGCACAGCGCTCTGCCAATTCGAGGAGTTTGTACGAATATGGCTCGCTCATGTCCGGAAAACGTGGACCCAGACGATCATCATTAGGTCCAATCAGGGGATTGTCGCCCAGGAGATTAATGTGATCGTCGATAAGCATAATGTCGCCCCTTCGATACAAGGGGTTCATTCCACCACAGGCGTTGGACACGATAAGCGTGGTTACACCCAAGAACTTCATTACACGCACCGGGAAGGTAATCTGCTGCAACGTATATCCTTCGTACACATGGAATCGCCCCTGCATCACTACAACAGGTTTCCCTGCAAGCGTGCCGAGAATGAGCTTTCCTTTGTGCGATTCTACGGTGCTAACGGGGAAGTGGGGGATAGACTCGTAGGGAATCGTGTGTTCTACGTGCATCGTTTCTACCAAACCACCAAGGCCGGTGCCAAGGATAATACCAACACGGGGCTCGCTAGTGCTGTGCTGGCGAATAGCCGCCACAGCATCGTTTATCGCATCAAACTGCGTCATGCATTTCCTTGTGGAGCGTCTGCATACAAGAAACAGAACATGCTCGCTCAAACTGTGCCTCGCAGTCGGCACACACCAGGTGCTGTTTGTTACACAACACATTTGCGCAATTGATGTAGCGTTCCGTAGGGGCAGAGCAGTGATAACACTTTCCTACAATGCGGCGGTCTTCGGTATGATTTATCGGGACAGAAATTCGCTCGTCGAACACGTAACACCTGCCGTCCCACAACGCCCCTTGCACTTCGGGATCTTTGCCATACGTAACAATGCCACCATCGAGCTGAAACACATTTGTGAACCCTTCGTGAATCATGAAGGCGGTAAGTTTTTCGCAGCGGATACCACCGGTGCAGTACGTTAGGATTGGCGCGTCTTTTTTGTCGCCAAGGTTCTTACGGATCCACTCCGGGAATTCCCGGAACGATTCGCAGTCGGGCTTAATAGCATTGCGGAAATGACCTAGGTCGTATTCGTAATCAGTGCGACCGTCGATAACAATTGCGTCGCCCTTTTCCAGACGTTTCTTCCACTCGCTTGGCGTTAGTCGCGTTCCGGTTACCTCACGAGGGTTTGATGGCTTATCTGCCCGAAACGTAACCAGCTCCTCCTTAACGCGCACAAACATCTTTTGGAAGGTGTGGCCGGGGACTTCGTCGATTTTAAACACGATATCGGCAAATCGATCATCCCGCCGAACGGTGTCCATATACTTCTGGCAGGCGGATGCCGTGCCCGATACCGTACCATTGATACCTTCGGTAGCCACGAGTATTCTGCCAAGCAGACCCAAATCCAAGCAGAGTTGGCGGTGGTTGTTGGCAAATGCCTCGGGATCCTCGATCGGCACAAAAGCGTAGTAGAGCAGAACGTTGTATGGTTCGCTGCCGGAATACACTTGGGGTTTATTCATGTCGTCATCCATAGCCACAAATCTACGAGGAAGGGACCGAAGCATGCCTCTGCATTCGTAAGTTTGCAACGCAGCAGAAAAGAGATGAAAAACCGATTAGCATCGCATCGCGGATGGTTCATCTGGGTTGTGGCCGTGGTATTCGCGGCGTCACTACAAGCCCAGGTGTACGAATACCCGTATATATCAGCCCCGGCCAGGGAGTTATCCGTTCGGCGGATGCTCGATGCCGGCATGGCTCGTAGGGCCGTTGCTGATATCAACGAGCTGCTGCGCACCAGAACCCACTCTGCAGTTTTCGACGTTGTGGCGTTCGATCAGGCCGATCTCTTCCGCGCCTCCGACAACCGCGCTGGTGCAGACCGAGCGATGTTGGGTTTTACGCGTGAACGACCAACCTCTCCGTTTACCCCAATAGCATGGCTGGAGCGCGCCCGGGCAGCCACCGAAGATGGTGCTATCGATGATGCAGTAGAACTCTATGCACGGTGCGCAGCGTTGTCTCGAGAGGCAGCGGTGGCTCGGCAGGACACTTTCTACGTCCGCATGGCACACACCTCCTCGTTCTGGGAGGGGGCATGCAGAGCCGGTATTGGACAGTTTAAGGAAGCAATCGACGCGTTTGGTCGCTGCGTGCAAGATGATCCGTCGGGAACGTATGCCGCTTGGTCATGGTACGCTTCAGGACAGCTCTACGAACGCAACGCCGACCTCCCGGCAGCAATTGCATGTTTTGACACGGTTCGACGAATGTACCCTCGGAGTTCTGTTGCCATCGCGTCCCGCATCAGACAAGCCGTGGCATTCATTGCCTTACGTCAACCAGAGCGGGCTCTCGACGTTCTCTCAGGTGTAGATCAACAAATAGCCGAGGCGCGCCAACAACAGATGGGAGGTGCAGTTGATGCAGAGAGAGCTGAAGAAGAGGTTGCGCTCATTCGGGCGCAAGCACTAACACTTCGGCAACGGTATGCAGAGTCCTTCGACAGCACAAGCGCGTTTCTCCGCACCTATCCGAACTCTTCGTACCGTTGGATTGTGCGTCTTCATGGCGCATTGGCGGCGCTTCAGGATGCACGGCCTGAAAGTGCGCTTCCATTGTTGGATCAAATTCTCGACTCCGTGACGTCCGATGCCGATCCTGTGAGACAACAAGCCATGTTGTACCACGCCGTTGCCGTAAAAAAACTTGGTAGGACCGCCGAGGCAGAAAAAGAGTTCGCTGCACTTGCGGCGTTAACGGGGTACCCCTTCCAGGCCGCTGCACTCATCGAAACGGCCCTTGTTGCCTATGAGGCCGGCGAAATGGATAAAGCAAGGAAGTACCTAGAACGGGCCGAAAAACTCTCTCCGGACGCTCGCACAACTGTTCGAGCGATGGTCTTTCTCGGCGCTGTGTTTGTTGAACAACAACAGTGGGAAAAAGCCGCGAACGTATACGACCGGGCGCAGAAGCTTGTGGAAGACGCCGAAGTGTCTGTATTGCCCGGACGAAACGAATACTTGGCCGAGATTCAGTTGTTCCGCGGTGTGGCTCTCCAACAGTCGGGACAAAGCCAGAAGGCCATCGTAGCACTCACCGAGTTTCTTGGTGACCATCCAACGGATCCGCGGAAGGACGAAGCAACGTTCTGGCTTGCCGAAGCAATGTATCGGATTGATCTCCTCAAGAATGCTCAGGAGTTGTATGAGGAGATTGTCCGACGCTATACGGCCAGCCGCCGGCGCGAGGAGGCGATGTATGGACTGGCTTGGACGTACTTCCGCCGCAGAGACTTTGATAAGTCCACAGCAATGTTCGGCGAGCTCCTAAAGACCTTCCCGAAGTCGGCATATGCATCCGAAGCCATGGCAAGAAGGGGAGACGGACTCTACATCATGCGTCAGTTCCACGCCGCTGCAGACCAATACGATGCCGCTGCGGGTGCGTCTCCAAACTCGGAGGAAGGACTGTATTCGGCGTATCAGGCAGGTCAGGCCTCGTACAGAGCCGGCGACCTTTCCGGCGCTGTGCAGCGCATGAAGCGATTTGTGAATACGTATCCGAACAGCCGGTTAGCAGACGATGCAATGTTTCTTATTGGATGGATTGCCTTCCAACGTCGTGATGAAGAGCAGGCAATCACCGATTTTCGAAAGCTGCTCGACGCATATCCCGACGGAGATCAGGCAGTGCGCGCCTTGTATACCATTGCAGACGCAGAGTACAATCTGGGTAGAGTAGATGCAGCGCTTGGAACATATCAATCCGTTATCGCGCGATATCCACGGCATCCTCTTGCAGCCGAGGCAGCCCGTAGCATGCAGATTGCGCTTGTTGGTATGGGGCGAACAGAAGATGCTATACGCATTGCCGACACCTTAATAGCGCTGAATCCAACATCCGATGTGGCTGCAGACTTTTCATGGCGGAAGGCAGAAATATTCTACTCCGGTAAGAACTACACCAGTGCGGCTTCAGAGCTACTCGCCTACATGCAGCGCCATCCAAGTTCCGAACGGAAAGATGAAGCCCTGTACCAGTTGGGTCGCACGTACTTAGGCATGAGTGATCTTGTGCAGGCACGGCAAGCATTTAACACACTCGAAAAAGATTTCCCGAAGAGCACATTTGTGCCACTCGCATTGATAGACTTAGGCGAGTATTACGTTGCTAAGGCCAATAGCACCTCGGCGGACTCTGTGTACCGCATTGTTTGGACACGGTTTCGGTCCGACACCGATGCTGCATCTCGGGCTGGGTATGAACGAGGTTTGATTGCCCGCGCAAAGGCAGACACCCTTGCTGCAATAGAACGTTTTAGAGAAACCGCCGACCTGTTTGGTGATGCAGAATATGCGGACCAGTCGCGGTATCAAACAGCCGCCCTCTATAAGCGCTTAGGCAGACTTGACAGTGCCGAATATCACCTGCGTTTGCTCTCGGTTCGGTCTGATAAACCCGCCTTTGCGGCAACAGCCCTGTACGAGATAGGCACAATGTACTTGCGTCAAAAACGGTATTCCGAGGCAATCGTCCAGTACGAGAAGGTCCGAACAGACTATGCCGGCATCGAGGATTGGTATACTCTTAGTCTACTTGCCCTTGGCGAGTGTTACGAAGCACTGAAGCAATGGTCCGACGCTCAAGTTGTGTACGACACAATACAGCGTCTGCGTCCCGAAGACGATTACGGCAAAACAGCGGTGGCACGTACCAAACGACTGAAGAAGGTGCAACGATGAAGCGCTTCTTCGGCACAACCATGTGCGTGCTTACTCTGTGTGCATTTCCTTTGCATGCTCAGCAGCCCCCTGCCCCTAATGCTCCATTGGAACTGCCCGAATTCCTCGTTACCGGTAAAGAGCTTATCGATGTTGGTGCCGGCGTAAAGCACACACCAAGGCGCCCCCCAATGCTATCGGCCGGGCGTCTAGATACCCTTAATCCGGCAGAGAAAATCCCTGCTCCCACCTTGCCGTATAGCCCCCTTCCACAATACAGCAGGTCTACAAAACGGTGGCCCGGTTATGTAGATGCCTCCGTTGGTAACTACATTACACCCGCACTCGCAGCAGGGTATTCGTTTGTTGTAGATGGCTATCGATTAGACCTCGCCGGCGACGTTGCCGCCAGCCAGGGTTGGGTGGATAACGCGGGCTACGTTACCGGTGGCGCTCAGATCTTAAGCACCTATGTGGCCCCGGAAAAGTTCATCTTCTTTGGTGGTAGCACAACGCAAGCCGACGTGGCATTTCGCTCGCGTTCATACACTCTGTTTGCCGACTCGCTTGCGCCGTCTCGCTCGCACACAGCAATGCGCGCAGGTATTGCGGTAGACGGCGAATACGATGGTACACATTACACCGCATCGGCTTCGTGGCAGCATCAGAACATGAATACGGAGAACGGCAGAGCCGTTGCGGACGATGTATTGCGCGGTACCGTGCGTGTGGAACAACAGTGGCCGGGTGCAGATGTGGGGGCAAAGATCGACGTTAACATGCAAACCTTTGCCGGCAACGGATACCCATTTGTCGAAACAGGTGCCTATGGCGGCTGGGTTTCGGACGTAGCAAGAATATCTGCCGGACTGGGAGTGCAATGGGCTACGTCTACTGAAAACGTAGACAGATTTGGCGTATCCCTTTACGGTAGGGCAGACGTGTTTCTTGGCGGCAACCTAACACTCCTTGGTTCCGTGCAAAGCGGAATGCGCACAGTTACATTCCGCGATCTCGTAATGGCCAACCCATATGTTTCGGATTCCATAGTTCTTGATGCACCGTATGACATAGCGGATGTTCGCGCAACACTCTCGTTTCACCCATCGGTTCGCACAACCATTAACGTTACTGCCGGACTTCGTCAATCAGACCGTGAACCCGTCTGGAAGGGGGCAGGCAGCGGCATCTTCCACGTTACGTATCAAAGTGTACGTGTAGCAGAGATTGGTGCCGATGCGCGGTTTGCGTTAAGCGCGTTAGACCTGATAGGAGCCGATGTGCGATTGATTTCGGCAACTGTAATAGACAATGCAGACCAACCCTATGTACCGGGAATGCGCGCGTCGGCCGAGTACGAGCGCGTGTTTACACCACAACTGCGCTCTACGGTAGGTTTGGTGTATAATGGACGCAGGTATGCCGACCTTGCAAATACTATGTCGCTGCCTGGATATGCAGACGTGCGGTTAAAGGTTGCATACTCGGTTTCGGCCTCTGTAGATCTTATCGCAAAAGCAGAGAATCTTCTGTCGAGTACTGTGTACGTTTGGGAGGGCTACCGCGAGCGCGGGCTGTTTGTGAACATTGCTTGTTTATGGAGGTTCTGATGGTCGACACGCACGATCCAACCTGGGACGATTCCGGATTCGACGATGCAGAAGACGGATTCATGCGCGAGATTCCACCTGAAGAAGCGTCAGAAGTACCGAGAGCAGAACATCCGATAGCTTCGGATGCCACGCCATTAGTTACGCAAGCGGAACCCGCGGCCGCTCCTGCACCAGTTGCTGCCGCGCCGGTACGAAGAATCGAGCCGCTGCCGCCGCCGCCACCGCAGGAAGAAGAAAAGAGTAGGAAGGGGGGCATGATTTTGATTGGTATTGCTGCCGGACTCGTTTTCCTCTTCGCCGTGCTTGGCGGGGGATATTACTTTCTCATGGCGCCATCAATAGAGGATCAGGCGTTTCGCGCCCCGGAAGAACAGCCCGCTGTTACGGTTGACCATGGTGCCACGGCGACGGAACAAATCGTTGTTGAAGACACAATGGTTGCGGTTTCCGAGGCGAACCCCGTTGTGGCAGAGGAAGCAGCTTCACCAACGCCAGCACCTGAACCCCCAGTCAAGCGAGCTCCTACTGCTGTTATTGCCAAAGAGGTTCCACAAAAACCCGTAACGGTTGCCGAAGCAGAAACCATTAAACCGGTAAAAGAAGAGTCAACACCAAAGATGCAGCCCAAGATGCAACAACCATCAACGTCGCCCGCGCCAGCCGGTAGTGCCGCCTATGTTGTGCAGGTGTTTAGCAGTCCTTCTCGTGATGATGCAGATGAATGGTTGCAGCAGTTGCGCGAACGCAATATTTCGGACGGATACATCGTTGAACAGAACATCCGCGGTCAGAGCTGGTATCGCGTGCGGTTTGGTCAGTTTACAAGCAGAGAGTCCGCCGAGGCAGCCGCCATCAACCACGGTTTCCGTCAACCATGGATAGCACGTATTCGATGAGTAGATACCACGATAGTTCGTCGTTCCAACTTCGCTTCGAATGGAGTCCGAATGTTGGTCGCGGCTTCTTGGTTGCCATCGGTATAATGTCCGTGGTTCTCATCATGTCCATGTGCACACACGTTAGTGCCCCCGAACCGTATACCATTCGCACTACAACACCGGTAACCCTATTGCGGCTTGGTGAAGGCGATGGAACAGGGGCTCGGAAGGGCAATCTTACCCGCGAAGGCGCTGCAGCGCGGGGTCAGCAAGCGCCAGATCCTCTTCGCGACGCCCAAACCGCCTCTTCGCGGGGTAAGACGCAACCATCCGACCCTACACAAACCGCGAACCTCGTGGCGGCAAAAGAGGTGGGCAAGGATGGTAAACCCAACACCACTGATGGTGCAGACCAATCCGTGGGCGCAAAAAATGGTAAGGACGATGGAACCGGTCTGGGCTGGGTAGGATCCGGAGCAGGTAAGGGTCTTGGGTACGGAGATATAGACTGGGGTGGCGGAGGGAACCGCACCGTGGTAACAAAGGTGCTTCCAAAATTCCCTCCGGGCACCATGAATACCGAAGTAAAACTCCGGTTCCGCGTTCTCCCCGATGGTACCGTTAGTTTGGTGATGCCTGTTCGGAGAGGGGGCAACCCCGCCGTAGACATGGAGGCGATGCGTGTGCTGAAAATGTGGAGGTTCAATAAACTGGCCTCGGATGTGGAGATGGAGGGCACAATCACCTTTGTGTTTAGGAACAACTAATGGAAGAGATTCTTACGTGGTACACAACCATGCATCCTGCCGTAAAGGTACTTGTGGTAGCCCTTGGAATCCTCTTCGTTCTGGCTATTCTTAAGCGACTTCTCAAGGCGGCCGTTTTGGTGGCCATCCTCATCATTCTCATCTTTGTGCTTCGCGCCGTTATCATCCATCTTGATTGATGCGGATTGCACTCCCGACCACTACACAAATCGCTCATGTCGCATTCAATCGCCGTAATCGGAACTGGGTATGTAGGACTTGTAACAGGCACGTGCCTTGCCGATGTTGGCAACAATGTGCTTTGCGTTGACGTTGATGCCGAGAAAGTGGAAAAACTCCGCAAGGGAGTAGTTCCTATTTACGAACCCGGACTAGACGTTGTTTTAGAGCGCACGATACGCGAAGGTCGAATTCGGTTTTCGATGGATTTGGCCGAGGCGGTGCGTACGTGTTCTGTGTTGATGTTCTGTTTGCCCACGCCACCGGGAAAAGACGGTCAGGCAGACTTAGAAATGGTAATGCAAACAGCCGAAAATGTTGCTCGTCTCTTAGTGGAGCTTAACATCTCCGAGCCAAGACTTGTAGTAAACAAGAGTACAGTGCCTGTTGGTACTGCAGACACGGTGGCAGAAATCTTCCGTCGAATTGCACCACAACATCACGTAGATGTGGTAAGCAATCCGGAGTTCTTGCGGGAAGGGTTTGCCGTAGAAGATTTCATGAAGCCAGACCGCATTGTGGTTGGTACGTCCAGCACGTATGCCGCTGAGATTATGCGCGATGTGTACGAGCCGTTTGTTCGTGGCGGGGCCCCAATCCTTGTATTCGATGTAAAGAGTGCCGAGGTAACGAAATACGCGGCTAATGCCTTTCTTGCAGTGAAGATATCGTTTATGAACGACCTCTCGGAATACTGCGAGATTGTTGGTGCAGATATCGAGAAGATCAGACTTGGTATTGGAACAGACGGAAGAATTGGAAAACGTTTTCTTTTCTCCGGCATTGGTTACGGAGGCAGTTGCTTTCCGAAGGACGTAAAGGCCATCATCCACGCTTCACGTCAGGCCGGAACTCCACTCGAGATAGTGGAAGCAACAAAACATGTGAACGACAGACAGGTTCTGCGGTTCATTCAACGAATATCGCAGCGCTTCGACGGCAATTTGCAGGGTAGGGTGTTTGGGATATGGGGCTTATCCTTTAAGCCCAATACGGATGATGTTCGTGAAGCTCCATCGTTTGTTATCATTCGGGCGCTCGTAGCGGCTGGTGCCACTGTGAGGGCGTACGATCCGGAAGCGCGAGAAACAGCGCGCAAATCATTGGGCTCTGTAATTGAGTTCTCCGAATCGCCGTATGATGCCATAGATGGTGCCGACGCGTTAATCATCGCCACAGAGTGGAATGAATTCCGCAAGCCCGATATTCCGCGCATGAAGAGTTTACTCGTACGTCCGCTCATTTTCGACGGACGGAATATGTACGACCTGGATGATATGGCGGCCGATGGTTTCGAGTACCACAGTGTTGGTCGCGCATCGGTGCCTCCTGCAGAAGATGCCGACCCGTTTATCGACGTTTGATAGAGCGCCCCGTAATCATGCGGAAAGTGCGCATTTGACGTCGAGAAATCCACCAGCGTTTACATCGCATCCACAGCACTCGCAGCAATACCGCAAGCGACAGCTTCTTTGCGAAACTGCCGGCGTCTAGCATGTTCCGCAGTTGCATACGCTCCATGTCTGTAATAGACATGTCATCGGCGCCCCCTGCCGGCTTCTCCAGTATAGACTTTAGCATCGACTCGAGTTCTTCGGCCGCCTCCTTGAAGCGATCGGCATCCACCTTGTTGTATTTCATAAGAAGAACAAGATGGTCGTACAACACGGCCGCGCGTTTTATATCTTCCAGCTGCCGTTCGGAACGGAGCGAATCGATAAGCGATTCAGACAACTCCTCTAACTCTACTACGCGATCTTCCGGTAGTGCAAACATCTGATCGGGGGCAATGTCGTCTACATTCACATACACGGTAGAGAGTTTTTGTATTTCATTGCCATAGTGTTCGGAAGCGTACACTCCGATTCGTTCGGTAAGTGTGTCTATTTGCCGTTGCAAGAGCCCAAGCTGACTCCGCAAGCCTTCCTGCCGGAGATGACCCGAAGCTGTAGAGATAGAAAGCTCTAAGTCTCGCTTCTGCCGAAAGAGCTCCCTCAAACGCACGGCATCTTCGCTCGACGAATGGTACACCTGATCTTCGATGACCTTTGCATCGATGTGCATGCGGGCGTTACCAATTTTCACTGTGTTCACAATGATAGAGCTACCCATTCGCTCAACGAGTTGCTCGTAGTCGATATGTGCCACGCCGTCTGTTACAACAAGAATCTGAGCGCTACTAAGCTGACTTTCGTGCGAGATGTCATCTACAGCCGTTTGCAGTGCCTTCTGGAGAACAGTGCCATTACCTACGGCGTTAATGTGCATCACGTCGGTAAGCAAGCGGTCGTACGACGGAACGTCTCGAGCAGTGCGCAACTCTCCTACGTGCAGATCGAAGGTTCGGAAGAATATCGTCCCAAGTTCTCGCTGATTCTGACGCAGGAACATGTACACGATGGCCTTCGCTAGGTGAATCCGATAGTTCTGCTGCATCGAACTCGAGGTGTCGAATAGGATGTACACCTTTTGTTTGCGATCGTCGGGTGCAAATCGGTCGCTCTCGGTCTGATAGCGGAAGTTTCGTGGACTCCGCGGACGGGGCATCCATAACGAACGCTCGGCCAACCTTCGAAGGAACACCAGCTCTGGAAGAAGGTGCTGCGCCGGATAGATGTGGCGCACTTCGGTCACGCTTCGAATAAGGTCGGCCTCGTATTCCTTGGCCTCGGGAACGTTGGGAATGAGAATATGCTCTAGGCTGTTTTCTGTTGCCGAGGGGTCGTGAAGCTCTAATATTGGTGCGAGAGACCGCGCAATGGCATGAGTTTTATCCTCGAGGATACGGGCGATCTCGTAGATCATCGTAAAATCGTGCGGCAGATGCTCTTCAACCGTATCAAAAAAGCCAAAGGCCTCGATACTGGAGAAGAAGGACGATGTCTCGATGAGCTGGCGGTTCATGTTATCGCTCTGCCATCCGCTGCAATTCGCGCTCAACGGTTATCATGGTTTGTTGTAAGGTGCGCTCTACAGAATGTTTTAACTCCCGCACCTCGTCGCAAACAGGCACGAAGTCTGTAAGGAATTGCTCAAGAACTCTTCGGTTCTGTTCGTGCGGCTGCTCGGCGCCAAATTTCTCCTTTACCCATTCAAAGAACGACCTGCGCACCTGAGAATCGGCGAACTTGGATAGTGGCTGGAGCATCTTCGTGGGCTCTTCTTTGATCTCGCGCAAGAGGTCTGTAAAATCTAGGAGAATCGTTACTTGGTCGAAGCCCCGTGCCGCTGTTAATGAGTTTAACACCGTGGTGTAGGCCTTTCGGAAGAGCGACATTTCATCGGCCAATCCAACGGTAGAAAAGATGAAGTAGAGTCTACTTACATCGTCGTGTATCACCGAGGAGCGCCCTTTCAGCAAGGCCAATGCTCGGAGTAGGTCTAGGGATTTTGCTTGTGTTCGAGGTGAGATGTAAAAGTCCTGACTCTCTCCGCGCTTTACGTGTTCGCTGAGTTGCCGGTTCCGGAGAAATTCGAAATGTCGGATAACGATGTTCGTAAAGTACAGCAGCTCGTTCGTGATGGAAATCTGGAAGTCTTCGCTTCTGCCGGTGATAATTCGATGCATGTGCTGCAATCGAGGTAGCGGAATGCGTTTCGGTGGCGCAATTGGTTTACCACCATGTTCTAAATACCTGTGCGAGATTTGATACTGAATAAACGGATCTTTATCGGGGAGAATCACGGCCTTAAACAAAAAGCGATCAAGCAATGCTTCGGTTACTTCACTTACGCGCAGATAGTTGGTGGCGGCAATTACTGTATGGAGAGGCGAGGCAACATCCTGCACGCCGCGCAGCAGGCGTCGTTCGTTAAGGAGCGAGAGCAGCGCCCGCAGGGTAAAGTCATTGGCATCGAAAATTTCGTCTATAAAACCGAAATCGCTCTCAACCAGCGAACCCTTCGTGTTGTGAATAATTCTTCCCGCCTTCAGCTCTTCAAGGTCGAGTCCACCAAAAAAGGTGTCGGGTTGCTGCTCCTTACTTGCCTGTACCCGGAATAACCTAGCCCCCTCGAACATGTTAAAGATCTGCTCGGCGAGAAGGGACTTTCCAACCCCGGTTCTACTCTGCAGTAACACATGCTCTGCTGTTAACAGAGCACAAATTGCTTGCTCGATTACTTCTTCGCGGTTAATGACGCGCTGACCAATAAACCAGGCAGCGTCTTTGAGCTCTTTGGCGATTTCTTCGATTGAATGAACCACGTCTGTTGGCTGTTGCACACTATGTCCCTTCGTTGATGATTCACGCACAATATACGCGCCCACGGCGAGGTGTTGTAAATCAGCTACTTTTGCGGAAATGGAACTTCTCGAACCAACACTATCCCCAGAGCTCGCCGCCAAGGTTGCTGGCTTGCCCACGCGGCCGGGAGTGTACCTTCATAAGGGTTCCGAGGGCGAGATCCTCTATGTTGGCAAGGCCAAGAATCTCCGTTCTCGCGTTAAGTCGTACTTCCTTTATGGTAGACAAGCCGATGCAAAAACAACTGCGTTGGTAAGAAAGATTGCAGACCTAGAAGTGATTGTTACAGACACGGAGGTGGAAGCACTCATCCTCGAGAATACCCTCATTAAACAACACCGACCCAAGTACAACATCCTGCTTAAGGACGATAAGTCCTACCCCTACATTCGGATCACAAAAGAGGAATACCCTAGAGTATTCAAAACTCGCCGTGTTGTGCGCGATGGAAGTAAATACTATGGTCCATACACAGACGGCACGTATCTCTATCATCTGCTCAAGACTATTCGCGCCATCTTTCCGCTGCGGTCCTGCGATCTGCCCCTTACCGATGTTGCAATCGCTACGAGTAAGTGGAAGGTGTGTTTGGACTATCACATTAAGAAGTGCGATGGCCCATGCGAGGCGCACATAAGCCGCGACCGTTATGGCGAGATGATCCGCCAGGTGCAGCAGATACTTACGGGTAAAACCCGCGAGGTAGAGCGGGCCTTAGAAGAGCGCATGTTGCAGTTGGCAGAAGAAATGCGTTATGAAGATGCTGCTGTGGTAAGGGGGCGATTGGAGAACCTTCGCGAATACACAGCAAAACAAAAGGTGGTGGCATCCGACGCGGCAGACCGTGATGTTCTGGCGATGGCTAGGAGCGAGAACCTTGCCTGTATGGTAATGTTTACAATTCGCGACGGAAAACTCGTGGGCAAACGCCACTTTTTCATCCCTCAGTCGAGAGATCAGTCGAACGAAGCGCTTGTTTCGGGAACACTTGAGCGATGGTATGTAGACACCGATGAGTATCCGGATGAAGTGCTTGTGCCGGTGGAACTCCAGGATGCAGACGCGTTATCGGCATTATTGCGCGAGCGGCGGGGAAAGAACGTAGAAGTGGTAGTGCCGAAAATTGGAGACAAACGGAAACTTCTTTCCATGGCCGAGATGAATGCCGATGTGTTGTTGCGAGAAGAGCTTCTTAGGATTGCTCAGAAAGACCAGTCTCTTCCGCGTGCAGTGTTATCCTTACAGTCGGACCTGCGCATGGAAAAGATGCCTCGAAGAATTGAGTGCTTCGATAACTCTCATGTGCAAGGTACAGACTACGTTTCTTCGATGGTGGTATTTGTAGATGGCAAACCGAAGAAGTCGGAGTACCGTCATTTCAAGCTGCGAACCGTGGAAGGCAATGACGACTTTGCGGCTATGAAGGAAGTAATCCAACGGAGGTATAGTAGGGTTATCGAAGAAGGACAGCCCCTTCCCGATCTCGTTGTGATCGATGGGGGAAAGGGGCAGCTATCGCATGCTATGGAGTCGATAACGGAACTGGGACTGCGCGGTGCGTTTACTGTGGTTGGTCTAGCGAAGCGCCTCGAAGAGGTGTTTCAACCAGATCAGTCGGTACCCCTCTACTTGCCGAAAACGTCACCCGGACTGCGACTACTTCAACAGGCACGCGACGAAGCACACCGATTTGCCGTGCGTTATCATCGCACGCTACGTGATGCTCGCACCTTTCAAACAGAGCTTACTACGATAAATGGTGTAGGGAAGGCCTCGGCAAAAAAAATGCTCGAAGTATTCGGATCTGTCGACAGAATTCGTGGTGTATCGGAAGAAGAACTTGCTGCTGTTATTGGAGCATCTCTGGCGTCGAAGGTATTCCTGTACTTTCATCAGGGGGATACGGAACAATGACGCCCCTTGTACGGAAACTAATCGATATACTCGAAGAGCAAGAGCTAGGCACGTGGAGCGAATATCGCGTACCGGGTGCCTGGGTTGATGCAGCAACAGAAGTTGCATTTCCTTCGGCAGCATCGTATCACCTGCATCAGTTGCGGAGGATAGATGACATACGCAGGTCTGCACGAGGATCGGTACAATGGAAAATCCAACGTGCCGTAGCATACAACTGCTTGGTTCGTAACGCCACATCGTACAACCATGGTCCGGGAGTTGCGGGTGATGGCTACCGTACTACCGGTACCTTCCTCAAGCTTGTTTCACTGCTTCCATACCTGAGAAGGATGGGAGTTGATACTCTTATCTTGCTGCCCATTACAGAGATTAGTGAGGTAGGCAAGAAGGGCACGTTAGGTTCTCCCTACGCCGTAAAACACCCATTCCGTCTCGATCCGCTGCTGGCAGAGCCAGCAGTGGAGATGTCTGTTGAAGACCAAGCACGAGTGCTTATTGAGCTTTGCCATCTCATTGGAATGAAGGTTGTTTTAGAGGTAGTGCTACGTACAGCCGGCATCGACTCCGACCTGGCGCAGCATCACCCGGAGTGGTTTTATTGGATCGACACAACTCTTCTCACCAAACCCTACAGCGCGCCTGTTTTCTCTGATGAACAGGTGAAAGCCGCCCGAACATTGATAGAATCTGGCACACGCACCGGTTTGCCGGCACCCAACGAGGACTATCAGGTTCTGTTCGATCACATGCCAATGCGTGTAGAGAAGGATGAGTTGGGGTGGAAGGGAATTGGGCCCCGACAAAAAGTACTCCGTATTCCGCCTGCCTTTGCCGACTGGCCACCCGACGATCCACAGCCACCGTGGTCAGACGTTACGTATCTCCGATTGCACGATCATCCATCGTTCAGGTATATGGCGTATAACACCATCAGAATGTTCGAAAGCGAGCTCGACCAAGAAGCGTACCGCCAGACCACACTGTGGAATATGCTTAGCGGTATCATTCCCCACTATGTGCGAATGTTCGGCATAGACGGTGCAATGATTGATATGGGGCATGCACTACCTGCGGAACTCCGCAAGAGGATTATCTCGCAGGCGCGCGAAGCACGAGCGAACATCATACTTCTCGAAGAGAACTTTGAACTCAACGCTCAGTCTGCCGCCGAGGGATACAATGCCATACTTGGTTACCTGCCATTCGATGGCACTTCAACAGACGGCATTCGGGCGTTTGTGCAACGTGTTGCTCAGGCAGACATTCCGGTCCGATATATGGCCACGCCGGAGTCGCACAATACACCACGTGCCGCATCCCGCCTGCCGGCGCGCGGAGGCGCCGCAGCAGGGTTGTTTCTCTCGTTGCTTCCATGGAGTTTGTCTGTACTGCATGCTGGTATTGAACTCGACGAGGAACTGCCCGTTAACACGGGTTTAGGGTTCACTCCTGAAGAGCTAGAGAACTACTCAGAAAGCGAGCTTGCACTCTTTAGTGATGTTCCGCTGCCGTGGCTGGCAGGACGCGGCACTGCAGAGTGGTTAGCAAATAAACGTGCGGAGCTTCAGCGTCTATCGTTATTTCAGTACCTCGATGACACAGACTTGGTTGTGCCCGTAGAAACTGGCGACGAAGATGTTGTTGCCTTTATGAGGATTCCAAAGGGATTTCGTCGCGGAGTTGTAGTTGTTCTCTCAACGTCGGGTGTTAGCAAAACTGTGCAGATCCAACGGCAGCATCTTCCGGGTGTAAATGCCACAGCTGCAATGCGCGGTGTTCTGCTCCTCGAGCGCGAGTTAGTGGTTGATCTTGCGGGTCCGGATGTACGAATAATCCCTGTGCATGGCGCGTTTACCAGCGTCGCACCCACGACAACATTGGCACAATAGGAATATTCGACGCGGGTTCGCCACTGGCGGGTATTCCGGTAACAGCAAAACCAATGTCGAATGCCTGTTCCTGATCGAAATATCGTGCCGTGAAGGTTATTGGAACAAACGTCATAGAACGCATAAAGAATGCTTCTGCACACACCTTCCAACTGTAGGCAACGCGGTAGTCGTATCCTATGCCAAAGATGGTTGCGTCTGCCTGAAACGAACCTTCGTATGGACGGTGATGATACTTGAAGGCATAACCAACATGGACGTTCAAGCGGTGGTCATCTGAGCCATAGCCAAGTGATGCCCACAATGCGTTAAATGAAATGCGAGAGTCAATCTCGCTCGTGGATGGCTGGTCGTAGTAACTCGAACCAAGTTGATAACCGCCACCAACCGTAATCAGGCTGTCTAAAGGAAACCCTGCTTTTACGCCTGCAGACCACGCAGATGTCCATGCCGGAGTAACATCCGAATTTCCGAACCACTGGTTCGAAAGCGGTGGAACACCGCCTGCCAACACCATTATGTTGTTGGTTACGGAATACCCCGCTGTTAATCCAACTACGTCATAGATGCCAGTTACAATCGTTCCTTTTGGCGGAACAATCGATGTAGGAAGCAGAATACCGCGGAAGGTTGTTGGGTCGGACTTCGCAATTCGGAATGTATCAACCAGACCACGACCATAGAGAACCGCGTAAAGAGGTTCGTTTATTCCGTCAACCTCAAACATCATGCGTGCGGTCATTCTCCCTTCGCGCTGGGCGATAAATCGCAGAACAATCTCGTTTCCCGATTCGGGAGGAATAACGAAGGACGAACTCGACATGAGGGTGAAGGCGCGGTCTGCATCCTCTACAATGCGCACAGATCGAACCCTAATGGGGCTCTTAGAGCTGTTGTAGATAAGCTTGTCTATAGAGAACTCGCGTTCAACACCTACGTCTACGGTTCCGCAATTCAAAAGGTCTGCTTCCGCTGTAAGAATGGTGCCACGTGCCGGACCGGAGATACGCGCACGTAAACGAGCGCCGGAGGCATCAACTACAATCAGTGCGGCACGTTCACCCACTTTCCGTGGCATAAATCCGTATTCAATGGCTACACTGTCTCCCGGAGGAACATAAAATCCAGGCTGCGTACGCACATCGAAGTTCTTTGCTTCTGCGCCGTCTATTCGTATGTCGTCTACGAACAATGTATCACCACCATTGTTGCGCAGTGCACCTCTGATAAGGGTGTCCCTCGAAAGTCCTACCGCCGTTGTTTCAAAGCGAATGTCCTTTAGGTGGGCATTGATCTTATAGATTCGCCACCGAGCATCACTCGTGTCGGCCTGGAAAATTGCCGGTACTATATCGTACACACCGGCCGCACCTTCTTCGGTGCGAAGTGTAACGCGTTGCCCATCCGGAGAGAATGTGGGTGTATACTCAACCTGACGCATCTCATATATCATCACGCCGGTTGCAGCTTCGTGGATAGTGATTCGTCCGAGAGAAGACAAAGCAATCCGCGATCCATCACGAGACACCGTGGCGTTTACAACACCCCCTATACCAGGTGTGCGCTGCATTGTAACGTTATTTTCGCCGGATTCAATGTTTACAATGGAGCTCTGATCGGCGCCAGTTTCTAATACCACATGTTTGCCATCGGGCAAAAACACAACGTAATTGTTGTCGTTTACAAACTGTCTTCTCGCAATGGTCCGTAGCAGTTTTCCGTCTTCCGTGGACCATACTACGGCGGTGCCGTTGGAAGCCGTGGCAACAAGCTTGCGTCCATCGGGAGAAAATGCTGTACGATAGAATTTAGAAACCTGAGGTATCGTGGTGGCAAAGAGTTGCTCTGCGGTTCGTGCATTAAACACGAACAGTGAATCGCCATTCTTGCACACGGCTACCTTGCTTCCGTCGGCAGATATGGAGGCACTTTGTGGATCGAAGGAACCAACAGGCAGTCTGCTTATCGTTAGGCCGTTGGTTCCGTCGAGAATATGTGGGCGGTTACCCCAGCCCCCTAACACGAAAAGAGTGCGGCCAGACGTATCGGGAAGTACCGACAAAAGCTTGTTTGTGGGCATTGCCGACACGTTCCAGAGTTTTTCTCCGGTTCGCACATCATATCCTTCCAGTTCGCCGCGCACACCCCACGTAACAAGTGTGCTCGTATTGCCTAACTCCGCATATCGCACTCCTCGGAATGTGTGCAGAAGGACTGCAGTTTTCGCATCGAAGATGCGTACAGTGCTGTCTACCTCGCCGTTGGGCACTCGGCGCACCAAGCCCGCGCTTGCAACGCGTGCGCCATCGTTAAGGTATCCCCACTGCTCTACGCGAATCGAAAGAATGGTATACACGGGTTGATGACGGATCGCGTCGGGAATCACCTGCGACACACGCATTAAACAGGAGTCACTCGAAACCGGCGGTACATCCCACTTCGTGGAGTTTCCGGTAGCGCTACCATTCACAACGGTCCAACTACCCCCAAGGTCGGTGCTTACCTCAATTCGCACCGGCAGTTCGGGAGGCACTCCGGAATAGCGCAGTGTGGTTTTTGAGTATGCCGGGATAGACTCTCCGCCATTCGGATAGTCTACACGAATAGTACGCTCCCTGGGTTTTTGTGCAACGGATCCACTAGACAGGTAGATGTCTGGTAGGGGGCATGGGGTAGATGTAAACTGGAGTCGGCTAACCGTGTACACGGAATCAACAACTGTATTCAGAACACTGAACGTTATGCTGTCGTGTTTCGGAATTACGATGGGGAACACGGGTGGTGTACCGGAAATTGTAACAACCGGCTTGGCAATACCGATGCTCTGCAAATCCGTAATCGTAAGTGGTGCATTACCTGCGCGGACAGTAAATGTCTGCCTTTCACTGCCAACATCGTAACGCAAGGAAAGAGGACTAGCCGACGGAAGCCAACGAGAACCGGGTGGAAGGGTAAACACCCTACGAACAACATCCTTACCTACACGGATTACAATGTTGCGCTCTTGGGAGCAGCCGGGAGGGAACTCCAACACTACATCGCATTGCTGTGGAGAAATGGCTGCGGTGTAAATTCTCTTGTACGCCATTGTGGCCTGTTCAACGGTTGTAACGTTGTCGAACCACAAGCCGCCCGAGGCCTCACATAAACGTTGGATAGACGCAGGCATCGAAACGCCAAGCGTTACCGCATATACAGTTACACCGGCGGCTGTTGCTTCGGCAATCATACGTTCTTCGTTGGCCCTACCAACACCGTCGGTGAGAAACACGAGAATACGTTTGTGTTTTCCTGTGGCTGCCAGCGGAATGCCACCAATCTCGTCCGTTAAGAGTCCGGCATCGTAGTCTGTGCCGCCGCGCGGCAGCAAGCGCGACACTCCGGCTAATAGGGCTGCAGTATCGGAAGTGAAGTCTGTGACTAACGATACCGAATGATCGAAGGCGGTAATTGCACATTCCGACTCAGGAGAAAGAGCGCGAATCCATGAGTGAGCAGCGGCTCTGGCGAGGGTAATGTTGGGAGCACCTCGGGCCATGGAACCAGACACGTCTATCGTGAGGACGCTGGAAATCCGGTCGGTACCGCCATTGTCTTTGCACGTAATGGATCGTGGACGTACTTGTAGACCGTCTATCTCAACAACAATGTCGGCTGTATCAATGGCCACAAGACTGCTCTGTTGTGGCGAGAACCGTGAGATTGCTACAACGGCATTACCCTTATCGTCGAACGACGTTCTGCGAAGATGTAGGTCCTGCGCAGGAGATGCGATGGTAACAAGAACAAGAAGAGCAAAGATTGTACGAGTCATTTCGCTGTTGTAGTCCGAGCTCTGGTGGTGGCAATAGTGGTTCGAATACTCATCAGCATGGTAACAAGTACGAGATGAACGGACACATTCCGCGCAATGTCTCGTGAGCCCCGCTCCAAAACCTGAAGCACTGCATGTAGATCGGCGCTTCCAAACGCCTGACTAAATCTCTGAACAGCTTCTTCACGGTCGGCGTTTAACAGCGATACGCCACCCGAGCAATCAAAGGCAGCACGCGCATCACGCATCCACGTAGCCAGAATGGCGATTACCGCGTCTGCTCGTAGCCGATCTCTACTATCAACAAGCTGCTCTATTGCGATCACGAGGGTATTTCTGTAGCCACTAGGTTTGAGTGCTGTTCGCAACACATCGATAACGCTATCGCGGAGCTGCCGAACATTCTCGCTGGTGAAGGCCACAGCGCGTTGAAGATCGCCCATGGCAAATGGCGCGATAAGCTGCGCTTCATCCGCACTGCAAAGCCCCCTTGCCACAAGCGCGTCGCACACATCTTCATCGTCGAGTGGTGGAACGATAAGCTCCATACAACGCGACACGATGGTAGGCAGCAGTCTCTCGGGTCGGGAAGACGTAAGGATAATTGTGGTGTCTGCGTGTGGCTCTTCCAGGGTTTTCAGGAAAGCATTGGCCGCGGGAACATTCAGTTCTTCTGCGTTAAGGATGATAACAACTCTGCGTCCCTCTTGCACGGCAGACAACGAAAGTGAACGTTTTAACTCCCGTATCTGTGCAATGCGAATTGTTGTTGCACCCTGAATGCGATAACCTGAATACGGGTCTGCGGCCACCATCTCCATGGTTGCGCGGATGTCGGCAATTACTTCATCGGACAGACTTTCTTCGTCGTCCTTCGTGCGCGCGTTTGCGGCTGGTGTGGGTAATGCTGCCACTATGCGGATGTTTGGGTGCTGCAGCGAAGAAGATTGTTTGCATGGACCACAGTGCTCGCACGGCTCGATTGCGTCTGCATTACGTATAGGGGAGGCGCAGTTCACGGTGCGGGCAAATGCCAAGGCAAGGGCCAGCGTGCCATGCCCCTCGGTGCCGGTAAGCAGGAGTGCCTGCGGCACACGTTCAGAGAGAATACACCGTTGCAGCATGCGCCGAAGATGGTTTTGTCCGATGATCGTGTTCCAGCGCATAGCAACGAAAATACGGTGTATCGTATCTTGTTGCCATGCGAATCCTAGTAATTGAAGATGAACGCAAAGTTGCCTCCTTTATCAAGCGTGGATTAGAGGAGGAGCGCTACATCGTAGAAACCGCTCCGGACGGTCAGGCCGGACTTGAACTAGCACTGAACAATGTGTTCGATGCCATAGTCTTGGACGTAATGCTACCCAAGCTGGACGGCTATAGTGTGCTTAAGGCGCTGCGTGAGGATGGCAACGTTACCCCAGTACTGATGTTAACGGCCCGTGGCGCAACCGAGGACAGGGTGCAAGGTCTCGACCTTGGCGCTGATGACTACCTTGCCAAGCCATTTCATTTTGAAGAGCTGGCAGCACGCCTGCGTTCCATTCTTCGGCGCTCTACGCCGGAGAAGACAACAAAACTTCAGTGTGGCGATCTTGTTTTAGACCTTGTAACACACTTTGCCTACCGTGGAGAGCGAGAGATTGAGTTAACCACCAAGGAATATGCTCTTCTGGAGTACCTGATGCGGAACAAGGATAGAATCTTGTCCCGCTCGATGATAATGCAGCATGTTTGGAAACATAATTTCGATCCTGAGTCGAACATTATCGACGTGTACGTGAAACGCATTCGGCAAAAAATCGAACGTCCAGGGCAGGCCCAACTTATCACCAGCATCCGAGGTGTTGGATACAGACTCCGCGAAGGGGGAACAGTAGAACAAGAAGGTGAGGAGGTAGAGTGAGTAGAGTGAGTCATCCACTGTGCACAGAGCTTCTCGACACTATTGGCGGATTCCTCGCGCCCATCCAGCAAGGGTTTGATGCCTATCAACGGGAGTGTTTTGTTGCAAGGCCTCCGGAGTTTTTTGCCTTAGAGCTCTGTGGAGAAGCCGGAGAGTTAGCCAACCTAGAGAAAAAACGCTGGAGAGGTTCAACGGTAGATGATACGCGCACGGCAGAAGAGGCAGCCGACGTTTTCATCGCCCTTATGAACTTCTGCAACGCCCGTGGCATAAACCTCGCGCACGCTCTTGCCCTTAAACTGCCTACAATTGTGCCCTCGAAATAGCCCATTTTTATCACGTAGAGGTGTGTTTTAGGGTCGTCAGGGGGCATTACAAGCACCATTTTGTAACAATTGAGTGTAACAAATGGGCATTATTACGCGAAGGTGGCGGACCATGCAAACACGCTAAGTGGTTGAATAATAACATTGTCGAATACTCTTCCACGATGTAGAGTACTGTTTGACCCCTGTAACAAATCGCGTTGATTTGTTCCTTAGTCCCAGCGTGGCATCCCTGATTTTCGTATCGAAGACGATTACCACGGAGATCAATCATGCTTG
>DAITNB010000009.1:91762-104311 GCA_036834845.1 bacterium | reverse complement strand
TTACGGAATTACCTGAATAACGGAGTTTCAGCCCAACGGCGAGAATAGCGAATCTCTGACCACCCACACTTCAATGGGTTTGCCCTTCGCTTCTCGGTAGATGCAGGTAATTCAGGTAACTCAGGTAATTCAGGTAACTCAGGTAATTCAGGTAACTCAGGTAATTCAGGTAATTCAGGTAACTCAGGTAATTCCGGTAACTCAGGTAATTCCGGTAATTCCGGTAATTCCGGCAATTCCGGTAATTCCGGTAATCAAAACCAACGTGGTACCTCGTACCTCCGTATCTTTGTTATTCGCACTAACCCCAATACAGACAAGGATATGGCTCTTCACCAACGGCTGGACTACAGAAACATCGCCATCATAGCACACGTGGATCACGGCAAAACAACGCTCGTGGATCACATGCTTCGCCAAAGTGGCACTTTTAGAGATAATCAGGTTGTTGCCGAACGGGTGATGGACTCGAATGATCTCGAAAGGGAAAAAGGCATAACGATCATGGCGAAAAACGCAGCCGTGCGTTGGCGCGACATGAAACTCAATATCGTAGACACACCGGGTCACTCCGACTTTGGTGGCGAAGTAGAACGCATTCTGTCCATGGTAGACGGTGTGTTGCTCTTGGTGGATGCCGCCGAGGGTCCACTGCCGCAAACGCGTTTTGTGCTGCGCAAAGCATTGGATATGGGACTAAAGCCCATTATCGTGATTAACAAGATCGACCGCGGTGACGCACGTCCGGCAGAGGTTCTCGACGAAATCATGGAGCTCTTTATCTCCCTTGGTGCCTCTTACGAACAACTCGACTTCCCGGTTATCTATGCCATTGGTAAGCTTGGCATAGCCAAACATTCTCCCGAAGAAGAAAGCACCAACCTCGATCCTCTCTTCGAAACGGTGGTAAAACACATTCCTCCACCGATGGTAGATGCCGACGTTCCTTTTGCTATGGTTATCAGCGCCTTAGACTGGTCCGACTACGTAGGGCGTATTGCCATTGGGCGTGTTATTGAAGGATCGGTGAAGGTTGGCGACTTTGTGAACCTCATCAAACCGGATGGTTCGAGCGAGTCGAGCAGAATCACAAAGATGTATGTGTACGAAGGCATCAACCGAGCAGAGGCCGATACCGCCAGTGCGGGAGAGATTATTGCTCTATCGGGATTCGAAAACGTATACATCGGCGAAACAATTGCCGATGCGTCTCGCACAGAGCCCCTTTCCTACGTTAACATCGAAGAACCCACCATTGCCATGTACTTCATGGTAAACACATCTCCGCTTGCCGGACGTGAAGGAAAGTTTGTAACAACGCCGAAGATCCGCGAGCGCTTGTTCCGCGAGCTTCGCACGAATGTTTCGCTTCGTGTAGAAGACACAGATTCGCCAGACGTGTTCAAGGTTTCCGGAAGGGGCGAGTTACAGCTTGCTATTCTTATCGAAACCATGCGCCGCGAAGGGTACGAGTTTGCCGTGTCGCGTCCGGAAGTGCTCTTCCGCAGAGACGAGAGTGGCGCTCTTGTAGAGCCAATTGAACATGTAACCGTAGACGTGCCCCAAGAACATGTTGGAACGGTTATCGAGAGTTTGGGTAAACGCAAGGGCGAAATGACGGCCATGACACCTGGCACAGATACCGTGCGGTGCGAGTTTCTGGTGCCTGCGCGTGGACTAATCGGATTCCGCACCGAGTTCCTTACGTCAACACGTGGCGAAGGCATCATTCACCATACCTTCGATAGTTATCAGCCCTATAAGGGGGCTATCAGCGGACGGCTGCGTGGCGCCCTGGTTTCCATGGAAACTGGCGCTTCAACATCGTATGCGCTAGAAATGATTCAGGTTCGCGGAACCTTGTTTATCGAGCCGGGTCAGCCCGTTTACGAAGGCATGATTATTGGAGAGAATGCACGTGAAGACGACCTGAGCGTGAACGCTACGCGCACGAAACACCTAACAAACATGCGCTCGAGTGGTTCGGACGGTTTGCTCAAACTCGAAGCACCACGCAGACTTTCGCTGGAGCAATGTATTGAGTTCCTCGAAGACGATGAGTTGTTAGAGATTACACCTGCATCCGTGCGTATGCGCAAGAAAATTCTCGACACCACAATGCGGCAGCGCGCAAAAAAACGCGAAGCCGCCGCAATGGAGTAAGGTATGGCAGTGCGGTGCGTTCTCTTCATACTCTGTGCCGTATGGAGTGCCGGCAATGTTACGGGCACCGAACCCACGCTATTGCGTGTTCAGCCACGCAAGGGAATGTCCTACGCATTCGACGTAGTAAACTCGTCTACACAGGTGATGACGTTGATGGGCAGAGAAATCGCCAACGACATAACTTCGAAGGCCAGAGTTTCCGTTGTGGTTTCCGACGCAACACTCGATAGGTCTACTCTTACATGTAGCGTTTCACATGCGCGCACGTCGCTCAGCAGCAGGGGAGCCAACGAGGTTGCCCTTGATAAAGACACAACCTTTGAGTTTCCGCAGTTTGACGGATCGGCCATCGTGGCGGTTATCTCGAAAACGGGAAGCGTATTGTCTACAACGTTCGACCAAGCTACACCCGCCGGTGTTTTTGCGGCCTCGTTACGCTTTTTCGACAGGATTTTCCCAGACCTACCACAGAATGAACTTTCTGTTGGAGATTCGTGGACATCGTCGCGAAGAGACTCGGCCTTGGCCGGGAACAATAGCGGACTTATCATCTCAAACATCCGACTGAAACACACGTTTCGCGGGGTAAAAGACACCCTTGGCGTGGCATGCTGGTTCATCGAAACTGTGGCCACTGCCTTCGATCAGGAAGGGTCGCTAACAATGAACGACATGGCCATGACTCTTGATGGACAAGGCACGCTTATTCAGCGAACATTCCTCGAACGTGGAACCGGCATGGCTGTGTTGTCGAGCGGAGACGTAACCACGCAACTTCAAATGTCCATTACGGGTCAGCAAGCAGTTGTAGTGCCCGTAGACACGCACCTTTCCTTTACCATCCGACGCAAAGGCACAGAGTAATGAAGTTTCGGTTGACTTTATGTGCCACACTGTTTGTTGTTGCAACGTTGCTCTCGTACGCCCAGTTTAATGTTGTTCCCGGTGGGAATCCAAAACCGCTTGGCAAGGACACGTTATGTTTTCGGTACGACCTACGTTCGGGTGATACGCTGATGTATGCTATAGAGGCAATGGACAGCGTGAAAATCGAAAACGGTCAGTCGTTTTTTAAGCTTCGCAGCGAACGTGTTCGTGTGGTGTGCGATTCCGGCAATGCCAACGGCATCATGCACCTGAGTATCACATTAATCTCTAGCAGCGAACGGAATATTTCCGGCTCTGACACTACAACGCGTACTACGCATCCGTGGATTGGAAGAACACAAAGGATTGGCATTGATGCGTTGGGACACCGCGCGTATGCAATTTCGGACAACAGCACCAAGGCGTGCATAGCACCTGGTGGCTCTATGCAACCGCTGCTCTTCCCTATCATCGACACGTCTTGTGGACGTCAGAACCAGTCCTGGCTGTCGGAAGACACAATTGTTATTGTTGAGAATGCCGTTCCGAACCCAGTTGTAGCGCAGCAGATTTTTTGGCGCGTGCTCGACAAAGCCGACACTCTTGGACGGGCCGCAAAACGCATACAATACACAGGCACCGGGTTGGGATCCGTTGTTGTTCGCACGCGCGATATCGACATAGCGGCAACCACCATCGTTGCGTCCTACGGATTGCTCACATTCGATGCAGCACTAAACCTTGTACTCCATCAGTTTGCCAGTGTGGAGAACAAATTCACCATGAAACTTCCGAGCGGCGACCTCGTACGCGGCCGGCACCTTCTTTCAGAGTACATCACACTCGACTATTTACGGGGTACTGCACCCGGCCGAGAGTATCATGTTTCTTTGTCGAAGATGCCTGCCCCCTCCCATCAACGATCAAAGCGTAAATGACACGGTTGATTCGCGTTTCCATTATTGGCTGGTGTTGCGTTCTTGCGGTAACGGGTTCGGCACAGGAACCCGGAGGTTCGAAGCTTACCTTACGCGAGTGTATTAGAATTGGAATAGAAAACAGTTTCGACCTCCGAGAATCGTATGCTGCTTCGCAAGCAGCAGGGGCCGGCCTAACGCAGGCCTTTGGTACGTACCTTCCCTCGATAGACATTAATGCTAACTACTCTCGTCAGCTTACGAATCTCAGGGAGCAGTTTTCCATCGTTAACGGCGTACCCATCGTTGGTCAGCCCCTTCCGAACACCTACGGATTAACGGGTCAGATGAACCTCACGCTGTTTAATGGGTTCCGGCGCGAAGCGCAATACGATGCGGCTCAGAGCAACGTGGATGCAACCACGGCAGATATAGCGTTTAACCGACTTTTCACCGCTTTCGATGTAACTCGGAAGTACATCGATGTGCTACGAAAGACGAAGATTGTAGAAGCACGCCGCGAAAATCTCTCCCTTAGCAGGGCCACGTACGAGCGCATCGAAGCGTTGAAGGCAGCTGGGAGAGCAACTATTCAGCAGGTGATGTCGCAAGAAACCGAAGTTGCCAATCAAGAGGTTAGTGTTGTTAATGCCCAGAACGATGTAGATGTTGCAAAGGCACAGCTACTGGCCTCGATGAGCGCAAATCCAACTCAACAAATTTCTGTGGATGAGAACTCTATTCCCAGCGATGCACATGCCGGTACGGTAGAGGAGTTTCGCAAGCGGATAGGACCAGAGTCGGCGGCAATTCAACGCGCGTTTGAAGTACGTCCGGATGTGCTTGCCGCCAAACGTAGAGTAGATGCCGCAAAGTCGGGCATCACCTCTGCAAGCGCTACGTATTGGCCCACCATTGTTGCTGTAGGGGGCTATACATGGCGCAACTTCAACATTGCCGACTTCGACCGTCAGGGTCAGATGTACATGGGACTCAACTTACGTATTCCGGTGTTCGATCAGTTTGTAACCAACCTGAACATCGAGAATGCCAATGTTACGCATTCACGCCAAGCAATGGCGCTAGCGAAACTAGAGAACCAAATTCGAACGAACATCCGAAGCGCCTACCTTCAGCTTGGTGCTGCGGAAAAGGGTTTGGAGATTACCGAACGTGCAATGCGTTCGGCCGTAACCAACTTCGATGCTGTGCAGGAACGATTTAATGTTGGCTCGGCTACGCTATTGGATGTGCAAACGGCAAACAATCAACTGATTACTGCTCGCGTAAATCGCGTTACGGCAGTGTATCAATACCACGACGCTGCAACGTTTGTAGAGTTTACCCTTGGAATCTACGGAGACCTCTAAACAGTATGGCACGAAAAAAACGTCGGACCGGACTCTACATCACCCTCTTTGTGGTGCTTGTTGCCGTGTTAGCAACGGCTGCTTGGTTTGTAGCCGCGCGTAAGGAAGGTCCAATTCTTGTAAGCGTGGAGAGTGTTGGTGTGCGCACCATAACTCAATCCGTAAGCGCTATAGGAAGATTGCAACCCGAAGTAATGGTAAAGATCTCGTCAGAAGCCAGTGGCGAGATTATCTACCTGGGTGTGCGTGATGGAGACACCGTTACCCGCGGACAACTTCTTGTGCGCATACAGCCCGACATTATAGAAACTCAACTTGCTCAAACACGTGCCGCAACGGAGTCTTCACGTCTGTCTATCACGGTGGCCCGCGCCGAGCTAGACCGCACAGAGGCAGATCTGAAGCGCATCAGCGAATTGTACAAGAAGGATTTTGCTTCGCGCGAAGAACTCGATAGAGCCAAGGCCGCCTATGAGTCTGCCGCCGGGCGTTATGCACAGGCCCGCTCCGATTACGAGCGTGCACAGGGTGCGCTGCGTCAAACACAAGCCACAGCAAATCGCACAACAATCTTCGCTCCCATGAATGGCACCGTTACCTACCTGGGCGTAGAGAGCGGCGAGAAAGTTGTGGGTACCGCACAAATGCAAGGCACAGAGATCATGCGCGTGGCAGATCTGCGCACTATGAATGCGTGGGTAGATGTAGACGAAAACGATGTGGCGCTTATCAGCATCGGAGATACAGCTCGTGTGCGAATAGACGCATTGCCCGATGTTCCGATGCGCGGCATTGTGTACGAGATATCACATTCACCAAAGGTAAGTGGTCAGGGCACCCAGGAAGAAGTTGTGAACTTCCAGGTACGCATTCGGCTAATCGATAAGGAGCAGAAGATGCGTCCAGGCATGTCTTGCAGCGTTGAGATCGAAACAGAAACAAAGCCAAACGTTGTAAGTGTGCCCATTCAGGCCGTTACTATGAAGGCACAGCCACGTGATCAGGCAGAGTCGCCAGACCCACGCGTTGAGAATCGCAAGGAAGAGATTGCTAAGAAGTCTGTGCGTCCGGAAAGTATGGTGTGGATATACAACGGCACCACAGTGCAACAGCGCGTTGTTTCTACCGGTATAAGCGACGACGGCTACATCGAAATCACATCCGGTCTAAAGCAGGGCGAAACCGTGGTTGTGGGACCATACCAAGCAATCAGCAAACTGCTATCGCCCGGTGCGGCTGTTCGTGTAGAAGACCCTACGGCCAGAAAAGAACGATTCCGTCAAATGCGCAACAGTCCGTGAATAACGCCATTATCGAGATATCAAACCTTGAGAAACGCTACGAAATGGGCGCCGAGGTTGTGTATGCCCTACGTGATGTTTCCCTTGTTCTGCGCAAGAACGAATACGTTGCCATTATGGGTCCGTCCGGCTCCGGCAAGTCTACACTTATGAACATGCTTGGGTGTTTGGATACTCCCACATCTGGCACGTATTACTTCAATGGCGTAGATGTGCGCGAGTTAAACGATGACGAGCTGGCCGCCATTCGAAATCGCGAGATTGGATTCGTGTTTCAAACATTCAATCTTTTACCGCGGGCAACAGCAGCACAGAATGTAGAGCTGCCATTAGTGTATGCCGGACTCCGATCGGAGGAACGGAAGAAACGATCGGAAGAGGCATTGCGACGAGTGGGCTTGGAAGATCGCATGGACCACCGCCCCAACGAACTATCCGGAGGTCAGCGTCAGCGTGTTGCAATTGCTCGTGCCTTAGTTACTACACCTTCGATCATTCTCGCGGACGAGCCAACTGGCAATCTAGACTCGAAGACGGGTCAGGACATTATGCAACTCTTCGGTGATCTTTGGCGCGGTGGCAACACGGTTGTTCTTGTTACGCACGAAGAAGACGTTGCGCGCCATGCTCACCGCATCATCAGACTTCGCGATGGAAGAATAGAGTCCGACGAGGTAAATCCCCATGCCACGTCTCTCTGAAGTTCAAGAGTCTTTCCGCATTGCCTCATCGGCGCTGCGAAGCAACCTTACTCGGTCTATTCTTACAACTGCCGGCGTGGTAGTGGGTGTTGTATTAGTAGTGCTTATGGGATGGACCATTAACGGACTCGATGCCGTGTGGGAGCAAACTATTTCCATCATCGGTAAAGACATGCTCTACATTGATAAGTGGAACTGGGCAGGGGGCGGCAACTGGCGCAAAGTTGCTGCGCGGAAGGACATAACCCTAGAGCAAGCCCAGGCATTGATGCATCGAATGGAGTCGGCAGAAGAAACTATACCCCTTACACGTAAATGGGGCGGCTCTGTAAGCTTAGGCACTACGAGTTTGCGTTGTTCCATAATGGGCACCACCAGTGCGTATGGCAACACATCTGCGGGCACAACAATGGAGGGACGCTTCTTTACCGAGGTTGAAGAACGAGAGGCAGAGAAGGTAGTGGTAATCGGTTTTAACATCAAGAAAACACTCTTCCCGTCCGAGAACCCCATTGGAAAAGAGCTGAAGATTGCCGGCGTTCCCTATCGCATTGTGGGTGTAGTAGAAAAGCGTGGCTTTCTGTTTATGGACTTCATAGACAACCAAGTGTTTATTCCGCTGTTTGCGTTTCGTTCTTCTTTCGGGTTTTTCGACCGCAGCTTTTCTATCGGTATTAAGGCCGGCACCGAACGCATGTTAGACATTGTGCGAGACGAGGCAGTTGGCCACATGCGCACCATTCGCAACGTTCCGCCGAACGCCGAAGACGACTTCTCCGTGAACGAAATGAAGGCCTTCGACGAGCAGGCAAAAAAGATCCGCCTTATCATCTGGATTGTGGGTATTGGACTAACTCTTCTGGCCTTTGTTGTTGGATCCATCGGTATAATGAACATCATGTTTGTTTCTGTTACCGAGCGGACAAAGGAGATAGGTATTCGAAAGGCCATTGGTGCACGCCGCGCGTCGATTGTGGCGCAGTTTCTTATAGAGTCTGCACTTCTTTGTCTTACCGGCGCGCTTATCGCTTTCCCTATTGCACAGATCCTTGTTGCCACTGCCCGCTTTTTAGCTGTTCGTGTATTCGAGCAAGACTGGGCCACCGTGGTTAGCCCCCTAATCCCCCTAGATCTGCTGGGTATTGCAACTGGTGTGTCTATTGTGGTTGGTTTGGCGGCCGGATTCTTGCCCGCACTTCGTGCCTCCGGGTTAGACCCCGTAGAGGCCCTGAGGTCTGAGTAATGAATATCTTCGAGTCGATATTCATGGCACTCGAAGCCGTGCGTGCGCAAAAGCTGCGCTCGAGTCTTACACTTCTCAGCGTAGGCATCGGAGTGTTTGCCATCATCGCCTCTACGTCCATTACGTCTACGCTCAATCAGGCCGTTAACAGTCAGTTGGCAGACCTTGGAGAGAACTCCCTGCTTATTCAGCGTACACCAAGCATTGTGTTTGGCACAAACTGGGCCAAGATGCGAAAGCGGAAGAATATCACCTTCGAGCAATCACAGCAGTTCCGCGAGAGGATGACTACTACGAAGATGATCTCTGTAAGCAACACTTCGCCGGGGTTTACGATAAAGGCCGGACAGGAGAGCTCGAACCCAAACGTTTCGCTTATTGGTATAGACGAGTTCTACTTTAGCGTGAACGCCGTGTCTCTTGCCTTCGGACGTCCATTCATCGAAACCGAGGTTGCTCTCTCTCGCAACGTAGCCATTGTAGGCAACGACGTGTCGAAGGCGCTCTTTAATGGTGGCGACTGCACCGGCCGAACAATTACTATCCGCAATCAGCAGTTCTTGGTTGTTGGTGTTGTAGAAACCAAGGGTGGTGTAATTGGCGAGAGCCAGGACAACCGCGTGTTAATTCCCATTACCGTGTTCAACAAGTATTACACGTGGGAGTGGGATGCCAGCGTAGACATTTCGGTAAAGGCCGAGTCGAAGTTTACCTTCGAAGCAACATTCGACGAAGCCGTGGGAATCATGCGCTCCTTGCGGAAAGTAAAACCCTGGGAAGAGAACAATTTCGAGATTGATAAGAACGACGCGCTCACCGGTCAGTTCTCCGGCTTCTCCATGGCTATCCTTGTTGTTTCGTGGGTAAGCGGCATTGGGGCGCTCTTTGCTGCCGGCATTGGCATTATGAACATGATGCTTGTAACGGTCCGCGAACGCACCCGAGAGATAGGAGTGCGCAAAGCTATTGGCGCTCGTCGGTCTTGGATAGTCCGACAGTTCCTTGTAGAAAGTGTTACGCTCTGTCAGTTAGGGGGCTTAACAGGCATGATTGGCGGATTGGCAACTGCGTGGGGCATTACCTCTCTTATAGCGCAACAGGGTTCTACGGTGTTACCATTTGTTTTTCCATGGTCCACCGTGCTCTTTAGTATTGTTGTGTGCACGATTATTGGAATAACCTTTGGCCTGTATCCCGCGTGGAAGGCCGCAAAATTGGATCCGATAGAAGCGCTGCGTTACGAATAACCAACGCATTCGTGTTGTATTTTTCAGCATGCAAGCTCTCGCACTTGTTCTTGTTGTTCTGCTTGCCGTTCCTGCTGTTCGCGGCCAGGAGCAGGACTCTTCTGTAAACCTCCCACTTCTGAAGAAGCTAGGCGCGTCTGAAGATGTACTGGATCTGATTGGACTTCGTTCGGCAGAGAGTGAGCGAGAACTTACGAGAAAGGCAATGGACACCTCTGCTTCCGCTGAAGCGCCGCCGCTTGCGTTGTTCCTCTTGCCGTTTATTGCCGCTAATCCCAACAATGGATTGATGATTGGTGTTGGTGCGCAGGCTGGGTACTTTTTAGGCCTTGCAACAACTACAAGAATGAGTTCGTCGCAAGGATCGGTATCGCTTACGTCGAAGGAACAGATTATAGTTACTACGCAGTCTACGCTCTTTTCCAGTGCAGACGAGTGGCAGTTTCTTATCGACTATCGGTATTACGATTTTACCCAAAGCACATACGGTTTAGGAAGCAGTGCTCCAGAAGGTGCTCCTGTGTTTGGGGGCTTTACCATTAATGGCGTTCACACAACTCCTGTTCCCGGCGAGCAACCCATGGCTTTTGACTATTTGCGGTTGCACCAGATGGCATTACGAAGAATTAGCAACGGACTCTACGTGGGTGCGGGCCTCCTTTTCGACTTTCATCGCAACATTGAAGACAAGAACCTCAACCTCGATAGTGCCAAGCCAACCATCACATCGCACTATGGCTACAGCAAGGTCTTTGGCTTCGATCCCAACGGCTATCAAACAAATGGCGTGTCAATAGAAGCTGTGTATGACAAGCGCGACAACCTCATTAGCCCGTTTTATGGTCCGTATGCACGTGTTGCACTTCGGTATAATCCAACGTGGCTTGGAAGCTCGAAGAATAGCGCCCTGGCATGGGCGGAGTTTCGGTCCTATCTCTCACTTGATGACATTCTACCGCGGCACATACTGGGGTTCTGGACATACATTCACACCACGATAGCAGGTACCGTACCCTACCTAGATCTGCCGGCACTGGGATACGACTTTAACGGACGCAGCGGGAGAGGATACCTGCAGGGAAGATTCCGAGGAACATCCTTGGCCTATGGAGAACTAGAGTGGCGCTTCCCCATCACCCGGTCCGGCCTGCTTGGTGGCGTGGTGTTTGGTAATCTCACCACGGCATCGCGTCCGGCGTTTCAGGAATACACAGAGGAGAAACTCTTTCACCGTCTGCGCGGGGCTATGGGATTTGGTCTTCGAATAATGGCGCTGAAGTATTCGCGCACCATGATCGGCATAGACTTTGGAAGGTCTTCAGACGGCAATACGGCTATATACTTCTCTGTGGGCGATGCATTCTAAATTGTACTAGTGTGACACCCAGAAAAACAATCCATAGCACAGGGCTGCAAACATTCCAACAACGAGGGAGAACGCCAGCATTCTAACCCATTGCACGGTGTTCTCTGTCCACATTGCCCTTTGCCAATCGTAGTAGAACACTGCCCGTCCAAGAGCGCGGGATATTATCGGAGATGTAACGAGCACGTCCAGCCAATACGCTGTGTGGCATGCCGCCGGAATACCAACACGTGCCGGATGAATGTTCTTAATGAAGGGGGCGAACCGGGTATTGTGCAATAGACGGCCCGAAACCGGATCCATTACCAGATAATAATTCATCCACCACTCATCCACGGACATTTTGTGCTGCGCGCGATAGTCGAACAACCACTGAAGTGTTTCGGCCGAGATGTGTGCTTCTCGCAGCGCTTCTTCAAACAAGAAGGTTGCCTTTTGCAACGGAGACCCCATAGTGATAAAGCGGTGCAAGCCCCCTATCACGCGGTGGGCATTGCGCGCACGATGCCTTTCGGATTCGGTTGCATTGGGCTTGGCTCCGCCGTTAACACATGTGCGGCAAGCGGCAATCACATCCACAAGCGCGTTGTAGGAGATAACGGTGCCAAGACTATGCGAAACCCAAACCACCGTGTTAAACACAACAGGTTTGCCCTCGAGGTGAAGCTTCTCGTTGTCTGGAAGATCTTCGAAGGTGGAAGAAAGCCCAAACAAACGCAGGAACTGCGTGATTATCCTTCGATCGATGTTCTCGCAAATTGCCCGCTCCGTATCGCCTTCCGGGCCGGCATACAGCCGCACATCGTTCACTACCGTAGACATAATCCGCGGGGCGCGAACCAACAACAATGCCATACCTACGATGCTCATAACACCCATCAAAACATAGGTACAGTACCGAATGGGTCCCACTTTAAACAACGTCCGCAACGAGACCATGCGCATCAACCGCCCACCAAACCAGAGGAACGTTCGGAACCCACTCAGTGAGCGCGCCCGGAATAACTCTTGGTAGCTCTCGCGTTCCTCTTCAGTAAGCGTTGCTGCCAACTCCGGCATAGAGGCCTCGAAGTTGTCATAGTTGCCCCAGAAGCCATCGTGCACGTATGGCACACCACATTGCTCTTGCAGTTGCGCTGAATCCATTGCACGCTCGAAGCCAATGCGCATGGCATTCGCGGTTTCGGCATGACGTTGATTGCCAATTCCGTGCACGGTAAAAATGGCAACTGTTCGCGCGGGATTTTCCTGACTACCCACATGGGATGGCAAAAGGCCATAACGCCAGGGTATTGCGGAAGATTCGAGAGATGAAGATCGAGGCATTGAAGACAAATTACATCGTAAGAGCTACGAACCCACAAGATGAGC
>DAITNB010000009.1:0-91662 GCA_036834845.1 bacterium | reverse complement strand
GTAATCAGGTAATCAAGTAATCAGGTAATCAAGTTCGTAACTTGGGGGTATGTACGGCAAGCTAATAGCACCCGAGATCGAGGAACTCATCGCGGCTCGCGATTTTAGCACCATTCGCGAAGTGGTTGTGGATTGGGAGCCCGTAGAGCTGGCAGATCTTGTTTCCGACCTCCGTGAGGAGAGCCGGGTTGTTGTATTTCGACTGCTGCCCAAGGATGTAGCCGCGGAAACCTTTTCCTACTGCGAGCTTGATACGCAGCAAGAGCTGCTGCACGACATGGCCCGCGAAGAGGTTGGCGCACTACTTAATGATATGAGTCCGGACGACCGTACGCAGTTGTTCGAAGACCTTCCCGGCAACGTTGTATCAGAGCTTATCAACTCCCTTAGCGCCGAAGAACGTAGTGTTGCGCTGGCCTTGCTTAACTGGCCAGAAGAGTCGATCGGACGATTGATGACGCCCGATTACGTAATCGTAAAGAAGCATTGGTCCGTCCAACAAGCGCTGGACCACATCCGGAACTACGGCAAGGATTCGGAGACACTTAATCATCTCTACGTTACTGAACACGGCACACTGATCGACGACATTCATATCCGCGAAGTTCTCCTTGCACGTCCAAATGCGCTAATCGCAGACATTATGGACAACAAGGTAGAATCTCTGCTGGCAACCGACGATCAAGAAACCGCCGTACTCGCGTTTAAACGTCTCGACCGTTTTGCGCTGCCTGTAGTTGATATAGACAACAAGCTCCTTGGCATTGTAACGCTCGACGACGTGTTGGATGTGGCCGAAGAACAAGCCACCGAAGAAATGCAACGATTTGGTGCTGTGGAAGCGTTGGACGATCCGTATATCGACGTTCCCATCTTCGAGCTCATTCGCAAACGCGCAACCTGGCTTGTTGTGCTCTTCTTGGGTGGCTTTCTTACAGCTACTGCTATGTCTGCCTTCGAAGCAACCATCGAAGGAGCCGTTATTCTTGCGCTGTTCTTGCCCCTTATCATCTCTTCAGGGGGCAACTCCGGATCTCAAGCTGCCACACTGATTGTGCGCGCGCTGGCCTTGGGCGAAGTAACGCTTGGCGATTGGTGGCGCATTATGCGCCGCGAGATTACCGCCGGATTTTTATTGGGAATTTTGCTGGGCGTGTTGGGCTTTTCGCGCATCATGATTGGCGAGGCACTGAACGGTCAGTATGATTCCTCGGTAACACCATTTGTGGCCACTGTTATCTTTATCTCGCTTGTAGGGATTGTAATGGCAGGCACAATTGCGGGATCGATGCTTCCCTTACTTATGAAGCGTCTTGGCTTCGACCCCGCGGCATCGAGTGCGCCCTTTGTTGCCACGTTTAGTGATGTAACCGGTATTGTTATCTACTTTACGATCGCCACATTGTTATTGCGCGGAATCCTGCTATAAGCACAAAGATTGTGCACGCGCCGCTAATGCCAACAACCTGTGCGCGTTCGGTTGCGCTTAAGGCATCCACTCCGGGCACTCCAAGCATGTAGAGAGCACCAAAGCCAATTGCTCCAGCAAAGGATAGAGACAACAGCGCCGGTACAACGATTAATGGGGTCCAACCAGGACGGAGTGCAGCCAAGATGCCGGGTACAAACAACGCCGGACCCGCCGTAAGCCATAAAGCCACCATCGGTAGGTTGGTACCCGCACTTGTGTGGTGCGAACCCCATAACAACGGGGCCCACTGCAACAAGCTCCACAAGCCCCCTGCACAAAACACCAGTGTTACTCCCCACTGAGCAACTCTGCCGGCAAACGATTCGGTTCGTGCATAGGCAGCCCATCCAAACAGCATCATTACCGCACCGAGGGCAATGGGTTGAAATTCTGCCAGTGCCGATCCAACAAGAAATGCGCCCTGCACAGCAACTGCGGCACCAACGGCAATTCCTATGGGCCCAATGGTGCGCGTGTAGAGTCGCGCCAGCTCAAGATTTGGTTTGTCTGTTCGCATTCATCTTCTCCCGTATATCAGATTGCGTTTACGCTGGGGCAAACACCATCGAAACCAGCCACGCAGAAAGATATGCCAACACAAACGTAATACCGAATGCAAGGGCGGGCCAACGCCACGAGCCGGTTTCTCGCTTCATAATAGCCATGGTGCTTACGCATTGTAGAGCGTACACATAAAAGGCCAACACAGCAAGTCCGGTATGAACAGGCAGCTCCGTTTGGAGAACAGATCTTAATGGTGCGTCTGTTTCGGAAACATCGGCGGCATAAATCTGACCCATAGAAGACACAAAGGTTTCTCTTGCCGCATACGAACTAAGTACCCCCACCGTAATGCGCCAATCGAAACCGAGTGGTGCAAACACTGGCTGTATAGTTCTGCCAATCTCTGCTGCGTACGACTGTTCAATCTGCATTCTTTCTGCTTTGGGTGCGCTAATGTTCTCCGGCACCGATGCCCGTGGCACTTCTGTTAACACCCAAAGAGCGATGCTAAATGCAAGGATCACTGTTCCGGCGGTGCGGAGGAAATCCTTGCTCCGTCCAACAGTTGTTACGCCGATGCTACGAAGTGATGGCATGCGATACGGTGGGAGCTCCATGAGAAACGGAATAACACCACCGCGGAACACGGTCTTTTTGAGTAGCAGCGCAATGAGGAGTCCACTTAGCGCACCAACAACATACAGCGAGGCCATCACGGCCGCTTGGAGCGAGATAAAACCAACAAGCGTGGTTGCCGGAATAACAGCACCAATAAGCAGCGTGTACACGGGCATGCGAGCAGAACACGTCATCAGTGGCGTAGCCATGATGGTAGCCATGCGATCCTTGTACGACGGAATGATACGGGCAGACATGATGCCCGGTATAGCGCAGGCAAACGACCCCAACAGTGGAATAAACGATCTGCCTTGCAGTCCAAACAAACCCATTGCCCTGTCTACCAAAAACGCTGCACGAGCCAGATAGCCACATTCTTCGAGGATTGTAACAAGCACATTAAGGATTAAGATCTGTGGCAGGAACACCAATACAGAGCCAACTCCGCCAAGCAGACCCTTACTTACAAAGGAACGCAGAACATCGTTGCCAATATTCATCGCAACCATACCCTGCAGCACGGCAATACCATCTTCTACAAGGTTCATCAACGGTTGTGCCCACGAGAAGATGGACTGAAAGAACAATGCCATAACCAGCACAAAGGCAAGGGCACCAAAAACCGGATGCAAGAGTACTGCATCAAGTTTCGATGTTAGCGTATCGTCGGCACCACGCTTTACACATTGCTCTACTACTGAGCGTGCCCACGCAAAACGCTCATCAACGTTCGCGGTATCGGGTAGGGGGCTTTTGGGCGCCGAAATGTGCGCTGCGCCTAACAGCTCCTTTACTTCTCCCGTACCCAAACCTTTTGTACCTACCACCGGTTGTACCGGAACACCAAGCATGTGATGTAATGTGATATCATCAAACACGCCCCCTGCCGCCTTTACCGCATCTACCATTGTTGCAACAATCACCATGGGAACACCCAGTGATGCAAGCTGACTGTAGAGGACAATGCAGCGCTCCGGATTTCGGGCATTCATCACCAGTACAATCATGGATGGCTGCGCAATGGATGGATGCACACCCTTTAACACATCTACGCTAAGCTGTTCATCCTCGGATGTGGGGTGTATTCCATAAATCCCCGGCAGGTCTATCACACGCACCATACCATGCGGCGTGCGCACGGTGCCAACCATGGGTTCAACGGTTACGCCGGGAAAGTTTCCTACGCGCTGGCGTAGTCCGGTTATCTCGTTAAAGAGTGTAGACTTTCCTACGTTGGGCGTGCCTACAAGTGCAACAGTGCGTAGTTCTGTCATGCGGCCGACGCCACCTCTGCCGTGCACACCTCTACATCAATGCGTAGCGCAGCGGTTGGACGAATACCAACACGAGTGGTGTCTGTGGCTACCTCCATTGGCCCGCCAAACGGTGCTTTTCTGGCAATGGTAATGGTTCTACCAACAACAAATCCAAGCTCTCCGGCGCGCTGCACCGGACCCGTATCTCCCGTTACCGACACGATAACACACGTTGTACCAACGGGCAGATGTTGTAAAAGGGGCATGTGGCTTATCTGGATTTAGTCCAAATATAAGCATACTAAGAGGTACCCGGCACCTAAGAGGTACCCGGCACTATAAGGAAAACCACGTACGCTCGAAATTTGTTCTGTCCATGGCATTATGCGGATGATTACGCACATACGGCTGCACAAAACGAAAGTCTTCGTCATTAAATATCAGCAGCATGGGAGCGTTATCTATCGCTATCTGCTCTGCCTTGCGGTAGAGAAGCATGCGCTCTGCTCGGTCTGTTGTAGCCAGCGCTCGCTCAAAGTACATGTCGAATGTATCGTTGCGAAATCGTGTGCTGTTAATGGGAGACGGTTTATCGGGCGGGGGCACAATTTTGCCGTGGTACAAATTGAGGAATGTCTCCGGATCTGGATAGTCTGCTACCCAGCCAAGCCGGTAGAAGGGAGCGCTTCCGGCATCAATTGCCTCGAGGTGCTGAGCGAACTCTACCATAAGCAATTGAACGTCTACGTTAAGATTCTCCTTCAACATTCCTTGTATTGCTTCGGCGATAGACAAGTTTCTACCACCACCGGCATTAAGCTGGAGAGTGATAACGGGTAGCCCCTTACCATTGGGGTGGCCTGCCTCTGCCAACAATGCACGTGCCGCTGCGGGATCGAAGTGATATCCACGTACGCTGTCGGTTTGGTATCCGGGCATGGATGGTGGCACAAGGCCGTGGTGTGCCGGACCCGATGCTTGACCCTTTAGCACGTAGCGAATAATACGATTGCGATCTACGGCATAGTTGAATGCCTTGCGAATACGCACATCATTAAACACAGGATCAATGGTTACCATGCCATAGAATTGTGTAGACAGCGCCGTTACATGTAAGAGTTGAAATCTCTGCCACTTACCACGCGGTTGCTTGTTTTCGTCTACGATGTCGGCAAAGAACTCGTTCGGTATGCGGTACGATTCATCAAGATTGCCGGCCTCGAATTCGAGGAGCTGCATCTTATCGTCCTTAATAAAGCTAAAGCGCAAACCATCGAAGTATGGCAGCCGATTGCCGAACTCGTCTACGTCCCAGTAGTTGGGGTTCCGCTCCAGCACACACTCGCGGTCTGGCAACCAACGCACAAACCGGAATGCGCCCGAGCCAACAGGATGTTGGAAGAAATTGTCGCCATACATCTCTACTGCTTCGCGCGGCACAATGCCCATAGACGTTTGGGCAACAGTGTATTCGAAGGGGGCGAATGGCGAAATCAACCGGATCACGAACGTGGTATCATCTACAGCAACAAAACCCGAAACACCACTAGTGGCGGGCCTCCTGCCTGTTCGTTGTGATTCAACCGTAGAGGCATAATACTCCGTGGCTCCTACCACCTTATCGCGGAAGTATGCATCGCTCTTGCTTTTTGTTCGCACATCGCAAATTCTGTCGAACGAGTATTTCACGTCACGGGCGGTAACAACTCGCCCCTTACCATTGGGGAAACATGCATCGTTATGGAAACGCGCATTTGTGCGAAGTGTGTAGGTGTACGTTTTTCCGTCGGCACTTACGGTATACCGTGTAGCAAGTTTGGGAACGATGTTAAGATCGCGATCGAAGCCAATGAGTTGGTCGTATATATTCACGATGATGTGCGAACTTGTTACATCGTTCACACGGCACGGATCCAGTGAACTAAGTTCGCCGGTTTCGTTCTGACGATAGATGCCGCCATAGTAACGTCCACCAAGTGCAGAACGTAGAGTGCCTTCCTTGCCGCCCCGCTGTGTACACCCACTTAAGGTGCCAAGCACGGTAACAACAGCCAGGGCTACACGCAGGAGGTTGATCATGACTTATCGGACGGGCGTAACAATTTCGATTTGCACTGTACGAGAGTACGAGCGTCCTTCGGGAGTGTCGTTGTCGAAGGCAAGTCGGTCCGAACCAATTGGCTCAATCGTTACGCGGTCATCACCTAAACCAAGCACACGTTGTGCTTCTACGCAGCGCTTCCGAGCAAGCTCTCTGTTGTACTCCGGATTACCTTGGCGGTCTGCAAAGCCGGTAATGCGCACCTTAGAATCGGGTTGGATGCGTTGTTTTACACGCTGCATCAGACGCTGATTGGATGGGTTAAGCTGCGCACTGTTGAAGTCGAAAACGATAAGGGAATACCGCTCAACCATTTTGCCTTCTTCTTGACGCGCCTTCATGGTTTGCAGCGTTACGTAGTCTACGTTCAGGGAGTCCGACGCAGTTGCAGCAATACCATTAGCGTCGCGAACGGTGAACGTAGAAATCAGGGCCCCATCCTTCGATGGTTTTACATCAGAGCGTTCTGCGTTCCAATCTTGATTACCGGGCACACCATCTCCGGACGCACGAGCAAGCTCCTTACCGTTTTGCGTTATTCGATGCTGCCAGTCTCGCACACCTTCTTTGTCTGCGAGGGTTGGACGCGAAACAATGTTCTCCGGGGTGATAATCAGGTCTTTATCTCGGAATTCTACCGGTTCTAGAATCGCTACGTCGGACGTGGTGATTTCGATGCGTTGGTTCTCTGCCCTACCATCGGTAGTATTTGGATTTGCCGGCTGCGCAGGCAGCAGCGATGCCTTGATGTTCACACGCTGCGCGTCGATGCCCCACACCGATGTTAAATACTGTCGAACACTTTCTGCACGCATACGGGAGAGTTCGCGGTTGTTCTGTTCGGCGCCGCTGTTGTTAACATGGCCTTCCACGGTGATGGTGGCCTTGGGGTTCTGGGCCATCCTGCTGCCGATGATGTTCAGGAGATTTCGATACACATCTATTTGGTCGCGCGTGAGTTCACGCAGACGGAAATCCTTGGCTTCGTCTGCATCAAGAACAACCTGCTTTGTTTGCGCTAACTCTGTTGTTGCCTCGGGGAAGAACACCTGAGGCAGAAGCGGATAACTTTCTATCACGTCGAGTTCTTCTACCCGAAGTGCATCGAGTTTGCCCACTGTGCCGTCTGGTCTGCGTCCAACGATGGCTGCTTGCAATCCGGGGTTGAACGGACGGGGCACTTCGCGGAGGTAACTCTGAGACACAGTAACAGTGCGGTATTCTGTATCGCCTTCTCTGCGAGAGTCTACACTTTGTCTGCTATCTCGCAGGGACACAACGGGCTCGCGGAGTCCGATGCGTTCTGCGATCACGGTGTCTCGCACGTACACCGTGTCTTCGATTACCGTAGCCGCTACCGGATCGTACACGCCAAAGCGCACATTTACGCCAACCTGGAAACTCTGTACGCGCCAGTCTACGCTGGAAACACTGGTAAGGGGCAAGTAGTAACGCACCTCGGGAACGAGCGACACGGTTGATCGGGTACGAAGTTCATATCCCAAACCAACACTGGCATGGAGCTGCAGCTTATTTGCCGACGGGATGTCTGTTGAATATGTATTTCGAACGGTAGACCCATCGAGAAACGTATACCCTTGTGGTTCGAGTAGTGTCTCGGCTTGTTCAAAAGTGGCCTGTATTAGGTACCCCGCGCGAATACCGGCAGAGAGCATCAAAAGATCAAACAGTTTATAGCCAACAGACGGCTCTAACACAATCATTGGGAGCGAGGCGTCGAGCGTATGCTCTGTGGTTACGGCCGATCGCTCTTCAATTGGAACAGGTCCGTCCGGAATCACGGGCTCGTTTCCGATACGTTCGGTTCTGGAAAGCAAACCCGACAACGAGGAGTATCCCAGCCGTGCTTGCAATACCAACTGACTTGTAAAAGGCAGTTCGAAGCTGGCTCCCATTGCAGCACCCAAGGCGGTGTTGTTACCATATTCGGCGCAACAAGAGGGGTATCCGGGTAACGCCCCAAACTGTGGTGTGTGGTAGTTGATGTTTAAACCACCGTAGAATCCGTACAGGAACGAAAGTGTTTCGGTTTGACCCGTAGACGCGTTCACTCGGCGCATCTGCGCGTTCATCGGACACAGAGCACCAAACACCAACAGGGCAGACAGAGTCAATCGTAGGAAGGTCATAGTGGTCTGTTTCAATGAAGTATAGTCAGCATTACCGTACGCTGACGTGTTGGCGATTTAAGCACCACGAGATACGTGCCCGATGGGAACAGATCCGTGCTGAGTGGCACAGAAACCGCTGTAGACCCCACTCCTGCGCGCAGCTCTGTGCTCCATACCGGAATGCCTTGCATCGAAACAATTTCCAGTTGATGCACTCCACGTTCGTACATCTGTACGTCAAAGGTTACCCTGTCTATAGAAGGGTTTGGCAGAGCAACCACGGCAAGTGAACCGGACCTGCGGATAAGCCGCGCGCCCCCTTCCTCACAAATGTCGAGCGTAAGCTCGCCGTTGCGCGGACGCACAAATGGTGTTACGGCGTTCGAAGTGATCACCGGATTTATAATCTCCAGGTTGGTGCGCACTGTATCACCAAGCGTCATGTCTCCTACGATCTCTCCAATAACCGATTCTTGAGATGTAGCTGCAAAGGATGGAATAACAATGTCGAGCTCTGTTACACCACCAATCACTACGTTTCGCGTAATTGTTCCTGTAGTGAGGGTGCGGGCTGCAAACACCTGCGAGGCGTACGTAATGGTCATGGAGAGTCTGCCATCCCCTATGTCGGTAGAGCCGCTCACTACCTTCGCAGTGATAGGCATTCGATAGTCCTCGAGCGCCGGACTCAAAGTTGCCGTTGGAAGCGTAATCTCTACTTCAACATTCAAACGTCCTGTACCACTTACGGGAATAGCCCGCACATCAGAGCACGGTTGATCGAACTGCACCAACACGGTGTCCTCGAAGCGTTGCTGAGCCGTTGGAGTAAACTCTACAAACACCTCTGCAGACGTTCCCGGAGCAATGGTGAAGGGGGCTCCAGGGTTTGTGCGAAGAGCAAACACTCCTGTGCCCGATCCGGCCAACGTAATACTCGTAACACGTATGCCAACTGCACCCCTGTTGTACACCGTAATACGCTGTGTTGCCGTAGCGGCTAGATTAACCACACCAAACGAAACAACATCGGGGGCACTGGCAGCAACGGTTCGCCGCTCTCCCTTAAGTATGGTAACCAGCGTTACCGGCGCGCCGCCGATCCTGGCCCTGACAGATACGGTGGCATGTTTTAATCCGTCGGTGCCACCGCGGGGGTCGAACAACACAAGAAGTTTTCTCTGTTCGCCCGGCTGCAGGGTTTGATTTGATACTACGCCGGGGTTGCTGATCGAGAAGCTACGCGCATCGGCACCAGTGAGCGCAACGTCTATTAAATCGAGAGCAACAGGTTGGGTGTTTACTACCACAACGCTGTCTGTTGCTGTGGCGCATTGGGCAACCACGCCAAAATGAACCGTGCTTGGGATGCTCACCGCGGAACTAGTACCGATGGCCCGCACAATTACTATGGCTGTGTCTGCACATGGCTCGGAAACAACAAACCGCAATGTGTCTGAGATATTGCCAACAACATTTGCTGTTACCGTTATAGCAACGTTTGTAGTAGCTCCTGCGCTAAGCGAAAAACTTGTAGGGCTGGTGCCCGTGCGTGCGGGCGCAGAGGAGCGCACCACCGGAATGGTAAGCACTCCACCGGATGTGTTACCAATTTGCACTGTGCGCTGCGCCGTAGAGCCCAATGCTATGGTGCCCACGTCAACGATGTTTGGTGTGTTTATGCTGGCGCCGCTGCGAATGCCCGACATTGGAACGGATATCTGTGGTAGCCGTGCATCGTCTGTTCGGACAAGTAAATAGCTAAACCGAGCGCCGTTTGGTCCGCTATTGCCATTGAAACTTACTACGTAGGTGGCAGAAGCACCGGGATCGAGATCCACATCGTTCAGTGGCTGACGTATCAAGCGGAACACAGCGCCATCCGGACCCGACACGAAGGCAGGATATCGCAAACGCAGGACACCCGTACCACGGTTCGTTATCACAACACTGTCTACGAGCGAGTCGCATGCAGCCACAGAGGCAAAGGCCAATGATGTAGGCACCACATCAACGTTGTCATTAGAGGCGCGTCCGCCAAGAACCCAATGCAGCGTTGTAGGACAAACAGCACTTGTAGAGTCTGTTGTGATTTGTACCCACTCGGAATTTGGTCCTGCCGATGTGGGCTGATATGTATACGTGATAAACACCGATCCACCTTCGGCTAGCGTTGTTGGCAGAGGGGGCTGTACAGACGCTACAGAGAACGGACTACCAGAGGGAAGTGGCGGCAGCGCCGGCACGCTAAGCGCGCCCGCACCGGTATTGCGCAGTTCTACAACAAGCGAGGCCGAACTGCCCGTTTTAATTACACCGAACTGTGTTGTGCCAACCAGCACCAACTCGGGATCAACACCGGTGTACCGAATCCAGATGGTGTCTGGCCTGTCGCACTCACGCAGGCGGACCAAGATTGGTGTTACATGCGTTCCGGTGGTGCGTGCCAGGAGTTGGATGTTCCCCGCAGCAAATCCCAGCGGACCATCAATGGACTGCGGCGTGCTGCCGGAAGCGAACAGGTTGGACGGATCGGCACTTTCGTACCCTACAATGGTAACGCGCGATGTACCAACGTTGCGAACCGTTACAAGATCTGCCAATGGTTTGCTAATACAAACATTGCCAACGTCGAGTGTGTCTGCCTGAATACCACGCCAACTGTAGGTGAATTTGTATAGCTGCACATCTATGCGCAGAGCTATATCAAAGGGATTTGCACCGGCAGATGTATCGGAGTTTACAAGTCGGAGTGTGTTTGTTACTACGCCCGTCTGCCCAGCGGCAGGAATAAACTCTACAACATAGGCAGTAGAGTCGAAGGGAAGAATGGTATCGGGGAACACGGTGGGTGCAACAATTCGAAAACCGTTTGCTGCTAACAGTGTTGCACTACTTATTTCGAGTGGCGATTCTCCACGATTGGCAATCCAAATGGTGTCGATGCGGGTAGATCCCGGACATTGATAGAGTCCGAGGTTCCGGTTGCGAGGTCCACTAATAAGTGGTGGACCATAGATGCGGACAATATTCCATGCCGATTGTGCAAACACAACCTCCGGTTCGTCTGTGAATGTTCCTGAAACCGGGTTGGCACCGATCTGTCCAACAGCCACGTAGTAGAGAGTATCCTTGCCTGGCCACGTTATCTGCTGACGCCAAAATCCTGAGGTTCCGTTGCGGTAATTCTGCACGAGTGGACCAAGTTGCCAGGGTCCATTTTCGGGTTTGATATAGATCTGAATATCCGAGCCATTACCATGACCGCGAAGAATACCGGTGCGCAACGAGTTCGTTAACGTGTCTGTTACATGCCCAACAGACACCGGCAAATTCAGAGGCACGCCGCCATCGTACCGTGCGCGCCCCCTACCACCATTGAGATATCGTGTGTTAGGGTTCGGATCGGAGTCGTTGCCTGGAGCCACCTGCACTGTGATTGCATCAGCAGGAATTGGATTGTCTAATCTGCCTCCAACAATAACGCCGCCACCGGAACCGGCTCCGCCACGCACACCTTGCCTACTGTGTGTGCCGCCGCGGGCCGACACGTTGAAGGCGCTAAGAAGATTTGCATGAATCGAGATAGCACCACCACCGCCGCCACCGGCACTACCAAGGGGGCGCGCAAGATCGGGGTTCCCACCAGCCCCACCAGAGCCACCGGCTAAGGGTACAATCGCACCGTTACCATATACCTTGCCACCTTGGTCGAATCCGTTTTCGCTCTGGCCCGGCTCGCCATATCCTGCGCCGCCGCCACGCAAACCCTCCCGCGATCCGGAGCCACCACCATTGCCACCAATAGTTGTGCAGCTTTGCGCATTCGAACAACCATCGCCACTTTTTCCAAACGGATGGCCTGTTCCACCTCCGGCATTCTCGAAGGATGTGGTAGACTCGCCGCCCGGATTCTTATTCAGCGATGCCGAACCTCGTGTGTTGGAGTTCGACTTTGGAATGTCTTCTCCGCTGCCTACGCCTGGCTTTTGTTTTTCGTTTGGAGGGAAACCAACGCTGTTATTGTTAAAGCCGCCGGGTCCACCTCCGGTGTACCCATTGCCCCCTGCCGAGCCCAGCGTAACGGGTACGGTAAGGTTGTGTACCTCTCCGCCACCGCCACCGCCACCCGGACCACCATTGATGCCTGTTGCGCTTACATTGATCTCGGCCGAGCCGGTGCCAAAACCGCGGATAACCGTTGGCGATATAAGCACCACCGGAAGATATGCCTGATTGCCGGGTGTTGTAGGATCGGGGTCCTGCAACGAAAACGTGTACTCTTGTCCTGCAGGTAAATAGAGGGAATCAACAATCATCGCTCCCCGACGCGAGCGCAAGCCAAGCTGACCTTCTCCTAGGACTCGTTGTGGTATAGACGATACGTTGCCAAGTGGCCACGGTCGCACGATGTAAAATGTATCGATGTTCGATTCAACACCGTTCACCACAACCTTGATGGGAATCCGAAACTGCGGCTGCAACTGACGCCAGTCTTCGCTGTTCGGTGTTACGAGGGGGTTAACAAAAATTTGCGTTGCTACGAGTCGGCCGTTCCAGCTAACATTTATCGGACCTATCTTCACCGTGTTCGTATCGGCTGGACGGTCGCACACAACACGCACTGCGTCTCCGGCATTGTTGAGATACGTTCTATCTGCACCAAATGCGCCGGTTGAATCACGTGGTGCAATAATCTCCACGTAGGTACCAAACCGCGTAGTTCCAATGTCCGGTAGGATGTACGAAATGTTTGGTGTTCGTTGCGCCGATGTAGGCACAGGTGAAACAGCCCAAACCAACAGCGCTACAATCAGGGGTAGTGTACGATTCATATTGTAGCAATTACTTTCAGTTCAACGGCAATCGGTGTGGGAAGCGAGCCAATTTCGATGGTTGTTCTGCAGGCATCTACACCGGCAAAGTGTTCGGCGTAGAGTGCATTGAATACCGGGAAGTCTGCCTTCATGTTCGTTAGAAACACCTGCACGTCTACAATGTTATCCCAACTCGATCCGGCGTCTTCGAGGATGTAGCGTACATTCCGGAACACACTTAATGTTTGCTCGGCAATGTTGTAGTCTACCACTTCCCTCTTCTCGTTTAGGGTAACCCCGGGGATAACGGTTGTACCACGCTCTCGCGGACCAACCCCGCTAAGAAAGAGCAGGTTTCCAACCCTGCGTGCATGAGGATATGCGCCTACGGGCTCGGGCGCACGTTCGGAGTTGATGACAACGTTATTCATTCAGGTTTGCAGACAAATGTTTTTTGGTTCGGTAAAGAATCGAAGGGCCTCGGTACCACCTTCTCGACCAACACCGCTGCTTTTTACGCCACCGAACGGTGTACGCAGATCGCGGTTTAGCCATGTGTTTATCCAAACAATACCCGACTCGAGACGTTGTGCTGTTCGATGCGCGCGCGCGATGTCCTTTGTCCACACGGAAGACGCCAATCCGTACTGGGTTGAGTTGGCCATGTCTACGGCATCTTCGAGCGTATCAAACGGCAACAGTGTAGCTACTGGACCAAAGATCTCTTCCTGATTCACGCGGCAGGCAGAATCGAGTCCTTCAATAAGTGTGGGTGCAACAAAGAAGCCCCCTGCACACCTTCCGTCGAGCGTTACCTGCGTGCCACCCGTTAACACCGTGCCACCTTCTTGGCGGGCAAGAGCGATATATCCCAATACCTTTTCCATGTGGGCCTTGCTCACAAGCGCACCAACCCTGCACTCGTCGTGCAATGGGTCTGCAACCGTAAAGCGCGCTACTTCTGCGATGAGCGCTTTCTTGAACGTCTCGTATATGCCACGTTGAACAAGGATACGCGAGCCACATAAACAGATTTCACCCTGATTGGTAAACGCCGCTCGTGCAACCTGTTTCGCTGTTGCTTCTACATCCACATCGTCGAACACAATGGTTGGATTTTTTCCACCAAGTTCTAATGATAGCTTCTTGAACATTGGTGCTGCTACCGATGCAATGGTGCGTCCGGTAGACGTGCCACCCGTAAACGATATCGCCTTGATGTTTGGGTGACCAACTATTGCGCTACCACATTCGGCACCTAACCCATGCACAATGTTCAATACCCCGGGGGGCAAACCGGCTTCGGTGCAGATATTTCCCAGCAAGAACGCCGTCATTGGCGTTAGTTCACTTGGCTTAGCCACAACCGTATTACCGGCTGCAAGGGCGGGTGCAATTTTCCATGTAAACAGGTAGAGCGGCAGATTCCACGGTGAGATACAGCCAACAACTCCTAGAGGAGAGCGCAACGTGTAGTTGAATGTTGCCTCGTTGGTTTGGTACGTGTCTGTATGCGTGTGCAATATCTCTGTTGCGAAAAACGCCATGTTATCGATGGCACGCGGTATATCCATTGACTTCGACAACCAGAGCGGCTTGCCTTGATCGTTGGTTTCGGCTAGAGCTAAATCGTGGGAATGGCGCGCAATTCCTCTCGAAATCTCGAGAAGAATGGCGGACCTGTCCTTTGCTGATAGCGCTCGCCATAACGGAAAAGCATTCGTGGCCGCAGCAACGGCGGCATCTACATCTTCTTGCGTGCTTCGGGCAACAAGAGACGTAACCTCGCCGGTGGCGGGGTTGAGATTCTCCAGCCACTGCGCTCCCAGAGGATCCGAGTACTGGCCGTTGATGTAGTTTCTGATGTGCAACATGATGCTATCCCTAGACTTGCGAATATACCGTATGTTCGGGCATGGATTTCGATTCCGCCGTCCGTTCGTACCTATCCGCGCTAGAAGTAGAAAAGAACGTAAGCCCTCATACCCTGATGGCCTACGCCACGGCTTTGGAGCAGTTTGGCGTGTACCTGAACGAAGAATGTGGCGGCGTACAGACAATTACAGAGATTCAACCCGCCATCATTCGCCCCTTTCTGGGATGGATGCATGATAGGGGGCTCTCCAAGCGCTCGATGCGAATGAAGTTGGCCGCGGTGCGCGGACTCTTTCGGTTTCACCTACGGAGCGGAACAATCGAGAGTAACCCGGCCGCCCTGCTTGTTTCGCCCAAAATGGAGAGCAGACTCCCCTCCTTCCTTCGCGAGTCCGAAGCCGAAGCCATGCGCGAAGCATTCGATGCCACCAAAGCGATTGGGCTACGGGATAGAGCTCTTTGCGAATTGCTCTATGGGAGCGGTTTGCGTGTGAGCGAGGCCTTGGCGTTAAACGTAGGCGACATTAACGAGGCAACCCGCTGGGTGCGCGTTCTTGGCAAAAGACGAAAAGAGCGAATTGTTCCCATTCCCGCCTCCGCGTTGGAATGTATTCGAGAATATGTTGCCAAACGAGGTCAGCTTGCCACCAACACAGATGAACCCGCTCTCTTTGTGGGTGCACGGGGCAAACGTTTAACGAGCGTAGCTGCATGGCGGATTGTGCATAAGGCATTAACACCCATTACCGAAAGTCAGAAGAAGAGTCCACATGTTCTGCGGCACTCCTTTGCCACACACTTGCTCGATAATGGCGCAGATCTTTCGGCTGTGAGTGATATGCTTGGACACTCTTCGCTTTCTACCACCCAGGTGTATACACACGTAAGCGTAGAGCGGTTGAAAGAGGCCTATAAGAGAGCTCATCCGCGTTCGGAGAACGAGAGTCCGTAATCTTGCACCGCAGCAATCGTTTTTTACCACACACCACCAGCCCCCTATCACGTTATGCGCATTGCGGTTATCGGTTCCGGACATCTTGGATCTATTCATGCGAAACTTCTTGCGCAACATGCAGACTGCGCCCTTGCATGTATTGTAGATCCCAACGGTGAGCGTGGCGCTGCCGTTGCCGCAGAATTCGGCTGTCCGTGGTACGCTTCTGTATCGGACGTGCAGGATGTTGATGCCGTGGTTGTTGCAGCGCCAACCGTGTTTCATCATGCACTTGCAGTAGAGTGTATAGAGCGTGGTTGGCATTGTTTTATCGAAAAACCCGTTACGGCTACACACGAGCAGGCCGTAGACCTGATGCGGAGAGCAGAAGAATCGAACCTTGTGGTGCAGGTTGGCCATGTTGAACGGTTCAACCCTGCAATCCGAGCGCTAACACAGTATCATATAGATCCACTCTTTATCGAAGTACACCGCTTAGCCCCGTTTAAGCCACGTGCCATTGATGTGAGTGTTATTCACGACCTTATGATCCACGACATCGACCTGCTGTTGTGGCTAACCAAATCCAACGTAGCAGATATCCAAGCAACCGGCGTGGCCGTGCTTACCCAAACCCCCGATATCTGCAATGCACGCATAACGTTTCAGAATGGTTGTGTAGCAAATGTTACGGCCTCGCGCATTTCGGCGAAACCAATGAGGAAGTTGCGGGTTTTTCAGCGCGACAGTTACATTTCGCTGGATTTGGCAACAGGATCGGCAGAGCTTTATCGGTTGATTGGCGCGGCAGACATCGAGCCGAGTCATCAAATACCCTTGGGAACAGTAAACACCACACACGGAGATAAGCTGATAGTGGTAGACACACCCGAAGTGGTTCCCGTAAATGCCATTGCCGAGGAACAGAAGTCATTCATCGAAAGTATTCGCACAGGTTCGCGAGCAGTAGTAACTGTTCGCGATGGAGCAAACGCAGTACGTATAGCGGAATGGATTCACAACAGTGTAGGCAAATAGGTTGGCGTTTGTTCCGCAGCGTACTTGCTGTTGTTCTCCTGTGTACTGCCGGTAATGCGTTTGCCCAATCCGAAACCAGCGACTTCGCTCGCATTGGTTTTGCTGGCTTTATTACCACTCGTGCCTCAGACTATCAATGTGTTGGCGTAAATCCTGCGAACCTTGGCTTCATTCCTCAAACCGACATCTTTCAGCTTGCTACACCGATGGGTGGTGGCACCGAGCGCAAACGCCGGTCGTGGTCGTTCACCGCTCTGGAAGGGGGCTTTTCGGCAAGCAGCGATGCCCTTACTCGGTCCGACCTACTTGATGTGATCTTTCAGCACTCTGGCACGTCCTTCACCATCGCGCAAAAGCAGGCAGCAGCAGAGGCGTTTACCAACGGAGGCCTACGCTTTAATGCGGACGTGATTGCCATTGGCGCCGCATATCAATCTCAGCAGTTCGGTGGCATCGCCCTAACCATGAGAGAGCGAGCCACCGGCACCTTTGTGATGAATGACGAGGCCGCCAACCTCATTTTCCTTGGGAAACGTTCACCGTACTTCGATTCCATTGCCGTTAACTGGGCGGGCGATTCCGTTGCGTACGCCCGCAACACCAAATATTACTCCGAGCTGTTTAACGGAACCGTGTTATCCATGTTATGGTTTAGGGAGTATGCTGCATCGTACGGACTAAAGGTGTTAGACCTGCGTGATGTTCGAGTGTATGCCGGCGTTTCCGTAAAATTTTTCGAATCGTTTGCCTATCTCGATGCACGCGTGGAGAATGCATCCTTCGCAGCGCGCAGTGCATTAAGTCCATTCTTCGGTATTAGCTACGGTAAGGCCACAACACCCTCACTCGTTCCCGGCAGTTCTCTGGCACCCATCGGAACTGGCTGGGGTTTGGATGTAGGAGTTACGGTTGAACTAGATCGCTGGACATTTAGCGCAGCGGTTGTAGACATGGGAAAGATGACCTTTGACGGGAACGTGTTTACTGCCGGAGACACCGTACTCAATGGCTTAACAAGCACTGGGTTTAACAGCTACAACATCTTTCAAGAGGCACAGAAGATTACCGGCGATGGCGAATTCTTCAAATGGCAAGGGTTGCAGTCGGCACACTCTGCCTTGCCTACCCGACTGAAGCTGGGCACCATGTTTTTCTATGGATACCGTTTGCAGTTTGGATTAGACATGGTTGCGTCGTTAAACACCGCTACAGGTTCTATAACTCAGCCCATTGTAAGCGCCGGTGCCGACTATCGTATTACACCCTGGTGTAAACTCGGCATTGGATTAGGGAGCGGGGGTAACATGGGTGTATTTGTTCCCTTTTCGGTAATGTTCAGCTTGTTCGATGGTTTTTGGGAGATGGGAGTAACCTCTCGCGATCTCGTTACCTACCTCGTATCTAAGCGTCCGGTAGTTTCTCTCGCAACCGGCATTATGCGATTCCGACTGTAGCCGCGCCGGGATGCCAGTTCAGTATCTTCGTGTTATGCAATACACATCACTTGGCAGAACAGGCGTTTCCGTATCGAAGCTGTGCCTTGGTACAATGAACTTTGGCTACTGGGTTGAAGAAGAAGATTCGTTTCCGGTAATGAGCCGTGCACTCGAGCACGGAATCAACTTTTTCGACACGGCAAATGTGTATGGATGGGATAAAGGTAAGGGGCGAACCGAAGAAGTTATTGGCAAGTGGCTTCGCGAAGATCCATCTCGGCGGAACAAGATTGTTCTCGCAACAAAACTCTATGGTCAGATGGGTCCCGGAGTGAACGAGCGTGGATATTCTGCATACCACATCAAGCGCGCATGCGAAGCATCGCTGCGCAGATTAGGAACCGACCATATAGACCTGTACCAAATGCACCACATCGACAGGTCTACTCCCTGGGAAGAGGCCTGGCAGGCAATGGAGCAACTCGTTCGTGAAGGTAAGATTACCTACGTTGGCTCTTCGAACTTTGCCGCATGGAACATTGCGCAGGCAAACGAACGAGCCACCGCTCGGCACTTTCTTGGATTGGTAAGCGAACAAAGTGTGTATTCACTGAGAAATCGTCAAATCGAACTCGAAGTAGTACCGGCAGTACGTAACTACAACATGGCACTCATCCCATGGAGTCCACTAGCTGGTGGACTTTTAGCAGGGATATTTTCTTCGGACGACAGTGTGCGACGGAAACGGCCGCAGCTCCTAGAGGCGGCGGACAAAATTCGTCCACAGATAGAAAAGTACGAGGAGCTCTGCCGCCGAATTGGCGTAGAATACGCAGACGTTGCGCTGGCGTGGATACTGCAACAGCCGGGCGTTACCAGCCCAATTATTGGTCCGCGCACCGTTGCGCAGCTCGATGCCAATGTGGCGGCACTCGATATCTCGCTTCCCCAAGAAGTGATAGACGAGCTGAATACAATTTGGCCCGGACCGGGTAATCAAGCGCCAGAGGCATACGCCTGGTAGGCGTTGGGTGGCATCTCGTCGGTAAATTGCGAGATGCAGTACCCATTCTCCGAAATCGAACCTCGTTGGCGCGCAGTGTGGAACGCCAATAACACCTATGCCGTTGGCAAAGACCTGTCTAAGCCAAAGTACTACGTTCTAGACATGTTTCCCTACCCGTCCGGACAAGGGCTTCACATCGGTCACCCCGAAGGATATACGGCCACCGACATTGTAAGCCGATACAAGCGGATGTGTGGATTTAATGTGCTCCATCCAATGGGCTTCGACGCGTTTGGTCTGCCTACGGAACGTCAGGCGATGAAGGAGAACATCCATCCGGCTATCATCACCGAGCGCAACGTTGCTACGTTTACGGGTCAGCTTACTGCTCTCGGTTTCGATTATGACTGGAGTCACTCCATTAACACCACTTCGGTAGACTACTATCGTTGGACGCAGTGGATGTTCCTTCTCATCTACAACTCGTGGTACGATAAGAATGAGCAACGTGCTCGCCCCATAGAAGAGCTTCCAATACCGGCACATCTTACAGATGCAGCAGACATCGAGAACTATAAAGACCAACATCGCTTGGCCTACATCGCCCATAGTCCGGTAAACTGGTGCGAAGCACTTGGCACCGTTCTAGCAAACGAAGAGGTGGACGAGTGGAAGGAAAAAGGATACACGGTAGAGCGCAGGCCCATGAGACAATGGATGCTGCGTATAACGGAGTATTCCGAGCGACTGCTTGATGGTTTGGCCACATTGGATTGGCCATCTTCTACATTGGACATGCAGCGCCATTGGATTGGCAAAAGCACCGGTGCAGAAATTCGATTTACAGAAGAAGCAACCGGCGAATTGATCACGGTTTTTACTACCAGACCCGACACACTATTTGGTGCAACGTACCTTGTTGTTGCACCCGAACACAACATTGTAGAACGCATTGTTACAGCAGAGCACCGCGAGGCCGTTGCTGCCTACCGCGAAACAGCGTCTCTAAAAAGTGACTTGGAGCGAACGGAACTTGCGAAGACAAAAACCGGGGTATTCACCGGAGCGTATGCAACAAACCCGGCCAGTGGAGAGCGTATTCCTATTTGGGTAGCAGACTACGTATTGGCCCACTATGGCACAGGCGCAATCATGGCGGTGCCTGGGCATGACGAGCGCGATCATGAGTTTGCCTCGTTGTTTGGGCTACCTATTGTGCAAGTGGTAACATCTGCAGATGGAAACACAACGAACGTTGCAGAGCATGCGTTCTCTGATTACGGCGTTGGTGTGAATTCGGCAAATGCGTCCGTTTCTCTCAATGATTTGCCAACAGCCCAGGCACAACAGACCATTATTCGGTGGCTGGAATCATCCGGCTTGGGTAAGGGGCGAGTACAATATCGTTTACGCGACTGGCTTTTCTCCCGTCAGCGGTATTGGGGAGAACCAATTCCAATTATGTTCTTCGAAGATGGTACACGAAGGGCACTAACAGAAGACGAGTTGCCGCTGGTTCTGCCACCCGTAGACAGCTTTCAGCCCGCGGGTACCGGAGAGTCGCCGCTGGCCACCGTTGAGACATGGGTAAACTTCGTCGACCCAAAAACAGGCAAGAGGGCGCGTTTCGAAACCAACACCATGCCTCAGTGGGCTGGTTCTTGTTGGTACTATCTGCGCTACATCGATCCGCGGAACACAACTCGCTTTGCAGACGCTAAGCTAGAAGAGTATTGGATGGGCAATACCGGAGTAGACCTTTACATAGGTGGTGGCGAACACGCTGTGCTCCACCTGCTCTATGCCCGATTCTGGCACAAGGTGTTGTTTGATTACGGTCTGGTAAGCTCTCCAGAGCCGTTCCAACGTCTGTTTCATCAGGGTTTGATCCTGGGAGAGGACGGACGGAAGATGTCGAAATCACTCGGCAACGTTGTGAATCCCGATTCTGTTGTGGCCTCTCATGGTGCCGATGCACTTCGGCTTTACGAGATGTTCCTTGGTCCACTCGAAGCATCGAAGCCATGGAATACAAGCGGACTCGATGGTATTTCGCGGTTTCTCAATCGTGCGTGGCGATTGATGGTATCAGACGAAGGATCACTATCGCCAACAGTACAAGATGTTGAGTGTACACCAGAACAAGATCGTGTGCTCCACGCAACAATTAAGAAAACACGCGAAGACATAGACTCACTCAGCTTTAACACAGCAATTGCGCAGTTTATGATCTTCGTTAACGAGTTTACACCGGCATCTGTTCGACCTATGAACGCAATGAAGCAGTTTGTTCAGTGCCTGGCCCCCTTTGCACCGCACATTGCAGAAGAACTGTGGCACATCCTTGGCAACACTACCTCTGTGCATCTGTCTACATTTCCAACGTATGATGAATCGAAGTTGGTTGCAGACAGTGTTGAAATTGTGGTGCAGATTAACTCGAAGATCCGCGGCAAACTTGTGGTGCCTGCGGATGCTAATAGTGCCACCATGGAGTCTCTGGTGCTGGCAAGCGAAGATGTGCAACGAAATCTTCAGGGCAAGACCATAAAGAAGACCATCGTAGTTCCGGGTAAACTTGTGAACTTCATTGTAGGGTAACAACGATGAAACATGCTTGTGCACTGCTTGTTCTGCTTATTGTTCCGTGTATGCTGTTTGGTCAGGGGGCATGGTATGGCGGACCCTTTACGTTGTGCGTGATGCCTAACGGATTATTGCCCGAAGCCTCGGGAATTGTTGCTTCGCGGAAGAATGCAGACGTAGTGTGGCTGAATAACGACTCTGGAGATGGGCCAAAACTCTATGCACTAACCACGAGAGGCAAACACGTTGGCACTATCGAGCTACGTGGTGCAAAGAATATCGATTGGGAAGATGTTGCATACGGTCCGGGTCCGGTTGCTGGCGAATGGTACCTCTACGCCGGCGACATAGGAGACAACGAAGCCAAGCGTCCATCTATTACCGTGTACCGCATCGCCGAGCCCGTGCTGAGTTCGAAAAGTTCCGAACGTATTCTCCCTGCATCTTCAGACGCTCCCGATGTATTTACGTTTACCTACCCCGATGGTGCACGGGATGCCGAAGCACTTATCGTAGATCCGCTAACGCAGGACATTTTCATCATCACGAAGCGAGAACGACAATCTCGTGTCTATCGCGCTTCTGCGCCACACAAGGCCGGGTCGAGCCGTGTTCTAGAGTTCGTTACCGCTCTACCAATGTCTCTTATCACCGCGGGCGACGTGTCTGCTGATGGAAGTAAGGTGTTACTCAAGAACTACCTTTATGCGTATCACTGGGTCCGTAAAGCTGGTGAGAAGTTATCCGATGTGTTCAAGCGCGAGGCAACCCGTGTTACGTATATGCCCGAAATTCAGGGCGAAGCAATCTGCTTCGCAGCTAAGGCCGACGGTTTTTACACTACGTCTGAACGCGAAGATGGAGGAAGCCCGGCCCCAATCTATTTTTACCCACGGGTAAACTCTGCTGCCGAAGCCCGGAAAACGCGGGACGCAAAGATTCCCCAAATCGAAGTAGAGCCCAGCGCGGATACGCCGGGGATATATACGTTGCGGTATGTAATCCCCGAGGTATCTCGTGTGGAGGTGGCAGTTTTTAATGCCATCATGATGAAGGTAATAGACGTGGCCTCCGAGAGCGGCGAAGCAGGTGTGCAGGAGCGCGAGATTGATTTGATCGATCATCCGTCAGGACAATACGTTGCCGTTATCCGCACGAACCAATCCACCGTGATGTGTCCGATCGAACACAAGAAGCCATAACGCCAAGCCCCCTATCGCGGCCAGAGCAGCCCCAACAACAACAAAGGACTCGGTAACCGACCCTTTGTCGCTCACTCTTCCAATAAAGGGGGCCGCGAATAGAAACACTAAACGCATTCCAAGCTGGCGGATGCTCAACATTGTTGCGCGCTGACTGCTCTCTACACGATTGTTAATCTCGGTGTTCATCACGGGATTGAGCAATCCGCGAGAAAGGTACATCGTAAACAGAATTGCCACACCAGCGAGTCCCGGAAAGAGTCCGGCAATGATGCAACTCGCCGCAACTAGTCCAATGAGTGCACCAAAAATGGACTTCGTAGAGTAGCGCTCGGCAATGCTATGTGCACGGATGGACACAATTCCTACCATCGCATTACCGGCAGACCACAACACACCGAACAGACCAATTGGGATTCCGGCCAGCTTCCAATACGGCTGCAAAAGCCATACAATCACGAGCGTTGAAGCAGAGAGGATGCTAGAGACAATAATGAGCGAGCGCAATCCTACATCGGCCCGCAACACACGATGGGCAATGAGACGAATCTCCGTCCAGCCCGCCGAGGTGCCTATTCTGCGATGAGCAGATGGCTCTACAAGGAAAAGTGTAAGGGCAGATGGAATGGCCATCCATATCCCTTGCACAACGAAGGGTGTGTGCAACCCGTACCACGCTAGCGCCCCACCCACTATTGCACCTACGGCCTCGGCAAAGTTTCCGAATGAAAGCTGCAGTCCTTCTTCCTTTAGCGAACGTCCAGTATGGCCAAGCTCAAGCAGCGTGTCAAACAACATGGCCGAGTCTGTACCACTTACAAACGCAATACCTATACCGAGCAACGCTTCGGCAACAACGAAGTCCGCAAACGTAGAGGCAAAAGCATAATACAACCAGCCCATCCAGGCAAGCGCCGTTCCGGAGATCATCGTTGTACGCCTGCCAAGCACATCACTGAGGTACCCGCTGGGTACTTCAATGAGTACCATGGTGATGGCAAAGATGGACTGCAACAGCATCACATCTTCCATGGACAATCCGTGTGCAGTGTAATAGAGAACAATTACGGGAATTGTGAAAAGTACCATCGAGAATCCACGGAGAACCCTCAACAAGAATATGTTCCGCTGCAGTTGTGCACTTCTGTCCATTGCCTTCTCCCAAAAAGAAAAAGGGGCGGCTACGTTGATCGTAACCGCCCCTGCATCTATTCACAGTACTTTGTTTCTACGCGGTCTCGATTTCTCCTTCCACAAACACATCAACGCACGGCGTAACCGCAAGTGCGATGTGTGACGGGTAGTTTTTGGTAACGAGGTTGCGCATGAAGAATTCTGTTAATCAATCACTGTGCCAATTTGGGATGACTTTTTGTTCATGGTACCCACCATCATCACTATTGCGCAGAGCACAATTACCTGAATGATAAGCGAGCGATGCACCACGTTGATGCGCAGCACTTCTGGTATGCCGTAGAACAGAAGTATAGTGATAAGTCCACGTGGCGCAATTGCCAGTAGTGGCGTTTGGGGTAACCGCATTGTGGCTAAAATGATAGCACGCAACGCATATATCCCAACAACAATGCCGCCGCTCCATGCAAGAACTGTTGCGTCTACAAGCTCTGCGCTTTCAATAACAAAACCGAACAGAAGGAAGAACAGCGCTCGGATAAGGAACGTTAACTCTGCCGCAATCTCTTTAAACCGCTCAATTTCTGCATCTAACACATCCAGTGCGGCTATTCGAAGTGAAGAAACACCGCGAATACGCTCCAGGTTGCCGAGGAACAAACCAAACAAGAGAATAAACAGCAGCGATGGAAGGTGGAACTGTTTTGCCACAGCATACACCAACACAACAGCAATGGTTATGGGCAGGTACTTAACGTGATGATTGATTTTACCGAGCAGTACGGCCAACCCCAATGAGGCCACAAAGGACACGGCTATCATTAGCAGCAGCTCGGCCCCAAACTCGAACACCGAACCATACGAGAACTCATCATTAAGGGTGATGAAGTTGAAAGCTAGCACGCCTAAGATGTCTGATATACTGCTTTCGTATACAACGAACTCCCGATGACGTTGTGGAAAGAACGCCGCACTTGGTATAGCTACGGCGCTAGAGATAACGGCCAATGGAATTGCATTGGCAATACCTGCCTGCCATCCGCAATTGAGCACGAGATGAAACACGGCTCCCAATGCGATAGACAACGCGAGTAAGGACGCGGCGGCAGACACGAATGCCTTAATAATAAGCGGAAACTTCTCTCGGGTTACTTCGAGTTCGAGAGCGCCCTCTAGGACAATAAGGATGAGTCCTACGGTTCCAAACAGGGGCAACAGCTCCGCAAGATTGGGGATTGCTACGCCAAACGCGTCGGCAACGCGATGCGCTAACCATCCCAACAACATTAGCAGGATTACCGATGGTACACGGGTTTTGCGCGCCGTTAGATCGAACACGTAGGCGATGAGCAACAATGCGCAGAGCGTAAGGAGAATGGGATTCGTCATGTAGACGGTGAAAATACAGGAACGCGGCAAACATTGGCGGCGCCAGCTGAAGAGTATTTTTGAGGTATGAAAAATTTCGTGGCATTATTCGTACTCCTCCTTACGCTGTTGCCTCTTGGGGCCCAAACACCAATGGAGATGAGACTGGCAGACGTGCAGACCTTGCTAAACGGGGGTGCGCTGAAGCACGATACGGTGTTCTCGGCGTCATTCCTCAAGCAGGTTTCGCCCGAGCAACTCGCAATGGGTGTTGGCGGGCTTACGAAGGGACTTGGTTCGTGTACTTCTGTGCAGATGGTAGAGCCGCGCACAGCATACTCCGGTAAAGCGCACGCCGAAATGTCGGCAGGGTTTACCGTACCGGTAATGATTACCATACAGAGTTCGCCCCCTTACAGAATAGACGGACTCTTCCTGCGTCCACCCGTTGCTCGTGCAACCTCCACCAACGGTGTTATAGAAGCACTGAAGGAGTTGGAGGGTAGTACATCGCTCTGCGCGGTAAATCTTAGTACTGGCCAAGTATTGATTGCCCACGATACAGCCAGGTACATGCCCATCGGCTCTACGTTTAAGCTCTATGTTTTGGGTGCTGCTGTGCAGCAAATAAACAGCTCTAAGGTTGCGTGGCGCGACGTAGTAATTCTCGACAGCACAAAGATGTCTCTGCCTTCTGGTATGATGCACGAATGGCCGCACGGGGCGCCGGTTACGCTATACACGCTGGCAACAATGATGATTTCGATATCAGACAACACGGCAACAGATCACTTGATTGATGCCGTAGGTCGCACGAACGTAGAAGTGCAACAGAAAGCGATGGGTCACACAGACCCACCACGTAACATCCCCTTTCTCCGAACAATGGATATGTTCCGACTGAAATACGCCAACAACGGCGCGGACGCTCATAGTTACGTAGGCATGAATACCGCGCAGAAACGAGCGCTACTCGAACGGTTGCAAGCGCGCACGTTGCCAGACACCATTGAGTTTGTGCCTAGCCCATTTCTGCCTGATTCGCTTGAGTGGTTCGCACGTACGCCAGACTGCGTGCGGGCACTGGATTGGCTGCGCACAGCAAGTTCCTCGTCCACAACCTCGGCGGCGCTGCAGATTCTCGCAGTAAATCCCGGCATAGCGCTTAACCGGGAAGAGTGGACCTATGTGGGATACAAGGGAGGATCGGAGCCCGGCGTTCTGAATATGTCCCTGCTACTGCGTCACCGCAACGGCTCCTGGTATGCGGTTTCTGGCAGTTGGCTGCGGACAGATGCCGATTGCGACGTTTCTCGGTTTAGTGCACTCATAGGGCGCACCGTGCAACAGATTGCCCCCTAACTTTGTGCAATGTTGTGTCTTACCAAATCCACAAATCCGGGCTGGGTGCCGGTAGCCATTGCCAACCCGGAGTCTATCCTTATCGACCATGCCTTTTGTGAAAAGAAGGCCGCCGTGTTTGCGTTGGCACTTATCCAACGGTATCCCAACCGTACGCGGTTGGTGAAGGACATGATAGATCTTGCCAAGGAAGAACTCGATCACTTTGGCCAGGTTGTGAGCGAGTTGGAGAAAAGAGGCATCGAACTGGGCAAGGATGCTGGTAATCCGTATGTGCAAGAACTGCACAACCACCTGCGCACAAGCGAACCACACCGATTGTTAGACCTGCTCATCATTGGCGCGTTTATCGAAGCTCGGTCTTGCGAACGCTTTTCCCTACTCTCCGAACATGCCCCCTCAGCGGAAATGCGCGAGCTCTACCGCTCCTTGCTTGCAAGCGAGGCCGGCCATTACCGAGCGTACACAGACATAGCGCGCGAGTACTTTCCCGCTGCCGACGTGAAGAAACGTATTGCAGAGTTCGCAGAAATCGAGGGCAACATCGTAGAACATCTTACCAACCAACCAACGATGCACGGCTAATGGCAAACATTGTTTTTATGGGAACACCCGAGTTTGCCGTGCCGTCGTTGATAACGTTGCATCAGCGCTTTGGGGTTAGTACCGTTGTTACTATTCCAGATAAAGCGCGAGGTAGGGGGCTAACCCTATCGCCCTCCGACGTAAAATCTGCAGCGATAGATCTTGGCATTACAGATATCCTGCAACCGGTTTCGCTGAAAGATCCCGCATTTGCCCAAGAGATTGCCTCTCGGCGTCCAGACATTATTTGCGTAATTGCCTTCCGCATTCTTCCGCGCAGCATTTACACACTTGCGCGCATTGGTGCCTTTAACGTGCATGCCTCCTTGTTGCCCCGGTTTCGTGGGGCAGCGCCCATAAACCATGCTATCATGGAAGGCGATGCTGTATCGGGCGTTACGTCCTTCCTTCTTAACGACGTAGTGGACACGGGCACGATTCTCCTTCAACGAAGGGTTACAATTGCAGACGGAACCACGGCAGGCGAACTCTATGGTCTGCTCATGCCCGAAGCGGCCCAGTGTGCTGCAGACACGTGTAGGGGTCTTATCGATGGCACACTGAGCGCCGTTGCTCAGGACGATTCGCTGGCAACACCGGCACCAAAGGTGTACCGCGAGCACAGCAACATTGATTGGACCCAACCGGCACATCGTGTGCGGAACATGATACACGGACTCTCCCCTACACCGTGTGCGTGGACACTGTGGAATACCGAAACGTTAAAAGTGTACCGCGCCTCGCTCAGCGATGCCGTGGTGCCGGCGAACACATGGAGAATAGACAACGGCGTGTTTCTTGCCGGCTGCGCAGATGGCACCCTAGTGTTGGAGGAGGTGCAGTTGCCCGGAAAGAAGCGTATGAGCGCAGCAGACGTGGTGCGCGGATATCGCGGCGCAACTACTGGAGTGTTTCAATGAAGCCCCTAGCCGAGCATGTGAGAGAAACACCGTTTGTTGTGTGCGCCCACCGTGGTGCTTCGGGGGTTGCCCCCGAGAACACCATTGCCGCAATCTGCGCGGCCATAGACGCCGGCGCAGAAATGGTGGAGATTGATGTGCAAGTATCTGGCGACGGACAATTTGTAGTGTTTCATGATGATGAGCTTGAACGCACAACAAATGGTAAGGGGCTTGTGGAGCAGCATAGTTTCGAATCGCTCCGTACACTCGATGCAGGCGCGTGGTTCCACGCCAGATTTGCCGGTGAACGAATACCCCTGCTTGCAGATGCATTGGAGGTTCTTCGCGGCAGGGCCTATTTGAACATTGAGATTAAACCCATGGCGGCAACATCGCAGCGTGCAGCAATGCTTGCCCGCGTAATCGGTATGGTGCGCGATGCAGGTCTTATACCGTATACCGTTTTCTCGTCCTTCGATCATGCTGCATTGCTCTATGTAAAGTCTGTAGACCCTATGCTCCATACAAATGCGCTGAATATCCCCGGAGACTCGCGTCCACCCCACGTGGTTGTTTCCGAGTGCAGGGCCGATGGTTATGGTTGTTCAATCGACGAAGTGTCTGCGGCCATTGTAGAAGATGCACACCGACATTTCATTCCCATTGGTGTGTACACTGTAAACACAGAGCAAGAGCTATTTGCAATGCTCGATTTGGGCGTAAATGGCGTTGTAACGAATTATCCAAACGTAATCATGCGCGCTCTTGCTGCGTGGAAGGAACACCATTGATGAATATCGATCCCGTTGTTGTGCTGGGTCTTGTTGCTGGGTGTTTCTCCACCTTCGCGCTTGCACCACAAGCCATAAAGGTATACCGCACCCGACAGGTGGATCAACTTTCGTTGGGCATGTTAGCCCTGATGCAAACAGGAAGTGTGCTGTGGCTATCGTATGGTTTGCTGCAGATGGACATTAGCATCATCTGGGCTAATGCCATTGCGTTCTGCTTTATCATCTACATGCTTAGCATGAAACTTCGAGATATTCGAAGCAATGCCGAATAAAACATTCTCATCAGGTAGTTTGCAATCATGAACATTGGTGTACTTCTCTCCGGCAATGGCGTTTTTGATGGCGCCGAACTTCAAGAAACCGTATTTGTGTTGGCTGCTATTGACCGCCATGGTGCCACTGCTATTTGTATGGCACCAAACATTAATCAGCACCACGTTGTTAACCACGTAACGGGCGAAGAGATGAACGAGGTGCGTAACGTGATGGTAGAGGCCGCTCGGGTGGCCCGCGGCGCAATACAGGATGTGGCCGCCGTTTCTGCGGATAATCTCCACGCAATTGTTCTTCCCGGTGGATTTGGAACGGCAAAGAATCTTAGCTCCTGGGCATTTCGTGGACCCGATTCCGGCGTGAATGAAGAAACCGCGCAACTACTGCGCAACCTCCATGCGCAGAATAAACCCATCGTGGGTTTGTGTATGGCGCCCGTGGTAATAGCAAAGGCCTTCGAGGGAACATCTGTTCATCCGCACCTTACGATTGGCACAAGCACTGAACCATCCCCGTATGATATTGCTGAAATCCACGCCGGCATACGTGCCATCGGTTCGCACCCGCACAACGTAAGTGTGCGCGAAATAACCGTAGACACATCGAACCGGATTATTACTGCCCCCTGCTACATGATGGAGGCACGTGTTTCGGAGGTGCAGGACAATGTTAACCAGGCCATTGATGCACTGTTCACTATGCTCCAATTGTAATGCAAGATCTTGTTGCGCTTCCGTCCCTCATCTTCCCAACCTTCGAGGCACGGATATCTACTATTGATAATGTGCTGAAGATCTACGATCCGGTTCGCCGCATCAACGTGGCACTTACACCGGAAGAATGGGTCAGGCAACATTGCCTTCATTGGTTGGTTAGTAAGGGGTTCCCGATTGGCCGGTGCAGCGTAGAAAAAGTGCTCGACAGACATGGATTACGCTACGACTTGTTGTGGATGGATGCGGAACTTAAGCCGTACCTGCTTGTGGAATGTAAAGCCCCCTCTATTGCCATCTCTAACGATGCCTTGCGGCAGTCTGCATGGTATAACGTTACTCTAAAAGCACCGTACATTTTGCTCACGAACGGACGCGTTGCATACTGCGCAAAGGTTAACCCCGATGGCGCAATTGATATGTGCAACGATGTGCCAAACTACCCCGTGTAATATGGAACTCCTCCTCCACTCTCCGTTAGACATGCACATCCACTTCCGTCAGGACAGCATGCTTCGCCAAGTGGCACCACTTTCTGCGCAGCATTTTGCCGGCGGTGTAATTATGCCAAACCTTCTGCCTCCGGTGGACTCGCTGGACAGACTTTTATGGTACACCGAAGAGGTGCGTAGGGCCGTTACTCCGCATACCTTCGAGCCGTACATGACGTTGTTCTTTCGCGAATACACGCGTTCCGAGCTCCAAGCTGCAAAGCCACACATTATTGGTATAAAGCTGTACCCTGCCGGGGCTACAACAAACAGTGAAAACGGCGTCCGCGAGATTATGTCTATGGAACACGTGTTCGCAGCAATGGAAGAGCTCGACATACCTCTGCTGGTGCACGGCGAGACACATGGATTTGTTATGGATCGCGAGGCGGAGTTCTGCGAGGTGTATCGAACGCTGGCCACCAGGTTCCCCAAGCTGCGCATAACCATGGAGCATATCACCACTCAAAACGCTGTGCAGCTTTTAGACGAGTTCCCCAATCTACGGGCAACAGTAACACCGCATCACCTTCTTATTACGTTGGACGATGTGGCAGGGGGCATGTTAAACCCGCATCTCTTCTGTAAACCCATTGCTAAACGTCCGGAAGATCGTGCAGCACTACTCGAAGCAGCGCTAAAGGCCCACCCAAAGCTCATGATGGGCAGCGATAGTGCACCACACCCCGTGGATAAAAAGGAGTGTCCAGGTTGCGCTGCCGGTGTGTTTACGGCTCCTATCCTGCTGCCGCTCTTAGCAGAGTTGTTCCACCGTAACGATGTTTTACATAACCTCCAGGCCTTTGTGCGAGACAATGCCATGGCTCTCTACAATGTAACGCCGCCGTCAACCACGGTGAGGTTAATAAACGAGCCGTTTGTTATCCCTGCTTCGTATGGATCGGTGGTTCCAATGTGGGCCGGGAAAACACTGTCGTGGCGCGTTGCAGAGGTGATGTGATGACTATTGTGATGCAGCTACTCTGTGCAGCATGCGTAGCGCTCATCGTATGCAGCTCTCCAGTCCTGGCCCAGTCTACGTTCGACACCTGCGCGGCCGAAGGCACCGCAAAACGCGCTGATGTGCAGCGTCTGAATCGCAAAAAGAACCGTGATGGTTCACCAACCGATGCACAAATCAATCGCGCCATCACGTTCGAGGTACTCTTAGCAGCAAACGATACCTCAACACTCTTCCGCGAGGGAGACGGTGCCGAGATAGTTGCCTATGTTTCCGACGTAAAGATTGGCGCCGTTGAAACGTGCAACTGCGGTAAGAAAGATCATTGGTACCGCGATACACACATCGAGCTAACGCTCGACCCATTAAATGCCAACGATAAAACGAAGATCCTTGTGGTAGAGGTAACGCCGCGTTTTCGTCAAGCGATGAAGGAGAAAGGCATCGACTGGAGTCAGCGCGCTCTTCGCGATGCTTTTCTTGGACGTTGGGTACGCGTTCGCGGCTGGGTGTATTACGATGCGTTGCACGACGATGAGTCTGCAAACGCAGCAGAGCCACGCAACCGGGTGTGGCGTGGCTCTGCATGGGAGATTCATCCTGTTACCGAGATTACTGTTGTGCCAAGGCCATCATCGCCTTCGCCAACTCCCTCCGAAACAACCACCGCAAAACGGTGCACTGCATCAACAACATCGGGCAAACGTTGCTCGCGCACCACAACGAATAGCAATCAACGGTGCTGGCAACATCAGTAGCGTTACTTTACACGTTACGACTGCTTCCAAAGCTCCTTCATGGCGCCAAGAGATCCTATCACGCCGGATGCCTCGTATGGCATGAATACCACCTTGTTGCCGTTTGTAGCCATTTCCTTCATCGCCTCGATATAGCGGATGGCTACGAGGTACTGCGTAGGGTCGCCGCCGGATTCCTTCACCGTTGCCGTAACTAATCTGATTGCCTCTGCTTCGCCCTCGGCAACACGTTTGCGGGCCTCTGCTTCGCCCTCGGCTATAAGGATTTGCGACCGCTTTTCGCCCTCGGCTTGATTTATCTGCGACTCTCGCATACCTTCCGATTCCAACACAGCGCTCTTCTTGCTGGCCTCTGCATTGAGAATAGTGGCACGTCTGTCTCGCTCGGCGCGCATTTGTTTTTCCATCGCTTCCTGAATGTCCCGCGGTGGAATAATGTCCTGCAGCTCTACTCGGTTAACCTTTACGCCCCATTTGTGCGACGCTTCATCGAGGATTACGCGAAGTTTGTTGTTGATAGTGTCGCGCGATGTTAGCGTCTCGTCCAGATCGAGTTCGCCGATTACGTTCCGAAGTGTTGTTTGCGTAAGCTTCTGAATAGCATCCGGCAGGTTAGAAATTTCGTACACGCTCTTCATGGGATCTACCACTTGGAAGTAGAGAAGTGCGTTAATCTCGATTGTAACGTTGTCTCGTGTAATAACGCCCTGACGCGGAAAGTCGTACACGGTCTCGCGTAGGTCGATACGATTCGTGCGTGTGTGCACATACATGTGTTTGCCCGATGGGTCGGTGCGGATAAAGCGCCAGTCGATAGGCCGGGGCTTGTCTACGATGGGTATGATGATGTTAATCCCACTTTCGAGTGTCTTGTGATATCTACCAAGACGCTCAACAATGAGGGTTTCGGCTTGTTTAATCACAACGATGCCCCGAAACAGCAGGATTAACACAAACAGCACGAGAGCGATGAGGACATATTCCATGGGTTCCTTCGTTGAATCTGTTTGAAAGGGAATGATCTACTTGCTGAATGTTCTCTGTTACGATACGATGAGTGTGGTAGAGTCAACCTTCTGCACCGTAACAACGGTGTTTTCGGCAATTGGCTCTCCGGAGGCAGAGATAGCTGCCCACGAGTCGCCGTCTACCTTCACTCTACCGGTGGCTGGGGGACGCGGAATAGCATCGGTTACAATGGCTTGCCTTCCCACCAATGCATCGGTGCCCGTTGGCACCAGGGCGGGCTCCTTGAGTAACGTTCGTCTGAGGAGGGGGCGAATGGACACGAAGGAGACGAGTGCGGCCACCACAAACACGATTACCTGAAGTTCAATCGCTGCACCAAACCACGCTGCAACGGCGGCCGCCATACTTGCCACAGCAAAGTTGGCCAACACAAACCCGGGAGTTATAATCTCCAAAACAAAGAGGATAATGGCTGCAATTAGCCAAGCTTGCGAAGCATTCATGGTTGTGTGTACGCCGTGTAGGCGTCCAGATTACAGTTTTGCCGCAGAAGGAAGGCGGCGAAAAGTCGTTTATACCCCTGCACAGAAGGGGCGGCGCGGAGCGCTCGAAGATAACTCTCGTATGCTTCGTACACGCAGCCATAATCTTCGAATGCCTGCGCAAGCACCAGGTGGCCTACGGCCTCAGAGGCGGGATCGTGCTCCTGCTGTATGTCCGCCACCAAGGCAGCCACTTCGGCTCTTTCGGCACCATCGAGAATCCAAATGATGTACTCGGACGATTGAAGTGACGATTGCGATGGAACTTCCAGATGCCATGAATACCAGCGTCCGGCACGCATACCGCTACCTGTTAGGGGCACAACAAGAACGGTGTCGGAGGTTTCTTTTCTCATTACTACGTTATCTGCCTGGTCGGTTACAACTACCGCGTAGCGTTTACCCGACCCAACAGGGTGCCAGAGAAAGCGTACGGTGTCCGAAAGAAGTCGCGTGGAACGTGGCATGATAATGCCAACACTTTTTCCGTCGGACAAATTCTTATTCTCTGCGAATGCTAATCCACGTAGCTCGCCCGGGGCCCCTACAATCTTCAGCGCCGAATCAAGAGCATCTACGTCATCTCCGCCGGCGCGGTTAACGGCACCGGTTGTTTTCATGTTCGACCGTCGTTTGTCCGAAAATGCCGCCGGTTCTTCTACCTCGGTAAGCTCCGTAACCACGTACGAAGCAAACTTGGAGCTTACCGATCCGGTTTTTTTCGATGCGGCCAGCGCAAGGTCGGACACCTTATACGTGCCGTCCTTTGATATCTCGATGGCTCTGCCATTGCGATGAGCCAAGCCAACGTAGCCCGACTTTGGAACAAGCACTTTGTCTGCTGTTTTTAGCCATTGGCCAACTACAAGCCCCTTACCACCTACTGTTACATTGCCACGCACAGCCAAAACGCGCAGCGGATCTTGCGCGTTAAGGTGGGTGGCTATGAAGAGGAAAACAATCCCAACGAAACAGTGTTTCATGAAGTCTCCTTCGAGGGGGCGTCCGTACGCTCCTTTGCGAACAAAGATGCAGCACGTTTCTGAATTCGCTCCCGTGCGGCGGCGATTATCCGCAGTATTGAGTTATGATAAATCTCGTGAACGGGACCTACAATAAAGGCCCCCAACAGAACAAACGTGGGGTCGAACTTATAACGGAATGTTCCAAATGCAATAACGGAGGCGTAGAGAATTCCAACCGATTCGGCAAGCTGGATAACGATAACGAGTGTGTCGTACCAGTTCTCTGCTCTTTCGTTGATAATCGTAAACACAACAACGTTGAGAACGATAAAGAACAGCATTACAGCAATGAGAACTTCCCGAGACATTTCGTTTACAAAGCTGCCCGTGCGTATCATAGACAACACGTTGGCGTGAATCACCACGCCATACATATCGGGATAACTGCGGCCAACATACCGCTCGTTGAGTGGGGTAAAAAAATTGTCTTCGAAGCTTTTCGAACCGATGGTGGGGCCAAGGTAACCCAGAAGCACAATCTTTCCGGAACACATGGATAGATCCGCGTCGGACCTCAAAACATCGTCTGCGTCGAGAGAGAAGAACGAACCCAGTCCACCCACAAAGTTGATTGGTTCGGTAGCATTGTTTCGCTGTAATGCGCGTTCGGCCTCTTTCGGATACACCAGTTGGGCAAGCCGAACGGGAAACGAAACTTCGGTGGTGTCTGCGCACTCTTCTTGGAAGGACACGTTGCGCACCGTCATAAAGGCCGCCTCGTCATCAACAATGAGGTTCGCAAACCCAGTGTGGGCGTTCTCCAGAAACATCGGCGCCGATGTTTCGAGAGTGTCGAATGGCCGTTCTTGATCGTCATCAAACTCTTCCTTGTACGCCACCTTACTTACAAGCACCACGTTGGGGGCTTCCCGAAGCGCAGACTGTAGCTCGGCATCGCTCAGCGGATCTTCGTCCTTGGGTTCGCGAAAGAATGCATCTATTCCAATGGCGGCCGGACCGGCTGCGCTGAGCTTGCGAATCATCGTGGCGATTTCTGCACGCCCCCTGTCGCCAATATTTACAATTACGATGGACGTGTCGGAGGTTGGATCTGAATCGCTCCGGAACTGCGTAAAAACGATGTCGGTAATGTCTATGTCACCTATTGCCTGCGTAAGCGGGTTAAGAAAATCGAAGTTCCTTGGAACCACGTAGAGCAGGGCAACGGCGCAGCACGTAGCCACGGTAATACCAATGCCATCGATAAACGATCGGGAGAGCATCTTCAAAGCTACTCCTTCGGAGTAAATTTGTTGATGCACCCAGAATACTTTGACCTCGAAAACGGAATTAGGGTCTATCTCGATGCGGTTTCTACCGTTGATTCGTGCGCAATCGGGATTTGGGTACGCGCCGGTACCCGGGACGAGCCGAAAAGGGGCGATGGGGTGGCCCACTTTGTAGAGCATACATCGTTTCGGAGAACACCATCGCGCAACAGCACCAAGATCTCGAGAGATTTCGAGAATGTGGGTGCCTATGTAAACGCCTACACTACCAAGGAAGAAACGTGTTACTATGTTCGCTCGCTCCGAGAGAACGTTAACGCCGTGGTAACTACCCTTGCGGATGTTGTTCTCAATCCGCTGTTTCTTCCTGCCGACGTAGAAAAAGAGCGGACCATTATCACGGAAGAAATCCGATCGTACGAAGACGAAGCCGAAGAGTACATATTCGATGCTGCCGAACAACAATTGTTTGGTCCACACCCTCTTGGTGTACCCATTGTGGGCACCGTAGAGAGTGTTCGCGGCATAACGGCAGAAGATGTTCGGGCGTTTCACAACAAACACTATCACGCCGGCAGTATTGCCGTGGCTGTATCTGGCGCGTTTCATCGGAAGGAATTACAGCAAACTCTCGAAGACTCGCTTTCCGGTGCGGCACCTCGGTGTAGGTTATCGAAAAGATCAACTCCCGTGGTGCGCACCGGTGTACACGAAACAATTCACAGACCCAACCAACAGGCACACCTTCTTTGGCAGTGTAGCATTCCAGGGTATCGCCATGAAGACCGGTATGCACTGCAAATACTCAATGTTGTGTTGGGCGATGGGATGTCTTCGAGACTTAACGTAAAACTCCGCGAGACCAAGGGTCTGGCCTATTCGGTGTATTCGCAGGTGCAATTGTTTGCAGACTGCGGGTGTTTATCCGTGTACGCGGGGGTAGACGAACGCAAGGTTTCCCGTGTAGATAGCATGGTGCGCAGCGTAATTCACAACCTGGTGTCCGATGGCATTCGCCCGGGCGAACTGTCGAGAGCAAAGATGCAGCTTCGTGCGTCCAAGTTAATGTCGCTCGAATCGCTTACGGCGCGTATGACGATGTTGGGTAAGGGGGCGATGGAGCACGGATCTCCCGAGGACCCCTATCAAACCATCGCAGACTTTACTGCGGTAACAAGCGAGGATGTGCTGCGCGTTGCACAGAGCTACCTTGCGCAAGACAATTGGTGTACGTTCTCTATTCTTCCGTTGGAAGAAGGTTCGAAATGAAGCGGTTCAACGAAGATCAACTTCGTGCCTTAGACAATCACCTGCACTGCGCCGTTCATGCAAATGCTGGCTCGGGAAAAACAAGCGTCCTTACCGAGCGTTTTGTTCGCATTCTAACCACTACAGACGCTCCGCTCGATTCGATAGTAGCGATCACCTTTACCCGCGCCGCCGCCGCAGAGATGCGTGAACGCATCCATCGCTCGTTGTTGGCACTGGCAGCCGGTGGCAATACCCGCGCCAAAGAATGGGTGCGCCAGATGAGTCGCGCCAACATCGTAACGTTCCACTCGTTCTGCGCAGGCCTGGTTCGGCAGTATGCAGACGATATCGGACTTGATGCCGATGTGCGAGACATGGAAGAAGCCGAGTCTTTCGCCCTGCGTTCCGATTCGGTTTCCACAGCATTACGGTCTGCCTTGCAACCAACGTCTGCCCTATTCAGCTCGGTCCTCGAGGTATTCGACGAGCTGTCTACCGACACCGTTCGTTCAATTCTCTCCAGCATCGCCGGCTCGCGCTCCTTGCGTGAGCAGTGTTTTCGGGTGTGTGCTCTTTCGCTCGACGAGTTGCTCGAGGAAAGGCGTATTCGCGGGGATGCATTGCATCGCGCACTCATTGTACGGGCATGCCATTTCCTCGAGCGCGATTTGAGAGGCTCGAATTTTACCAATGCCGCAAAGGGCGCGGAGCAGTGCCGAGGCATCAGACACAATGCCGAAACGCAGTCTGCCCCAATCGAAGAAATCGCCAAAGCGTTTTCGGATCTGTGCACGAAACTGTTCACACAGAAGTACGAACTCAAAAGCGCTCTCGTCACAAAGGACGAGAAGGCGGCCGAGCTGTCTCGAAAGTTCGTGCACGTAGAAACAGTTCAGGCAACAGAAGCCGTGCTTACAGTAGAGTGGAACCCCGAACGCGAGGCCCTACACGCAAGGATTACACAGTGTTTGTATGCTATGGGGCTTGCAGCTGCCGATGAATATACCGCACGGAAGGTGGAGCGCGGGGCCATAGACTTCGACGATATGATTGGATACGTTACAGACATTCTTGCCGATCCCGACCGAGCAAATTCTGTTCGGGGCGGACTACGATATATCATGGTAGACGAGTTTCAAGACACCGATCCCGAACAGTTTGCTGTTCTGCAACAGCTTGCTCCTGCTCTATCCGGTGTTGAGGCGCACTCGCCGAATGTGTTTATCGTTGGAGACGACAAGCAAAGTATCTACGGCTTCCGCGATGCAGATGTGCGCCTGTTTCGTAAGGCAACCGAAGCCATTGCCCATGCAAACGAAGTACATGCCGACTCCGGATACCGTCCTCTGGCCCGTTCCTACCGCATGCACCAAGATCTGTGCAGTGCAGTTAATGCTCTGTGCTCTTCGATGTTTACCGGCGTAGTACCGCTGGCTACAGAATACGAGGAGTCTGTTGACGTTGAATACACACCCTTGGTGCCGGGAATAGAAGTACCACAAAGCCCCCTACTCGGAAAACTCCATGTTATAGAGACCATTGGCGACGAGTTTTCTATAGTAGCCCGCACAATTGCTAGCATCCTTAATGGTACAACACCAATGGATGTTGCAGAGCGGGATTCGCAAACCGGCGAGTGGGACTCACGGCGTCCGCTCCCACAGGATTTTGCAATTCTTCTGCCACGCAACAAAGATGTTGTGGCAATGGCCGCCGCCTTGCGGGAATGTGGTGTACCTGCGTTCGTGCGCGGAGGCAGAGCGTTTTTTACGCGTCCGGAAGTAGCAGACATTCGTGCGCTCCTTATGGCCTGTGCCGACCCCGCAGACGATCTGGCCTCGGCCGTTGTGCTTCGTTCGCCTCTTCTGCGCTGCACCGATGCCGAGATTACCATGTGCGCCCTTGCCGGACGTGCTACAAGTTTGCGCGATGGCTTGAACAACCTTGTTGCCTCGGGTGATGCAACACCCAACCTTGTTCATGCACACACCATGTTTCACGATTGGTCTGCGCGCATCCTGTCGCAGCCCCTTAGCAGCTTTATACAGGCAGTGCTGCAACAAACGCAGTGGCGCCAAACACTAACAGACACTCGTAACTATCGTCAAACCATTGCGAACGTAGAGAAAGCCATAGACATCGTGCGCAACGCCATCGAAATGCCGGGCGCCGGTATTTACGATGCAATAGATGCGTTAACACCGCCAGACGTAGATAAGGAGCGCGAGGGCGAGTTAGAGCCAGACGGTACCTCGGTGCAGGTAATGACGTTGCACGCTGCAAAGGGTCTCGAGTTCAATATTGTGTGTGTGGCCGGACTTCGTACGAAGAAGCAATCGGGGCCAACAGTAACAACACAAACCCTTGGCATTACTGCAGCTCTTGCACCGGAGGTGCGCACTCCGGAAGAGCCCCTGAAGAAAGAAGTGCCTCCGCCCGCACGAATCCACGCGTTGAATTCCGCTCTTTACGATCAGCAACAGTCTGCCGAGATGCGCCGAACCTTGTACGTAGCTCTTACGCGGGGAAAGATGCACGTGCTTGTTTCCCTCGTAAAACCAAAGGAGACTTCCTCGGATTCGTTAGCAACATCATTGCTTACGAACGCGCTCTCGAATGTACCCGCATCTCTGTGTGTGCGCCATGGCAATGCTCCCAGCGATGCACGATACACTCCACAAGAACAACCAATCAACGTTGTAGATCTTACCAACCCGTTGCCTGTTGTGTATGCAGATGTAATCTCGCCAAGCATGCTTGTCCATCGGGCACCGGAGGCTACAGTAGCACACGAGTCCGACGGTTCGAACGGCATGATGTACGGCACCGCCGTGCATGCCGCCCTTGCTGCAACGGTGGTGATGAGTGCATCGGAATCTACAGAAACGGCCGTGCCGGAAATTGTGCGCGTATTGCGGAATTCGCAACTGGATAAGCAGGCGGTTATCAACGCAACAAACGAGATTCTTGCTCTGTATGGGTCGACCCTGTTTACAAACCACATCACGCTGCTGCGGCAGGCGCGTATTGAAACGCGCTTAGTGGGAGCCCTCGATCAGATGGTTTTTCAGGGAATACTCGACGTGCGGCTTACGCATGCAGATGGCATTATCGAGGTTTGGGACTGGAAAACCAACGATGTGTATTCGTCCGAAGATGTAGAGACACTGGCCCTGATGTATGCCCCGCAGATGGCCACGTACGCGTGGTTGTGCTTGCGCGCATACCCAACGGCACCTGCGGTTCGAACACGTCTCGTGTTTACCAAGTCCGTGCAGCGTGGTTTTGCTGTTCAGGATGTTCTGCGCGAATGGTCTCGGCAGCAGATGGAGGAACTGCAAACTCAGCTTTCAGCTATGGCTACACCGGCGGCGTATCCCGAAGACCAAGCCCACTGAAAATTATAGCCCCCTAACCAACCGGTTACATCTACAACCTCTCCAATGAAGTACAAGCCAGGCACTGCCGTGCACTCCATTGTTTTGGAAGACAATGCGGCGGTGTCTACGCCACCGCGTGTTACCTCTGCCTTGGCATAACCCTCGTTGCCTTTTGTGGGCACGGTCCAATGATGAAGCGCACTCAGGCACTCTTCCAACACGTGTTTGGGCACCGTGTTCACGGGCACATGCAAGTCCGCATCGTTCCACACATCAATCATACGCTGAGGCAAATACTGCGAAAGAATGGTGGCAAGGTGACGTTTTTCGCCGGGTAGGTGCGGCAATATTGACGGAAGATCTATCTGCGGAAGTAGGTCTATGGAAATCGAATCACCCGGCTCGATATACGACGAGATCTGGAGTATTGCCGGACCGCTCAAGCCACGATGAGTAAAGAGGATGTTTTCGCGAAACTCTGCGTTGCCAGCAGAAACAGCACTATAGACGGATATGCCCGATAAACCCTGCCAACGCTGACCATAGTTCGCAGGAAAGGTAAGTGGCACAAGTGCAGGTGCTGTGCGAACAATGGGTACACCAAAACTGCGTGCAATTCTGTAGCCAACATCTCCAGCACCCAAGGAAGGTATGCTCAGACCTCCGGAGGCAACAACCACGGCTTGTGCGCGCAGGGGTCCAGCAGACGTTTGGAGAGTAAAGTTGCCCTGTTGATCAACGGAGTGAACATCTACAGAGCATCTCACTTCTGCGCCACTTGCTGCACACTCTTGCAGTAACATGCTGATGATTTGCTGAGAGCTTCCAACGCAAAAGAGCTGACCCAAGGTTTTTTCGTACCACTCAATGCCGTACCGTTCAACAAGCGCAATAAAGTGGTCTGGAGTATACCGCGAAAGTGCGCTGCGGGCAAAATGTGGATTGTTCGATATAAAGTGCTGAGGCGTAACAACGCGGTTGGTAAAGTTGCAACGTCCGCCACCCGAAATGCGAATTTTCTTTCCGGGTTTGTCGTTGTGTTCCAACACCACTACACGTTTACCACCCTGTGCTGCGTGTGCTGCACAATGAAGTCCGGCAGCGCCGCCACCAACAACAACCACATCTACATGTTCCACCTACTTTGTTACCACCAGTGGCACTGTAGAGGCAAATACGCCCGCTGTTAGGCGCACGGTGTATACACCAGAAGGTATCTCTGCAGTATTTAGCCGGACAACATACTCGCCACCGGAGAGCACAAGCGAGCCGTTCAGCAGCGTGTGAACCACAACACCCCGAGCATCCACAACGTCCATCATTACAGGCACCGTTTCTTGCATGGCGAATGTAATAGATGCCACGTCGCGCACCGGCTGGGGAGTTACGCTAAGCTGGGCTTTCGATACCGACGAGAATTTCATCACCGTTATGTCGCACTTGCCCCCGGTGATGAATGGGGCGTTACCACCCGTTGGAACAATGTCTAAGAACTGCAACGAGTCTGAGATGAATCCCGATGTGGAGACTACAACATCTGTTTGCGGCAGCTCGGGAACCGTAACCACAAAACGCGCGGTTGCGAAGGTACCAGACTGTACAGTGTCTGCGCCACGCACTTGGTAGGTAATCTTTCCAAGATCTTCAACTACGGTGGTAGCCAACTCCTCGGCAAGATTTATGCTGCCGATGTACTTAAGGGAGCGCGGTATGTAGTCGAGAACCACGTCGAAGTTCAAGCCGTTCAGGAAGTACGTTACACCCTGATACGTTGCACTAATGTCTTTGTCTATCATGATGGGAACATCTATGGTGTCTCCGATAACTCCGCCCAGAGTATCCGGCACAAAGAACGTTCGTGTGGGTGCCATCGCTAGGTCTAGCTCGGGCGCGTAGCCATAACCAGTAACCGCTGTTGTATCTCGCACCTCGCACGGATAGGCACTAACGGCAACAACAGACGTATCGATAAATCGTTCGCTGCCAGGACAGAACCGGAGTGTTACTACCGCCGAGTCGCCAGGCCGCAGGGAATCGCCGAGCGGTGGCAGAGAGCCCACAATAGTAGTGTATGCGGGTAGATCGAGGAGCTGATCGATGGTGTTACCAACATCACCAATGTTGTACACGGTTACCGTGTTTTCCTTGCAGTCGAGAATACGCACGGAGTCGAACGATGTAGATGTGCGTATCTCGATGTCGGACTTCAATGCGAGAATTGTGCCTTCGTCTCCGGTAGCAATGAGTTTGTAGAGTATCACATCTTCGGTGTCGAAATTAATGCTGTCTACCGTTATTGGACTATTGGCGCGATTGTTCGCTACCGTTACGAAGCGCATGAGAACAAACGGAGATGTAGAGTCTATCCCACAGAAGTTTTTGAGTGTTACCTGCTTTCCCCCATACACAGATGGATCAATGGTAAGCGATGGCGTAAACTGTACCCCACCAGTGGCGGAGCGGCACGTGCGAGCAAGCACCGGTGATGTAAGATCGAGCAAACGTAGCTGGGTGGTGTCGAAGTCTACCCGCATGGAGATATCAACTACCGATGCATCTATGGCGATAGAGCTATAGATTGGTATGGCAAGTGTATCGCAAGACACCATGGCAAAGGTATCCGGCAGTGTCCGCCTTGGTTCAAACGAGAACTGCAGGCCACGCGTTTGTGCAAAGCCCCCTCCCCTTACCAAAACGGTGGTATCCCAGCCCACACAGGGCTGACTTATCCATAGTTTGAGTCGGGCCGAATAGTCGCGAGGGGCTCGTGGACGCTGCCGAATTTGAATTACAAGGGAATCGCCGGGGTTGATGGTTTGCGGATAGGTTGTAGGAGCATCGAGAAAGAATACGCGCTCGTTCGGTTCGAATGTTATCGAGTCTATTACAACCCGGTCTTGCGACGGATTCAAGGTAAAGTCGGGAATCTTTACCGCAACACGCAGCGCTGTTGGACTAAGAACATCAACAACACCAAATGGGAACTGTATGGTGGTTGGTGTTGGCCTAAAGGTGAGCGATCGTTTTCCAATAAGGAATGTCTCGAGATCGGCACTCCATTGCGAGCCACGTGCACGGATGTGGAGTGCAGCACGGCATTCCATTTGTGCAGTTTCGGCAGGTGTTCGTGGACAGAACACGAGTGTTACAGTATCGCGTTCTCCGGGTGGTATGGTGTAAGGCACAACGCCTGTAGGCGAGAACTTCGACCTCCAGGTATAGAACTGGGGTTTACCCCCGGGCACGCCTGTAGAGTCTATCCACAGAGAGTCTACCGTCATATCAAACACCAACGACCCATTGAGGAGCTCTATCGTTCGCTCCGAACACTCGCATGGTCGTACGTAGCCAAAGTTTACCAAGCTTAACGCACTCTCCAAGCGGATGATCACTCCTCTGCCATTCAGCTCGCCGCTTCCGCGCACTACGCACGGACTAGATGAGTGTGCCACCAAATTTGCGGTGTACGAACGAGCCGCAGTTGGCCGAAACTCTACAACCACGCGGATAGAGTCTCGCGGAGCCAAGGTAAGCGGAAGGGGCCTACTGGTTCCGGTAATAACAAAGCCCGCTCCGATCGTTAAACTGTCGAGGAGTATAGGAAGCGACGAGGTGTTTTCGACAACGAGCTGCGCACTACGCACGTCGCCAACCTCCACGGTACCGAATGCTGTAAGTCTGGTAACGTATATCTTCGGTGTTACTGATGTGGCAATAAGTTGCACTTGCCACTCCGCGCGGTCGGAAGATCGGTAGCGAATGTAGGCACGGTCTGCGCGATCCTGCGTTACATCGTTCGGGATGTAGCGCGTAACGAACAACGTGGAGTCTCGAGCGGGAATGGTAACGCGTTTATTCACCCACGGAAGGGGCGGATCGATAATGGAAATTCTTCCGCCGCTCTGATCAACAAAGGTGAGTGAGTCTATTGTTTGGGCAATACCGGTCATGTTCACCACATATACCGAGTCATCACGCTGCGAACAGGCAATAACGTTCTCGGTGGTAAGCACTAATGGCTGTGGCCGGAATGTTTGCAGTACTCCTTTGCCACGGAGTTGAATGCAGTCTACCGTGTAGCACCGTGTTTCGAACAAACACAACTTGTCCCGGTACTCCAACGAGTCGGTTGGACGGAACGTTACGGGAATAACGGTAGAATCGCCCGGGCGAATGGACCGCCCCGTGCCGGATAGGAGCGCGAAGGACTCGCCCCTTTCCACATACAGCGCAACGTTCAGTACATCGAACTTGCTGTTATTGCGTGCCACCACGTTAATCGTTCTTTGTTGACCCACAATAACGTTCCCAAAGTCTACTAAGCCGCTCGTGGACCATTCTACTTTGTTGTCGAGACCGCGCCCTGTTACATAAATTTTCTTCTCTATTCTGCATCCTTGAATGGACGTACGGATAACGATAGAATCGAATACATTGCCCGGCTGTCGTGGTAGAAAACGTACCGCGTTAGGGGGATATCCTGTGGCTGGGTTAAGGGAGAACGGGAAACGTAAACGATAGTGTGTGAAATCTCGAGGCACAATTACGGTGTCAATCTTCATGGGAGACAGCGTTAAGTTTTGCCATGTGTATTCTCGAGGCGCAGACAATAGTCCCGGACATGTAGGTTCGAACCGTATGGTGTCTACTCGTCTCGACCCATCGGATGTTCGAATAGAAATAACCTCCTGTGTTCTACCCGCCAATGCTATTCGGATTGGCGTCCGCTGACATCGATCGTCCGAGAAGATGAGCATTGTATCGGGGTAGTTGTTCGTTGTATCCCGCACCAGGCTTCGCACTGTGATTGTGGTGCATTGTCCGGGCGGAAGTACAAATGGGAACGTTATTCCTACCGTGGTATAGCTCAGTGGTTCGGATGCACGGATGCTTGTAATGGTAAGCGGTCGTGGCTGCCCAACCTGGTCGGATGTGTTGCAGATAGTGACGAGTGAATCGATGTAGGGCTTATCAAGACAGCCAACAAACAGCGTGTCGAACACAATGTTGGCGCGCGATATTCCCACCTCGGTGATACGCGTAAGCTCGAATCGGACACGGTAGTTTGGCTGACCGCATCGGTTGGTAGGGCGGATCTCGAGGGTATCAATGAAAGGTCCTACGTTCGTTCCGCGGTACGTTACCGTAATGGTAATTGGTGTGTTCGGGGTTAGTGTAACGTTGGTGGGTGCAACGGTAAAGAGCGAAGCTTCTGGACCTCGCATAACAACATTCGCAGTGCTTCCGCAGAACGATGTATCTGTTACGGTAAAGGTCCACGTTCTTGAACTGTCGCACTTAATCTCTTCCTTAATGGCCGACGGCGAAACAACAAGGTTGCGGGGAGCCGTTCGGTTTGATGCCTGATTCGACGCCCCAGATCGGAGGAGTCCGGTATGCCCCTTCCCTGTTGCGTCGCAGCACTGTATGATGTTGTTTGCGGGCTCGTTACACCGAAGGTAGGCCGTTAAGCCGGCTTCGTTGCCGTTGAGAGATAACCCCATCTGACAACGAACTTCTTGTGCTGTAAGTACGCGATCCCAAATGCGTATCTCGTCTATCTGACCCTTCAGTGTGCGATATAGGTTCTGGTTGTCTGCAACACCGTTCATAGAGCCAATGAGAAACGGCAGGTCCGATCTGCTAAGGGGCTTAAGGTACCGTGCCGGATACGAAGCATTTACTACGGGTCCGGCTGCAAGTACACCATCCACGTAAAGAGTAACACTCGTTTGCGCTCCGTCGAACACTGCAGCCACATGATGCCAACCATTGTAGAGTGCTTGCGCGCTGGTGCGCACAATGGTGTTATCTACGCTTTGCAAGGCCCCCTGATCGCCGTTTACCTCGAAGGTTAGCTGATCCGCTTCGTCGATATACATCACGCATACATCATTGAAGTCGGAGTTGGGTCCCCATAATCCCCCAATGAACTGCCGCTGGCCAGACTGACGTTCAACGCGGAGCCACATCTCGAACGTAAGAGCTGTTTGCCGTGCCCGAACCGGATTACGCTGCAGCTCCATAAAGTGGGCATTGCGTCCGTTCGTAACGGTAAACGTTACGGCTTGCCCAATACACTCCTTTCGGGTATCGCAAGCCGGTGGGAACTGCGCCCGAAGAGGAAGCGAAGAAACCACAAAAACTACCGCGAGAACAAGTTGAAGCAAGGGGCGCATGGGCATTGAAGGGGGCGATGTACGGCGAAGAACCACCCTACGTGGTTTTTGTTACGGGTGTTGACCCAAAATACAAACTCCGTAGTTTCACGGAACAGAGAATCACACCCGTTAAGGAAGATCAGGGAGTATTGGATGAGCTTTTTTCGTTTCCTCGTAGTTGCAGGCGTGCTTGCAGGCGCTATTCATGCCGGTGCACAGCAACCAAAAGATTTCGCCGTAATGCTGTCTGCATCCATTACGGTCTCGCCACAACCACGAATCGAACTTTCGTGGGCCGCAGATACCGCGCAACAAAAGGTGTACATCTGGAAGAAGCTCAAAACAGACGCCATGTTTCCCGTTGCAATACACGACTCTGTGCTTGGCAAAACGGTGCGTTGGACCGACAACAATGTGCAAAAAGGGGTGTCGTACGAATACCGCGTTTTCCGTCTTATGCGCAGACAAACAGGCGTAGACACCACAACAAAGCAGCCAATATTCACCGTGTTTTACGGCACCGGCTACATTAACAGCGGCATTGAGGCGGCACCTGTGCCCCGAGAGCGAGTATTGTTGTTAGTAGACACAACCATGATGGCCCCACTCGCATCCGGTATCGACCTTTTAAAAGGCGACCTCGAGAACGAGGGCTGGGAAGTTACGGTAAGGGGCGTGCCACGCGCCGAAACATTCGACTCGGCAAAGGTGCGCACCACCATGGAGATCGTGCGCGCAGAATGGAATGCCGGGCCACGAGACCTTGGCGGAATCATTCTGCTCGGCAGGGTGCCGGTTCCGTATTCCGGGAACATCGTTCCTGATGGTCACCCCGATCATCAGGGAGCATGGCCCGCAGATGGTATTTATGGCGACATCAACGGTACCTACACAGATAATCTTACCACATCGCCAAACGGCGTACGCGCAGCTAATGCCAATGCTCCACGCGATGGCAAGTTCGACCAGAGTCAGTTCTCTACTGATGTTGATGTTCCTGTTGGGCGGATAGATTTCTACGACATGCCGGCATTTTCCAAAAGCGAAACCGAGCTTCTGCGCGACTACCTTATTAAGAACCACGCATACCGAACCAACCAGTGGAACGTGGCTGTTGGGGGAATTATCGACGATAACTTTGGCACCTATGGCGAAGTGTTTGCCGCATCTGGATGGCGCTCCTTTAGTGTGTTCGGAGGCGACACCGTGATTAAAGCAGGTGACTTCTTTACCGACCTTGCCGGACCAAAAAACTATCTTCTTGCCTATGGCTGTGGTGGTGGCACAGACAACTCAGCCGGCGGCATCGGCAGCACCAACGATATGGCATCCAAGCCCGTACATGGTGTGTTCACGCTGCTCTTTGGAAGCTACTTCGGAGACTATAACACACAAAACAATTTTCTCCGTGCTACCATTGCAGCAGCTCCGCGCACACTTACCTGCGGATGGTCTGGCAGGCCTCATTGGTACCTCCATCATATGGCTCTTGGAGAAACCGTGGGCTACAGCGCAATGATCTCGCAAAACAACCGGATTATCGTGAGCAACAACTTTGGCAACTATGTTCCCAATGTACTTCAAACACCTACCGGATTGAGCGTTGCTGGCGCCGGAGATCGCGGTGTGCACATTGCGCTCATGGGAGATCCAACGCTACGCGCCGTAACAAGACCTGTTGCGGTTCTCAGCACTCTTACCGTGTCGCAGGGTCCGTGGAACACCATTAACCTTACGTGGGTGCGTCCGTCTGGCGACGCGCAGGCCTACATGGTGTACCGCCGAAAGGGTGGAGATCGCCGTTGGACTCTGCTTACGCCGCAACCCATCACCAGTGTAACGTACAAAGACTCCATCATTTACGAAGGTACACTCGAGTATTTGGTCCGCTGTTGCGCACTCCGCACCACGGCCAGTGGATCGTTCTATGACATGGGTAAGGGGCGTGTGGCATCCATTATTACAACCGATGTTGCCGAAGAGCGCGGACCCATTGGATTTGCACCACCATTTGTGGCGGCCACGCCAAGTCCAGCAGCTACCGAGGTGTCTCTCAGCATTGGCTTAGAGCAACCATCGAACGTAGAGCTCCTACTTGTAGACCTGCGGGGCATCGAGGTTTGGCGTATGCAACTACCATCATTGTCTGCCGGCAGGCACCATCAGGCGATTGATGTTAGCACTCTTCCCTCCGGAGTCTACATGCTGCATGCGCGGAGTTCCATGGGAACAGCGGTACACGCAATTCGCGTAGCTCGGTAGCTAGCGTTAGAAGGTCCACCGAAAGGTTGGCACGGGAAAGAAACCCTGCTGATACTGCGTCCGCACACCACCAGTGCGCGGGTTGAATGTTTGCGTGAAAACATTCTTGTGATTGGTTACGTTCTGCAAGTCCAGGGAGAACTCCATCGTAGATGCACCAAGCTCCAATCGGTACGAGGCGCGAACATCTATGCGGAAATAGGCGTCCTGACGTTCTGTAAACGCTAAGTCTTCGTTATACACCGTGCGTCCTGCTTCGCTGGACGCCTGAAGATTGATGGGTGTAAGGTACCTGCCGCCGGTGGTACTTAGCTTTATGTTCAGTGCCACAACGTTGTGGTCCGACACGGCGAATTCTTTTCCGCACAGCAGATTCGTTACATAACGTGTGTTGTACGCAGTGTTTCGCTCTATGCCATCGGAACCAACATACTTCGAGTTGAATAACGACCCGGTAACAAGAAAGTAAAACCCGTCGCGAAAAAAGTGTTCGAGAGTTACCTCAACTCCGGCATTCGATCCGGTTCCATTATTCACAAGGTTTCCCTGGTTACTCGGGGCAAAACCGGCACCGGTATTAATAGCGCTGTAGCTGGATGGAGTTTGTTCAACCGGCACATCGAACAGCCACTGATAATAACTTTCAATGCGCAGTCGGATGTCATCGGTTATAAACCAGTCGTATCCAAGCACCGCATGATGGCTACGGGTAAATCCGAGGTCGAGGTTCGACCGGACGAGCTGTCCGTTGGCGTTGGGCGATTGCACATTGTACACGTAAATGTTCTGCGCCTGCGAGTGAAGGCCATAACCGGCGTTGAGACTCATCGTTGGCAACATTGTCCACACCACTCCGGCACGTGGCTCGAAGGCCGCTGCCGATCCGAACGAAGAGTATTGACCATGCAGACCAAGGTTAAATGTTACATCTTCTGTAAGCCGCGCCTTTCCTTGAACGTATACTTGAGAAAGCGTAGACTTATCCTCTACGTTGATATTCACCAGCTCGTCTGGCAAACCAATGTTCTCTCTTCGATAGAGAGAATACGATGTTTGGTCTACGAAGAAACCACCGAGCAAGGAGATTCTGCTCGATATCTTGTTTCGAACATTCCCGGTTACACTCAATCGTGTTGTTTGTAACTGTGCCTCTTCGTCTTGATACGCCACACGGGTGGTTTGATTGATAGAGTCGCCCCGATACGTTTCATACGTGTACGATACGCCAACAAGCAGTTTAGCCGATGTTGAGGGCGAGAACACATGGTCGTAGGCACTACCCATCCATCCCGTCTTATACGCAACAATGGTGTTTCTGTCTGGATCGCCATAGAGATCTACCTGTGTTGTATCTGCATCGTTACCATAGAACCCAATGTCTGATATGCCCCCTGTTCCAAACACTGTTAACGTTCCGTTATCGTTAATCTTCGTAGTCAGTTTTGCTGTTGCATCCTGATAGTCTGGTGTTGAAGTGCCGGTGCCAAAGTTGATGCCCAGTGCGTTAAACACTCCAAGCGTAGAGTACCGGTAATTGGCGAAGAAGGAGCTACCCTCCCAGGCCGGGCCCTCTACACCAACCTCTATACCATTGAAACCAATTTGACCCACATATTCGAACTTGTCGGGATTGCCGTTACGAAGACGCAAATCGAATACACCGGAAAGCGCATTGCCGTAGGGCGACGGGAAGGCAGACGTCATAAAGTCCGACTTGTCCAAAACGTTGTTGTTTAACATACTAACCGGACCACCTGAGCTAACGAGCGATCCAAAGTGATTGGGATTAGGGATTATCATGCCTTCCATCATCCACAGCATACCTGCAGGCGAGTTTCCGCGCACAACGATGTCGTTCCGCGAGTCATTGGCACCAACCACACCGGCAAAGTTCTGTGCCATGCGCGATGGATCTCCAAGCGCGCCGGCATAGCGTTTAGTGTCTTCCAGATTAAAGGCACGAGCAGAAACCGAGGTGTACTCGCTATTCGTTACGGCATCGTCCGTTAACCTGTCATACACAACGTCTACCTGTTTGGTGTTGGTGTAGGCCTCGGACAACTGCACCGAAAGGTCTACCTCCTTACCTTGCGTTACCAGCACGTTATCGTTCAGGTACTGGTCGTAACCAACCATCGTAACCCGCACCACGCGGCGTCCGATTGGTATACCGGTGATACGAAACGTGCCATCCTTGCGCACGTATGCCCCCTTCAACACCTTGCCACTGTCTATCACCACAACAGATGCGCCAGAAAGAGGAGAGCCGGTAACTGCATCTGCCACCGATCCGCGAATGGTTTGCACACTGCGGCGTGATATCGAATCGGTTTGAGCAAAGTTCTTGGTTATTAGCAGCAGCAACACTGCAATGTACATGATGAGCTGTTTGAGCATACCTACTACCACATTGTTTGTTTGTGAATGCGGTACGAACATCGCCCATATGCAGAGTACGTTTCCTTGATCTACATCAAGAACGTGTTAGCATGGCTATTTGGTAATACGGCGTCGAATTCGACTCAATGCCTCGGGTGTTATTCCTAAATACGAAGCAATCATGTACAAGGGCACACGCTGCATCACCTTCGGTCGGGTTTCTACAAGTTTTCGATAACGAAGTTCGGGATCGTCGAGAATAAACGAATCATTCCTTTCACTTACTGCCATAAACAGAAACTCGGCTACCTTGCGTCCTATTCGTTCTGCACTGGGTACAGTGGCATACAGTTGCTGCATGGCGTTATACCCCATCTCTAACACGAATGTTGACTCGAGTGCCTCGATGTTTAGTCGGGCCGGAGACTGGCGCAAAAAGGACCCGTAATCAGCGGTGATTCCATTCTCGAATACAAACTGTACAGAGGTTCGTCGCTCCGCGGTTTCGTAGAACATGTGAAGTGCACCTTCGACAATAAATCCCACACAATCGCACACGGTTCCGGCACGAAGCCACAGCGACCCCTTCTCTACAAACCGGGGGGTGTGTGCCGCGCGTAGAGCGTCTTCGGCGTCTGCAGTCAGCGGACCGAATCGTTGATACGCTGCAATAAGGGCGTCATACTGACGTGCTGCGTCCACGTCTATCCCAAATCAAAAACACAGGGATGCCAGCAGCAACAATGATGAGTCCGGGGAAGCTGTACTCCGGTTTCAATAGCAGCAAACTGCCGCAGATAAACAGAGCTGCCACAATGTAAACGGCAGGAAGAATGGGATATCCGAATGCCCTAATCGGACGCGCCGCGTCCTTTCGTGTTCTGCGAAGACGAAAAATTCCCAGTATGGTAAGCACATAAAAGATGAGCACGGCAAACACAACGTAGTCCAGCAGGTCGCCATAACGTCCACTCAAACAGAGTGCACTTGCCCACAATGCCTGCATCCACAACGAGCGCGCCGGCACGCCCCCTTTATTCAACTCGGCAGCACCACGGAAAAAGAGCTTGTCCTTTGCCATAGCATAATAGGCACGTGCACCGCTGAGAATAATTCCGTTGTTACATCCAAACGTAGAGATCATGATAAGCACAGCCATGATAACTGCGCCTGTGCCACCAAACATTACTTCGGCTGCGGCAGCCCCTACTCTATCGTTGGTTGCATAGGCAATGCCACGTTCTACTGCATTGGACCCAGTGTCTATACCACCTAATGGCATAACGGATAAATACGCCATGTTCGTTAGAAGGTATAGTACCGTTACCAACACCACTCCAAGGAATAAAGCACGAGGGATAACCTTCTGTGGTTCCTTTACCTCGGCTGCGGCAAAGGTGATGTTGTTCCACGCGTCACTCGAAAAAATGGAACCAACCATTGCCACTGCAACAATCATAAGAAAGGGGGCAGCAGTGGATGCAGAGGGTGGTACAATTTGTGGGGTCCACAAATCACCAAGGTTGGTTGTAAATGCATCCGAGGCCCAACCAACGAGAATGCCCGTTACGGCAAGGGCAACAACACTGATGATTTTTGTGGAGGTAAAGGTGTTTTGGATAAGCTTACCAAGCCGAACACCGCGGGCATTGAGCGCCGTAAGCAACAGGATGCTTCCAATGGCAAGAACCTGCGCTGCGTTAACAGTTACTGGTTTCGATCCGATTGCAAATCCGAAATCGAGCAACACATTGCCTTCGCCTAAACTTGGAATGAGGAGCGCTGTATGTTTTGCAAAGGCCATTGCTACAGCGGCAATGGTACCGGTTTGGATTACCGTAAACAACGTCCACCCGTAGAGGAACCCCCACATCCTTCCGAATGCCTCGCGGAGGTACACGTATTGTCCACCGGCCTGCGGAAGAAGTCCGGCAAGTTCTCCGTACGAGAGTGCCGCAATCAGCGTTAAGGCACCTGTTACTACCCACACAAGCAACAACATACCCGGCGAGCCAACGGTACGTGCAATGTCTGCACTAACGATAAATACACCAGAGCCGATCATCGAGCCGGCTACAAGCATTGTTGCGTCGAACAGACCTAGGTCTCGTTGAAAACTCATCCTTGGGCCTGACGGACCTTGGAATGATGGCGACTGTAGAAGTAATACACCAGCAGACCAATGGCCAGCCATACAAATAACCGGGCGGCATGCATCCAGTCGCTAACACAAAGCGAAACGAGGAGTGTGCCACACGAGAGAATTCCAAGAAGCGGTACGTATGGCATGAACGGTGTTCGGAAGTGGCGCTCTCGTTCCGGCTCCTTAACGTAAAGAATCCACACTGCGGCACACACAACGATAAACGCGAAGAGCGTACCAACCGACGTCATTTCACCAACAATTGCAATTGGTGCAAATCCCGCAAAACCACTCACAATAAAGGCAAACAGGATGTTCGATTTCCACGGTGTTTTGAACTTTGGATGCGTTTCGCTGAAAAGTTTTGGAAGCAAACCATCCTTAGACATGGTGAAGAACACGCGAGACTGACCCAACAGCATCACCAAAATCACACTTGAATACCCGGCAATAATGGCGAGGTTGATTGCTGGTCCCAGCCAACTAATTCCCATGTGTTCAACGGCTACTGCCACGGGGGCTGCTACTCCCTTAAACTCGGTGTAATTGGCAACACCCGTCATCACAAACGAAAACAGAACGTAAAGTATAGTGCAGATAACAAGCGAGCCAAGGATGCCTATTGGCATATCCCGCTGAGGATTTTTTGCCTCCTGCGCTGCCGTAGATACCGCATCGAAGCCAATGAAGGCAAAGAACACCACACCTGCTGCCTTTAAAATCCCACTCCACCCGAAATGTCCAAACGAACCCGTGTTTTCCGGAATGAATGGTGTAAAGTTATCGGCATTGATGTAGGCAAAACCGAGTCCGATAAACACCAGAACAACGGCAACCTTTAGGGCAACCACTACTGCGTTGGCCCTGGCAGACTCTTGAATGCCGCGGATAAGAAGGTACGACACTGCAAACACAATGATCATGGCCGGAAGGTTAACAATGCCAATCTCGGCCGCCCCCTCCGGTGTTTGCCAGTACGACATGGACAATGCGGTGGGTAAATGCACACCAAAGTGCGCCAAAAATTTCGCAAGGTATGCAGACCAAGACACAGCAACCGTGGAAGCACCTACGGCATATTCCAATACAAGGTCCCAACCGATTATCCAGGCAAACATCTCGCCCATGGTTGCATAGGCATATGTGTAGGCACTGCCGGCAACCGGTATCATTGCCGCAAACTCTGCGTAGCACAAGCCCGCAAAAGCACAACCAATGGCAGCAAGTACAAAGGACACAGACACGGCGGGTCCGGCATGATCTGCGGCTGCAATGCCCGTTAACGAAAAAAGACCGGCGCCAATGATAGCCCCGATCCCCAGATTGATAAGGTTTATTGGACCAAGCGTACGCTTCAAATCGGATGAATGCACTGCATCACTTTGCAACTGCGAAATATCCTTGCGGAACTTCAGTTCAAATGCCATTCGGTGGTCCCTTGTGTTAAAAGCGTTGTAATTCTGCGCAATATAGTTTCGTTACGCACACTTTCAGACTATCTGTGTGCGCAGAAGGTGGTTTCTTCCGGGGCGTACCGGGCTACCTTGGAGACGGTGTTCTGTCATTCTGAAGCATGTAAGCCACCGTCCTGCGGTCCAACTACTGTCCAACGCGCGTGGATAAAAACTGGCAGATTGCGCTTGGAGCGTCTCTCGACATGAATTCTGCAACGCATCCACCTGAGAAGGCACATATTCCTTGTGATTGAGCGACGAGGTAGGTTCGCAAAGCACAAAATAGGAGTTATGCGATGGCGGAGAAGAAGTAGGAACAGACAAGTGCCTAGGGTAAATGCACTGCCACCAGATGGTAGCCTGATGCCAGATGAGCGAAAGGAGTTACATCTCGAGAAATCATTGCCGTTGCTTAATACCATCAGTGCCTGGCTTGTGCAGGAGCTTGAGCAAACACTTTCTGACTACCGAGTTGGGGTGAATTTGTGCGCTTCGTACTCGAGGCACAATCGTTCTCGTGTCGCTGGCGCTGATTAGCCAAACTCTGATCATGATCCATTCAAAGTTCGTACAGAAGGTTTTTTGGTAGGCTTTTGTAGTTTCTGAGAGACATTTAATCTTTTTTCAATTTGGTAGGAAAGTCAATAATGTTTCCTCCCCCGCCCTCACACATCAGCGCCGTTTGCACTGGTTCGGTGCTATGGCTGTTGCCCGCCTGTTTTGGGTTATTGTATCGTGCTTATCGCTTAGTACGCACGTTTGCCTCGGGCAAGGAACAGAGTGTAATTGGTCGAATCTGCCACCATGTAATGATGCATGGATCAACTTCACAACGCCTCCATTCTGGGTCCAACTTCAAACCAGCCCCCCATGTAGTGTTCGAGTTCAGGCCTTTGGCCGACGCAGATGTAACCAAGTCGAAATCAATGACTGGAAGTGGTTCTTTGCACCAACGTCGCCCCCTAGCTGCATGAGCCGTGACGACATTATGTCGCTCTTTTCACTGCTTTATAAGCTTTCGTCGGAGACACTTCTACGCAATTTGTTTTTGTCTGACTTTGTTAACGGGACACCATTGTGCCCTGAGAATGTGACGTACTTCATCGCCAAACCTGGCTCATGTATGAAGCGGACGCTAAACTGGTCAATTCCGGGTGGTGGCTCCTACAGTGTTGAATATGACCCACTTCAGTCGTGGTCTTACTATGATTCATTAATGGCAAGCACGCAAGGAAGTGGAATGTATGCATCTGTGATGCCCTGCAATGAGATATGCTGCCGCCGGGAACTCACATTTTGTTACCTCCCGGATGGGAGCGTGCAAATGTCTGGCACTTACTGGTCGCCTGTGCCGCAGAATGTATGCAATCCAGTTCTCATTTAACCTTGGAATCCGACTCCATTGAACTGTTTCATAACACATTGCGAAGAATGAGACTCTTCCTTTTCGTATGTGTGGGGTTCATATTCAGTTCGGTGTTGCTTACGTCGCAACCGCGGGTTGAAATGAGGCAAATGGCCGCCACCCCTTTCAGGGTAACCTGGTACTCTTGCGCATCAATTTCGCCTAATACGTTGCTTATAACTGCCGACGAGGGCCGATATGTAACGTACGATCTTGATCGTCGCACATTCGTTGGTCGCAGTGTACCTAAGGATGTTGCGCTTACCTGCGTGGCCATCAGGTCTGACGGTACATGGTACATAGGCGACGAGCGTGGGTCTGTTTGGACTTCTTCGAACCAAGGTGACACCTGGATGGAATGGCCGCTCTCGTCAGCCTCCATTGTGCGGGTTCTTATTGATGGAGACACCGTTGTTGTTGTATCTGCAGACGGTGGTGTGTTCGGCGATCCACTCGGCAGTCTGGGGCGGGAACTTTCGCGCCTCCGAGCCGATCAAATTTTTGATGCCGACGTTAAGGACGGGTTCCTTACTGCTGTGGGCAGTAGAGGATTCTTAGCCCTCAGTAGTGATGGTGGACAGACATGGCAAACGCGGCAAACGGGCGACACCGTTCATTACACAACCACATTGCGCATATCGCGAGACACCATAGTTGTTGGTGCAATGAAGGGGCAACTCATGGTTTCCCACGACAATGGAGTAACCTGGAAATACCGCACGCAGGTAGTGCAATTCTTTGCAAAGGATACCGGCCAATACGAGTTGACCAATCGAAGCTACCAAATTGCCAAGGGCCCAAGTGGACGCCTTGTAGTTGCACATGAATACACTCTCCTTGGTTCAAACAGTGGAGAAGGACTGTGTCGTTTTGTGTCCTCAACAAATGGTGGAGATTCGTGGGTAGTGAACATCCTCGAATCCGACGATCAGTTTTATACATCCTGGTTCGGCGTGCCCTTTCGAATTGCACATAAGCATGCTGATGGATCGGTCTTTCTAATTGGTTCTTCGCCAGACCCGATTACGGGAGCTGTGTATAAACTGCGCGTGGATAGTCAACAGCCAATACTCGACACCTTACTTCAGTCATTCACAGAGACTGCTGAGACGGACGCAGGCCTAACACGTGTTAAGGGTGAGTTTGGGTCGCTTACGTCAGTGGCCGACACACTTGGAGCTCTGCGCTTCTGGCGGTACTTCGCAACAACCGTCTTACCAACCGAATACGTAGTTAGTGCAGACAGCGGCCGCACATGGATTTCACGAAGTCGCGTGCCGTTAGGCACAGTGGCCGTGACTTCTGCAAACAATTTTTTGTTTGCCGTTTCTCATCCATGCTATGTGTCACGGTCGACCGATTTCGGATACTCGTGGCAGCCCTTGGCTGAATTGCCATCGGCTCCTCGTTCAACGAGGGTAAATAGCCTTCACTGCACGCCGGAAGGAACCATAATACTCAGATACGCTTTCGCCGGCTACGATAGTACCACGTCACGTGCAGTGTCTAACGCAATTGGATACTACAACAACGAGTTCGTTTCATTTCCAACGCCTCCTGCGCTAGATACTGTCTCGATTTTGGACATCAGGCCCGGTTCTGAAGACGACGTTTGGTACATCGTATCAGGGAAGAGCAGAGATACCGACTTAAAGGAGAACTACCTTTGCTACTTTGATTTCCAAAACAAGCGCGAACTACGTTTTTACATCAACCCTCATGGCGATTCCGCCGACGTGGGTCATAAAATTCACGTTGTGCGTAAAGACTCACTTCTTCTATCACGACAAGTAGACACGATAGTCGGTGGTAGACGATTACGCGTTCTGGAGTTTCTATGGTTGAACTTCGCAAGTGGTGAATTCCGCCTACAAGCGGGCCCTTGGTTGTGTTATGTCGGGATACATGAGTCGGCCGCAGATGTAATTGACTTTCCAGCGGAGCTTGTCTTTGTTTTTGGTGGAAGATCAGCAACTGTGATTCAGGACATTTATGGCACCTGCTATAGTGTTGCGGCACTGGGTAGTGAATCGGCTAGGCTACAATCGGCCAGAGCTCGCAGTATTGCGAAGATAGGTGGCGACTACTTCTTTCCGGGTTCCAACCAGCGCATCTTTCGATTCCATCGGTTTGGTTCAGTAACTGGCGTTGCGGGAGACAGTAACTGGCCCGTAAATGAGACCTTCTTGTGCCCAAATTCAGTCTCGCCTTCAGAAGAAGTCTACCTGTGTTACGCATCAGATAACGCGTTGATAGACGTAATAGACGTGCGTGGCAACGTGATGATTACTACTATGAATTCCCATTTTTCCACCGTTGGCTTGCCAGCGGGAATGTACATCGTTCGCTGTACGTTTAACAAGTTGCGTGCGTACACAAAACTTTTGGTGCACTAGTCTGCAATAGAGCGCCGGGTTTGAGTAGGGCTTTATTCGAAAGGATTACTGATGGTGCCTACATCTCCAAGCGCCCTGCGCGTGGATTGATTGGCAGGGCTTCGATTTCTACAGTGGACTGTCCCCTGTTTACTCGGAGTGAAGTTCCTGTGTTTCAGGTGATAACCCGCAGAAATGCTAAAGTTCGGCGTCTTCGCTAAACGGCGCGTTGATGAGCTCTAATGCTCGCGCCTCGTCTGATGCCCGCACCATTACTCGCACGCCCCCTAAGGCATACGTAGCGCCGGGGATAATGCCCACAGATGATTCATTGTTAAGGTAGGCCTCGATTTCGGCATCTTCTAACAGACCAAGAATTACGTGTGCATCTACCGGGGAGGTGCAGGCGTAAACGCACACAAAATCTTGGTTCGAGTAGGAATGGGTCACGGAACACCGCCGTTGCGTAGGTTTGTAGTTCTTCAATTTACCTTCACCACTCACAATTCTGGAGTTTTTTTCATGGCTCTTGCTGTAGGCACTGCCGCCCCGGATGTTTCGCTTCTTGGCACCGATTTGCAACCAGTGGCGCTTTCTTCATTTCGCGGACGTAAGGTTGTTTTGGTGTTCTTTCCGGCTGCGTTTACTGGAGTATGCAAGGCAGAGGTTTGTGCGTTTCAATCTGCCATTCAGAGACTCAATGGCGTTAACGCCACGGTAGTTGGTGTTTCTGCAGATCTTCCGTTTTCCAACAAGGCCTTTGCAGAATCAAATGGCTTAACGTTCCCGGTTCTTTCGGACTGGAATTTAGCTGCCATTAATGCCTACGACGTTGCTTTCGAGGGTTTTGCCGGCATTCAGGGTCTGGTACGCTCCGATCGCGCAACGTTCGTGATAGACGAAGCGGGCATTATCCGCTTTGTATCGGTAACGGAGAACCCGGGCGTAGAGCCCAATTACGACGAGATTTATGCGGCGGTAGAAGCGCTGTAAGGGCGCCACAATCTCGAGTAACATGGCAGTAAATCAAAACGGTCGTCCGCGTAAGCGGCCGACCGTTTTGTGTTTCGCATCTTTCCCACAAAGCTGCGATGTTCCTCTTTATGCTGCATGCCTTGGTTTCCCCCCATGACATGGTGTGGGTTTTTTTAGGTTTTTTCTCCGGTAGATCCTTTTTTGGGTCGACCGTATTTCCGTTCGGACTTTTTCTTCATACCCAGGCGGGTTATCTCGTCCGAATCGTCTCCATACTGAGCAAGAACCTGACGTTTTGTGCCAAGCACCAACTCGTGGAATGCACCTTCTACGCGGACAGCTTCTTCTCTTGCCTTGGCCAGTGCTTCCAGAGCGGCTTGCTCCTTGGCTGTAACATCGGCAAGTTCCTTTAGCGCTTCACGCAGCCGCTGGGCGGTAAACTCTTTGTTCGCAGGATTATAGTCCTTCAGCGCAATCACAGCAGATGCAATCTGCTTGTCTTGCTGTAGAACTCTCTGCGTTACCCGAGTTGTTGTGCGTTTTGCCATGGGTGCGGATTCCCCGAAGCGCTTCGGTTATGAATTATGCTGCATGCCTTTTGAGTTCTGTCCGTGCTAATGTGTTCCGGATGCAAACATAACTCTTTATCGCAGAGACGCAAGCGAATATTTTGCCACTCGAAATTCTCTACACAGTAGGGTGTATCGACTTTTCCTATGCGTTTACTGGTATCGTAGTATAGATTGGTGTTTACCATGCCCTCTGTAAACCATCACAAAGCACCCACGGATCATTTTGTAGTCTGTGTTGCCACTATCGCCCCGTGATATCTCTCTACCAAGCATGTCGTAGGCAATCCATTCTGTGTAGGGGGCCAGCGGAACCACTTCTGCATCTACGCCGGTTGGGTCGGCCCCGTCAATGGCACCTGCCGTGGTGGTGTTCCAGCGCCTCCGTCCGTAAAAATCAGACGTGATGTTCCGGCTAGATGCCATGTGCACGCGCATGCCGGGGGTTGCCTGTGGGTCGATGATGGATAGTTGGTTGGGACCAACGCCGGTAAACCGGTACGGAAGTATGGTATCGGAGGGGTGTTCTAACCCGCACGTTGGTGTGGTATTCCACACGTTTTCGCTGGTTCGTATCTCTGCCCGTATCGGCGTTAACACATTGTCTGCAAACCTGCATGCCCCCATAAGGTCTGCCTGCCCCCTATCATCAATAAGGAAGAGATTGCCGCGGATAACAATGTTGCGCACCTCTCGCAGGAGCATGTCTAACAGCAGCGTTAGCGCGCTTCCATTTCGCTCACCGGTAGACCCGGCGTAGGTATTGAACTCTATGCGGATGTTACGGAAACAGTCGCCATTGAAGAGTTCGAACATCTCAAAGCCATTTCCGGCATTGAGTACAATGTTGTTATAGATCTCGATGGAATCGTTCATCGGCACAGTGTATTCGCAGCCAATACCTGTGCAGCGGTATGTGCAGTTCTCGGTACCCGTCCAAATGGCGTTGGGACACGTAGCGTTAAATCCACAATGCAATTCGTTGGACAAGGATATCCCGGCCGCTGGAATTGAAAACCGCCGGTGGGTTGTATCGGCCGGATCGAAGTACAGAAGGTTCGATCTCACAACGACCTTGGCACCCATGTCTATGTATACTCCACCAGCATAAGTGTTGCTAACAGTGTTGTTCTCGAGTACCACATTTGTTGTGCGATTTACGTTAATGCCCTCGCCCCATCCGTCCGCAACGGTGCAACCCCGAACAGTGCAGTCTGCGGAATACAGCAACTTGATGCACGAACCCCAAGAACGGTTCTTGTCGGCAATCTTATACCTGCACGCCTCAGTCACGGTGCAGTTCTGCACAAGCACGGTGTTCGAAAGATTAACGTAGAGTCCGTGGGATATACACGTGTCTACAGTGATATTGTCTAACACTACATGTTCCGATCCCTCTGCTACCGTTACTCCACATACCGTAGAGCTTCTAATCCGCACGTTCTGCACGCGTATATGGCTACCACCAACCGTTAATGCACCCTGCGTGCCGGTAAGGGGCATTGCAAACGCGTCGATAATCACGTTGCCAACACCGCGTATGCTAATGTTTCGGCTAAGATTGCCACGTTTGCGATCGGACTCCGAAACAACCAAACCTGTGCGATACGTTCCGGAAGCCATAACAATCTCTGCGTACAATGCACCCGAGGCGGGCCATGGCAAGGCATCGAGTGCCGCACGGAGTGTTCGCTTGGGATTACCTTCTGTTCCAGATGCATCATCAACACCAAGAGGAGAAACGTAGATACGGTGGGTAATGGCATACTCGCCTACGTCTACAATCGGCAAAGCGGGAGAGGCGTACTGTGCCCACAGGTGAGGATGGGTAAGGAAGCTGAAAACGATTACAATGGCAGTACGAAGCATTGCTGAATTTACGGCTTGGTGGGTATACCGACGATAAAACACGCACACGTAACCCGTGGCTCGTCCGTATATTGGGGCGTTTGTTCCACCATTTCACATGAACATCTATGCGTTTATTTGCAATCGCAACCGTTGCTGTTGTACTGTTCCTAGGGGCGTTCGATGCCACTGCACAGGGTCAGCTAACACCGGCGTCTCAGGCCCCGGTGATGATTAAGCCGAAAATGAAGCTTCAAGACGTAAAGGCCGTTACTCAATTCATCGCGGGTGTAGACATTCGCGGTACCGAGGTAGACGCCTATCTCGACACACGCAAGGTGCTTGTAGAGGTGATTGAAGGGGCTGCGAAAGCGTCGAAGAAGGATGATGACGTTGTAACCGTGGAAATGAAGATGGAACAAGTTCAGAATCTCTTCACACTTATGCAGCGCGGTCAGCTTAAGGGTGCCGAAGCAGAAAAGTTCAAGGAAATCGAGACGGCAATCCGCGATGCTGTAAAGGCTGCCCAGCCGAAATAAGTGCCACAGCGAAACCAAGCCAAAACAAAAGAAGCCCCATAGTATGGGGCTTCTTTCGTTTCGTACCAGATGTACGTTTCTTGGCGTGTTATGCGTACAACGTTAAGCGCCGATGTGCGCCTTGTACTGCTCTACGGTAAGCAAGGCATCGAGGTCTGCCGGGTTAGTCAGCTTCACTTTCACAAGCCATCCGTTTCCGTAGGGATCTTTGTTTACGGTGTCGGGGGCGGCGTTTACGTCGTTCACCTCGATAATCTGACCCGAAACCGGAGAGTACAAATCGGCAACGGTTTTCACGGCCTCAATAGAGCCAAATGTGCTGCCGGGCTCGAGTGTAGCCGACGTATCGGGGATGTCTACATACACCACGTCTCCAAGTTCCCCTTGTGCGTGGTCTGTTACACCAATCGTTCCAACATCACCATCAACGCGAATCCATTCGTGATCGGTGGTATACTTTAGGTCTGTAGGCAGATTCATGGGTTATGCTTTCCAATCGTGGGTGTCGAGATACTTGGTGTCGAAGTTACCGGAGTTGAAATCGGGATTATCCATCATCTTGCGATGGAATGGAATGGTGGTGTGAATTCCTTCAATCACAAACTCATCGAGAGCTCTGCGCATCTTTGCTATTGCTTCCGGACGCGTTGGAGCAAACGTAATAAGTTTTGCCACCATCGAGTCATAATACGGCGGGATTACATAGCCCTGATAGATATGCGAATCTACCCGAACGCCGGGTCCACCAGGAAAGTTCAAAGACTCGATAACCCCGGGCGACGGACGGAAGTCGTGGTACGGATCTTCGGCATTTATGCGGCATTCAATGGAATGCATCAGGGGATCGCGCTGCACAAGTGTGAGCTTCTCGCCGGAGGCAACCAAAAGCTGCTCCTTGATGAGGTCTACGTTGGCAGACTGCTCCGTAACGGGATGTTCCACCTGAATGCGGGTGTTCATCTCCATAAAGTAGAAGTTGCGATGCTTGTCTACCAAGAACTCAATTGTGCCGGCGCCAACATACTGCACACTGGAGGCCCCCTTTACGGAGGCGGCACCCATGGCTGCGCGCAGCTCGGCGGTCATAATTGGTGAGGGGGCTTCTTCGATAAGTTTTTGGTGACGTCGCTGAATAGAACACTCACGCTCGTTCAGGTGAATCACGTTGCCGTGTGTATCTGCAAACACCTGAATTTCGATGTGGCGCGGCTCTTCAATAAACTTTTCGATATAGATATCGCCATTGCTAAAGGCAGCTTCGGCCTCGCCACGTGCCGTTGCATATGCGCGATCGAGCTCGGCAGCAGACTCCACATATCTCATGCCTTTGCCGCCACCGCCGGCCACGGCTTTTATCATCACCGGATAGCCCACCTCTTCGGCAACTCTGCGTGCATCTTCTATCGTTGGTACAATTCCGTCGGAGCCAGGTACAACGGGTACTCCGGCAGCACGCATTGTGTCCTTGGCAATAGACTTATTGCCCATGTTTACGATCGCTGTTGGCGATGGACCTACAAACGTGAGGTTACAGTCGTGACATATCTCTGCAAAGGTGGCGTTCTCTGCCAGAAAGCCGTATCCGGGATGAATCGCATCTGCATTGGTTACTTCTGCAGCAGCGATAAGCGATGGTACGTTTAGGTAGGAGAGTTTTCCTTGGGCCGGACCAATACACACGGCCTCGTCTGCAAATCGCACGTGGAGCGATGCACGATCGGCTTCGGAGTACACGGCCACGGTTTTTATTCCAAGCTCTTTGGCCGCGCGGATGATGCGCAAGGCGATCTCGCCACGGTTGGCGATAAGCAGTTTCTTGATCATGGATCGCCCCCTGAGATTAATCTACCTTGATGATGAACATGGGCTGGTTGTATTCAACCGGCTGACCGTTCTCTACAAGGATCTTCACGATGGTTCCCGTTACGTCGGACTCGATCTCGTTCATAAGCTTCATGGCTTCCACAATGCAGAGAGTTTCTCCTGCATTCACGTGCTGACCAACCTGTACAAAGGAGTCGGCATCGGGCGAGGGGGCGCGGTAGAACGTTCCAACAATGGGAGATAGTACCTTATGTCCGGCGTCTGCTGCTGGCGCAGCAGCCACGGGAGCAGCCGCAGGGGCTTCCGATGCCACAGGTGCAGCTTGTAGTGCCGGCATGTGCTGTGGAGTGCCCATTACGTAGGTTGGCTGGGGCATAGCTGCACCGGCCGGTTGTGTTTTGGACATGTGAAGGGCAACGCCTTCTTCCTCGATGCTAAGCTCTGTTGCGCTGCTTTCGTCGAAGATGCGTAAAAGTCTACGCAGGTAATTCAGATCCATGAGGTCCTCCGTTATTCCTTAACGCGGTCCATGTAGGACCCACTCGACGTGTCTACGCGGATCAGATCGCCTTCGTTCACAAACAAGGGCACGTTTACATTTGCACCGGTTTCTACTACGGCGGGCTTCAAGGCGTTGGTTGCTGTGTCTCCACGAACGCCGGGCTCTGTAGATACAACTCTAAGTTGAACGTGCTGTGGCACGGTTACCGACACAACGTTATCTGCCTCGTCCCGCGCCATCTGAACTTCCAGACCCTCCTTCATGAACTTCGCTACGTCCCCTACCAACTCCGCAACAACGGGAATTTGGTCGTACGTTTCGGCGTCCATAAACATGAACATATCGCCGTCGCGATAAAGGTACTGGTAGTTCCGCGTTTCTACACGAACAAACTCGATTGTTTCGCCAGACCGGAACCGCTCTTCGCGGAGTTTGCCGGTTTTTATAACCCGCATCTTCACTTGGTAGAAGGCCCGAAGGTTGCCCGGAGTGCGGTGGATAGACTCCAACACCACGCAGAGCTCATTGTTGTATCGGATTACGGCTCCTACGCGGAGGTCGGCGGTTGTTGCCATGATATGCGGTTTTCGTTAAGATTCAGTGTTGAGGTCCCGACCGGATTCGAACCGATGTACAAGCTTTTGCAGAGCTCTGTATAGCCACTCTACCACGGGACCAGAGAATCGCAAATATAGGAAAAGGGGGCCGTTTGGCCCCCTTTCTCGTTCAATTTCATCGAAAAACAGGCAAAAAGTGCCTAAAAATCACACTTTCGTGATTACTAGGTAGGATGGCCCAATGTATCGTTTACCCTTTGCCGCCTTGCGGATAGGGGGCGGATCAATTGGGTCGAGAGTTGATACGGCGCGCAAGCTTATCCGTGATGCCGATACACCTTTTGCAACAAAGAAGCGCTTGAGCGACTCTGCGCGGGCAGCACTAAGTTTTTGTATGTCGGCCGCAGAGGCCTCGGCATCTGGGTAACATACAATTTCGATGTTGGCGCTCGGGTTCATTACGAGAATCTTCGTTACCTCGTCGAGGTCGTCTTCGGCCCCCGGACGGAGCGCCGATTTACGCAACTCGAACGGTGCCGGATTGATGGCAACAGTTCTGCCGGCAACCATTGCGCGCACCACAAAGTCCTTGGAGATTTCCATGTACTTGCCCGTCGAAGGAATCTCTACCTTGTACTCCTGACGGAAGTATCGTGGATCTTCTACACGGATGATGTACGTGGCTCCTGGCTTAAGTCCTGTTTGGAGGTAGCCATCTGCAACGCTGCTCTTAAAGGCCGAGCCGATCTTCTTGCCTTGATCATCCAGCACCACGTAGTTGGCTTCTACGGGCGTTAAGGTTTGGGCATTGAGAAAGTACCCTGTAAGTGTTACCACGGTGCCAATAGCGCTTTGAGCGCGCGATACCGTTGCAGACCCAACCATGGCCACCAGGGCCAAAGCAATTGCGATTGTTTTCATGGATGTTCGCTTGTTCATGATCAACGTCCTCCCCTATTCGAACGTCCGGCTTCGGTGGCCGACTCCTTCATATACCGCACTGTGCCATCGGCGCAACCAAGCACGATGAGTGACGCATTGCTTGTTACATCTAGCGACCACACTTCTACGTTTACGTTCTGGCTGAGAAGGTTCTGACCAGTTGTGATATCCCACATCTTCACAAACTTGTCTAAGCTTGCGGTAACAAGGGTGCGGTTGTCTTCTGCAAAGGCAACGTCTTGAACAAGGTCTGTGTGGGCGTTGATAGACCGAACAAGATCGCCCGAAGGCATCGACCAAATCTTTACTACTCCGTTTTGATCGGCCGTGGCAAGGTACTTGGAATCGAACGAAAACAAACACGATAGTACCGGCGCCTGGTGGGAGCTAAGCACCATGAGTGGTTCCTTCTTCGACAGGTCTGTAGACCAAACACGAACACTGCGATCATCCGAGCACGATGCGATAAAACGCCCGTCGTACGAGTATGCCACGTTATTTGTTTGCATGGTATGACCACGCAGCGTTTTGGCTTCCACGCCCAAGTTGGCATCCCAGAACTTCACGGTTTTGTCGAATGATGTACTGGCAACAAGATTGCTTCCATCAACCGGGCTAAAGTATACGCCGATTACCTCGGCAGTATGACCCCGAAGCACCTGGAGGGCATTGCCGGTTGCCACGTCCCAAATGCGGACGGTGCGATCGCTGCTGGCGCTTGCCAACAACTTATCGTCGCCGGAGAACGACACATTGTTTACCTGTGCCGTGTGCCCACGCAGGGTGCGAATTTCCTTCCCATCTGGGAGCGACCAAATCTTGACGGTTTCGTCGAGACTGCAAGTTGCCACCATGGTGTTGGCATCGTTAACAAAAACACCGAGCACCTCGTCTGCATGTTTCCCTACGGTGGAAACGCTGTAGGAGCGTTGCTGCGCCCACCCGGTAGTGGCCACTGCCACCATGATGGCGAGAGCTACAGCTCCCGATCGTACCAATTGCATCATTCCCTCAACTCATTTGATGAAAGTTCCACCCGATGTTACACTGCAACACCACTTCGCAATTGCAATGCAATTGCTCGTAGCTCTGCAACCACTCGCTGTGCCTCCTGCATGTCGATTCCCAACGGCACACGTTCCTGGGTCTCAACATGTTCTGCCACCACGGTAGCGCCGGTGCCCGCTTTGCCAAGCTCGGCTTCTTGTGGCAGGCCATGCAGACGCAGATACTCCTTAGCCCCGGCAACCGTATACCGTTCGTCTCGAAGCAGTGTCTTGATAACTCGAAGAACTGCAATGTCGCGTTTGGTATAGGTTCGGTTTCCAGCACGATTCTTCTGCGGACGTAGCTGCGCAAACTCGCGCTCCCAGTACCGCAAAACGTGCTGTTCCTCGCCAATGATGTTGGCGGCTTCGGCTATGGAGTAGTACAGCTTTGAAATTGCGTGTTGCATAAGAGTCCGATAATACAAAAAAACGGTGACGGATAGCGTTATTCCGTGGCGGAAGACCGTGTTCTTCTTCGATAAACACCTGCCTGGGCAGACACATTTAGGAGCACTCCTACGGCAATTGCGCTAAAGAACACGCTCGATCCGCCGTACGAGATAAAGGGCATTGGCAGACCGGTTGTGGGAAGGATGCCGCACGTTACGCCGGCGTTAACAAAGGCGTAAATGGCCAAGGTGGTGGTGATTCCCGCCGCCAATAGTCTGCCAAAGGTATCGGGGGCCTTTTTGGCTACCGCATAGCCACGCCAGGCAATCAGCACAAATGCCGCCACCAGAAGTGCCACGCCAATAAATCCGTATTCCTCACCCACAATCGAAAAGATGAAGTCGCCGTACGATTCCGGTAAAAACCAGTCTCGCTGACGGCTTTGACCCGGGCCAACTCCAGTTAGGCCACCGTTTCCAAACGCAATAAGTGCCTGATCGAGCTGATACCGAACGGGGTTATCGCCCTCGGCCTGACCAAAAAACACCATAAGTCTGCGCATTCGGTACTCTGCGCTTACGGCATACACAGAGGCGATAAGTGCACCGGCGCCAACTATAGAGCCCAAGAAACGCATTGGTACATCGGCCAAGAACATCATTACCATAACGATAAGGAAGATTACGCTGGCTGTGGAAAGGTTGGGCTGTAGAGCAATGAGCACGCAGACAGGAATAACCCACACAAGAATGGGAACTATGCCACGCTTCCAGCTCCGAAGTCTGTCTGGGCCTACACTAAGCAACGAGGCGGCGTGCACCACCAACGCAAACTTTGCCAACTCGGATGGCTGAAAATTCACCGGACCCAGCCGCACCCACCTACTCGCCCCCTTAATCTCGGTTCCCATAACCAATACCATAACGAGGAAACCTATAGCCACCAGCAACACGGTTGTGCTAGATCCTTGCCAAACTCTGTAGTCGATCTTAGCAAAAACTATCATCAGGGTTAACCCTATAAGAACGCGTATGGCGTGGTTCCATACGAGTTCTTCGCTGGACCCGAATTTTACGGCCGCAAAGGAGGCGCTTGCACTGTACACAAAGGCAACGCTAAACATCAGCAAACCGGCAATCGGCAGCAGGATTAGCCAGTCGATGTTCGATGGTTCAGGACGCGTTGACATTTGAGGGAAGATCAATTTTGAAAGTGGTGCCCGCACCTACATGTGTTTCGTGCACAACCAAACGTCCGCGATGATAGTCTTCGATAATCCGTCTCGACAACGATAATCCCAAGCCCCAACCTCTGCGTTTTGTGGTGTAGCCGGGCTGAAAAATCCGCGAGGCAACCTGACGGGTCATACCCTTGCCGTTATCTCGAACAATAACCGTTGTACCACCCTTTGTGCCGGGCTCTACACGGATGGTGATTCTACCATCGGGCCGTTCAATTGCTTCAACGGCGTTCTTGATAAGGTTTTCGATAACCCACTCGAAGAGCTCTACGCTTACATCGGCCTTACACGTATCGTCGAGGATTCGTTCTAAGCTAACACGTTTGCCAAGGTTCGGCAGGCGTGTTTCGAAATATCCACAAACTCGCTCTACAACGGGAGCAACTTCCGTGTGTTCGAACTTTGGTTGGGCCCCAATTTTTGCAAACCGGTTGGCAATAACGTTTAATCGCTCAACATCGCGCTGCATCTCGTGCGAGGTTTGCTCAACTCGGTTTGGGTCTGCCCGCTCAAGTCGCAATATCTCTAACCACGCTAACAAGCTGGAAAGGGGCGTACCCATCTGGTGCGCGGCCTCCTTCGCCATCCCAACCCAGATGTTCGATTCTTCATTACGACGTATGGTGGAGAATGCCACGTATCCAACTAGGATGAACGAGGCAACAATCATAATCTCTACGTAGGGCATAAAGCGAAGTCTGCGCACGATGGCAGAGTTTGTGTAATACACCCGCTGTATCACCTGTCCGTCTGGACCCTCGATAAGTATGGGTGGGTACTCGCTTTGAAGCTCGGAAAGGTAGGACACAAGCCACGTGCGTTGCTCTGCTACGGTAAGCGTGGAGTCCATGTCCACGTTCATCATAAACTGCGAATACGGGTAGACTGGATCGCCGCTCTTATCGGTAATAATCACCGGAAAGGTAATGGAGGTACGAGCGAGGTCTACATAGAACAGCAGATCCTCGTCCGCAGTACCCATATAGGCACGTTCGATGATCTTCACGTAGAGTTTGATGCTCCGTATCTCGCTGGCAACAAGCTCGTCTACAATGTTCTTGGTGTAATACAACACAGATCCAATGATGCTTAGCCCGAACACGGTGAGCAGCACCTTCAGTTGCCACTTTGTAACGCTGGCGCGCCAGATTCGAATTCTGTCCGGACGTCCGCTGAGTGACCGTGCACCCATGCTACTCTGCGGTAAGGTATCGTTCGAGATCTGTTTGCTGTACACGCAGTTGTTCGCCGCTCTGCATGTTCTTCACTACAGCGGTGCTGTCTGCCAGTTCGTCGTCGCCAATCATAACCGTAAACCGCACATGTTCTCTGTTGGCATCCTTCATCTGCGATTTCACGGATCTGCGCAGCAGGTCGGTATACACATGGAGTCCGGCCCGCCGCAACCGAGTTGCAATGGCATGCACGGGAAGCCGTGCGGCATCTCCGATGGCGGCAAGGTACACACCGCCGGGTTCTGACTCCTGCGGGCCCCCTTGTTCTTGTTCGAGCAAAAGGAGTAGTCGTTCGATGCCAATAGAGAATCCAACAGCCGGTGTAGGAGTTCCGCCAATCATGGCAAACAGCGGGTCGTAACGTCCACCACCACCAATGGCGTTTTGTGTGCCCAGAGCGTTGGTGGTGAACTCGAATACGGTGTGGGAGTAGTAGTCTAATCCTCGCACCAGACGCGGATTAACGGAGTATGGTATCCCGGACACATCAAGGAGTGCCAATACGGTGCGGAAGTGATTAGCGCTTTCTTCATCCAGCATGTCGAGTATGGAGGGGGCGCTCACAACAACGTTGCGATCGGCTTCGTCCTTCGAATCCAAAACGCGAAGAGGATTCGTTTGCATTCTTCTGCGGGAATCGACAGAAAGTTCACCTTCATGCGCAGCAAGGTACTCCACCAAACGTTGGCGATAGGCGGCGCGCACCTCTGCGGTACCCAAGGTGTTAATCTCTAGCACCACGTTCGTGCATCCAATGGTGCGTATTACGTCGCTGCAAAGGGTAATAATCTCTGCTTCGCTCTCGGGATGTGCCGAACCAATACACTCGGCGCCATACTGGTGGAACTGACGATATCTGCCCTTCTGCGGACGGTCGTAACGGAACTGTGGCCCTGCGTACCAGTACCGCATAACGGGATTGTGCCGAAGCAGACTGTGCTCGAGAACACACCGTACAATGGGAGCAGTCATCTCCGGACGCAGGGTTAGAGAGTCGCCTCCGCGGTCTTCGAAGGTGTACATCTCCTTGCCAACGATGTCTGTTTCTTCGCCTACGCCCCGCTTAAAAAGGTCTGTGCTTTCAAAGATGGGTGTACGAATCTCCTTGTAGGCATAAGCGCTAGATACATCTCGAAAGATCTGTTCGGCGCGATGCCACGCATCCATCTCAGGTCCGAATACATCGCGTGTGCCACGAACGGCCTGCATGTTCATGCGCGAACCTCTTCGTGGGAAGTAAGCAGCGCATGTGCGTCTTCTATGCTACGGGCAGCCAGGAGCTGCGAACGGAAGTGCTCAGAGCCCACCATGCGGGAGATTCTGCTGAGCAATCTCAGGTGAACACCAACGTTCGACTCTGTTCCCACGAGAAGAAGAATGATCGACACCGGCTTATCGTCCAACGCATCAAAGTCTATCGGATTCGAGAGTGTTGCTAAGGCAGCCATCGAACGATCTACCACATTCGTTTTGCCGTGCGGCAATGCCACACCGTTCCCAATGCCGGTAGACATAAGTTTTTCGCGCTCGAGGATAACGGTTTCTAGCGCACGAACATCTTTCACCTTGCCGTTGCGTGCAAGGATTTCTACCATGTGCTCTAAGGCACTTGTTTTGTCCTTGAGCTGCAAGTTGAGTTCGATGCACGAGGGGTCGAGTATGTCGGAAATCTTGATATCCATAGGTCTTTGATTCGGTTCGTTGTTATTGTTCGTCTCTCCACCGGGAAACGAGAGCCGCGTAGGAATCGCGTGTTGCTGCTGCTACCGTGGCATCGTTGGCTTCGGCGGTGATTGTGAAAAGAGCTTCTTCTTTGTCGGGCGCAAGAAGAACGGTTACTCCATTTGCAGAGATGCGCACACCGTCTACCAGTAAACGCTCCATGTTCTCGGAGTGCTCCATGGCCTTGCGCATTACGGTGCCTCGGAGCTCGAAGGGGCATGGCACGGATACTGTGGATTGATGACGCTTGGGCAATACTTTATCAAGCTCGGAGAGCTGGTAGCCGGAAACGGCAATCATTTCGAGTATTCTGCATGCCGAATACATACCATCGGATGCAGCGAGAAATTCCGGGAAGATAAAGCCCCCTCGCGTTCCTCCAACGAACATGATGGCGGGGTCCTTGGTGGCCTCCATCATAGCCGAGTGTGAGTTTCGAATGCGAACAACTTCTACGTTGTAATCTGCTGCAACCAGTTCTATCTCTTCGGTTGCCTGAACTGGGACGGCAATTTTGAAGGGCTGTGTATCCTTCGTGGTTTCGAGGAACAACTTCGTAACAATGGTTAGCAGACGCAGGGATGTGTACCAGATGCCTCTCTCATCTACAAGGGCAATCTTCTCCACACCGGGATCGATTTTAAAGCCAATCTCGTATCCAAGCGAACGCATGATTGTTGCGCTCTCGTCGAGCACTTCTCCTAAGGGATCGGCCACATGAGAAGAGTCGAGATAGTTGTTCATCGCCAGCGTTCTGCACTTTAGCTCGCCAAGGATTTGCGGAAACACGTTCGAGGCAAGACCAAACGAATAGTCCACCAAAAGTTTGAACTGGCGTTGCCGGACGATGTCGCCCTTGATTGCGGAGAGGAATCGTTCAATATACATTGCGGTGGATCGCTCGGGGAACGCCAACCGGCCAACGTTGGTAAACTCTACGCGCTTAATGTCTTCGCCAAAAAAGTATCTCTCAATCGTCTTGGTTTGCGAAAGAGGGATATCTCTGCCGTCTTTCCCGAAGAGAATGATGTCTGTATGACCCGGCTTGCGTGGAGAGCGGCGCACATGAAATCCTGCCACGTATTTTCCGGAGTGCAGCTCCTGACGTGTTTGCGGGATAGACGTTGTTTGCAAGTCAGACACGTGAATGCCGGCACTCATCAGGCCGGCTGTAATAGTGCGTTTTATGATTCTCGACGTTGGGTCGTCATCGCGCGAGGCAATAACAACAGTGCCAGCACCAAGCGCTGTTCCCAGTGCTGCGCCAAGTTTAGCGCCGAACTCGGGGTTTACTTCGATGTTGGCGATGCCGGTAATTCGAGCGTCGGTAAACAACTCGCGCGACCATCGCTCTTCTTGCACCAAACTGCGCGTAACAATGGCATGAGACTCTACAACCTTCCGCGGCCAAAGCTTAACACCGGAAACAAGTCTGGCGTCGTTGCCAATTACACACTCTTCAGCAATAATTACGTTCTCTCCCACCGAGGCCATAGAACCGATGGTTGTATCGGAACATACCACCGCGTGACGAAGCTCGGCAAGGTCTCCAACATTTACACCTTCCCACAACACGGTACCTTCCAAAACGGCACCGGCGCCAATAATGCTGCCTTCGCCGATTACGCAGTTTGTTATCCGAGCGTGATCTCCAATAACTACGTTGTCGGCAATCACTACCAGTCCCTCGAGTTCCGCCGACGGAGAAATCTGAAGATTCTTCCCACATACACTCGAATCGCATCGCTCGCCTGCAAAGTGAACCTTTACTTTTCCGGCCAACACATCATCGTGCGCTAACTGGTACTCGTGCAGATTGCCAATGTCCTTCCAATACCCATCTGCGATGTAGCCGAACAATGGCAGCTCGCGCTTGAGCATCATCGGGAAGAGATCCTTGCTAAAGTCGAATTCCGTTTTTGGCGGGATAAGATCTAACACTTCGGGTTCGAGGATGTAGATACCGGTGTTAATGGTATCGCTAAATACTTCGCCCCACGAAGGTTTTTCGAGGAACCGGGTAATCTTCCCGTCATCATCGGTCATTACAATGCCATACTGCAGTGGTTGCGCAACACGTGTAAGTACAATGGTAGCCATTGCACCACGCTGCTTATGAAACTCCACTGCCTTGGCTATGTCGATATCCGTGAGCACGTCTCCGGAGATGATGATGAATCTCTCGTCGAGAAAGTTCTGCGCATTTTTCACGCTGCCGGCGGTACCAAAATCTGCCTCGGCCAACATGTAGCGCATGTCGATATCATGAGCAGATCCCTCGCCGAAATATTCGGTAATGTGTTCGGGTTGGAAGTAGAGCAAGGACACCACGTCTCGAATACCGTGCACTTTGAGGAGCTCTACGATGTGTTCCATCATAGGACGGTTCGCCACGGGAACCATCGGCTTGGGGATAGACATCGTAAGCGGACGTAACCGCGTTCCGAAGCCCCCTGCCATGATCACTGCTTTACGGATACTCATGAAACCGCGATTGGATGGTTATTCGGTAGTGGCTTAAGCCCACAAACATAACCCTCAAACACAGAACGCCGAGCCACACATTTGGGGTGTAGCTCGGCGCTCGTGAAGAATTGTTGGAAGGGGCGGGTTAGGAGCTATGGAGGAGAATTATCCGGAATTCAACCAGGCGTCCGTCACGCTCGATCCGCTGAATTTGAACCGCTGTTACAGGTAAACATAGGGAGCTGCCATATTCTAATCCAACAATCCGGCACGGGAACCAGTACCCTTTCCGACCTAGCTCCGCCTCATATGCCCTCAGGGCTTTAACGAAGGCAGCAAGGTAGACTGAGTCCGTGCGTCCAACCCAGCAATATTGCGATTCGGTGAGGTACCATCTCTCTGGATTCGACTCGGAACATGACTGGGAAGGGAGGTTGGGGTCGGGCCAAAGAAGTGGCGCCCACATGTCGCCACCTACAATGGCGGAAATCATGTTTTGAAGGGGCGTTACAATGCACGATGTGATTTGTGTTGGCGCCTCAAAACCCATGGTTGAAATCAACATGCCCACGGATGCATCCGTGAAGTCGGGTAGGGTTCTCGTAGGCAAGGACGAAGAGTCAATCGCATACACGCGATAACGGTTTCCATCCAGCGACCCCGGGAACTTGGCCTTATAACCAATGACGGTGTCTTTCGGCCTCACAAGATCGAGGCCCGAGACAACATCTCCAGATTGCACAACAACGGAATCTGGAACCTTTGGCAGTTTACTTCGCAGAGAATCAATACGATACAGAATCGTCTCGTTCACTGGTCGTTCGGGTGCTTTCTTCTCGCATGCAGCGAGAACAACAAGACCCATGAATAGCAGCAGTACATTCTTCATCTTCATCTTCATCCACTCCCTAATCTGAACGGAAAAACTCCCCCTGAGTTTAATCTTCTTCATCGGCCCGAAGTCTCTGTAGCACGGAGATATCCTCGAGTGTTGATACGTCCCCTTTTACCAATGCTCCCGAAACTAACTCCCGCAGCAATCTTCGCATAATCTTGCCACTTCGGGTTTTGGGCAATGCATCGGTAAAACGCACTTCATCCGGCTTTGCAATATGACCAATCTCCTTGGCAACATGATTACGTAGTTCTTCTCGCAGGCGCACCAGGTTCGGGCTCTTAGCCGCGGCGCGGAGGGTTACAAATGCAACCAGTGCGTTGCCCTTTATGTTGTCTGGACGCGCCACCACAGCCGCCTCTGCTACGGCTTTGTGCGATACAAGAGCACTTTCTATTTCTGCTGTCCCAAGGCGATGACCCGATACGTTAATCACGTCGTCTACTCGGCCAATAATCCAGATGTTGCCTTTTGCGTCCTTTCTTGCTCCGTCTCCGGTGAAGTACCAACCTGCGTGACCTCGCTTTTTGGGAAACTCGCTCCAGTAGGCCTGTCGATACCGCTCGTTGTTCCCGTGAATTGTCCGCAGCATAGATGGCCACGGGTGTTGAACAACCAACAACCCGCCTTCGTTTGCACTACACGATGAGCCATCCTTGCGAACCACGTCCATTACTATGCCGGGAAGGGGGGTGGTTGCCGTTCCCGGACGTGTTGTGGTAATGCCCGGAACTGGCGAAATCATGATAGCACCGGTTTCGGTTTGCCACCATGTATCTACAATCGGACATTGCCCGCCCCCTATCACAGAGTGATACCACATCCATGCTTCGGGATTAATTGGCTCGCCGACTGTTCCAAGCAGCCGCAGCGAAGACAAATCGTGTTTTCGTGGCCATGCCTCGCCCCATTTCATAAAGGCGCGTATGGCCGTTGGAGCGGTATAGAAGATGGTAACGCCATGTTTGGCAATGATGGACCAGAAGCGATCGGGCTGGGGATGGTTAGGCGCACCTTCGTAGAGTACAATGGTTGCGCCATTGCAGAGTGGACCATATACGATGTAGGAATGACCCGTTATCCAGCCAATGTCTGCGGTGCAGAAGTATACGTCGTCATCTTGCAAATCGAACACAACCGAACTCGTATATGCTGCCTGTGTTAGGTATCCGCCGGTGGTGTGCAATATGCCTTTGGGTTTTCCTGTGGATCCGCTGGTGTAGAGTATAAACAACGGGTGTTCGCTATCGAGTTGAGCCGGCTCGTTCTGCGCAGACGCAGCATCCATGAGTTCGTGCCACCAGTGGTCGCGTCCGGCCTTCATGGAAATCTTCTCCGATGCGCGGTTCACAACAAGTACGTTGCGAATTGATTCGCACTTCTTTACCGCCACGTCCGCTGCGGCTTTCAACAACACATGGTCTCCGCGTCGGAACGCAGCGTCCTGCGTAATAAGAAGAACAGCCGAGCTATCTGTTATCCGCTCCCGAAGAGCATCGCTCGAAAAACCACCAAACACCACGTTATGTGTGGCACCAATACGCGAGCATGCAAGCATCGCAATAATTGCTTCGGGCACCATGCCCATGTAGATGGCAACTACATCGCCCTTACGAACGCCCAAAGATTTCAGCACGTTGGCGGCCTTACACACTTCTGCGTGAAGCTGATGATACGTTAGCGTACGCACCTCGCCGGGCTCGCCCTCCCAAATGAGTGCGGCCTTGTTTCTTCGCCACGTGCCGAGATGACGGTCCAAGCAGTTCACAGAGGCGTTTGTAGTTCCACCAACAAACCACTCTGCATGTGGATGTTTCCATCGTAGAGCGGTTTTCCAAGGTTTAAACCATGCGAGTTCCTTTGCACGGTTCTCCCAAAATGCAACGGGGTCCGCCGCAGCTTCGGATACAATTCGTTTCCACGCCGACGCGTTACTGTGTTTGGCTTTCTTGGCAAACGTGGCAGGGGGCGCAAATGAACGTGTTTCTGTGAGTACGCTAGAGATTGATTGTTCTTTCGCCATTATGCGTTTCCCCCATCAACTATGCGTTGTTCCTTAACGATGGCAGACATTGCCTTGAACTGCGGAGCAGCGGCCGTACGCATAAACTCAAAGAGCACAGACTCTGCTGTGGTAATAATTGCACCGGCGCTTCGCATTCGCTCGATTGCAAGCACCCGGTCGGAAGCAAATCGCGAAGAAACACAGTCGGCAACCACAATTACTTTTTCACCCTGACCTAACAGATCCAGCACCGTCTGCAACACGCACACGTGTGCCTCTACACCAAACACCACCACTTGGTGTTTTCCGGAACCAAGAACGCGCGCCTCTACGTCTGGATTTCCGCAGGCAGAAAACGACATCTTCTCTAGTGGCTCGAATGGCTCCAACAGCGAAGCCAGTGGTTCGACAGTTCCACCAAGACCTTTGCGATATTGCTCGGTTACCAAAACAGGAATGTTGAGCAGTTGTAAACCGCGCACAAGAACTGATGTGCGCTGTAAAAGTGCCTGCCGCTCGTGGATTTGCGGGAAGAGTCGTTCCTGAACGTCAATACACAGTGCAATGGCGTGATGTGCTTCTAATCGCATAGCTGGTTTGCCACAAGGTGAACAATGCGTCCGAATCTACAACCTGTGCTCTATCAAATCCCACGTTCTACCCTCGCTGCGTAAGAACAACCCCACTAAGTGCTACAATGCCCCCTGCCACAAAGAGAGGCGTTGGCTCTGTTCCAAAGATCATTAATGCCAGGATACTGGTTATTACTGGCTGCAGGTTGTTAAACACGGCAACCCTGGAACTATCGAGTTTCGCTAATGCGTAATACCATAACGCGTAGCCCACACCCGATGTGATAACTCCCAGGTAGAACAACTGTAGCCATGTAAAGCTCCATGAGCTGTTGGTTAGGGCACTTGCCGTGTCGTGCACGGGAAGAACCGCCCACAGTGGCACGTACAGGGCTAAACCAAAGAAGAAGGTAAGTGCGGTGGTGTATACCGGACCGTACTTGGCAATCATGGTACGTCCGAGTACGGTAAATGCCGCCCACGACATGCTTGCAGCCAGAACAATAATGTTCCCCAGCAGTTGCGTGGAATCGAGAGCAGCACCTCTGTCTGCAAGCACGATGGCTGCGCCGGCAAAAGCAATTGCTACACCGAGGTATCGTTTCCATCCCGCTCTCTCCTTGCCCGCCAACAATAGAAACACTACAACAAAGGCCGGAGTGAGAGCATAGGCAAGCGATGCGTTGGGAGCCGTTGTGTAGCGCACGCCCCAGATGAACAAGAGCTGATTGATGGGCATGTTAATCAAACCCAACAGCAGTAACAGCGGCAGGTCTTTTCGCTCTACAACGGGCAACCTACGTCTACGAAGAACACACCACAGCCCAAAGGCAGCGCACGTAAAACACCCTCGCAGAAGAACAACGGTTGTGGGATGCAACACACCCGTTACGTTCTTGGCGATAAGATGTGTGCTGGACGAGATAAGCTGCTGCAGGAGCAGGAGTAGATAGATCATTGGAGAAATCGGTTCACGAAGGCAACAGCTCTTTCGGACTGTGCTTCGTATGAATAGCGTTGGGCAACCTCTGCAATCTGTGTGGTGTACTGTAGTTTGTCCTTGCTCAGTGCGGTGTTTACCGCACTGGCTATGTCTTGTGGCTGCAGCGTGCGAGGTATAACCTCGGCAACACCTGTGCGCCGTGCATAATCGCTCAATGCGGGCAGGTCTGTTACAAGTGACGGAACACCGGCCATGGCATATTCGAAAAGTTTGTTTGGCAGCGCATATTCATAACTCATGGATACAGGCTCTATCAAACACAAACCAAGGTCTGCGCCACAGGTTAGTGGATGCAGCTCGTTGTATGGAACTGCTTCTAACCAATGAACCCGGTGTTGTACTTTAAATGAATGTGCGGCCTGCTGTAGTTCGTGTTTGGCCGGACCGTTGCCAATAACCACCAAGTGCACATTCTCGAGTAATGGAAGCGCCTGCATGAAGGGGGCTAATCCTCTTCCGTGATGCACAACCCCCTGATAGAGAGCAATGGCGGAGTGCGCGGGAATCTGGTCGGAAAGCCGCATGCGCAGGGTGGACTCAACAACCGGAGTATAGGGAGGTGTATTGAGCAACACAAATGGCTTTTCGCTTAGTGCAAACTTGCGTTGTACGATATCGGCATCGAGTTCGCCAGATACCATTACGCCACGCACCGACCGGAGGAGTAGGCGTTCGTGAGACGCGAGGATAAACTGCCGCACCCGGCTATTGGCAAGCGGACCCAATGCAAAGTAGAATTCGCGCATGTCGTAGAGTAACGCCGCACCGCACTGCTTCGACACATCGCGTGCAGCCGAGAGCGCAAACAAATCCATTGCAATAACAACGCGGGGATTGTGCAGCGATTGCCGCACTATTTGCCGAAACTTCCGCCATCGTGTTATCGCCCGCTCGCCCACGGAAAATGAATCAAGTCCGATACATTCTACACGCAAACCCGATGCTCGTAGGGCCGAGGCCAGATTTAGGGTTCGTGCATCCTGTGCGAGGTCTGCTACGGCAAGCAACAGAACATCTGTTTCACCCATCGATGTGCAGGTGGTACGTGCTGCGGAGAATTCCGCGCGCATCGAACCGTTCCTTAAAGTTGATAAGTCCAATGGACGGCGTCATGGGATTAGGATCCTTGGTGTCTTGAGACACCCCAATGTCTACCCATTCGTAGCCATTCTCCACCGCCCACCGACACGTTTCGTGCATCACCAGGTAGATGGGTTTTAGGTGCTCGTATTCGTACTTCAGCATGTTGTAAAAACACAACACTACCTTAGGATTAGCAAGGAACAAAAGAGATCCGGCAATAGGGGTGTCTCCATCGTACACCATGTTCAATAGCAGCTTATCGGGCATTAACTCCTGCAATCTCAGCAGGTCTGCAAGTGTATGCGTTGGTGCTACGTTATGGCGCGCCTTGTTTTCTACGAGAATTTCGTGAAACGTTGCATAATCTGTGCTCTCCCGAATAGTGATGCGTCCCTCTCGAAGGATCTTGCTCACTGTTTTCCGCGCCGTGGCATCAAAGTACTTCGCAAAGTTGGCACCATGCTTCAGATCTATGGCATGAGAGATATAGTGCAGCTCGAAGTCGGCCTTTCGATAGAGCATCGCGTACTCGTGGTGCTGACTGTAGTTGCGGGTGTAGATAATTGGAGCTGGAATAAGGTAGGCATCAGAAATCTTCCGGCTTTTGCAATAGTCTATGAACGCGTCAACAATGGCAAGTGTGCGTTCGAAGGATGCATCGAGTGTGCAGATCGACCCATACGACGCGCCCGTTGGCGACCAATATTCGCCCCTTGCATTAATTCCCCCAGGGAGTACACCAACAAGAGTGTTGCCCTCTCGGAACATTAGGTGATGCCAATTCCACTTGCCCTCGGGATGGTAGTCTAAGAACTGCTGTAAGTGAAACATGGTGCCATTGTTCGAACGCTCAACAAAGGCGTCCCACTCGGCACGGTGTTCTGGAGTATAGCGATGTACGCTGACGGGTGTATTCATTTGGGTTTCCAGCATCGAAGTTACGGCGGTATATTTGGACGTCAATATTCCACCATTCATTGTTTGGAGTTAGCATGAAGAGGATTTTTTCGGTTGTTTGCGCCGCCGTTCTCGTAGCATCTGCCTCTACGGCCTATGCGCAGAGTCCGTCTGAGCAGTTTGGATTTGGTGCTTCCATTGGTTGGTTTGGTGCAGGCGGCCACCTTGCCTATGCCATTACGCCAGCAATTCATGTGGGTACACAGTTTGGGCTGGACATTAGTGACGGCAATTCCGACCTCACCTTTGCCCCGTATGGCAAGTTCATTCTTGCCGGTTCCAAGGAGCTAAAGCCATTCTTCATCGGCCAGTTCATTATCAACTCCAACTCTGGCGGTGGAGACGCTACAACCGGACTGCGATTTGGTGCCGGCGCCGAGTACTTTGTATCGAAGAATCTGGGAATTTTCGCACAAATCCGCGTGCTCGACATTCCGTTTAGTCCATCCGGCTCCAAGGTTGCCTTCGGTATCGCAACGCCGGCAATTGGCGCAGAGTGGTTCCTCTAAGAATTGGCGTGCTGCGCACCGATCGTCTTGGCGATATGGTGTTAACATTGCCAATGATGAATGCAATCCGCGAAGTAATTCCGGGCGCACATTGCACGCTGTTTACGCGTGCATATGTGCGCCCGTTGCTTTTGGAGAATCCCGCGGCAGATACCGTAGTGTACGTAGACGAGAACACTCGCCCCCTTCATCACCTTCTCCGTGATGAGCATCTAGACGTGCTATTTTTTCCGCGTCCCCGCGCTCGTGAGGCATGGGACGCACTGCGTGCTGCTATACCGCAGCGTGTTGGCTCGGCATATCGCTGGTATGCGCCACTGTTTACCACCACGGTTAAGGATCATAGGTCGAAGGCAGAGTATCACGAGGCCGAATACAACATGCGGATGATTGCGCGGGCCTTTAACGTAGAAACGCCAATGGTACGCCTTGTACACCCTAGGCCACATGCCGTGCGCGATGCCGCAACTGTTCGCATTGTAATCCATCCCGGGTCCGGGGGCTCTGCACCGGAATGGCCGGCGGAGTGTTTCGGCGAGGTAGCTGCGTATTGTGCCGCCGAGCTTGGCGCCCAGGTTCTTATCACCGGACTAGAGCAAGAGAAGGAGAAGTGCAGAGTTGTTGCCGAGCGATGTTCTCAAGCGCAAAACCTGTGCGGAGCATTGGATCTTGGACAGATGATAGACCTTATCTCTACGGCATCTCTTCTGTGTGCAAACTCTACCGGCGTGCTTCATGTTGCCGCAGCGTGTGGTACTCCGGTGGTTGGCTTCTATCCCCACACACCGTCTATGAGTAAACACCGGTGGGGTCCGTACACCACAAACGCACTAGTGCTGGAAAGCACACCCGACAACAACATGCGTAGCATTGAGGTTTCTGCGGCGATAAACGCTGTACGGCAGTTACTGCAGACTTAGCGCGAAGCAAGTATACTTCTTACCCGATCTGCATCTTCCGGCGTATCAACACTTACAAACTCTACATCCGTAGGCACGCAAACAAAGTGTGCGCCCCATTCAAGCAAACGTAGTTGCTCTAGTTGTTCGGCCCGCTCAAGGGGCGAGGTAGGAAGTTGCACATGTTGCTGCAGAGCAGACCATGTATAGGCGTAAATGCCTATGTGCTTCCAATACTCGCCATTGCTTAGCCAATCAGGCACCGCCACATCGCGCAGAAACGGAATTGGCGATCGAGAGAAATACAACGCCCTGCCGGCACTATTCATTGCCACTTTTACACATGCCGGGTTTTGTAAATCGGCATCGTTTACAATAGCCGTTACCGGCGTGGCAACATGGGCCTTAGACGTATGCAGTGCATCAACAAGATGCGTAAGCACTCCGGCCTCGAGCAGTGGCTCGTCCCCCTGGATGTTGATAACAACACTTGGGGTAATTCCCATGGACCGGATTGCGGCATAACACCGGTCTGTGCCACTGGGTTCGTTGGCAGACGTAACCACTACCTCTGCCCCAATTCGTTGGGCCTCTGCAACAACAGCTTCGTGATCGGTGGCAATAACCACTTTGTGCAGTGCCGGCGAAGCAATGGCCGCCCGCCATACACGCTCTACCATGCTCATTCCATGAAGATCGGCAAGGGGCTTTCCGGGTAGCCGTGTGGCAGCGTATCGAGCGGGTATAACGCCAACATTCATCCCAGTACCTTGGGGACCTTGATAAACGCTTCGTTCTTCTTCGGTGCGTTCATCAACGCCTCTTCTGTTGTTAGGCATTCCCCTACAACATCGTCTCGCAGAACATTTGTTAGACTATTCGCGGCAAACATTGGCTCTACGCCATCCATGTTTGTGGAGTTGATAGTGCCTACGTATTCTATAATGCGTTCGAATTCCGCAGCAAATGCCTCGGCCTCGGCATCAGTAAAACGCAGGCGGGCCAGCTCGGCAATCTTGTGGATGTCTGATACGTTCATAGGTGCGAATCTACGGCTACACAAATGATATCTCGAACTGTTGCCATAAGTTCTTTCTCTTGCTCTCGTGAATAGGTAGTCTCGGTGGAGATTTGGCTTCCTATAACCACCGTTACGCGGCCACCGGAAATGGATGATGCCCCCTTTGGCAGAATCTTGGCGGTGCCTGTTATGGCCAGTGGTACCAAGGCCCTTTTACTACGCACAGCAAGACTGAATGCGCCGCGTCGGAATGGTCCAACAGAACCGTCTTCGCTCCGGGTTCCCTCCGGAAACACCAACACCGAGGTGCCGGTGCCTAATGTTTCTGCCACGGTGTCCAACACGTCGGAGGCCTGCTTACCGCGGTTACGGTTTATGGCGATAAAGGGCGAAATTTTTAAACACCATCCAAAGATGGGGATGCGTTCGAGCTCATGTTTATACATAATGCGGATGTTATCCGGCACGGCTACAAGAATTACCGGTATGTCGAACAGGCTAGCGTGGTTAGCAACATAGATATACCTGCCTGTACCGGAGAGATTATGAATGCCAACTGTGTGTACCTGTATGCGACAGAGTTTAAGCAGGAGTTTGGACCAAGATCGGGCGTATACATAGAACACGTCGTGGTTCCGCCACAACACCATGTGGAGTATCACCAGTACGGAATACACTGCCGTAACAGCAAACACAGCAGCCAGAATAATCCATGTTCTCATTCTGCAAACCTCGCAACCATTGGAAGACGGAACAAATGGCGCCTTTGCCGTAATGTTGCACTATGCCCGGACTTCAAGACTTAGCCAAGCTACTTGGCACCGAAGAATCGTTACCCGAAAAGGGCAACGAAAAATCAGAAGCGCGTCGCGGACATGATGGGAATGTGTTGCGCATTCGTGTACGCGCGGAGAAGCGGAGAGGCAAGTTTGTCTCCATCGCATGGGGTTTCTTTTCGCATCCAATGGAGCTAAATCGTTTGCTCTCTCTGTTCAAGAAAACACTTGGAGCCGGCGGACAGCTTGTTGATCAAACGATCGAAATGCAGGGAGACCATGTATCAAGGATGATCGAAATCCTTGTGAAGGAAGGCTACAAGGCAGGCAAATAGCGCTACCGCATAGCCGTAGGATTCAGTCCTACTTTCGCACGCAATATTTCGTTGCCCGTTGGGGTAAACACAATGATTTCGCCGTCTGTTTGATAGTTGCGCGCGTTGCCAACAACGAAGGCATTTTTGTGATGCCACCAGCCGAGTGAATACCACACGTCATTTCCATTCGCTGATGTGTGCGATACTATTGGGGTGCGAGATCGTGTTTCGGGTTCGTAACGGTCTACACCGTTAAGAAACAACACATACAACTCGCCCCCTACCGGCGATAGCAGTACAGACTTGGGCTGCTTAACCCGGATGTGATCGGTAATCGTTCGGGTTCGCACATCGTAACGCACAATGCCACCTAAGGAGTCGGGCTGCGATACAAAGTGCCGGTACACAAACCACATGCATTGTCTTGCGGAGTCGGCAATACACTGCATAACATTTGGAAGTACTACGGCGGTATCGAGTACAAGAAGTTCGGTGGCATCGAGCACAACTACGGAGCCAGCACCGGGCTCGTTCTTTCGAAGATCGCCCAGACCGCTGTTTGCTACATAGAGCCGACCATTAAGAAGACCGATACCCTCGGGTGCTGGACCCACAGGAACGTTTGGCACCGACACGAACCCGCCAACGAGATCAACCTTGGCTATTGCGTCTGTAGAAATAAGTGTGCAGTACGCCACTCCGTTGGTTGCCAACACCATGCGATATGGTTCGCCGCTGTTGAGTGTTATGCGTTGGATATACGCACCGGTAGATCTTCGAAAACATTCGATGCTCTGAGAGCCGCTTACGCACACTGCCAGTGTATCGCCATAAGCTACAATGTCGCTTCCGGTGTCGCCAAGTCTCAAATCTGGTGTTACTGCCGATACAACGTCTCGCATGGCCATGCCGTTAATGTCTACAAAGGACAACACAGCGTTGTCCTGACGCCACAAGCCTTCGCACACAACAAACAGCCCGCTGCTGTCTATGGCAACTGCAGGTGAATTGGGAGGCGTTGGCATGGGCACACAGTGTGTTGTAATCACCACTACTACGGCGCACAACACACGGCAGAGTATGCTCATCGTAGCACCTTCAGCGTGCGAATCTGTGTGCCGTCTGATACTGCAACGAGAAGTGCGCCCGGTGGCAACCACGACACATCTGTATAGTGCACACCGGAAGGAAACTCCTGTTGATGCAGAAGTGTGCCCCGCATGTCTACAACACTCATTGTTGTGGCTCGAGTTGCTTCGATGCGAACATCCGTTAACGTTACCGTGTTCTCGAGCGTAAAGTCGAATGCCGCCGGAACAACATACATTCCGAGCACCACATCAAGATCGAAACCGGATAATGTTGGATCGTAATACTTGTGTTTGGGGTTATCGAGCACCATCTGTGTAATGTCTGTGATGCGAATCCAACGGATAGAGTCTACACCGATGGTTGTTAGGTCGAATGCGTCTCCTCCGGGAGTAACGCCGGCGCAACCGATAAGCGACGCGCTATCGAATGGAAACGCCGTCCAGGTTCTCCCGTCTCGGCTTACTTCTACCCGTGCGGGTTCGGCAAACACTCGCCCCCTTCCATACCGAAAGGCGTTCTCGTGAATAACAATGTCTGCACCGAGACCATCCACTACCACGCCAGATCGGAAGCCCAGAGTAATCGAACCGCCGAGACCTATAGAACACACTTCGCGTGGATCTGTATCGGGAACGCTGTCGCTGGCACGTGGGCTGGGTCCACGAAAAATGTTTGCGGGGAAACTCCCCGGACCCTGTCCGTTGTTTTGTCCGCTACCTGGTGTGAACCTTGCCACGGTGTCTGCCGGCTGCACATGTTGTGCCACTGCAGGAATCTGGAGCAGCAGCCATGCAACTACGAGCAGCATACCGGAAGTGGGAACATTCTTCCAATTGTACGGACAGTGCCTGCATGCACTGCCACAACATGAACCTCGCCTGTGGTGCGCAAGTTCTGTGAGCACACTCAGTCCGGTTTTTGGATCGATGTATGTTTCGAGTCCGTCCTTCACTGCTTTCTCGTGCAGCAGTGCTAGCTCGGTGGGCAGAGGTGGTTTCTTCATGGTAGTAACTCCAATGCAACCGTAATGCGTAGCACTCTACCCGGCATGGGGTATCCTCGCACAACTACAAAGGAGGTGTTGAAAATGTTTTCGCAGTGCAGTCGTATGTCGGCTCTTGTGTGAGCGCCGGTTACGTGGACTCCAACCTGTGCACTAAGAACATCAAAGTTCTGCAAAATAGACGAATACTCGGCGCCCGCCTGGGCGTAGCGGTATCCTGTATACGACCATTGTACGGCGGTGGTAAATACTTTGTCGTCCCAAGACACCATTGCCGAAATAAGTTCAGGCGGCGAGTACGGCACCAATGTTCCATCTAGGCCAGGCCGACCCGTGCGATCTGTTACCTGCTGCAGCGTATACGTCCACTGGGCAATAAGGCGGCTATCAAACAATTGCATGCGTGCAAGAAATTCCGCGCCGATAGAACGTGCAGCACCCACGTTTTGTGCACTTGTAACAACCGGACTCACGGGAACAGACACGATGAGATTTTTCGTGTTCGCATAATACACGTCTGCTTCAACGGCTAACCATGATAGGGGGCTAAGCACAGCTCCCACATCAATGGTTAGTGAGCGTTCCGGCCTAAGTCCGCGTGTGCCGTAGTTCAAGAAGTACATTTCGTTAAACGATGGCGGACGAAAGTTGTAGCTGGCGCTGGAGCGAAGAGCAACGTTCGTGTTTACCTCGTAGCGCAAGCCGATAAGCGGGGATACTGCCAGGCCCATGTCCGAAAGTGCGTCTAAACGCACCGCAAGCCGTAGGTCGAGCGCAGTAGATGCAATCTCGGGCATCTGCCAATCGCTCGACAGCCCAATGCCACGCCGCACCACACGGCTGCCGGAATCAGAAACAATTGCGTTCCCGTAGAGATCTGCGTACGACACATCGAGCCGCGACGAGTGCAACATTGTATTCCATACCCCATGAAGCGCAATTCCTGCGTTAACATCGCGCTGAACGTATCGTGCATCAATTCCGTTCGGCCCCGCAATGGTGGCGCCTGGATCTTGATAATGCTGTTCGAGGTATCGGCCCGATGCATTCGTTGTTACGCGTCCAATCGGCGTTGATGCTATTTGCCAGGTCCCAAATAACATTCCATCTCTATCTTGTAGCCGAGCACGCGAGTCCAATACAGCCCGTTGCATCACCGCTCCGGGCACACCTCTATCAGCAGTGCGATAGAGGAGAGATAGCGATCCTTCTGTTCCAAGTTCGGCGCGGACGATGCCGGAGAACGACTCTACGTCTGAGTTGCCTCGATTCAGAGTTAGTGTCTCTCCAAACTGATTCGTAGGAAACGGGAACGAACCACTCGCGGTAAGTCCCACTATTCGTGCGCCAACACGAAGCCCATCGAGATTCATCACTCCCGTGGCACCCAGACGGAGTTCCTCGAACGATCCCAGCGTTGCGTTGGCCATCAGAACCGATTCTTTCGGAAGCGCGCACGATAACTCGAGGACGCCGTTTATGGCATTTGCTCCATACAAGGCAGATGCCCCGCCCCTTATCACTCGGATATCTGCAATGAAACGCGATGGAAATAGCGACAAATCGAATGTGCCGTTTTGCGCCGATGACAAGCGGGCACCGTCTATCACCACCAACGATTGCGCAGCAGAGCCCCCTCTTGCGGAGAACGACTTCAGTCCGCCAACCCCTCCGTAGTCGCGCAGAAACGTTCCGGGCACCAAGGGCAAAACCGACGCAAGATCTACGGGATCCAAACGCGCGAGTACTCTATTGTCAATCACCGTTACCGGCATACCAGTACCTGTTGCATCGGTAAGCCACCTATCGGCAACTACGTTCACACCCCGAAACACCACAGTATCTGATACAGTGGAATCTGCCGTCGGGTGAGTATACGAGCAACATGCTAAGAGAAGGAAGGCGATCATGGAAACCACAAATCTACGGCGGTAGCGTGGGGAAGTTTTTACGTACGTTTGCCCCGAAACATTTTGTCCACATCTGCACATGAGGGACCCATGAAAACCGTGCTCAAATGGCTCGGCCTTGTTGTTCTAGCCCTGCTCCTGTTCGCCGGTGGTTTTGCTGCCTACGTTCAGTTCCGGGATTTCCCGCACTACGATACCGCGGTGCCCAATTTGAAAATCGAACATACACCGGCACGGATAGAGCGTGGACGCCATCTTGCTCTGAGTTTATGCGCCGAGTGCCATCATAGCCCCGAAACAGGCACCTTAAGTGGTACGAAGATGCTCGACATGCCCGAAGAGTTTGGTGTTGCCTATTCGCGGAACATCACCAACCACAAAACTGAAGGTATTGGTTCTTGGTCCGACGGAGACATTGCCTGGTTGCTTCGCACTGGCATTCATCCGCATAGTGGCCGCTACCTTCCACCCTGGATGCCAAAGTTTGTGCACATGAGCGACGAGGATGTGAATTCGATTATCTCCTGGTTGCGTAGTGACGATCCGTTGATAGCTGCAACAGATTCGCGCAGTAGAGATTCGGAGCCAACATGGTTTGCGAAGTTTCTTGTAACTGTAGCGTTTGAACCATTCCCATATCCTACCAGCCCCATACCACAGCCCAACACGTCAAATCTGGTGGAATACGGAAAGTATTTAGCAACTGCCGTGTACGACTGTTATGGCTGCCATTCGGGAGACATTGCAACGGTGGATGTAATGGTACCGGAAAACACTCCCGATTTTATGGGTGGTGGCACACGGATGATGGATGTAAATGGTAGTCCAATCTTCACCCCGAACATTACGTTTGACAAAACTAACGGAATCGGTTCGTGGACAGAAGAGCAGTTCGTTACGGCACTCAAGGAAGGATTCCGACCGGACGGCACACTGCTTCGATATCCTATGCCACGCGGGGCACATTTCGATACAACAGAGATACGAGCGTTGTATGCGTATCTCAAATCCGTTCCTCAGTTGGCAAAACCACGATCGGAATCGTACACATATACGGCCGAGAGTGGTGCCTCTCGGGGCAAGAATGCCTACAACACGTATGGTTGTACGGGCTGCCATGGATCTACCGGACTTGGATATGGCAATCTGCAGAATGCAAATGCGAAGTATCCGGATGATTCTACTCTTATTGCCGTAATCAAGAACATTCGGGCATATTATCCGGAGAGTTCAATGCCGGTATGGGGCGGGCGGATTCCTGATGAAGAATTCGCACCCCTGGCTGCCCATGTGCGAAGTTTGGCGAAGAAGTAACACTCTCGAGCAACGAAAAAGGGTCGCAGGAGAAACTCCTGCGACCCTTTATGTATTCATCAGTGCTGAGACCTTGCAACGATTTATGGAACCCTTACGGCAAGTCCGTCTGTCCAAGAGTCCTTATCACCCGTTACGGGTCCACGAGAGCCAACGTTCCCTACAAGAAGCAAACCTGCAACGTGTGGCGATGCCATAGATGTGCCACTAAACGTAGTGGTACCGCCACCGCTCTTCGTTGAAAGTACAGAAACGCCGGGTGCACAGATGTCAACCGGAGGTCCATAATTCGAGAACGAAGCAAACACATCATTTACATCGTGAGCAGACACCGTGTAGATACCATAACCATTCACACTGGCGGGAGATGTAGACGAGCAATCTTTTGCCTCGTTGCCGGCTGCCAAAGCAAATTTCACTAGGTAGGTTGTTGCTGCGTTGTACACCGCGGTGTTTAAAGCGGAGTTTGCCGGACCACCAAGACTCATGTTGGCAACATCACCTGGATTTGCACGGGAAGCAACGTAATCTACACCGGCAATGATCCATGCGTACTGACCTGATCCACGATTATCGAGAACACGAACCGGCACTACTGTAGCGCCTGCCGCAACGCCAACCACATCAACATTGTTGTTTATTGCTGCAATCGTGCCGGCAACGTGGGTACCGTGACCATTGCCGTCCTTCCAGGCCGGAGATGGCAGCTTTCCTCCCGTTACGAAGTTCGCACCACGTGCCGCATCGATAGTTAGATCGCGATGATTTGGATCGATACCCGTATCGATTATCCATGCAACCTTACCGGCACCGTTAAACGGTCCACCCACTGCAGCTACACCCCATGGCAGATTTTGTCCGGAGGGGGCTGGGCCAGTCCCACCTGGTTTTGCCTTATCGGAAATGGGGCTAACGGAAACCTCAAAATCTTCCTCGATACGCTGCACCGTTAACTCCTCGGAGAGCTTCTTCAGCTTTCCTGGAGGAATAAACGCAGAGAATCCTTGAATGGCTGTTGTATACACAGCCGTTACCGCAAAACCGTGTGCCATGCGGATACGCTCAACCTCGCCCGCAACAGTGTTGGGGTCCATCTCGCTCAACACCACAACATAGTGGTCTGGTACCTTAGCAAAGCCCGGTGGAGCTGCTTGAACTGTAGCAGTTTTACCATCCGCGGACTGGTTGAAAAGCGGCTGAGAAGAATCCGTTGAGCAGGCATTGAGCAACAACGCCGATGCTATAGCCGCACACATACATACGTGGAGAGATGTTCTCATGGAGCACCCCTTTCTTGGAGAAAATGGAATCAGTTTTCGAACTGCGAAACTTACGGAATTACGGAATTACGGAATTACGGAATTACGGAATTACGGAATGATGGCGAGAATAGCGAATCTTTAACCGCCCATACGCGAAAGCCGCGATTTGTGTCATAGGGGATGGTAATCGGGTATAGACGAAAAGCAAAAAGCTCCCAACGCGTACAGCGTTGGGAGCTTTTTTAAAGAAGACCTGGCGACTACCTACTCTGCCACACCAGTTCAGATGCAGTA
>DAITNB010000008.1:0-105584 GCA_036834845.1 bacterium | reverse complement strand
GTTCTTTGATCCATTGCTTTCTGATCGTGCTGCGCACAGGTCTTTTGTTGAGCAGTCCGTGCTTCGACATCAATCGGTACACCTTCTTCTTGCTGATCACCGGGCTGTGTTCCTTTCTAAGCCACTTTGCAATCTTGACATAGCCAGCGTCGACAAACTCTTGACCTAAGTAGTCTAAGATCATCGCCACCAATTCTGCTTCACTCCAGGCACGCCCTGCAGCATCGTCTGTTGTCTTTGTTGCTCTGCGCCCACGTCTGCCTGCCCTTGGTGCGTAGTAGAATGTGCTTTCTGACACCCCTGCACTCCGCAGAACCGTTTGAATTCGGTGACCTTCCCCAAGGAATCCGCGTGCTGCCATGAGCCGCTCCTGAGTCGTTGTTCCGTTCTTTTTTAGCAGACTATCCTTGATGCGAAGGCTGAGCCCCTTCAATGCTTGGTTCTCGGCGCGCAGTCGCTGTAGCTCCGGATCCTCTTGATGTTGATAGCCCGACAAGCTCGCATCTCCGTACAGACCTCGCTTCTTCTTCCATTCGTGGATCTGACTCGCCGCTACGCCGTGCTTACGCCCTGTCTGCGCAATCCCATTGTGATCTGCTTCCCTCCAGGATTGCAAGCTTTGCCTCCTGGCTCCATATCCGATTCTTGCCCCTTGCTGTCTCCTTCTTAGAACGAAATCTACATTTAGGAGCATTACTCCAAACTATTTGGGGGCTAGAAGGATCTGTAATCCGGAATTAGGAATCTTCAATCTGAAAATCTGGAACCCGGAAGATAATGAGTGAGATATCGTTCGTTAATGTAATAAATGGCTTTTGTGAATGTTTAATCATTCACTTAGCTCAAATTATTCCTGATTCCAGATTAAATAATTCCAAATTACTGTTACTTTTGCATGAGATACAATACATAAAAGCAAACAGAGGCAATAATGACTGATAATGCATTCAAGAATTGGCACTCCATGAGTGATCAGGCGCTTGCAGCTCGCATCGGGGCTTTTGTAAAGCATCACCGGCTGGAGCAAAACAAAACCCAGGATGCCCTGTCGCATGAGGCGGGTATTAGTCGTTCTACCCTCAGTCTACTGGAACGGGGCGAAACCGTAACCCTGGCCACCCTGATGCAGGTGCTTCGGGTGCTGGACCAACTGCAGGTAATGGATGCCTTTGAAGTGCAACAGCGCATCAGTCCGCTGGCCCTTGCCAAAGCTGAACGAGAAAAACGCAAGAGAGCAAGAAACACCAAAACACAGGACCCAGATAAATCAGATTGGTAAACCATGAACACGGCATTTGTAAAAATATGGGGCGAGTTAGTGGGTGCGGTAGCGTGGGATGATGCTACCGGATATGCCACGTTTGAATATGACTCCAAATTCAAGAGTCAAGGATGGGATTTGGCCCCCTTGCAAATGCCGGTACGTGCAACCCAAAGCAGTTTCAATTTTCCCGCCTTACGTAAAAAGCCAGATCCTGCTTTAGATACCTTTAAAGGCCTGCCCGGCTTATTGGCCGATGTACTGCCCGACCGGTACGGAAATGAACTCATCAACTTGTGGTTGGCTCAGCAAGGTCGGCCGCTGGACAGTATGAATCCGGTAGAGACCTTGGGTTTTATTGGTACCCGGGGTATGGGCGCCCTGGAGTTTGAGCCCACCACCTTAAGGGAAAGTAAAAGACCCTTTTCGGTAGAAATTGACAGCCTGGTGGACATAGCCCGGAAAATGCTCACCAAAAAAGAAGCTTTCGTTACCAACCTCCAGGAAAACGAAGAAAACGCCATTCTTGATGTACTGCGCATTGGTACCTCTGCCGGTGGTGCCCGCCCTAAGGCGGTAATTGCCTACAACGAGAAAACCGGTGAAGTAAAATCTGGTCAAACCAATGCACCCAGAGGGTTTGAACATTGGCTGATAAAGCTGGATGGGGTAAGCGATGTGCAGTTAGGCGCCAGCAAGGGATATGGTCGGGTGGAAATGGCCTACTACAACATGGCTGTGGCTTGTGGTATCCAAATGATGCCTTCCAAATTATTGGAAGAAAACGGCAGGGCGCATTTTATGACCAAGCGTTTCGACCGACAAGATGGTTCAACCAAACACCATATTCTAACCTTCTGTGCCATGAAGCACTTTGATTACAACCTGGTAACCAGCTTCAGTTACGAGCAGTTGTTTCAAACGCTTCGGGAATTGAAACTTCCCTATCCAGATGCTGAGCAGTTGTTTCGCAGAATGGTGTTCAATGTGGTGGCCCGCAACTGCGATGACCATACAAAGAACTTTGCCTTCCGCTTAAAAAGGGATGAAAAATGGGAGCTGGCACCGGCCTACGATGTTTGCCACGCCTATCAACCCAATCATCAGTGGGTACGTCAGCATGCATTAAGCATCAACGGAAAAAGAACCAATATTACTAAGGACGATTTGCTCACCGTTGGCAAATCCATAAAAAATAAAAAGGCAGCAGAAACTATTGAGGAAATTAGCCACACAGTAAGCCAGTGGAGAACCTTCGCCGATGAAGTAAAGGTATCACCCAAACTGCGAGATGAAATTGCAGCAACATTGATACGATTATAAGTAGGTTATACCGTATCTACCTGAGCAAGTTACGCCCGGTACCCGGCACCTAAGAGGTACCCGGCATGTTCGGTACATGAGAAACGCCAAATGACCGCATACGTTTCCGATTTGCCACCAGAATATCACGCAGGTTCCTTGTGCAGTGCTCTTTATATTGGTTTGCCGTTCAGCGGACAGTGGTTCACTATCCAAGGAGACTTCGGTAACGGTCCGACAATAACTCGAACGGTTTTGCAACGAAAGATTGGTACGTAGGCACTTCAACTATCAATAGCGTGACAAAAAAAGTAATCAATATCAGAACGGCAACACCGAGTGATGCGGACCGAATTGCGCATGTGCACGTTGACAGTTGGAGAACAACATACCATAACATTGTAAGTGATGACTTCTTAGGAACATTAAACGTTCAGACAAGATCCAGCTACTGGAAGAGGGTGCTAACAACAAAGTCGGACAATGTGTTTGTTGCCGAGAGCGATGGAGATATCGTTGGCTTCTCTAACGGTGGAGATTGCAGAGACCATAATGAGTTCGATGGCGAGTTGTATGCGATTTACGTTTTACAACATCACCAGAAGAGTAATATCGGCAGACGGCTTCTGACAGCAGTAGCAACATATTTGCAATCGACTGGTCACAAGTCCATGTATGTATGGGTGCTTGCCGATAATAACTCACGTGCCTTCTATGAGCGACTTGGAGGCCAACTATTCGACGAAAAACACATTGACATAGGCGGCCAACAACTCAAGGAGGTAGCTTACGGCTGGCCAGATTTGAGCGTGTTGATTTCGAGTGCAGACGACCAGACTAAGAAGAAGACCGGTCCGTAAATTGTGTTCCACGCCTGCCCCCTACATGAGGGTTTACGAGCGTAACCCCGATGCGTGTCGCAATGGACAAGTTTTCCAAAATTGAAGTCTTCACGCGTTGGTTCTGTATGTTGTGCTTCTGATGCACTTTCGTAATCAATTGAACCATCAGTCCTCGATGCCGGGCGGACAAACTTGAAGGGGGCAGGTACAACGCCACGGAGTGTTAGAGGTAGTTTGCACCGGAAGATTGATTGTACACACGACAAACGGATGGAGACAACGGTATGGATCACAACAATGCTTCTGATTCCTCAGTCTCGCGCGTGGAGAGTTTGCAAGAGCAGCTCTTCAGGCACCGCGAGGACGTCCGGCGTGGAGGTGGCACAATCATACTCATTGGCATAGCAACTTTTATCAACATTGCTCTGGCATACTTCGAGGTGGATTTATTCTTCCCGATAGGTCTCTACTACCCAATTGCAGTAGTCGATCTGTGGCCATCTCTTTCTGGTCTGGTGGTAACCACTGTAGTATGCGCTTTGCTCTATCTCATGCTCGGGAGGATGGCCCGCGGTGGAAGTCAGGTGGCGTGCAACGTGGCATTGATCTTGTACGGGATCGACACAGTAATTCCACTCGTGTATACGGATTGGATAGGCGTTGGACTGCACGCCTTCTTCCTGTTTTCTATGTTCGGAGCCCGTGGAAAGATTGAACTTGTAAAGGACACAGAGGAGCTGCTGCAACGCCAAGAAGTCCCCGCGCCCGAGCCTACTGAAACAGCAGTACCCGGCACCTAAGAGGTACCCGGCACATTATCCGATGAATAACGACAAGAACACCATTCTCGCTGGCCTTTCATTTGGAGTACTCATGGGGCTTTTTCTTGCGTTGCGTATTGACACACACTACGCAATAATTGCTGGGTCAACGTCTGGTCTTGCATTTGGTGCGCTGTTATACTACTTCGGTAAATCGAAGTCCGTAGCACGCCACACACAAATTCATGTGAATGATGGAGAAACCGTGATCTACAGTGGACGCGCAAATCACTTTTTGAATGGTGAAGCCGTGGGAGGGAAGCTCTATTTACTGGCCAACAGGCTGCAGTTTCAATCTCATGGTTTCAACATCCAGAACCACGGACTTGTAGTTGAACTCAGTCAAATTCAGGAAGTAGGTTTCTACAATGTTTATGGACTTGTTCCAAATGGTCTTGTCATAACAACGTCCAACGGGCAGACAGAAAAGTTTGTTGTCAACGGCAGACAACAATGGAAGAGTGAAATTGAGAAACTGAAAGGATAGCTGTAGAGATGAACGCTATGTATTCTCGTACAATTCACTTTATCGCTACGTTAGTACTGACTTTACACCGACAAGAGTTGTCGCAACAACGCGGTGATGCCAACCAAGTCATTTTGCCGGAAGAAGGGTTGCAGTGGGTACGTAAAAAGTGGCCCGAGACCAGATCGACAACGAGGACAAAGGTTGTTCTTCTATTGAGTGTTCTAACGATGTGTGGCTGCGATAGTTATTACAGAGTAGCGCCATTCGATGAAAGCGATATGATCTGGTTTGCGCCGTTTAACGTAGCGAACGACACAGCAATATTCGTTTCGCAAAGCGGAGAGCTGGATACAATCATCTTTCATAAGCAGGAGTCTGCCAGCGACTCTACACGTAGTATTGGGCAAGGGTTCTCAAATACAAACTATCTAACCGTTCGCTACGACATCACGAGAGGAAGCTATCACAAGTTCACTGTTGTGCATGAAGGCACAGATACATGCACGCAGAATTTTGCCAGTATGGCTAAATCGTCTTCTGGCCATGAGAGTTTGGAGATTGTCTTTATAGGGATGTTGTTTAACGGTGAGAACTTGGACAGAATCAGAAAGCGTAACGACAGTACCTTTTTCTTCGACGGTGCAGATGCAAACTACAATGGCATCTGTGTTGACGAGGGAATCAATGACTTTACGTTTAACACTAACCGAGGAGTAATTGAGTATACCGATCGAAGGAACATCAAATGGACGAGGAATAACGTGAGCCGCACACAACAAACACGCAACTAATAGAACGGCAATACAATGGAATATCGAGATGAATCAGTTGTTGACAACGAAAGGCAGCCAATACGTTACCTCAACGAAGAAATAATTATCAGCGTAGAAATGTTTGGAGTCCTCTGCATTGCAACGCTTGGGCTGTATCAAATATGGTGGTCATACAAGGCGTGGTGGTTTTTCAAAGAGAAAGATCGCTTGAACGTTCATCCTCCTGCTAGAGCGCTTTTCAGTCTAATCTTTATGCCTTCGCTTTTCAACAAGATTCTGCGGTATGCAAAAGATAGTGGCTACGAGCATAGCTACTCTTCCGCGGCACTATTTATCGGCTATATATTTGTTACAGCGCTCTCGTGGCTACCAGACCCATGGTGGTTGATTGCTGTGTTGGGCTTTGTATTGTACATTCCTCCGTTCAATGCGCTGAACTATGCTAAACAACACGCAATTCATATTGTTGCTACCGAACAGGCATCATTTAGTAAACGTCAAATCGTGCTAATGGTGATTGGTGCGCTCTTTTGGGGTATGCTGATACTAAGCGTAATGTTCGAAGGAACCTAAGATGGGTAACAGCTCGTGTGATCATGGAGTGTTTAACAAGGGGCTGAATCAACGTCGCACCGGTAAAGTAATTCATAGCGGAGTATGTATCATTGCCGTCGAATGGATGGGCAAGAGCAGAATGATACTTCATTCTTCTTCAACTGTCATGGTGGAGTATCACTCTTGCTAGGCGAGGCATATTGTACAACAATGTCATCAGCTGCCGTCTCATCAACCATGAGTTATCCCACGTATTTACTACTACTCGTATTGTTAGTTGGATGTGCAACATACAGCGATCGCGAGTTGCCAACCTTTACGTGGAACTCAGTACGCTCTAACAGTCTCATCGTAGATCGTTATCCCGAATACGGAATCACAGAAAGGGATGGCTGTGTAGTACAACCCGAAATACATCTTGATCTCAGAACATCGGAGAACGGCGAGATAGAAGGAACCGTGATAGAAGTATCGAGCAGAGAAGCGGTGCGCAGAGCAGTTGTTGTTGTGCTCACCGAAAAAGGCAAAGATCTGAGAATGGTAACGGACCGCACCGGAAAGTTTCAAGGCACAACATCAGGGGCTTTCATCGAGCTCACCGTGCAGTCAATCGGATACCGTACATTAACGATACGCTTTTAGTTGCTGCTCGTGATACGTACCCGTGCTCGTGATAGGTACCCGGCACCTAAGAGGTACCCGGCATGTTCGGTATATTTACGCGCAGTACCCGGCACCTAAGAGGTACCCGGCATGTTCGGCCCAATGATTGGCAAATTAGGTTGCCTTGTTCTTATTATTCTCCTCACCTTAACGACTACCTGCGTTGCCATCGCTGGGGACACGCGCACGAAGGACATATCGTTTGCAGATCGAGTAGCTAAATATCTACAGAAGTTAACATCCTATCGTGTAGTGCGCAATGAAAACCTAAATGGAACAGGGCAATCAACTCCAGTTGAGAATGCTGTGTGGGCAAAACAGGTAACCCTTAAAGCGAAAGAGACAACAAGGAACATCTACCATCAGAGAACATACCAGCGCCTGTTCTTCTCCTTCTACCAGTTTGCAGACAGCACACAGTGCGCAGCAGCCAGAGACAGCATTCTTCGATGCTTTTCCGGATCGGGCACAACAGTAGTATGGGGTGTGGCACAACAGTCCGCCAAGTCTATTCCCTGCATATACATATTCAATCCCACCGAGATTATCATTTGCCACATCCACTGCGAGCAAGAGAGCGGAACGTGGTCCACGCATAAGCGCAATCTGCGAACACACTTCGAGTCTGCCGGAGGAAGAACCATGGAGGTAGGTTGTGGTGGACCGTTCGCATTCTACACGCGCTAATAGAATCTGCTGTTTTGCCCCCTTCCCGCTATCTTCCATGTATTCACCGTGTACAGCACACACTGCGTCAGCATAATGGAGTACAGCAAACTACTACGCGCCATCGTTGCATCAGTTATCGGCACCTGCTTGTTTGCTCTTGTCTGGTGGATAAGTAATAGTGGTGAGACTGCGATACGAAAGCATCCAACCATGAGAACTACCTCGGAGTGGGAACCAAAGCATGCGGATACGTCTGGCTATTTATGCCGCATCATCTTGCGTGATGATTACGTTTCGTACTACTATCACGGACAGTGTTGCTATGACTACTTCACCTATCATAGGTCAGATTCTTCCATCGACGTGTTGTGGTCCTACCGAGCCGACTGCATGCTGGACATGGACATGTTAGAGAGCTCTCATGGAGTAGAAGCATACCCTCGGCATGGTGAGGTGTTTGCTACACTCCGCCAGCTTAACGACACGGTTCTGCAGGCCACCTATGCGTATCCTGCCTGGGTACAGCGTGTAAACGCAATAGCGGGAGACTCCCTCTTTGCTACATATTACTATCTGGAGACCGAGTAAAATGCACACAACGAAGACCGCATTGATCAACATTGCATGCTACGTGCTTGTAATTGGCGGAGCTTCCGCACAAAACGTGCGCGTGTTTACAGGTACAATTACAAAGCACTTCCACCTGAGTACTACTAATTTACTTACAGTAGAAGATCGAGTGAGCCTGGAAAGAGAAATCGCCCCGTATCTTGAGCGGATGGATCTTTTAACGGCATTCTTTATGATGCGCAACGTTGGATCCGTAAAGGGGGCGGACCAGCTTATCGCAACGGACTCTATACTGATGACAAAGGACAGTTTTTCGCTGTCCTATATGTTTATGGTAGCCCGAATGAAACAACTCGGAACGCTGTACAAACCGAGCATCCAGATTGCCGATGCGAATGCGAGAAGAATCGTTATCTCGTGTAGTCCCGAACAGCACCGAATACTAACGGAGAACGAGGACCAAGTATTCACCCTGGAGTGCCGGTACGTGGGAGATTTGTACGTAGACGGTTACACGGTATATGAACTACTACGAATTCGATAGGAAAGCGATATGCGGCTTACCCTTAAACGTAGTGTGCGACTCAACATCCGTTCTGCTGATGCTGATACCGGCACCGTACTTGCTTTGATAAAGTACGTATGTGCCTCTTTGCGTTATCGATTGTAATTCAGTGGATTGAGACAGTTGTTGGACAAAGAATGCTGCTCAAGAAGGTGGCGATGCATGTTGAGCGGTCTTTGTAAGCTATCTTGTGATGTACGAAGGCATTGTCTACCCAAAGACCCGCCACCATGATTCGTAAAATTCTCCGCCACACTGTACTTGCACTGGCAGCATGTATGCTGCTTGTTGTAGTGTACTTCATCGCTGCCCTTGGTCTGTCTGCAATAACAGTTAATGCCGGCAGCAGTCAGGGAAGGGAAGACGATGTAGAAATCTATGTCTCCACAAATGGTGTCCACACAGACATCATTGTGCCGTACGAAAGCTCTTGCATGCATTGGGACTACCTTATAACTCCTGCAGATACAAAGATGGGAGTTGATACCCCTCGGTATGTGGCTTTTGGATGGGGCGATAAAGGGTTCTATCTGGAAACGCCAACGTGGGGCGATCTCACGTTCCGTGTTGCATTCAAAGCTCTGTTTTTCCTCGGCACATCTGCAATGCATGTTACATTCTACAATAACGTTGAGGAATCCGAAAATTGCCGAAAGATCCTCATAGACCGAGAGCAATACCTAAAGCTCGTGGCATACATATACAATAGTTTCTCCTTAACAAACACAGGCGCCGCTCGGCGTATTGCCTTTCGCTCCTCGCTCAACAACGATGCGTATTACGAGGCCGAAGGAACGTACAGCTTTTTGAACACCTGCAACACATGGACAAACAGCGCATTAAAGGCTGCAAATCTCCGGGCCTGTTTGTGGACACCATTCGACACAGGAATACTACGCAAGTATGCGCCAGATGCAAGACCATGATAGCTGAAACACGATGTATGGCATGTTAGGGGGCATGCACGGCGTACGCCGCGATGCGTTGTATCTGAACAAGATGCATACATTGTGTAGAGAGGCAGCGAAGTATCGCCCCCTATCATATAAGACACGGTCTGGCACCAGGGGGAATAGGGTGATGAATGGATCGCAGCATATTAATGCAGGGTACATGCTGGCGTTCTCGCCGGTGTGCGATACATTTGTGATTGGCATTGATACCGTTTTGGAGCAACAATGAAACAGCCGGGAACTACGGTTGAAGAGATTCTTGCCAATGTACCCCTAGAACGTAGGGAGGCATTCGAGAAGCTCCACGCAGTGATTGTTGAGAATCTGCCACGTGGATTCGAAGCTGCCATAAGCTACGGTGGATTGGGGTATGTTATTCCGCACGCGTTGTACCCTGCCGGTTACCACTGTAAGCCCAGCGAGCCACTGCCGTTTGCTGGGCTTGCCTCGCAGAAGAACTCCATCAACTTTTATCACATGGGTCTATATTTGGACCCTGAATTGTACAAGTGGTTTGTGGCAGAGTATGCTACATACTGTTCTCACAAATTGGACATGGGTAAGAGCTGCGTACGGTTTAAAAAGGTGGATAACATACCCTTTGATCTCATTGGGAAGCTTATGCGGAAGATGTCTGCCCACGAGTGGATTACATTGTATGAGTTGAAGCTAAAGAAATAGACGAGGATGGCTGGCTAAGAGTTGTCTCAAGAGACACAATTCTAACACACCCCACACAGAAGGACCAACGTAATGCGATTACGTATAACGATCATCATCGTCGTTGCACTGCTTCCACTTGCCACAATGGCACAACACAATCACGTGAGTCTGTCTGCTGGTTTAATGCAGCTTCTTCATGAAGATTCCACTTCGCCGGTGGCTCGGCTTGGTGGTAGTAGCCACCACATTCAGAGCCGTGCGCCACGGGTGCACCTGCTGATGAAGGTTGCCGCAGATATAGACGAATCGGCTCTAAAGCAGTCTGGAGCAATTGTAGGAACGAGAGCTGGCAACATCTGGACCGTGCGCATCCCAAGGGAAAAGGTTAGACAGCTTACCGAGATTCGCGGGATTGAATACTTGGAATTGGGACAACGCGTTGCGCTGCAGATGGATTCTGCGCGATACTATGCGAATGTTGATTCGGTGGCAAATGGCATAGGACTTCCGATGCCTTTGAGCGGTAAGGGCGTAGTGGTGGGCATTATTGATGGAGGATTCGACTTTACTCATCCGGCCTTTTACGACACGTCGTACTCAAAGCTGCGCATTGCCAAGGCATGGGTGCAAAACATAGAGGGAACTCCCCCTACCGGGTATGACTATGGCGCAGAATTCTCCGATACAGCGGCTTTGTTGCAGCGGAGGTACGACTTTGACAACGCCGGCTCTCATGGATCGCAATGTGCCGGCATAGCAGCGGGTTCCGGGGTGGGCAGCAAAAGTGCCGCAGCGGGACGTGGCGTTGCTCCCGAAAGTGAATTGGTGTTTGTTAGCGTGCCATACACCTACCTCGACTGGCGAGATGTAAGCACCCCTACCATCATAGATGGCATCAACTACGTGTTCTCTTATGCCCAATCTGTTGGTAAACCGGCAGTGGTGAATATCAGCATGGGCTCTCAGATTGGGGCAAGAGACGGCGGATCGTTGTTTGCTCAGGCATGCGATAACCTTGCCGGACCCGGCAGAATTATTGTTATGAGTGCAATGAACAACGGCAACTCTAAAGTCCACATTGGCAAGGAGTTTACCACGACCGATACAGCGCTGCACACATTAGTGCCACTCGAGGTTTATAATGGCGGAGATCGCAGAAACTACATTGATGCATGGGGCGATAGTCTGCATTCCTTTTGCTTGCAGTTTGGGATGTACAGTCGTGGCAGCGTGATAAATACAACTGCTACCTATTGTATGAACGATGCAACGCAACAGTTCTTTATGATTGGTTCGGACGGCGACACATGCTTTGTAACCCTTACAACGAAGTCGAGAGACTACAACGGGAAGCCCCATGCCACCATTGACATCGCGAGCAACTCCAAGGACACCTTGTACCTAAGCGCGTATAGTGCGGGCGGATCGCTACATATGTGGCAGGAGTACTTTGACGAATCGTGGGTAACAATCTGGGGCGACTTCGTGGGTAACGAATCCGGAGCATCTGATGGTGACGATAGATATACCATTGGTGAGATGGCGTGCGCGAAGTCTGTTATTACGGTTGGTGCATCGGTGAGCAGAGTGTACTGGCGAAGTCTGCAGAACAACACGTACTGGAATCCAACGAATAACCAGCGCGGAATGCTTGCGCATTACTCAAGTAAGGGGCCCACGTTAGATAATCGCATGAAGCCCGAAATTGTAGCACCGGGTGGCATGATTGTTTCCCCAGCGAACTCCTATGATTCAGATGCACAACCGGGAGGCGGCTCTGCGCCTTTCTTGGTATCACGGTACGCATCTTCGAAGAATGGACGTATGTACTACTACTCCGCGGGTCAGGGCACTTCCTTTGCGTCGCCCATGGTTGCTGGCGTTGTAGCTCTCATGTTGCAAGTAAACCCAAACCTTACGCCCGAGGCCATAAAGTTTGTTTTACAGAGAACGGCGTCGCTCGACACCTTTACAACGCATGCACCCGATTCATCGCTATGGGGTGCCGGTAAGGTAAATGCCTACGCCGCTATCAAGCAGACTATTGTAACATCAGGGACCGTTGACGTTCCAAACAACCCAGAATCGATTGTGTTGTACCCTAACCCAAGCAAGGAAACATTCTCGGTGGAGTATACATCGGAATCTGCCGGTCACGTACTGATTGAGGTGCTGAATGCGGCAGGACAACTTGTTGCAACCGAACCATGGTTGCTTGTACCGGGAAAGAACACGAAGCCCATTGCGTTGAGTGGGGTCTCCAGTGGTTGGTACGTAGTTGTGGTTACAGGCAAGGGTGGACACGTAGTGAAGAATGTGTTTAAAAACTAGGTGGGGACCTGTTGTGCGTGAAAGATGCCTACATCTCTTATGCTACACCGGTATCTCATCAAATCCTATCCAGGCCACCGGCAGTGCACCCTTGCTCAAACGCTAGTAGGAAGTGAGGTTGCGTCATACTCCACCATTGGAGTACCGGACGAGATCATTCAGAAACTCTAGGCGCAGAACATGCATGGTAATCCAAGAGCAACTGTGCTATGCTGAACCAGAGCAGGAGTTGGAGTAATAGTTAGCATAGGAGTACTTCTCCACTATGTGTATGGGTGGAGTGGTAACTCTTCGATTATTGGACTGTTCGTTCCTGTGAACGAGAGCGTGTGGGAGCACCTGAAGTTGGGCTACTGGTCTGCGGTTCTTCTCGCTTTAATGGAGTACTCACACCTACGGGGGCTGGTTCGTAACTACTTTGCGGCTAGGTTGGTTGGTGTTGTGGTGTTGGAGGCGGTGGTTCTTGTGGTGTACTACGGCTACACCGCAATTATCGAGCGCACTATTTATCAAATCGACATTGCATCATACGTTGTGGGCGCGATTGCGTGTCAATATGCAACGTACCACGTAGCTACCGTATGGCGGCATTCGTCATTTGTGAATAAAGCATGTCTCGTTGTGTTTGCGGGTATGGGGTTGATATTCGCAATTGCGACGTATTACCCACTACGTATCCCTGTTATTATGGATAACAACACCGGAACTTATGGTATTGGTTCGCACAGATAGGGCTGTGCAACGGGGGCTTCAATGTTGTAGACAGTTACGGCGTTGATGCGGAGCCACGTTTCTTACCTTAGGTGAATGAATTAGCACATTGTGCCAATCTACTTTTGCGTGCTTGTTCAACAACCACCCAAAAACATGCAGAAGTACCTCGTTCACGTCAGTCTCGCGATGATTGTTTTTTGCACCTCTCACACATACGCTCAGTATTCCGAACAAGACAGCACGTATCACCGCTGGTATGTTGGAAGCACGCTGTTTATGTTGGGCAATTTTGCCACAGTAAATCCACCGGGGTTTGCGCAGTTAAATGTGGGCTATCGACTAACCCGCCAAGACGCACTCTCCGTCGAATTCATCACGTGGAAGTACGCCTGGCCCTTAGGAATTAATCCGTTCCTAAACAGTGCGTACGGTAACCCCGAAGAGCAATACCCCGGGTACATTCGGGACTATGGAGTTGGAGTAGCGTACCAACATTACTTCTGGGAGGGTCTCTACGCAGCCGCGCATGTAATGCCGATGTGGCAAACCTTTGTAAATGAGATCGGTGCTAAGGTAGCCAATGGCTTCCATGTGTTTACGACATTGCGAATTGGGTATCATGTTAAACTGTTCTCAGACCGGCTCTTTATTGAGCCATCTCTTGGTGTTGCCGGCAGAGTGTACCACACGGAAATGCCAGCTGGCTTTAGAGAGAAAGACAACAAGTGGTCCAAATTCACCCCGGAACCAGGCCTACACATCGGGATGAATTTCTAGAAGGGGGCAGAGCATATGTAAAGTTGCACAGTTGCGTAATCAATTGGTGCACACGAGAAAGTGAGATATTGCGTGCCACCACCGCTGCGAAGCATGGCTTTAGCTAACAACCATGGTCTAGGCAGCAACTGGTACCAATTGAGGAGGCAACAGTGGAGAACATTCTGTTCGAGTTTATCTCGAAGTACATAGCATTAACAGAAGAGGAACAAGAAGCCATACGTTCGCTCGACCTTTTCCGATCGGTAAAGAAGGGTGCCATACTTCTTTCTGAAGGACAAGAATCGCGCGACAGCTTTTTCGTGCTCCAAGGTTGTATTCGAACGTACTATATCGTTGACGGGGATGAGAGAACTACGGCGTTCTACACAGAGATGGATGCGTTTACACCCCACTGCGTAATGAGTAATGCACCCTCCGAATACTTTGTATCGGCAGTGGAAGACTCCATTCTCAGCATATCCAACACGGATATGGAGGCCGACATTAATGGGAAGTTCCCAAAGTTCGATTTGATGTGCCGAGCGCTTGCTGAGGAGGTGCTTTCTAAGCAGCGGGTGGATTTCGACGAGTTTAAGCTCTCTTCTCCGGAGCAGAGGTATGTTAGTCTTCTCGAGAAGCGTCCAGACCTGGTGCAGCGTGTTCCTCAACATCAGTTAGCGAGTTTCCTCGGCATAACGCCGCAATCCCTAAGCAGAATGCGAGCGAGAATTTTCGAAAAGAAGAACTAACTGCTTGGACGCATTTTTACGCTCGTTTAAGGACATGTGGCACGGCCACCGATTACACAGTGCTCTCCACATAGTACATATCCAAAGCGCCTTTGTTCTTCGCATGGATCTTACCGCGATGTGTGCACCGAAACGTATCTGCAACGCGGAGAAACGTACTCTCACTGATATTCACTCTTCCTACTTCGCACGCACTTTCCATTCGAGCGGCCGTGTTCACTGTATCGCCCCATATGTCGTACTGAAACTTTTTTGCCCCCACAATGCCGGCAACAACAGGACCAGAGTGCAGACCCTATAGAGTCATAACACGACTCATACTCTGTAACAAATCTTCATACGTCTCTCGTGATTCAACGAAGAAACGGACACGATCACAGGATGATCATGATGCAGAACAAGATGCAGTACGACGGAATTGTGACTCTGCTGCACGTGCTATGTGGGAAAGAAGAGCGGCACTTCTGAATCAGTAGAAGCGCCTATTGGGCAATGGCTTGATGAAGAAGGTGATTCAATTGTGGTGTGATACCTTGAAGAATTAATTTGGGAGGCAAACAAGGAGGGAGCAAACAAGGATATGCCTACCTAGGAGCCGCCTATGATGCAAGTATTACATCATCCGTGTGACGTGCGAGAGACAGTACAGTTATTCACAGTGGGTCGATGTTTCTACGTAAACCGAACGTATGGTGATCCATGCTCAGCTTAGAATACGAAACAATGGGTGCGTCACTTACATCGATTGCGTTGACACCAATTGGCTTCGTACGATTCGGGCGAAAGGCCGTTGAATGATGTGATACTGGCGCTATGGTTGCATCCGAGGTGTGATGAATTACAACGAAGTAGCGAATTGAACAACAGAAACAGTCCTACGGGTATCGGTGGTGCGCACCACTCTCGTAGTGTTGCACAGGCAACCGCAAAGCGATGATGAGGCAAGGATCACTCGCCCCAAAAAACACGGACCTCCCACACCCTACAACCCAAATAACAGGGATACGTTTATCATTATGCGGGTTAGTGGGTATTCAACGGAAACTACAGGACCGCTGCTGCCGCCAAAGGCATAGGCACTCATGATGTCCGTCATGAAATCATGCTGAAACATGAGCGATCCACGTAAGGACCACGCGTCTGATAGAACAATATCACCTGCAGCCATGGCGGTGATGCCCATTAAGATTGAGTCGTCTGAACCAGCGGAAACAGAAGTTGTAGGAAGCTGCACCTCTTGTCCGTCCACGCCGGCGCTTACTCCAACGGCAGAGCCGGTAACCTCTCCGTCGAGACCGGTCCTAAAGCCCATGTGAGCACCGATACCAAACATGGACCGAATCGTTTCACTCACCACCTTTCGCGACGTAAGCATAAGAGGCACTTCGAAGATTGTAGCAACGGTATTGGCGGTGGCCGTTACCCTGAAGACTTCACCGCTTTGGCGTGTATTATATTCAACAGTCTGCGAAGTAGAAGCGGTGCGGAAATTGGGATCAATCTGTACGCCAAGCGTTTTGTTGAATCCAGCGCCGGCAGTAACGCCGTATGTAAAGCCCAGTCCGTTGGAAGAGGAGGACACAGCACCGGTTTCTTCGCCGCCCTGCAGCGTAATTGCAACTCCTGCCCGAGGCCCAACATACGCGCTGGTGCAACCGAATGTGAAAACTACGGTTACACCTACCATCGCGTGCACAATGTGTCCAAAGTAGCGCATGTTGTTCAAACCCGAGTTGTAATGCAGATATCAGCGTGGGTCAAAGCTAGGTAAAGGTCATCACACGTAGAGTAATTCTCGTTGGCGTTGTGATGCGCACCAGTAGGATGCCAATTGCGCCAACGCGTAGTTCGCGTATTTTCATGTGCGAAAACACACCCCTACTGAGTTGGATCGGGAGCCCTGTATGAAAACAACCGAATCGCCTACCGCAGCACGCATTCAACTAGTGCATCCCCAGGGCAAGAAGGCGGTAACTATGGATGCCAACGTATACAGGATGTTGCACTCCGAGATTATTCACTACGTGGCGGAGAATGGCCCAGCAACGTTTGCGCAGATTGTGCAGGCAGTAGAAATTGCCCTTCAACGTAAGGGATTTTCCATCGAAGGTTCGCTGCGTTGGTACGCGGAATGGGTAAAGCTGCACCTCGAGGCAACAAAGGTCTTAGAGCGCATTCCTAAAACGTCACCACAGCGGTACGTGGTAACATCGTCTCCATCCAACACATAGGGTGTTCTTGATGGTGTTCAGGCAGGTATGTTGCCCTTGAAGAAACAGGTGCAATACACGTTGCGCCTCGTGTGCCCACTCTACATGCCGTTTGGCATTTCAACGCGGAAAGAAAAGAGCTAACACACTGGTTCGAGAATCGCCGGTTCGTTCAGTTGCAGGCCACGGACCCGATTCTTTGGTACTTGAGCGCAACAATTTAACCGCAGACTTTTCCTAAGATTGCCGTACCAGATTTTATCACGGCATTCGGGAGGGGGCATGGCAGGTTTACGTTTGACACTTGTTGTACTCGCTGCATTGTTGGGCATCAATATCACGGCAAGCGCGCAGCAGGTAACTCCGGAAGTGCGCGAAATGGCTATGAAGGCCATAAAGCTAATGGACGAGGGCAAGATTAAGGAGAGTATTACAATACTCGACGAGTGCCTGCGGTTAGCGCCGAATTCTGCACTCATCACCTACGAGCTGGGATACGCCCACTACCTGGCGGGGGATTACCAGAAGACGATTGAGTTGATAGAGCCACTCCTGCCTAGTCCGGATGCCACAGACCAGTTCTACTCGATGGTGGGCAATGCTTACGATATTGTGAACAATCCCACAAAGGCCATCGAAACGTACAAGTCTGGTCTTGTCCGTTATCCGAAATCTGGCAGACTCTACCTAGAGATGGCCAATGTTCACCTAGCCCGCAAGGATTACGATAAAGCCGTGCCGCTGTATGAGCGAGGCATAGAAGTAGAGCCAACATTCCCCTCGAACTACTACCGCATTGCACAGTTGTATTGCAACTCAAACAATACGCTGTGGGGCGTTCTTTATGGAGAGCTGTTTATGCATCTCGACAAGCGTACAAAACGCTCGGACGAGATCAGCAATCTGCTGCTCGACACCTATAAACGTTCCATTGCCATTAATGGAGACAGTGCGAAGATTAGCTTCTGTAAAATTGTCGTCAACGAAAAGGAGTTCGCGGCACTTCTCAAAAATAGGCTCCCATTCTGCATGGTGTTTGAAGGATCGCTAATTACCGCCGTTCTCGATGCAAAGACTGTGAACGTGGAAACCCTTACACGAATGCGGACCTCGTTCATACGGAACTACTATAAGAGTGGATACGACACTACGCATCCCAATATTCTCTTCAGCTACCACCGTACAATGATTGACGCAGGTCAGTTTGAAGCATACAATCGCTGGCTGTTTATGAAGGCAGACGAGGATGGGTTTAAGGAATGGAAATCAGCAAACGAAAAAAAGTGGACAGACTTTGTTGCATGGAAGGTGAACAACCCTCTGGTTATTAGCGAAGAGTCTTCACTTTACGTACGTCAGTACGAAGAGTAACACCCTTCGCGCACAGCAATGACAAGCACTTCCTCTACGAAGCGACGATGTACTACGGTATGATTTGCTACGTGGTGCCCCATAAACGATATCCCGATGGATATCACCGAATGCCCGAGCAAGCACTTCCCTTACTAAGTGTGACATCCCAGAAGCGCTTCGTTGCCGTATACCACACGGGTATCGATTACCGCCCCCTTCACTTGCAATGGTTTACAATCGAGAACGCCAAACGCAGCATTGGGAAATGATAGAAGGGTAAGCAGCAACAACGTAACATTTCGATTCCACGAGCGTTCACTTGCCCCTTTCGGCAATTCCTGGGCATACGATGATGATGAAGGCCGTTCTCTGCACCGCCTATGGCGCACCGGATGTTCTAGAGATTCGGAGTGTTGCAAAACCAACACCACGGAGTGGCGAGATAGAAGTTAAGGTTGTGTCTACCGCTGTGAACTCTGGAGATGTTCGTGTGCGTGCTCTGCGAGCAGAGGGAATCATGAAACTTGCAATGCGTTGCGCCTTAGGTTTTACGAAACCCCGCAAGCCCATCTTAGGGACCGTGTTTGCCGGAGTTGTATCGAACATTGGCGGCGCCGTAAAAGAGTTTGCTATAGGCGACCAAGTGTTTGGACTAACGGGCTTTCGGTTTGGAACACATGCGGAGTATGTGGTTGTGCCCGCCCACAGCACGGTTATTCACAAGCCCACAAACATTACCTTCGACGAGGCCGCAGCACTGCCGTTTGGAGGTCAAACGGCGCACTACTTTCTTATGAGAGCAGGCATTCACCTACGCAAATCTCCTAAGGTGCTCATCATTGGTGCAACAGGTTCGGTGGGTGTGGCGGCCCTTCAGATTGCACGTTTGTATTCCGCAGATATCACAGCGGTTTGTAGTGAAGAGGGGGCAACCCTCGCGCAGGAATTGGGTGCAAATAGGGTGGTGAACTACCGCAACACACCGCTGTCTGCAATAACGGACACCTTCTCAATAGTCTTTGATTCCGTTGGGGTTACTTCGAAGAAACAATGCAGTAAGCTCCTTGCACCAGATGGTGTGTTTGCAACCGTTGGGGGCCCGGCGTACGCATCGGAAACACGAGAGCAGCTACGGTTTCTCCAGAAACACGCCGCACAGGGCGATTTCAGAGCAGTGATCGACCGTACGTATCCGCTCGACCAGATGGCAGACGCCCACAGGTATGTAGACACCGGACGAAAGAAGGGCAATGTAGTTATACGCGTTACGGAATAGCTGTGTGCCATCCTAGCGTGGCAGTATGTAGATTGCACTCACAATGAATCTACGTAGTACCATTGTGACGCTGACCGTTCTTCTGATGGGTCCGCACTTTGCCGTGGCCCAAACGCGTGGCTTTGCGAATGTGGCTCTTGGATTTCCAGAGTTAATCGGCGGAGGCGCTCGGTTGTACTATGATAGATTTGGTCTGAATGTGTTCGTTGGCACCTTCCCCACGACATCTACTCCACTAACGCTTATGCTAGACGGACTTGTTCAGTTTGGTGTGGCCAGTAACACGCAGCCCTATGGCTCGTGGATGGTACGCGCGGGTGTAATACGTATGACGAGCAGTGGCTCGTATTACGAAGATCGCTACGTTTACGGTAATGCCAGAGTTGGATACGAGTTTGAACTTAGCAGCGCTGCTAGCCTACTACTCGATGGAGGAGTGATGGTGGAGCTTAGCCACAAGAAGGTTGAACTTCAGCCAGAGCCCGATCAGTATATGTCGCTTAACCTTGAATTCCCTATACTTCCCAGCTTGGCGTTAAGTCTAAGCTATCGCTTGTGGTAGGTTCACGTTTCGTATCGGATTCATTATACGTGCAGAGTACACTCGCCTCGATGAAGAATGCTGTTCGATGTCTCGTGGTATTTCTTGTGCTTACTCTCGGCGCACGAGGTGTGTTTTCCCAGGGCTGTAGTGATGCTGGTTTCTGCACAATGGGTGGATTAGAGCCGCATGCCTCCGAAGAACTCGATGAGACGTTGAACAGCATCACGTTTGGACTGAACTATGGCTTCGCAGACAACTCGATTACGGTGCTCGGCTTTGCGTTAGAGTACTCTCGCCAGATAACATCCAACCTTGGTGTAGACGTAAAGTTTACCTCGCTTGCGCAAAGCGGCAACGGTGTAGCAGAGTTTGGACTATCCGACGTGTATGTAAGCGCCCGTTATGGCATTACGTCGGACGTACAGGCTGTGCTCGGTGGCAAGATTCCACTCATGAGAGCAAACACATCGCTGGATGGTTTGGCGTTGCCCATGGACTATCAAAGCAGTCTTGGAACCTACGATGCCATTCTTGGTGTGCGTTATGTTGTTGGTGGTTTACAGGTGCTTGCTGCAGCGCAGCTACCACTCGTACAGAACCAGAATGCGTTCCTCTCGGAACTCTATCCGGCTGGTTCTGCGCTAAGATCGTTCCAGAGTACAAATGCTTTTAACCGTTCGGCCGATGTGCTTCTTCGCGCCTCGTACCCGCTGCCGGTGTCGGAATCTGTTGTGATTACACCAAGCGTGTTGCCCATTTATCACCTTGCCGAGGATACATATACAACTGCCAGTGGCGTTGTGGAGAGCATCACGGGCTCGCGTGGCCTTACGCTGAATGTGAATGTGTTTATGACGGTTGCAGTAGCAAGGAATCAATCCATTCAGCTTAGTGTTGCCGCGCCTCTTATCGTACGTCAGGCACGTCCGGACGGATTAACGCGGTCCTTCCTGGCCAACATAGAATACGCGGTGCGCTTCTGATAGAGGATAACGCAATGAACGCTGTTAACATTCTCGAAAAGTTCCAACTCTTCACGGACCATTGGTCGCCCAGAATTGTTGGTGAACTCAATGGACAACTTGTAAAGCTCGCTAAATTCTCCGGCGAGTTTGTTTGGCATCATCACGTTAGCGAAGACGAGATGTTCCTGGTGGTTAAGGGTACATTAACCATAGAGTTTCGCAACAGCGTTGTTGTGGTTCGAGAGAACGAGTTCATCGTTGTCCCCCGCGGAGTAGAACACCGTCCGGTAGCACACGAAGAGGTTTGGGTAATGCTCTTCGAGCCGGCCTGTACCATTAACACCGGCAGTGCTGGTGGAGAGTATACAAAGACCAAGCTCGAGCGTATCTAAACCAAGCACTGTGCCTCTTACGTAGGCACAGCAACCGGCAATAGTTTGCCAAAAAGTGTTGCGCTGGTCCCACGCTCGATAACAACGTTTACCACGTCGCCCACAACGTATCCGGCAGTACCATCGTGCGGGAAGATCACGGTTTTGTTGGTATCGGTTCTGCCCTTCCACTCCGCGGCGTTGCGCTTGCTTGCCCCCTCTACAAGAACGGAATGAATGCGTCCGGCCTCGGCGGCGTTCAGCTCGCGCGAGATTTCGTTCTGTAGTTCGATGATCTCTGTTAGTCGTTGGTTCTTTACCTCGTCTGGAACGTCGTCTCCCATCTTCCACGCCTTGGTATTCTCGCGAGGTGAATACGCAAACATGTATGCGCCCTCGTAGCGCACCTTGCGCATCACATCAAGGGTGTGCTGATGGTCGGCCTCGGTTTCGGTACAGAACCCGGCAATGATGTCGGTGCTCATTGCACAGTGTGGCATGGCTTCCTTAATGCGTGCAATTCTCTCGAGATAGTGTTCAACAGTGTAGGTGCGGTTCATCAGCTCGAGTATTCTGTTCGAGCCCGACTGCACAGGCAGGTGGATGTACTTGCAGATGTTGTCCCACTCGGCCATTGTATGGATGAGTTTATCGCTCATGTCCTGTGGATGCGAGGTTGTGTAGCGTATGCGCATGTTGGGCACTGCACGGGCCGTAGCCGAGAGCAGGTCTGCAAAGTCGTACCCCGATGTTTCGTCGCGATACGAGTTTACGTTCTGACCCAACAGGGTTACTTCCTTGAATCCTTTGTCCCAAAGACTTTTAGCTTCATCTACAACGCTAGAAAGCGGACGCGACCGTTCGCGACCTCGCGTAAAGGGCACCACGCAGAAGGTGCAGAATTTGTCGCATCCCCGCATGATAGAAATCCATCCCGAGATACCCTCGGTTCGCAACGGCTGCACATCGTCGTATGTTTCTACTCTCGACAGCTTTACGGCAATACCACGGTCGCCGCCAAGCGCACTTTCTACCAACTCTGGTACTCTGCGATACTCGTCCGGTCCCACCACAATGTCTACAAGCTTGGTATCGAGCAGCTTTGCGCGCAGTCGCTCGGCCATGCAGCCCAGTACTCCAACTACTAAATCGTGGTTCTTGCGTTTAGAATACTTTAAGTGTGTAAGCCGTTCGTGAATCTTCCGCTCGGCGTTATCGCGAATTGCACAGGTGTTTAGAAGAATCACGTCTGCGTCGTCTGCCGTGTCGGTTACGGAATAGCCCTCGGAGTCTAATACGCCCAGAACAATTTCGGAGTCGTTTACATTCATCTGGCAGCCATACGTTTCTACGTATACACGTTTGCCATTTCGGGCCGATGTTTGGCGGGTAGGGGGCTGATTGAGTACCGGTAATTCCATCTCCAAAACTACGAAGGGCAGCCATACCCAACGGTGGAATGTCACGTTTTACCTGGCTACGGGCACGAGGAAGAAACCCCACCCTAATACACCGGAGGACATATGGTTAGCCCCCTTCAACAGCGATCGTACGAGCTTACGCTGCGCGTAGCGGGAATATCGGTACACGCCCATGGCGGCGCCGAATGCGCCCGCGATATTCACCGGCTGCTGTTTTCTGCGGCAATGGACCTAGGTGCCTGGACCGAGCGTGCGGCGGGAGCTGCCTCGCGGGAGCTGTTCAGAGCTGGGTTGTACGAGATAAATGTGCACGTGCGTTTGGTAAAGCTGTGGATACGGTTGTTAGACGATTTAGGCGCCGTAGACCCGGAAGCTGCATGCCCCCTGCACGACCTAGCAGAGGAGATTCATAGACTTTGCATAACGGCCTTGCGAACAGCGCGAGACATTGTGCCCTCAAATACGGAGATGCGCAACGGATCTGCCGCAGTTGCATAGTTTGCATGGATGAAAAATGACCATGCATCAATGGAACCCCGCTGGATAGATGGCGCAAACTCGCCGTGGGGCTTTCCCGTGTTCGACTGTAGAGCAATTGCCACCACAATGTCTGCCTCTGCCAGTAACAATGATGTTGCCGAGCAGTTTGTGGCTCTACGTAGCTCTGATGGATCGCATCTCTTTGGTAAACGTCCGGCGAACGCTGTGCAGATAGAGGTAGACATTACATATCCTGTTTCTCTGCGCAACCTTCCAGACAGAGGAATGATCTTTCAAGCAGAATCGATGGGAGACAAGTGGGACATAGCGCTCGACGCAAATGTTGTAACGTTTGCGCGAAGTTGTACCGGCGAGGTGGTTTACAACTGCAACCTCGTGCGAGTAAACGATGAGTATCGGGTGTCTGCGATAGTTGTTTCGGAAGACATGATTGACGAGAGCGACGTGTATTTCCACGTTCACGTTGTGAACTTCTTGCTCTATAGTCACGTGTTCGATGTTGTGTACCCGCACCCCTTGCCACTTACCGGAGACATGTCGGAAGACGACATTCTACTACACTCCTTTACGGCGTATGGACAGCGTGGATGGTTTGCCACCCGCGAACGTTTTGGCGAAGAATCGCAGTAGGCGCTTAGAAGCGCGCACCGATGATATGTGGCAACATTGCCCGCCATGTTGGCCAGTCGTGCGTCCACTCTCTGCCCCATAACTCAATGTCTACGGGTATGTTCTTTGCCGCCAAGATTCCACCAATGGTTACGGTGGCAGATGGATCTTCGTAATTGCCACTGCCAGAGAGGATGTGGATATGATGCTTTGAGCGGAGCAGATTTAACCAATACGGATCGTGCAGATTCGGCAGATAATCTGTTGGTGAGTTGAAGTAACAGTCTTCGTCGAAGTACCCCTTAGAGTACTCCTTCAAATCGTAGATGCCACTCATAGCAATGGTTCCATCGAACACATCGGGTCTGCGGAACAGCGAATTGGCTGCGTGAAGTGCTCCTAGAGACACGCCGGCGGTTATAATGGGCACTTGTCCGTCGCAATCGCGAAAGATGAAGGGCACAACTTCTTCAACTATGTAGTTGTTGTATTGCTGGTGCCGAATGGCTTTATCTCTGCCAGACATTCTATCGTTAAGCCAGCTCTCGCTGTTGATGCTGTTGATAGAATACACCTTTACCTTGCCCTGCTCTATGAAGGGGGCTATGGAGTTTATTAGGTGAAATCGTTCGTACTCCAAGAAATCTGCTGCCGCACTGGGGAACATGAGTAATGCGGTGCCGTAGTGACCATAGGCACAGATCTCCATGCCCTTGTTGAGGTTCGGACTCCACCATGTTGTTATATCGCGTCGCATTCGTTCTCCCAATAATCGGATGTTTACCCGGCGAATATAGCCCCTTACCGAAACTCCGGGGCCATAGGAAGTTCTGCGTTGCAGAAGAACAACACAGAACCCGAGTGGATTTCTATTTCTACCTCCTGCGCATTGGCTCTGTTGCGCGCCCCTTCCCGCCTGCCCAGGGATAACTCTTCGGCGTTCAGTGGCCACGTTAAACCCTTGGTGGTAACCACTGCGCTGGGTTGCGGGATAAGAGACAACAGTTCTTCTGGTTCGGCGGCATACCGGGTGTTTGCGTACAGTGGCACTGCATACCTGTCCTGGTCGAGTGCTACAAGCTGCATCTGCGTGCCGAACCGCATAAACACAGACCAGTTGTTCAGGGTATGTTCTAGGTCTCCACCGTGAATACCGATAACAAGGATCCGTTTCCAAAGCATGGATTGGGCAAAAACCAGTGCCTTTTCGAAGTCGTTGGTGTCTTGACTTGGGTCGTGCACAAACTCGCAAACGGAGGCATACTCCTTTAGGTACCATTGAGGTATGGAGTCGAAATCGCCAACAACGTACTCTGCAACAACACCCATTGCATGGAGTTTTTCGGTGGCCCCGTCTGCTGCGATGAGTGGGTACTGTGCCAACTCGCTCAATACTCTCTCGCCTGGGATATTGCCGTTCAGACAGATAACGGCGTGGAATGGCGACGTTGTTCTTTCGAGTGTGTTCATGGGCGTCCGGCAGTATGCCACTCTTCAATGATGTTCGCTACAACATCTAGTCCGTCCGTTAAGGCAGCCGGACCCGGCTGAAGGATGATTGCCGAAGCTATGTCTCGCAGAAAGCCGGTGCGGAACGGACGCAGATTTTCCCATCCAGGTCGGCCGATAACTTTTTCGGGTTTCAGCATCTTACCACACCACGATGTTAGCATGATGTCTGGGTCTCTGAGAAGGGGCTCTGTGGGGTCTGCCAGTATTCGCTCCTTTGCGTTTGGGTGAATGCGATTTTCAGCAAACACATCTATGCCACCGCACACTTCGATGATTTCGCTTACCCAGCATATTCCGGTAATGAGCGGATCGTACCACTCTTCGAAGTAAACACGAGGTTTATCGCGATACCGAGCTCCATGTTCAGCGGCACGCTCTACACGTTGACGCAGCGAGCGTGCGTACTCCCATGCAACGGTGGGCTTTCCAACTATTGCACCAAGCTGAACAATCATGGAAAGAATGCCATCGATGGACCGGTGGTTAAAGCACACTACCTGCACGCCCCTTCGAATAAGCTCTGCAGAAATATCTGCCTGAAGGTCCGACCAAGCAAACACTACATCGGGTTGCAGTGCGAGAATCTCGTCGAATTTTGCATCGAGATATGTAGAAACCTTTGGCTTCTCTTTGCGTGCGCGTGGTGGCCGCACCGTAAAGCCACTGATGCCAACTATACGGTCATCGCAACCAAGAGCATAGAGTGTTTCAGTGGTTTCCTCCGTTAAACACACAATGCGTTGCGGATACAACACCTTTATTTTGCTCCCTTCTTAGGAACTTTTACAACGGTGCCCTTGGGCATAAAGAGGATGTTCTTGCGATCTTCCTTCACCATCCGATTATACGCCATTTTAAAGTCTGGGTAGTCTCTTACTTCAACAATGCCGGTAGACGCGGTAGATCTGCGATCGATCGTGAGCACGCCGTCCTTTATCGTAGATGTTTTGTTGTAGGATACAAGGGGAAGAGATACATCCACCTTGGATTTCTCCTCGCTAAATACATAACCGCGGGGAACCGAGATGTGTACGGTTTCTCGGGTGCTATCGTAATACGATTCGTAGGCAAACGGGTGTACGCGTGTAGGATAGGAGAGTGCCGTAAGCGTGGTAACAGGCGTTTGCCATGGAAGGCGGGCAATGAGGAACGGCCCGGCCTCCATGAGGTAGTTTGGTACAGTGAAAACAACGGTGAATTCAACTGACGGATCTAAACGCTCGAGGTCGGATGTTTCGAATGAGGAAACTTCAACATCGGGATAGTCTTCGCTTAGTAACTCAGTGATACTCTTTATGCGGTCTTTCTCCGAAGACTCTCTCCAAGCGGAGCGCAGAGGCTGCGTGGCAGCTCCCGTTACAACGTGTTTCTGAACTATTTCTGCGGAATAGTCTTCTGAGATGGTAACCACCGACTCAACTGTTAATGTGTTGGGCTGGTAATACATCTTCCCAAGTCGGTTGGGCTCTCGATTGCCAGGGCGAATTGTGAGTATGAATGCGTCGCGATCTGCATAGGGCACACTTCCAATTGGCACGTTGTCTGCCGTTAGATCGATAAACAACGGCAGGGAGTCGCCGGGCACCATAACAATGGCATGGTCGAATACAATGCCCGGGTTGGGCGCACGGAAGAATGGTGAAGTGCGGGTTTGAACCAAAACAGGGTAGGCCACGATGTTCCGCTCCGCCAACATGGCTATGCACAACGTGGCTACGTCCTTGCAATCGCCGATGCGGGTGTTCAGCACCTTCTCTGCCTTTTGTGGAACAAAGCCCGACTGACGGAACGGTACGTAGCTGTAGCGAATTTCGCGGGTAATGTATCTGTACACTTCGTTGATGATTTCTTCCTTCGTTGGGTTCGTGCCGGGCGGGAAGAGAGAGTCTACCAGCTCGCGCACCTCCGCGCTAGACCGTGTTTTGGTGTGCGAAATGTCGTGATACCAAGACACAATCTCTCCCCAGCCGGGAACGTTCGAAACCACAACACGATCGTCCATGTCGCTGTAGTTGGGCATGTCTTCTTCGTACTCGATGGCTGGTTCTTTCCCACCGCGCCAAAGCCACAGGTCGCCGTAATCATTCGTTGTGATTTCCGGGGAGTTCTCCTTGCCGTACACCCTCCATGTAAACGGGTAGGCCTTTGGCGTAAGTAACCCATAAACGCTCTGGAGAGTTGGCCAACCGCTATTAAACGAAAACTCGTCTTCGAAGAATATTCCGAGTCTTCCCGCAGTTGCCTCGGACATGCGATACTTTAGGTGGATGATGTCTCCCTGTTCGAGCGATTTAAACACTAACTGCCCAACACCGCGGTCGGCCTGAATCTCTCTGCCACGCGCCTTTTTCACCACGGCCTTTTCTATGGAGAGCGAGCCATTTTGCGGGATAGACATCTCCTTAAACGCATCAATACCATCTGTGGTGAACACCTTGATGATGTACTCGCGTTGCACATCGCACCTACTACCATCGTACACCACGCGAAAATCTCCACTGTAGAGAAGCAGTGCGCCATCGTTCGGATAGGAGGAAGCATCCGGTGCGGCCTTCATTACACTGTCTACATTTACCGTTGGCATGAATTGTAATGGGTGGGGTTTTCCCTGTAGTTCGCGAATAAATGTGCGGGCTTCGAAGTTGGAAGGATCGATATCGAGTGCGCGTTGCATAGCAGCGCTTGCTTCAATCACGTGCCCCATACTCTTTAGGATTACCGCCTTCTTATAGTGATAACGAGAGCTGTTAGGGGCAATAGCAAGAGCACGATTAATCGATGCAAGGGCATCGGTGTACTCCTTGCGATCGATGTAGATTGATGCTATGGAGGAGTAATACCCACAGCCCACAGGAACCAAGGCCAGAAGTCTGTCATACGTAGCCAGTGCGCTGCGGATGTCTCCAGATTCGAGTTCGTATTGCGCAAGCAGCTCGAGGGATCCTGTGCTAATGCCTGTTGCGAGTTGACGTTTAATAATGGCAATTGCTTCCTTTGTACCCCTTCCGCCTTGTGCTGCAGTAGACGCTGCAATACTTGCATAACGATATGAATATGGATGCAATTCGAACGCTTTGTCTAGCAGCGTAGAGAAGGTACGGTACTCCGATCTACGGTTAGCAAGTACGAGTGCCCAATCGAAATACGTAGTGCTTGTTGAATCCTTGAGGCGCACAGTTTCGAGGAGTGAGTCGGCCTCTTCCAACTTGTCCTGAGTGAATGCGCGATTAAACCGATACAACAGAGACATAGGAATGTTGGGCATCTTTGACGCACAATGTTCTATCAGAGACAAATACTCGTCTCTTCTATCGCTTCGCTGATACGCATCCAATAGGTAGATGTCTATCAATACAAACTCTGGTGCTAGGGTTCGGGCTCTGCGCAGAATGGCAATTGCCTTGTTTGCCTCATCGTTACGAAGCAGCGCATCAGCCATATAAAGGTAGTTCTCGATGTGCAGCGGATTCTGTTCTATCCGTCGCTCTAGGTCGTCGAGGAATGGATTGCTAACAATTGTTGGGTTAGGGGGCACGGTAGATGTAGACTGTGGACGTGTGCTCATCTCGTCTATGCGTATGGGGATGCCCCTTTCGTCTGTTATCCGCGCCATAAAGTTGCAGCGATCCAAGTCGCTAGCGCCAAGCTTTATGAGGATCTTGTTCCAGCCCTCGCCCAGAGTGCATTCTGTGATGTAGGTGTCTAGGTCGTTGTTGAGTTCTTCGGAGGTTTCACGAATTAGACTGCCGTTTACAAAGGCCTTAAACGATCCTGATGTGCCAATGCGTAGGTGTACTCGCTGTGTCTTGGCAAGCTTCACGTAGCACACGGAATAGAATACACCTTCGTGGCTTGGAGCGAAGTACGTCATGTCTATCCAGCTATCCCTACGTTGCACTAACGGAGATTGCCAGCGGATCTGACCACCTTCGGCCGTGCGATACACCGCCGAGGTATCGTCTTCCACCTCGGGTCCAAACAGCTTATCGTGGCCCGACGCCGAAACGTTGTCGAACGGACCTACAATACGCCACAGGGTTAATGCCCCCATTTTGTCGAACCACTGTTGCGCCTCTGTGATGTTTTCCTGCCTTGTTGCTTGATTCCCTAGACGCTCCAGAGCAGCAGCGCGAAGAATTCCCATCGAGTCGGGCTTATCTATCAACATCAACAGCTGCTCCCTTGCGCCCGACGATGGATTGCGCAACGCCGCACTGAATGTACTTCCCGAGATTGTAGCATACACGAACGAATGTGGATTTGTCTCTAACGCCAGGGCCTGTTTGCGATATTCCCATGTCTGCTGCTCGTTTCCGCGCAGCCATGCCTCGAAGGCCAAACCATGATAGGCGCGCCCATCCTTGGGGTTGCTCCGTACCACATCGAGGAAGATGCGCCTGGCCTCTTCCGGACGATTGCTCATAAAGGCACTCCAACCCTCTTCGGTGCCTTGAGCAAAGGTAAACTGAGTTGTGGCGAAGAATGCCGTAGAAAGGAAAAGGACAATAGAGCGTGTCCAGGAGGAAGAGAGAATCATAACAAAGAGTGGTGTGTACAAACAGGTTTGCTACATTGCATGAACCATAAACAAACTACCAAAAGCCATGCTTACAGTTACCTCCATTCTTGTCCCCACGGATTTTTCCGAAAACGCCGTTAAGGCGCTCGCCCTTGCCAAAGAGGTTGCCAGAGGTTCGAAGGCCATGCTCCATGTTATCCATGTTGTAGAGCCCGTGGTTTACCCTGCAGACTGGAGCTACGCCCAGGTAGGGTTTGCAGACATAGAGCAAGAGCTGCAGACGAATGCCGAAAAGGAGCTTGGAACACTTGCGGAAGCGTTAAAAGCAGAAGGATTCTCAGTAGAGACCGCCGTACGCAAAGGCAGGGCTTCCGACGAGATATGCAACTATGCCAAGGAGCATGCTATCTCCATCCTCGCCATTGGTACGCACGGCCGGAGCGGTTTAGAGCATTTCCTTTTTGGTAGCACCACAGAGCGAGTGCTCCGCAAAGCCCCCTGCCCCGTACTCAGTGTGCGGTTAGATCAGAAGTAACACATGCCATTTCTTAAAACTTCCAAGCTCATCACCATCGAGCGCCACATCACCGAGGAGGGGGCGCTGCATCCCGGTGCAACCGGCGAGTTTTCGCACCTACTTCGCGACTTTACATTAGCTCTTCGCATTCTGGCAAGAGATGTGCGCAGGGCCGGTTTGAATGATGTATTAGGTATGACGGAAGATGTTAACGTGCACGGCGAGCGCGTAAAACGGTTAGACATTCACGCCAACGAAGTAATCTTCCGTGCTATGGATCATGGTGGACATCTCTGCGTGATGGCTTCGGAAGAGGCAGATGGTTTGATGGTGATTCCCGACGAGTATCGTAAGGGCAAATATGTGTTGGTGTTCGACCCACTCGATGGATCGAGCAATATCGATGTAAACGTGTCTATCGGAACCATCTTTTCGATATACCGCAGAGTAGATACTGCGTTAACAACGGCAGGATCATTAGAAGACTGCTTGCAGCCCGGATGGAAACAGGTTGCTGCCGGGTATGCGATGTATGGCTCTAGCACCCAACTGGTTTATACGAGTGGCAACGGTGTAGACGTGTTTACGTTCGACCCCACAATTGGCGAGTTCTTGTTGACCTTTGAGAAGATACAGATCCCCCAGCGAGGCAGAATCTATTCGGTTAACAGCGGCAACGCCTATAAATGGCCACAAGGCGTGCGCGACTACGTTGCGCATGTGCTGCGTCCGTCTGCCGATGGTATACATCCATATTCTCTCCGATACGTTGGTACCATGGTGGCAGATGTCCACCGCACCCTGCATTACGGAGGCATCTTTATGTATCCCGCAGACACATCGAACCCAACCGGTAAGCTGCGTCTTGTATACGAAGTAAACCCCATGGCCTTTATCGTGGAACAAGCCGGTGGACGTGCCACCGATGGCGTTTCGCGCGTCCTCGACATCGTGCCCACATCGCTGCATCAACGTGTTCCGTGTTTTATGGGAAGCGTTGACGACGTTTTGGAAGCCGAGCGTTTCCTTCGTGGTGAAGGAGAGGAGCATTGAGGGGACGGGAATTACGGAATTACGGAATTACGGAATTACGGAATTACGGGATTACCTGGATTACGGGATTACCTGGATTACAACAATTCAAAGGAAGCCAAATGACTACTCGCCGATCGTTTATAGCCAGCGCTGCACTCGGAGCAGTTGCGTTCAACACGCCCCTTTCAGCTATCGGATCAGTTCCAGTTGGTGCAGGCGGAGTTCACGAGTTGCCGGCCCTACCGTATGATGCCGCAGCGTTAGAGCCGTATATCGACTCGCAAACAATGTTGATTCATCACGGCAAACACCACCTTGCCTACGTGAATGGTTTAAACAAAGCCGAAGAAGAACTGGCCAAAGCTCGTTCCTCCGGAGACTATTCGCTTATTCAGCACTGGTCTCGCCAGGCCGCCTTTCACGGTGGTGGACACTGGTTACACTCCATGTTTTGGAAAGTTATGGCTCCGCCCGGCAAAGGCGGAGGGGGCGAACCAACCGGCGCACTTGCACAGGCAATAACAGACAGCTTTGGTTCCTTTGATGCCTTTAAGAAACAATTTTCCGCAGCAGCAGCAGCCGTAGAAGGCAGCGGGTGGGCATTGCTCCATCACAGAAAAGATGATGGACGTTTGATAATACTCCAGGCGGAGAATCAGCAAAAACTCTCTTCGTGGGGCACTACACCCATCCTTGGCATCGACGTATGGGAGCACGCCTACTATCTAAAGTATCAAAACCGCCGGGCCGACTACATAACAGCGTGGTGGAACGTGGTGAATTGGAAACAAGTGGAGGCAAACTATAAGAGCTAGGTGAGTTCCGGTACTGTCCCGGCGTTGTCCCGGCGTTGTCCCGGCGTTGTCCCGGCGTTGTCCCGGTGTTGTCCCGGCGTTCCTGTCATTCCGTAATTCCCGTAATTCTTGTCATTCCCGTCATCCCCGGAATTCCTGTAACCAAGATAATCTCGACGGTCTCGCCCGGTGCTGTGGAAAACTTCTTGTTTCCCGCACTTTTTGCGGTATCTTGCAGAACTGTGTCGTAGGCGGAACTACGGTACGGGGCATCAGGTCGAGTTAAATTCAATGTGTCAACGTTGATGCCGCAACATGTTCCGCAAAGGGTCGATGTATGAATATCTATGTTGGCAATCTGCCATATTCCATGGACGATAACGAACTTCGTTCTACGTTCTCGGAATTTGGCGCCGTGACGTCCGCTTCCGTTGTGAAGGACAAATTCACCGGTCGCTCGCGCGGGTTCGGCTTCGTTGAGATGGCCGATGCTGCCTCCGGCAACCAGGCCATTGAAGCAATGAATGGCCGTAATATGGGCGGTCGTCCGCTCGTAGTGAACGAAGCACGTCCACGTGACGAGCGTCCTCGCTTCGAACGCGGTCCCCGCTATTGATCCCGAAACCGAGATCGATTCTTGCAACGGCCACCCCTTTTGGGTGGCCGTTCGTATTTTACGGCTCTCTTTTCGTCACTCACTCGGTTAGACATGCAGATCTTTGAAACGCTCCACTCGATGGGACACGAACAAGTTGTTCTCTGTTCCGATCCTACCACTGGTCTTCGCGCAATTATTGCCGTACACGACACCTCCCTTGGTCCAGCGCTTGGTGGTACACGAATGTGGAAATACGAATCGGACGAAGCCGCGATAACAGACGCGCTGCGCCTCTCCCGCGGCATGACGTACAAAGCCGCTGTAAGCGGCGTTAACCTTGGTGGCGGAAAGGCAGTGCTCATTGGCGACCCACGGACCGACAAAAGCGAAGCGATGTTCCGCGCCTATGGCCGTATGGTAGAAACGCTGCGTGGACGCTACATCACCGCCGAAGACGTGGGCACAAGCGTCCGGGACATGGAGTGGATTCGCATGGAAACGAAGTACGTTACCGGTGTTGGTGGTCCTGGTGGTTCCGGAGACCCCAGCCCTGTTACAGCGTTGGGCGTATTCTCCGGAATGCGTGCCTCCGCTAAGGCAACGTGGGGGTCAGACTCCTTATCCGGCAAACGTGTTGTTGTGCAGGGGGCAGGTAATGTTGCCTCCTATCTTGTAGAGCATCTGGTGAAGGATGGAGCAAAGGTGTTCGTGTCCGACATCTACGAAGACAAGGCCGCCGCTCTTGCAGCCCGCACCGGTGCTACTGTAATCGCCGCCGATGCAGTGTTTACCACGGAATGCGACGTGTTCTCTCCGAACGCTCTAGGTGCGATACTCAATGACACAACAATTCCGCAACTAACGTGTTCCATTGTATGCGGTGGCGCCAATAACCAACTACAGATTGAACGGACCCATGCAGCCATGTTGCGCGAACGCAACATCATGTATGCTCCAGACTACGTGGTAAACTCCGGTGGTTTGATGAATGTTGCCTCGGAAGTAGAGGGTTATGATCGCGACAAGGTGATGCGTCAGGCAGAGAGCATCTACGACATAACCATGAACATCCTAACAACTGCGAAGGAACGCAATCTGCTCACAATCGAGGCATCCAATGAGATTGCCGAAGATCGCTTGCGGAAGGTTCGCCATGTTCACGGCACATACGTGGGATCGCCAACGATCCGCGGTGTTTGATTTTTGGAGCGTCCGTGACCACTTCCGATTCCGATGCAGACTTTCCGGTAAGCAAACGCACCCACATCAAGGGGTCGCGTCACCTGGCCCGCGAAAAAGTGCTGCAGGTGTTAGCCGCTACTACAGGATCTGATGTAGATCTTGATACGGCGTTTAATCATGTTTTCTTCCGTCAGTTCACGTTCGACGAGAAGGATGCGCCGGAAGACGCAAAAATTCTCCGTCCAGAAGAAGTGCTCGAACTCGATGCCGATGTTGCCATTGAATGGTCTACCGAAGACATAGAGTATGCTCGAGAAGTGATTGTGTCTGCCAAGGAACAAGAGGTAGGCAGCACGGAACTCATAGACATGTATGCGAAGAATTGGGATCTGGAGCGCATTGCAGCGCTAGACCGGATTCTAATGCGCCTTGCCATTGCCGAGCTCACTTCGTGTCCGGACATTCCCGTAAAGGTTACCATCAACGAGGTTATCGAGCTGGCCAAACGGTACTCAACAGATAAAAGCGGTACATTCATTAATGGCGTTCTCGACGCTGTTCACGACCGACTACAAACGGAACAACGCATTCAGAAGTCGGGTAGGGGGCTCCTGTAGCCATGTTCAATTTCTCACTTGCAGTAAGGATTCTGCACATGAAACACATCTTTTCCCCTGCACGCATAGTGTTGCTTACCGCAACGCTTATGCTAATCATGTCTTCTGCCTCGGCGCAGCGATGGAACTGGATCTCTACCGGAACCGGCGTATCGTTCGACGAGTGTTTTTCCTTGGCCCTTGCTCCCAGCGGAGACCTGTACACCGTTGGCGTGTTTTCCGATTCGATGAACTTCGACGGTCAGCGCATTCAGGCCTATGGCAACTACGACGTATTCTTGGCCAGATACAACAACAAGGGCAGGATTGGTCAGCTTTCCAGTCATGGCGGCTTTGATGTAGACGAAGCCCGTTCTGTTGTAGCAGACAAGAACGGCAACGTATACATGGCCGGGGCCTTTATGCTAGAAGCGCTCGTGGGCGGACAGCTCGTAGAGGGTATCAGCGAGAACTCTATGGACATGTGGGTTGCAAAGTTCGACAGGAACGGTGCCCTACAGTGGGTAACCGTTTTTGGTTCTCCTACCTACGACGAAGGAGCCCCCTCCCTTGCAGTTGATTCACTTGGCAACGTTTATGTTGCCGGAGGTATTGGCGGTACGGGAGAGTTTGGATCCAGATCGTACACCTCCACAGGCAAGCTCGACATTTTTGTTGCGAAAATGACGGCAACGGGCGAATTCACATGGGTTCAGGGATTTGGTGGTGCAGAGAACGACGAAGCCCTCTCCATTAACGTTACCCCCAATGGAGATCGCATCTATACGTGTGCAACGTTTATCGGTAAGGTCCGATTTGGCTCGGCCGGTGAGATTGAGAGCTTCGTGAACAGACCCGACTTTGTGGTGATGGCCATGAATGCTAATGGCGGAACGTTGTGGGCAAAACGCATCGGATATAGCGGTGTAGACCGGCACATTGCATCTACCGTTCAGTTCGATGGTAAGTTGGTTGTTACCGGTGCCATGAGCCAGGTAACCACGTTCGATACCCAAACACTTACAGCTAACGGCGAGTTCGAATCCGACATCTTCCTGTGCCGCTTCACGCGCGATGGTGCAATTGACTTGCTCAAGCGTTACGGCGGAACTTTCGAGGATGTGGGTCTGTCCGTTCGCACCGATGCTAAGGGCGCAATGTATGTTGGTGGATATTTCGATAGCACAACAACCATCGGTCTCAATGCTGCCCAGTCTGTAGGGGGCCGCGATGGATTAGTAATGCGCGTTCTGGCGAATGGAGACGTAGACTGGGTTCAAACCATGGGCGGTGAATACGACGATGAGATTCGCGGCGTTGTTGTTGACTCTAAAAATATCCCATACGTTTCGGGCATCTTCGATACATGGGCGTATTTTGGCGGACAGAAAATTGATGGAGAGAGATTCTCCGACGTTTTCGTGGCTGCCCTCGAATGTGGTCCGGCTACATGGATTAATCCACGATCGAAGGTAATGGAAATCTGTGAAGGCCAAGACAGTTTGATAGCCGTTGCGTTTGGCTATCCAACCTATGAGTGGTACGTAGATGGACAAAAAGTTGCGGGTACTACGTCGCGCCTTTCTACAAGCCAACTTCGCGTAGGCCAACGCAAAGTGTATTGCCGCATCACCGGTCATGATGATTGTATAAATAACACAGACACCGTAACGGTAAATGTGCGTCCCGGACTCCCAGTTCCAACCATCGTGCGTGTTGGAGAAGAGTTGCGTTCCAGTGTTAGTGATGTAATGTATCAGTGGTACCTCGAAGGAACTGCTATTCCTGGCGCAACAAATCAGAATGTGCAAATTCAGGGAGAAGGCAACTACCGCGTTCTCATCAGCGATACTACCGGTTGCTCTCGTTGGTCAGACAACTACACCGTTGGCAGCACCAGTGTGTTCGAAGGTGCCGATGGCAACATCGTAACAATCTATCCCAATCCCACCACCGGAGCACTAACGGTAGAGGGTGGCGCAGGTGCGGCCATCATTGTGAGCGATGCACTTGGACGTGTTGTGTTCTCTGCAAACGCCATTGCCAACAGCGAGATGTTCACTATCAACGGTGCTTCTGGTGTGTATGCAGTAACGCTACGCAGTGGTTCGCAAGCGCGCACCGTGTTCATCGTTAAGCAATAACGGACCTCTGCGCAGATCAATCGCTAAGGCGACAACAACAGGCAGAAATTCTACAGCAAGGGCAACGGGGTGGTCAGTCCACACTCCGTTGCCCTTGTAGTTTTCATACGCAATGCCATAGACGCTTATCGTTGCGGCCCACACCATGGTGCTTCGCAAGGGGGCAAACGGTATCAACGTGATTGGTAACGCAAGGTACCACGGATGCACTACCGGCGAGCAGAGTAGTAGCGTAAGTATCGCAGCCACCGTTCCGCACCATGGTGTTGCGCGAAATACATACCATACGGTTGCACATCCTGCTAGCCCCATACCAGCCATGATATACCGAGCCGTTTCCGGCGCAACAACGTTCATAAGAAGCGAATAGAGCGCCGAGTTGCTCTGCCACGTTGCTGCGAAAACTCCCAGCGATCCCAATACGTTGCCTCCCAGGTACGGCGCATAGAGAACAGCCACGGTGGCGGCACACACAACGGAGAAGAGAAGTCCGCTGCGAATATTTTTTCTTCGCAAGAACTCCGGAAGAAGAACGAGCGGCAAATATTTGGTGGCTATGGCCATGCCGAGAGACATAGCAGATGGAACAAGCGCATTGCGCTGCGCGAATAACACAGCAGCAAGGGCAAAAAGCGACATAAAGATGTCTGTATGTGCGTAGCCAAAACCATGAATGAGAATTGTTGGACACGTAAGAGCAGCAAGAGCGTATCCTCTTTGGTGCGGTGGAAAACCCCACAACACAAGCAGTCCGCCGGCAATTGCCAGAGCAGACAACCCAAAGTGAAACCAACGGACAGACTGCGTGCAGCGCCACATCACCTCGAACAACAATTGCGATCCCGGAGGATAGATTGTTGGCAGCTCCTTGTACGAAAGATCGGCAGGAAGAGAAATGCTGTCGGATACCACTGCGGCGCTTGCCAAAGCCGTGGCTGCGGGAGGAAAGGCATACGGCGATACTCCTACCGAGGCCACACGTCCGTCCCATGCATACCGCAGAAGGTCATTCGAGAAATCCGGACCCCACAGTGTTGCTGCCAGTGAAAGCGTACCAAAGATGAAGAGGGCTGCGCGGGCCGATACAACCTTGCGCACCTTTCGTTGATAGAGAAAGAACGCCGCTATCCAGAGAACACTAAGGGCAATCCATGCCGCAGAGTTGAAGTGTGCGTAGTTACTTAAGGGCATATCGTGCGATGGTAGACAGAATTTTCGTTCCTGCACGTACAGATCCCATTATCGTACCGGAGATTTTCGACTGACCTATACGTCTGCGATACCGCACAGGTATTTCCGTAAATGCCATCCCACATTGGGCGGCCTTTATCTGCATTTCTACCGTCCACCCCCAGGTAACATCCTCCATATCCAGCTCTTCCAGTGCTTGCCATGTTATGGCGCGCAGCGGACCCAGATCCGAGTACCGCACATTCCAGCGCAACCGTATCAGCATGGTTGCCAGCCAATTTCCAAACACTTGTTGTGGTGTAAGTGCACCACGCTCTCGCACACCTTGTGTGCGAGAGCCAATGCAGAGCAGAGCGTTCGTAGTGGCAACAACCTCTGCCACACGAAGTGCGTCTTCTGGATGGTCTGCGCCATCTGCATCACAAAACAAGACAACATCCGGCGGATTGCTACGGAGATACCGCAGGGCGCATAGACACGCCGCACCGTAACCACGACGGGCTTCGTGCACAACAACGGCCCCCTTCATCGCGGCAATGTGCGCCGTGGAATCTTCAGAGCCATTGTCGGCCACAACCACCACGTCGAAACACGTTGGCAAACGTTCTAGCACCTGACCAATAGATAACTCCTCGTTGAGCGCCGGGATAACAACGGCAACAGACTTGCCGTTAATCATGCCGTGGGGAAGTAGCGTGCGTTGTATTGCTCCAGCTCGGTGCGTTTCCATAAACGGCGAGCGGCCCGCTTATCAAGCACATCGCGGGCATCATCCATGGAGATGCCGATTTCGGCAGCGAGTGTTGCCGCCTCTACAAAACCCCGGGTGGCAAATTGTGCTTCTATCGACGTTTCGATACGTGCATTGGCCTTCTTTCGCATAGAGAGTCCGGCCTGCAGAGCCGTTAGCGTAAACACCGTCATGATAAGCGTAAGAATCATGTTGCCGGTGGCAGCACTCTCGTTTTCGCCAACCGTTGCTCCAATCCACATAATCATGCCGAAGATGGCAAACATCATTAGCAAACCGGAGAGCATGAGAATAAGGCGATGTGTCATAGACCGCCAATTTACTGCCTATTTTCGTGCCGCATATCCAGGAGATGTTGTGGACGAAAAGATTCAGCAGCTACGAAAACTCAAGGAGGAGGCGCTCCTCGGTGGTGGTAAGGCGCGGATAGACGCGCAACACGCAAAAGGGAAGCTAACGGCCCGAGAGCGACTATCGGTGCTGATAGACGAAAACTCGTTCCGCGAGATGGACATGTTGGCGCGGCATCGCTCAACAAAGTTTGGATTAGAAGCGCAACGTCCACTTGGCGATGGAGTTGTTACCGGTGTTGGCGAGATTCACGGCAGAACGGTGTGTGTGTTCTCTCAGGACTTTACCACCTTTGGTGGCTCGCTTGGAGAGGTGCATGCAGAAAAGATCTGCAAGCTTATGGATCATGCCATGAAGATTGGTGTTCCGGTGATTGGTCTCAACGATTCCGGCGGGGCGCGCATTCAAGAGGGCGTGGTGGCACTTGGTGGCTACGCAGACATCTTCCTTCGCAATACGATGGCTAGCGGAGTAATCCCGCAGATAAGTGTAATCCTTGGTCCATGCGCCGGTGGTGCCGTGTATTCTCCGGCGTTAACAGACTTTGTGTTTATGACCAAGGGAACCAGTTACATGTTTGTAACCGGACCTGAAGTTGTAAAAACCGTTACGCATGAAGATGTGTCCTTCGAGGAACTTGGCGGCGCAGACACGCATGCATCGCGCAGTGGCGTAGCACACTTTGCGTTCGACAACGAAGTAGAAACGCTGCTTGCAGTGCGTAAGCTTATGTCCTTTGTGCCCCTGAGCAACCGCGAAAAGCCCCCTACTCGGCCAACGAATGACTCGCCACAACGCACCTGCGAAAAACTGCGAAGAATTATTCCGGCAAACCCCAACCAGCCATACGACATGCGCGAAGTTGTGCGCGATGTTGTAGACGAAGGCGACTTTTTTGAAGTTCATGCCGAGTATGCCACGAATCTCCTTGTTGGGTTTGCCACACTCGATGGAATGAGTGTTGGCATTGTTGCCAACCAACCCGCATCTCTTGCCGGTGTGTTAGACATAAACAGTAGCATTAAGGGGGCACGTTTTGTGCGCTTCTGCGATGCCTTTGGTATACCGTTGGTTGTGTTCGAAGATGTGCCCGGATTTCTTCCCGGTACCGATCAGGAGTGGCGTGGTATTATCCGCCATGGTGCCAAGCTGCTGTACGCGTTCTGCGAAGCCACCGTGCCCAAGATAACCGTGATTACCCGCAAGGCATACGGCGGTGCATATGATGTGATGAACTCCAAACACATCCGCGGAGACTACAACGTAGCATGGCCGTCGGCAGAAATTGCCGTGATGGGTGCAAAAGGTGCGGTAGAAATTCTCTATCGAAAAGAGATCGAAAAGGCCGCAGACAAGCAGCAGCACATGCAAGATTTGCAGGATAGGTACAACCACGAGTTTGCTAATCCCTACGAGGCCGCCGAGCGTGGCTACATCGATGATGTGATAGAACCACAAGACACTCGAAGCAACATCATCCGCGCGTTGCGAGAGCTACGCACCAAGGTGCAGGATGTGCCGTGGAAGAAACACGGAAACATCCCGCTGTGATGCATGCTGATATCATTTGCTGGGCTGCGTAGAGCTAAGTACAATAACACATGCCCTGGCATAGGTGGGATGAGAGCCAACTGCAATGCCTACCTTGGTATACTCGGAATTCAGGAGGTTTTTGCGATGACCTCTATCTGGAGTGCCTTCATCTACAAGGAATGAGGCAACGATAAGTTCCGCAGTCATGTGCCCATATGTAATGCACTCTGCAAGCGTGTTTGTTTTGCCGTACTTCTGCACACGCGTCATTGGGTTTGAACCGTCCGACCCGATGTGACCCATCACACCAGTTTTTGCAATGTCTGCCGCTTGATCTTGCGCTGCAAGTTGTAACATCCCCAGGATGTTGAATGGTTCGAGGGCTTTCTGCGTTTTAAGTATGGCCTTAATCTCCTTGGCTGCCGCCGTTAGCGCCTTGGGGTCCTTCGTAAAGCTGCGCACGTGGGTTACGTAGCGGTCGATTGCCGGAATAAAACTCGATGGGTTGGTGCGCATGGTGTTTAGCACCAGCAGTACCTCCGAGGCAACCTTGTCTTCATCAGAGGTTGCAGTGGTTGCCACCACCATAATGGGCACAACAAGTGTTACAACAGCGAGAAGTCGAAATCGAATTGAAGGCATGGTGTGTATTCTCTTGTGATAGGGGGCTTATTGCATGCTGAGCGACACCTGTTCGGCAAGTTCGGTGAGCTTGCGCGCGTCTTCTAGAGACATGTATTCTTTGAGTTTGTTGTCGAAGTCGTCCATGTCCTTTTGCATGCGGTCTAGCAGGTCGAGTCCTTTTTGGGTGATTTTTGTGAGTGATAACCGCCGATCTTCTTCACTCTTCGTGCGCTCTGCAAGTTCAAGCTTTTCTAGCCGATCTATAAGACGCGTTACATCAGGGGCAACGGTTAACATGCGATCGATAATGTCGCATCGGGGATGCCCACCCGGATACACACCACGGAGTATTCGCAATACGTTGTATTGAGCGGCGGTAATGCCGTAAGCACTGCATGTATCCTCCATGGTGCGCAGAAGTCTGTCGGAAGCCACGATGAGCGATAGCATTGCCTCCTGGAAGGGCGAGGAAAAGCTTTCTTGTTTGATGCGATCGGCGAGAAGTTTACCCATGATGCAAACGATTTGAAGTTGGTAAGAGCGCTACAGCTCGGAGCCCACTACACGGAGGGCGCGGATTATTGGGTCGAGGTCTCCATCTACCACGGATTGAAGGGGGTGGTTCTTGTTTTCTCCCTCTAACCTGTGATCTGTTACACGGTTTTGTGGCCAGTTATAGGTGCGGATTTTTTCTGATCGATCTCCACTGCCAACCTTGCTTTTGCGTTCGGCAGCAAGTGCAGATCGTTGGCGCTCCAGCTCTAAATCGTACAGGCGGGAGCGGAGCACCTTCATTGCTTTGTCCTTGTTCTTTAGCTGCGAACGTTCGTCCTGGCACTGAACAACGATACCTGTGGGGTTGTGCACAATGCGAACGGCGGTTTCTACTTTGTTAACGTTCTGCCCCCCCTTACCACCGGAACGGAAGATGTCGATACGAAGGTCCGACTCGTTGATCTGCACGTCTACTTCTTCTGCCTCGGGCATTACGGCCACGGTGGCAGCAGAGGTGTGAATTCTGCCCTGGGCTTCGGTTTCGGGAACGCGTTGCACGCGGTGCACACCACTTTCGTACTTCAGGGTGCCGTAGGCCTCGTCTCCAATTACGTCGAAGATGATTTCTTTGAAGCCCCCTCGCTCGCTTTCTGTTGTGTCCATCACGTCTACGGACCAGCCGCGCCGCTCGCAATAGCGTTGGTACATACGGAATAGGTCGCCCACAAAAATTGCGGCCTCGTCTCCGCCGGTGCCTGCGCGCAACTCCATGATGCAGTTTTTTAGGTCGGCAGGGTCCTTTGGAACAAGCAAAACTTCCAGTTCCAACTGTATTTGCTCTCTCCGTTGCTGAAGCTCGGCAATATCCTCATAGGCCATATCCCGCAGGTCTGCATCGGTGCTCCCGTCTGCTATGAGCGCTTCGTTCTGGGCAATCTGGTGCACCACATCTAGGTAGGAGCGGGCCGCCGCTACTACAGACTCCAAGCTTTTATACTCCCGTGAGGCGTTCCGGAGCTTATGAGGATCGCCAACCACGGCGGGGTCGTTTAAGGACTGTTCTACTTCTGCAAAACGGTCGAGCAGGGCATTGAGGCGTTCTTCCACGAACAAAAATATCGCAACTTGCCGTTCGTATCTCTCTTGCTTATGCGCTTTTACCAGATTGTTCTGCTCTTTTCGGTTCTTTTTGCTGGTTGTGCCAGCGAAGATCCGTCCATTGTTAACCCACCGCTCGGCAGTAGACCAATAGCGGTGAGGTTGTTTAATATGGTACCCGATGGGCAGTCTCGGCGGATGCTCTTAGATTATGGATATCAAAGCAAGGATGTTCCTTCGTTGACGTTTTCGGACTCTGTGCGGTCTCCCGGCGACTCCAGTTTTGTGGAAGTAGTGCGTGGCGGTGTAACAGAATTCCGCAGCGAGCAGCGGGTGCGATTTGCCCCCAACGCTGTGTACGATGTGTTTACACTGTCCAAGTTGGGAGAGCCAACGGTGCTGGATAGTGTACTTATTACCAATGCAAATGCGGCATTAACCACTCTGCCGGTTGCCCAGGTTCGCCTCGTGAATCTTATACCCGATACATCACGCACCTTCGAGATTCGGCTGGGATGTCCAAATGGTGGGGTTCTCACACGGGGCGTGGTTCCGTTCGGTGTGGCCTCGCTGTATAGCGAGGTGTTTCCCGGACTTCAGGTATTCTCCATTCTCGAAAACCGATCCGGTGTGCAAACCGTGCTTGGAACTTATCAAGCAGTTTTGTCCGAGCGAGTACCCTACAGCGTTATTGTGTACCGCGATGCCGCTTCCGACAAAGCTCAACTGCTCTTCATTCAAGAGTCCGACCTAACAAGCAACGCAGAACGCGCATTTGTACCCGTTGTAGAGCGAACAGCCGACCTTCGAGTAGTGAACATTGCCAATACTTCTGTTGATGTTGTTCTGGCAAGTTCCGGAAAGGTATTGGCTAAGGGGCTTGGCACGATGACGGTGAGTGCTGCATCTACGGCGGTAACATGCGAGTCGGACCGGGCAGATGTGTTCCGAGCGTTGTATGCAGACGGACGTAATGCGGAAGACTCTACGTCGTTGGCTGTACGCGGAAAATTTACTGTGTATACCGCCGATTCCGCAGGTAGTGCCCGCATGATTATTACCCCAACAATTCAACGTCCGTTTGGATCTGTGGGCAAGGCCGTTGTGCGCGTTGTGAATGTTTCCTCTACGGCGGGTCCGGTAGTTGTGTCTCTCGGTGCCAGGTCAGACGCAACCGCTCAGAATGGAATCGCGGCCGGCTACTCCATTGCTAGAAACATAGCATTTGGCAGCACATCCGAGCCTACCGCCGTTGCACCTGGCTTGTTACCACTCTCTGTTACCACATCCACCACCCCCACAACCATCATAGACGTAGCGCGGGCAGTGGTAGAAGCCGATAAAACGTACGACCTTGTGGTGTATACGAAGGACGGAAAGGTTAATGCCGCTCTTTTGGAGCAGGAAACCTCTTCAACATCACTAACACCTCTCGACGAAGGCGTTTTTGTGAAGGTTATGAACGGCTCTAGCAGGCAACCCTCCGTGCCGTTGCAAGTTGGTGCTGTTCTGCCGTCTGGAACACTATTCTATGGCAACAGTATTGCCACTACTCTTCCCGTTGGATCCATTCCGTATGTTGTTGGAAATGCCTCCGGATTCCTTACCACTCGGTCTGGTGAACGCACATTGGCTGTGTACGCCGAAGGTAATTCGCAGCCACAATTGCTGCAGATAACCACACCGCCCCTTATCCCACAGATGGGCCTAACAAAACGAAGAGTGATTAATGCCACGGAGGATGTGGCCGTGGTTTCGGCGAGCGTAGACTCTATTCCCACAGTAAGCGGCGAAGGCGATCACTTGGCAGTTGGTGTTGCCTATGGTGGCGTTTCTCCTGTTTCTGTGAGCGATTTAAATCGCAGAGGAACGTACTACTTCTACAACGCGGCTACTCTTGAAAAACTCTATACGCTACCAATGCAGATAGCACCCATGGGCAATAACTACTCGTTTGTTGTAGTTGGTAGAGCCGAAACCGGCTACGAGGTGATTGTTTCGCAAGAATACTAGCAGCCACACGGTGGTATATTTGCCGTTCATGTTCCTCAATCGCCCCGTAATAGTTGCGCTGATCACACTCTTCTTGGGTGGGATACGGGCGTTGTGCGCAGACGCCGTAGCGGTAACTCCCGCAACGAATGTGGTTTTGGGAGAACGCTCTACCGTGTATGTAACAGGAACCGTGAGTACCGGTGGCGACATCACCATGGTGATATCCTACAACCCCCTTGTAATGCGATTGCTCTCGGTACGCGGAAAAAGTTCGTACGCCCTGTTGTGTGATGTGCCTGAGGTACTCTCCGACGTTTCTGTAGCATACAACGAACGCCAGATTACAATTCGGTGTGCCTTTGGCGTGAGCGTAACCACCGACACCCTGGCGGAGCTGCTTATCGAGGGCGCGGCAGGTGCAGACACAGTGGGACAAATTTCTGTAACGTCGTTATCCATCAACGGTGTGCCACAGCAAGGGTTAGTTTCTGAACCGGGGTTTGTGTTTCGAACTGGGGGCAACCTTGGTGCCGCGCAGCCGTGGCAGGGTATTTCGGGCAATTACCCCAATCCGTTTCGATCTACAACAAAACTCCGTTTTTCCGTTGTTAGCGCTGGTACGGTGCGGGTAAGTATGCTAACCACGCAGGGGCGTTTGGTTGAAGAGTATCCGCCCTTCGTGGCCGTGGCCGGAGAGAACAGCTTCGACGTTGAAATTATAGCGTGGAACGTTAGCGGTGGCGCCTACATCTTGCGTCTTGTTACCGATAGTGGAACGTACTACCATCCTGTTACGGTGATGAAGTGAGAGCACTTTTGGCGGCCATGATGGTGCTGGTAGCTGCATCGAATGTGTATTCGAGAGATCCCGAGTTCGTAACAAAGAACTCCGAAGGACGAGAGTTCTGGCTATGTTTCATGAAGAACTTTCGTGAGGCGGGTCAGAAGGAAGGTAACAGTCGTCAGGATCAACTCCGGCTGCAGCTATTCATCACCAGCAGTTACGATGCAACGGTGCGCATTACTATTGAAGAGTTGCAATACGACAACACAATCACCATCAAGGCCAACTCTGTAGTGCCCGTGCAACTGCCGGCGCGCGCTCAGTTGCGCTTGAATGAGTCGCCCGAACGTTTGGCAATCCACGTAACCGCAGATACTGCCATTTCTGTGTACGGACTCAATAGTCGTTTTCAAACCACCGATACATTCCTCGGTCTTCCAATAAGTGTGCTCGGAACAGAGTACAGAGTGATTGGTTACACAAAACTCTCTGCCGATCTTGTTTCTGCCCTGTCTGTTGTTGCCACAGAAGACAACACCGAGGTAACGATAACTCCAAGTGTGGTTACCTCTACCGGACGCCCGGCACGTACGCCGTTTACGGTACGGCTTCGCAAAGGCGACGTTTACACCGTATCTGCCAAGTACGAGAGTATTGGCACGTGCGACCTTACGGGATCACTCGTAACGGCGAATAAAAAAGTGTCGGTGTTTAGTGGACATAACTGCACCTACGTTCCACCAAAGGTTGAAGCATGTAATCACCTTATCGAGCAGATTCCTCCAATGTCTGCATGGGGAAAACACTACTACCTTGGTATGCTCAAAGAACGGTCGCGTTATACCTTCCGGGTTATAGCAGCCGAAAACGATACCAAGGTTTTTGAAGATTCAAGGCTTGTTGCCGTGATGAAGGCCGGAGAGTTTTACGAGAACCTCAACGTAAGCCGGCATGTGCAGGTAACCGCAGATAAACCTGTACTTGTTGCTCAGTTTGCCCAAGGTTTTAAAAACGGAGACAGCGTAGGCGATCCGATGATGATCCTTGTTAGCCCTACGCAGCAGTTTCTCAAGGACTACCGCATTGCCACGCCGATTAGCGGAGATTGGCATCACTACATCAATCTGGTTTCGCCAACGAACGCAATTGGTCAGATACGCCTTAACGGAAAGCGCGTGGACTCTTCGCTCTTTGTTGTGCTGGGCGAAAGCCGGTATTCTATAGCGCAGGTGCCCATACCATTTGGTTCGCACTCCATCAAATCCGAAACACCGTTTGGGCTATACTCCTATGGCTTTGGGTATAGGGCCGATGCCTACGACGCATACGGCAACATGGCGGGGCAATCCTTTCTCGAACTCAACAAACTTGTAGACTCCTTGCCTCCACAGGCAGACGGCAAGGCGGTGCGCGACGATTTTGTGGTGACGTTCCGAGACGATCGTCCAATGGACAAAGGTCTGCGGAGTATTAAAGTGCTTACCTCTGCCGGACTCGAGGCACAGATACCCAAGATTGAAGAGGGGGCTCCACAGGCCTCCGTACGCATACGTCAAACATCTGCCGGATCGGCCGGACGTATCATGCTTCGTGCCGAAGACGCCGCCGGAAACGTAAGCACGTTTACCGTATGCCATGTGTTCGATAGCCGCAGCGAACGATATATGTACCTACTCTCCGAAGGCACAGACGTGATGTGCGAAGCAGAGGGTGCATGGATGGCAGGTGCATTCTGGGGAATTGGCTCCATGTTCCATGATGTAAACATGGCTCTTCCTGATATGCCTTCGGCGCGTGGACTCTTTACGGCGCAATATCAGGGCACGTATTGGGGTGGTGGAGTACTTCTCGCACGTAGGCTTACTCAAGATCTTGTTGTAGCCGGACGGCTTGGTTTTACCACAGTAGGTGGTTCGTTCACTGCGCCAGACTCTACGTTTGGCTCTAGGTACGACACACTCTCCGGAGCATACGTGCCGTACCAAGAAGGAACCATGTTTACCATTACCTCGCCCCTTATCCATCTTGGGGCAGGCATCGAGTGGTTCCCTCATCGGTACTTCTATCTAACCACCGGACTGCAGCTAAGCATGATGATTGGCTCCAACGTAGATGTGCAACGAGTTATCATGAGTCCGGCCTCGGCAGTGTATCCTGGTGGCGGAACTACCCAGCCCGTAGATCAAACAACACTTACAAGCTTAAATAGCACCTCCTTCGGCTACTATGGCGGATTAGGGTTCTCGTATCCGGTAACGTTTCGCACATCTGTGTTTGTAGAAACCATGTACACAGCGTGGTTTGGCAACCTTGTTGGAGATGGTCCGTGGACCACGCAACGGCTTGGTATTAACGTTGGTGCTCGGGTGAGGTGGTAACACTACGCACCACGTGGGTGGCCGTTATGGCCAAGGACATGCGCAGTGAATTGCGCACACGATTTGGGATAACAGCAACGGCACTTTTTGTTGTAACAGCAGTATCGCTTATCGCGTTTGCCTCTGCAGACGAAGAGATGCCACGTCCGATCGTTGCAGCCGTTATGTGGGTGGTAATGTTTTTTACGGCTATTACCGGACTGGCAAGGGGCTTTGTAAGCGAAGAAGAGCGAGGTACCTCGCTGTATTTACGAATGACTGCGCATCCCGGAGCTGTGTATTGGGGGAAACTCGCCGGTAACGTTGTGTTTGCGGTTGTTTCGAACCTGCTCGTTTCTGCGTTGTTCCTGCTGTTTATGCAGAGGGTTGTTGTAGAGAATCCGGTGGCGTTTCTCACAACCACTGTTGTGGGGAGTATTGGTTTAGCCTCAGTGGTAACCATCACATCGGCAATCGTAGCAAAGGCCGGCGCACGGAACGTGTTGCTGCCGGTGTTGTCCTTCCCCGTACTACTACCCGTAATCATGCCCGGTGTTGGTGCAATGATATCGTCTCTTGCAGGTATAGCCATGGCGGAGATCACGCCCGATTGGCTGCTAATGCTAAGTCATTCCGGAATTGTTATTGTGTTGTCTTGGCTGGTTTTTGAGTCTGTGTGGTGCAATTAGCAACCTCCATGGGCGCAACATTTCCGGTATGGTCGGCCCTACGAAGCGCAGTTGTTGTGCTGGTGGTAGTGGCAGGGTGCCACAGTGCCATTGCACCCACCGAACAGTATCGCGCAGCACCTCCCAACACGCCGTCTCCAGTTGTAGCAGTGTTGGGTGATCAACAACGCACCGGCACTATGGAGGTGTGGCGCGAACGAAACACCATACATGGCGATCTTGTGCAACAACTTGCGCGCACACAGCCGCAGGCCTTAGTTGTGCTTGGAGACCAAGTGTTTCGTGGTGATGACAACGACGACTGGGCATTTTTCGACAGGATAATGGAGCCCGTCCGAAAAGCATCGATACCAGTGTTTCCTATGTTGGGCAATCACGAATACTTTGGCAACAACTCACGGATGCGTGAACATGTTCGTGCGCGATTCCCCGGCATGAACCATCGCTACTATACCGTGGTGATAGACTCTGTTGCTTACATCATGCTCGATACGAATTTCGACGAATACGATGCAGACTCGGCTGTGTATCAACTTCGTTGGTTTAAGACCATGGTTCGGCGGTACGACGGTGCCGACTCTGTGCGATGTATTGTGGTATGCGGACATCATCCGCCCCATACCAATTCGCGCACGGTGCCACCGGAGAAAATTCTGCTGCGATATTTTGTTCCGGTTGCCGAGCGCTCCCGCAAAGCCCGTCTTTGGCTAAGTGGGCACTGTCATGCCTACGAACGTTTCCTGGTGAACAACATTACTTTCGTTGTATCAGGTGGCGGTGGTGGACCTCGACAACTATTGCGCGAACACACAGACCCGCGCGCAGAGCCCGATCTCTATAACGGCGGCACTATTCGCCCCTTTCACTTCCTAACGCTTCGCCGGCAGGGGGCAGCTATTCGCGGCACCATGATTCCGCTGCGTGGCTCCAACGCACCGGCAGACGAGTGGGTTACCCGTGATGTACGTACCGAGTAACCACGTCTTGCGCAATGAGTCGCGAGGCAATTGTTCCGGAACTCATTACGCCGGGCAGCCCTGCTCCAGGATGTGTACCGGCACCTACAAAGTAGAGCCCGGCAACATCTTCGCTGCGGTTGTGGGGTCGCCACCATGCACTCTGTGTTAAGATGGGTTCTACAGAGAAGGCACTACCGAGATGCGAGTTAAGAGTGTCGCGGAAGTGTAGCGGGTCGATGATGTGTTCTGTTACGATGTGCCGAGACAACTCCGGCATGTACCTGTTTTCGAGTTCGGCAACAATCTTGTTTCGATACTCTTGCCGCATCACGTTCCAGTCTGTTCCCGAAGCAAGATGCGGAACAGGAGAAAGCACGTACCAAGAGTCGCACCCTGCCGGCGCCAACGAAGGGTCTGTAGCCGTTGGTCTGTGTAGATAGAGTGAAAAATCGTCGGCAAGATGTTTCTTCGTGAAAATGTCTTCTACAAGATGTTTGTAGCGCGGACCCATCAGGATTTCGTGATGAGTCATGTTCTCGTATGTACGATTAGTTCCAAAGTACATCACGAATAGAGACATGGAGTACCGCATTCCGGTGATGTGTTTGTCGGTGTTTTTCTTTCGATATCGTGCCGGAACCAAACTCATATAGCTCTGTGCCACATCGCCATTACATACAACAACGTCTGCCGCTACTTCCTCGCCCCCGGTCAGCCGAATGCCATAGGCCTGCGGTGTGCCGTTGTTATTGCGAACAAGAATCTCTTGTACCTCGCTATTGAGTCGAATGGTACCACCGATGTCTGTATAAAGCTTCACCAGGGCACGCACTAATGCACCTGTTCCACCCATGGCGAACCACACGCCCCATTCCTGCTCTAGCTTGTGAATAAGAGCGTAGATGCTTGTTGTTTGGAATGGGTTGCCGCCAACAAGCAGGGGGTGAAAAGAGAACACTTGCTGTAGACGTGGATCCTTGATATGGCGATTAACAAAGGTGGCTACGCTGCGGTCCGACCGTAAGCGAATAAGCTCTGGGAGCACCTTCAGCATGTCTGTTACACGCGAGAACGGCTGATCTATCAGATTAAAGCCCGCACGAAAAATGTCTGCCGTTTCGCCAAAGAACTTCTCGTATCCGATTACGTCGCGAGGTTCGAAGGATCGTATTTGGTCGAGAACTGATGCCTTGTCTCCATTGTAGCGGAACACGGATCCGTCTTGGAATCGCACGTTGTAGAATGGGTCTATTGGCACAAGTTTCACATAGTCTTCCGTGCGTTTGCCAACCAGGGAAAACAGGTCGTGGATAAGCCACGGCGCTGTGATGATGGTTGGACCACCATCGAAAACAAATCCATCCTGTTCGTACACATAGGCCCTGCCGCCCGGTTTATCGCGCTTCTCAACAATTTCTACGTCGAAGCCCTTGGCGCGTAAGCGTATAGCGGCCGTTAGCCCACCAAATCCACTGCCGATAACAACAACTTTCACGGGGAACCTTTAGTCTGTGTAGTGCGGTGGCAAACATACATCACCCCGTTGTTGTTCCTCGATGGGTGAACGAAACGTGAAAAACGATTCATTCGGTGAGAATGTGTGTGCAATGGATTTTTGCTTCGCATGAGCCAAGCATACATAGTCCATAGGGGAATTCTTACCCAGCCACTCGAGCGCGAACGTGCGGTTGGCCGGGGAGTGCGGCCTGCGCGTGCCTTCTCACAGGTGCCAGACGGTAGACTGTATGCGTTAGACCTTGCCCGTTTTATGGCCATGGTATTCATGATGCAGGGTCACGTGTTGGACGCTCTTGTGTCGTCGAGTGTTATTGATGTATCCCAGGCGCCATGGAATTTGTGGCACTGGGTTAGGGGGCTTACAGCACCCGTATTCCTCATGGTATCGGGGGCCGTTCATGTGTTTGCATCGAAGCGTGGTGCCAACGGAGCAATTCTGCCTGATGTGTTGGCAAAACGAGTACGGTGGGCAATCACCATTATCGGACTTGGTTACCTCTTGTACATGCCAGCAAATCGAGTTTGGGATTTGCCGTTTGTGCCTCAGAATGGGTGGCAGCAGTTTTATGCAGTAAACATCCTGCAGTTAACCGGGGTGGCACTGCTTGCGTTCATTCTTATCATGGCTTCTACGAAGTCTGTAAACAGCATGGGCAGGCGCGCCTTGGTTACCGGCGTGGCTATTCTTGCGTTATCTCCCGTAACATCGTCGCAGTGGTTTATACAGTCTCTGCCTGGCTGGCTGGCTGCCTACTTTACCACTTCTGCGGGCTCTCTGTTTCCGGTTTTTCCATTTGCTTCATTTCTGTTCTTTGGTGTTGCTCTGGGCGCATATCTCCGCGCGGTTCCGGCAGAGTTTCGCGATGATCAGTTGTACAGATTAGGCATAACCGTGGGCGCTGTAGTAGCTATGCTGGCCTTCTTGCTCCATCATGTTCTCATTGCCAACGGTGTTGAAGCGAGTCTTTTAGAGTCGCCGGTTAGCCCACTACTGGCCATCCGCCGCTTAGGTATTGTGCTGATGATATTCAGTGCAGCGGTGGTACTGCTGAGAAAAACGTATCGTTATCGCAACTGGTATGTGTTGTTCGGCACGCGGTCCTTGTACATCTACGTTATCCATTTGGTGCTGCTGTATGGAACGCCGTGGTTCGATAGTGTTGGACGCACGCAGTTCCGTTCGTTGGGGTTACCGGGCGGAATCGTCGTTATGATGTCTATTATGGTGAGCACGTTGTTTATTGCTTGGGCCATCGACCGCTATGAACGGTCCGAGATCCGTCCGAGTATAAAGATGTCTCTGCGAGTGGGCGCCTATGCCCTGGGTGTTTGGCTGCTGTTCTTTTAGCGGGTTAGCCGTTTTCCATGCCTCGCCGAAGTTTGGCGGTAAGCTTGTCTGTAAGCAGTGAACGTGCATCGGGCGCCAATAATCCCAGTCCGATAACCGACTGACGAAATGTAAAGGCCTTGTCCAGCGGGAAAGCCTGCCCGGCAAGCACCCACGATAGAAACACGCCATCGCTAATGCCGGTCTCCAGTATTGCAAACGCCCGCGCATCAACTTCGGTAAACCAACCGGCGTTCACAAGTTGTTGTGTGAGCGATTCGCCCAACTCCCGAAGAAACCGACGTGTAGAGGTAATGCGCTCGAGGAACATTGGATTATCTGTGCGCAGGGCATGAGCCCAAAACTCTAATAGTAAGGGGGCTTGTTGTGCGCGCGACTCGTAGAACTCAACAGCGCTATCGCGAATGGCATCTACCTTTGACAGTGGGTCCGCCGCAGCGTTTACTCTGCTCTTAATGAGGTTTTCGTACTCCGTCATCCACTCGTCGTACACTGCAAGAAACAGTTCTTCCTTTGTGCGGAAATACTCGTAGAGTGTGCCTTTGCCTACATCAGCCGCATCGGCTATGTCTTGCATCTTCGACTCGTGATAGCCAGTGCGCGCAAACACGTCTGCGGCACCACGAACAATGTCTCCACGCTTCCTGTTCTTGTCTACAATTGCAGGCATCGGTGCAACTCTCTATTGGACAAGGAGTTTATCAAGTTCGCTGGCAAACGCCGTAACGTGGTCTGCACTTCCTTTGCCCCATGTGTGCAGTTGCACAACACCATCGGAAGCAACAAACACAACGTTTGGCAGCCCTGGCTGTACATTGTAGTAACGAAAAACATCGCCATCCCAATCGAGAAGTATACTGTTCGAGTAGGCCTCCTTAAACTTGTCTCGCAGGAAGCTTCGCAGAAACGATGGCGCCAGAGAAACGTCTGCGAGCGCAACAAATCGAACACGATCCTGAAAACGAGCTGCCAGGGGTTTTGTCCAACTCTCGGTATAGTCGCTACCCTTCCAGTCGCTAAGTACGAGAACGGTTGGTTTGCCCTTCCAATGTTTGTTCCAAGACCACCGTTGTTCGAACTGATCGGATAGCACAAACTCTGTGGCACGTTTGCCAACAGACTTGTCGGTTGCGCCATAGGCAATAAGGGCAAAGGTTACCAGAGATACTACAACGAGTGCGAATTTCATCACATCAACACAGCTTATTTCATGGAGAACTTGTCTGCATCTTTCAGAAACGCAGCAAGGCCAGCATCGGTTAGTGGGTGTTTGACAGACTGCATAAGCACCTTGTAAGGAACAGTAGCGATGTGCGCTCCGGCCTTTGCACATTCCAGCAAGTGAATGGGTGTGCGGATACTTGCTGCAATAATCATCGACTCTAGTCCCTGTACGTCCCAAATCTCGCAGGTATCGCGCAGTGCTACTAGCGAATCGGTTCCTACATCATCGAGCCGACCCAAGAACAGGCTTACATACGTTGCACCGGCGTTGGCGGCAATAAGAGCCTGGTTGGCTGTGAAAAGAAGGGTAACGTTTGTGGGAATTTGCTGATCGGCAAGCTTGCGCACCGCAGCAAGACCAGCGGGTATAAAGGGAACCTTGATGGTGGCTTCGGGGAACCACGACAAAATTTCGTCTGCCTCGCGAAGCATGCCGTCTGTGTCTGTGCTAATCACCTCTACACTAGTATGTCCGCCAACACTTTTATGAATGTCGAGGATGAGCTCGCGAATGTTCGTCGAGGGGTCTTCTTTCGCCAACAGGGAAGGGTTTGTTGTTACCCCGCTAATGCAGCCCATGGCGGCAGCTTGGCGAATTTCCATGATGTTTGCGCTGTCTACATAAATCTGCATGGTGTGCTCCTTTGTGTTGGTGTATCTCGGCAAAGATACCGTTTTCGGTTTGGTCAGTCCTGACCGTAGATCTTTACAGCAGGGAGCTCCGTGAACACCTGGTGGTAAAACAGGGAGTGTAGGGCTGCATCGAGACCTTCGCGGACCTCGTTGGACCATCGGTAGAGGATTTTGCCTTCGCGGGGCATAGAGTCTGACGTAAGTGGCGCAAGCTCCGATACCGGCTTCGACAACAAGTCCTTGTTCGCAAAGAGTTCCACAACTACGTCTAAGCCAACCTCCTCGGCGTCGGCCCTGGCCACCCAAATCCCCAATGGGAGCGGTGCCTCTATCAGATCGAACCACTCCTCACCAAGATCGAGCTGCTGCGCATGCGTTCCGGCTGGACCAATTATGCAGTCGGCAGGGGGCTCGCTGTGGCGCAGGAGTACGTCGAACTTCTCCGCCATTATCAGTCGCGCTATGGTTGTTGTGAAGGACTCTGGAGAATCAGAGGCATAGGTGTCGAGAGACCTTCCACCCTCGGAAAATGTTATGCCGTAGGCGTTTGTGAAATCTTCGAGGGCAACACACGGTCCCTCAATAACGCGGTAGTCTACGCGTGCTACACCTTTGCCGTAACCCAGCGGTGTTGTTAGGGCTAGGTCTACGGAGTTCAGCAGAAGAAGCTCTCCGGCCTGGTCTAGCGTGGTCTCGCGAATTTTCCAGCCACGTTCGGCGGCAACCGCACGAGCGTTTTCGCACAACGGTTGTGCAATTTCCTCGGAAGGGAGGGCAACAGTAATCATGGTGACTCCAAGAAGCGCTCGGTGAGCGAGTAGAGAACTATTCCGGCGGCCACAGCCACATTAAGGGAGTGTTTGGTGCCGTACATGGGAATCTCCAGCGCGCCATCACACAAATCCAATACGTGTTGAGGCAAACCGGCAAGTTCGTTTCCAAATACAACAGCTATCGGAAAGTTCGATAGGGATAGATGGGCGGGATTTGTTGAATTGTGAGCTAGCTCTACTGCCATTACGTGGTAGCCCCGGCTACGCAAACCCTGGATGGCTTCGGTAATGTTGGGTTCATGCCGAAAAGGTACCACCTCGTCTGCTCCGAGAGCTGTCTTCGAGATTTCCGGTCGGGGAGGAGCGGGCGTAAACCCCGTGCAAAGAAGCTCCGAAACATGAAAAGCATCTGCCGACCGAAAGATGCTGCCCACATTGTACAAGCTTCGTACATCGTGGAGAATTACAACAATGGGATGTCGGGACCTAGTGGCCGCCTGCTGCGGCGTTAACCTCCGCTGCACCAAATCTTCATAACTGAGTTTTTGCACGGTGCGAATATCGTACTTTGGTAAACGATGAACCGTAGACATTTCATCACTACCATTGCGGCAGCGCTTGCGCTGCGCCCCCTACCAGCCCTTGCGCGTGCCGAAAACACAGCGTTGGAGTTTCTTGTGGTTGGAGACTGGGGAACGGGAGGACAATTGCAGAAAACCGTGGCAGCGGGTATGCAACAGGTAATTCGCAGCTCTGGCGCAGTGCAGTTTATTCTCAGCACAGGCGATAACATCTACCCAAACGGCGTTACGTCCGAAGACGACGGTCAGTGGAAAACGAAGTTCGAAACACCCTATAGCGGAATCACTCTGCCGTGGTGGGCAATTTTGGGTAATCACGACCATCGTGGAAGCACCGATGCGCAGATCCGCTATTCATCCCGAAACCCACGCTGGAATATGCCCGGAAAAACGTGGCACAACGAATTTGCTGTTAACCCTGTAACGAAACTCTCCGTGATAGCTCTTGATACCACTCCACTCCTTCAAAAAGAAGACGGGTGGAGGGAGCAACTGGAGTGGTTAGAGCAAACTCTAGCGGCCACCACCAGCAAGTGGAAGGTTGTTGCGGGTCATCATCCACTCCGTAGTTATGGTCATTACGGAGATTCCCTCTTTCTTGTGAAAAACGTAAAACCACTTCTCGACACGTATGGCGTGCATCTGTATTGCTGTGGTCACGATCACGACGTGCAGGCAATAAAGAATCCGAGCGACTCGTTTGCGTGTTTGGTCTCCGGCGGAGGGGGCGGTGTGCGTGCGTCGAAACGTGGTGCACACACTGTGGCAATGATTGATACCGGCGGCTTTGCGTACGTGCGTGCCGATGCAGCACACATGCGAGTGCAGCTTCATAATGCAGCAGGCGATGCTGTGGGAGGGCTAACACTGTAATGCGCATTCTCCTCTCCACGGTGGTGTTGGTGGCTGTAGCAATTGGTGCATCGGCACAGATGGTGCCGGATAGTAAGGGGCGGGACTTTTGGTTTGCGTTCTTGCCAAACTATCATAACGACGAATCGTCCATCGAAACAGACATCACATCGCAGATGGAGCATCAGCTCTATGTGTATATCAGTGCCGACCAGCCAACATCCGGCACGATATCGTGGAGAGACGATGGCGGACAGACACAGGTAGTGAACTTTCTGATCTCCGATCCTCGGCAGGTGTTCCAGACAAGCGTGTATTACCGCGGGGTGGAGCTGCGCGGGATTAACCAGAATCGTCCACCACTTCAGTACTCTGGAACAGATAACGAGAACATCGTTAGCAAGGCCTTTCACGTTGTTGCCAATAACGACGTAACAGTGTATGCTCTAAACCAAGCATATCTTACTAGCGAGGCGTTTCTTGTGCTACCGACGGATGCTATTTCCGAAGACTACGTTGTTCTTTCGTATCAATCGGATGTTCGGATTGTTAACGGCGTTCCGAACGACCAGTCTACGCCGTCGCAGTTTGCCATTGTAGCCACAGAGAACAATACGGTTGTAAACATTCAACCCAGTGTACCAACGCCGGGTAATCCTACGGCAATCAACAGGCGCATAGTGCTCAATGCCGGCCAGGTGTATCTAGTGCAGGCAGACGTGCGTTCCGGTTCTGCGCCCGACCTAACCGGTTCTGTGGTTCGGGCAGACAAGCCGGTTGCGGTGTTTACCGGACATAACAGAGCACTTCTTCCCTTGTCGTCCCGCGGCCAACTTGCCTCGCGAGATTGTTTAGTAGAGCAACTTAATCCCGTTAGCACTTGGGGAAAGAGTGCCTACGTTACCCCATTCGCCCCTTCTTCGAACGAGCTTGCAACGGGGTCGGACATTTTTCGTGTGTTAGCGGCATTCGACTCAACAGAAGTATACGTAGACGGTGTGCTGAGGAGCACACTGCAGCGTGGTAAGATGTATGAGCAAAATCTCAGCACCGCAAGCGTTATTCAAACTTCCCGGCCCACACTTGTTGCGCAGTACAAGAAGAGCTCGGGAGTGGGCGGACAGTTCGATATTACACGCCTTGGCGACCCCTTTATGATGATTGTACCGCCGTCTGAGCAGTTCATGGATTCGTATCGTTTTGTAAACATTCAGGCATTCGAATACAGAATCGGACCCAACGGACGTCCGATTATTGACGACTCCGTGTACGATGAACAGTGGCTAAATGTAGTTATTCCAACGGTGGGTATACCCTCACTTCGCTTAGACGGAGCACCAGTTAACAGCGCACTCTTCCGTCCAATTGGATCATCAGAATTTTCGTGGGCACAAATCCGCATGCGCGATGGTGTGCACGAGATGAATTGCGATACAACCTTTGGGATATACGTGTACGGCTATGGTTTGGCAAACTCGTATGGTTACATCGGAGGAATGTCCTTCCGATCACTCGATGTGTATGCACCCCAGTTATCGGGATCGGTGAACTGCGGTGTATTCACGGGCAGCATTACCGACACGTTGATTTCCGACTCGCGCATTGCCTCGATAACCGTTGTGCCCGGCTCGGAGATAAACACCCGTGTTACTCTGGCAAACTTCACACCGCCCCAGGCAGAGGTTCCCATCCAAGTAGCGCTCGTAGATGCCTTCCTCGATGGTAGCGCTTCTATCCGCAGTGTAGATAGAGTAGGCAACACAAATGGAGTAGAAACCATTGCTATTCCCGGCTTTACCGTTGCCGAAACGGGCAAACGAAACAGTACAAATGTTGCCTCGCGATTGTACGTAATACCTGTAGGAAGATCTCGCTGCGACTCTCTAGAAATAGAGAACTACGGACTCTACGATCGCGAGATAACACAATTGCGTTTTACCGGCGGCACGCCCGTTCAGAGCCCCCTTCCACCATTCACGCTTAGCCCGGGTCAGCGCATAATGGTCCGTTTCTGCCGAGAAGGAACCTCGGTGCAGGATGTTGCAGACACTCTTGTTATTGCAGACACCTGCCGTTCCAGAACCATGCTTGCTGCCATGTTTGAAGAGCGCCTTGATGAGGAGGGTCCAAAGGTTGTTGCCGATGCAGATCCCTGTTCTACAAACGTGCGCATACTTATAGACGATAAGCAGGGGGCGAACCTGGGCTTGGCCTCGTGTGCCATCATAGACTCTGTGCAACGCAATTGTACTGTTGTTTTGGCAGACAGTACGCTTGATAGTCGTTTGTACGAAGTAACCGTGCTCGATCCATTTCTCGATGCCATTTATGGGTTCGAGGCCATAGACTCTGCCCAAAACGTAACAGTGTCCATCGACACCATTCCAGGGTTCATGCTATCGGTGGATGGAGACCTAACACCCACGGTTACCCACTCCTTTGGTAGCTGTAATATCGGCGAAATACATTGCGACACCTTGGAGCTTGAGAACCAGGGAATTGCCGGTATCGCTCTTGCGGATGTTTATGTGTATGTAAACACCGTGTTCTCTGTTCCTCGCAGTCAGTTCACCATTTCCGTATCAGCCAAGGGCGGAACGGCTGCGCTGGTGGTGTGTTTTAGTCCACTCATCGCTAATCCGGAGGTAACAACCCGAGATTCCGTAGAGCTGCGCCGTGGCTGCCTTGCTCGCAAAATTATCCTCGAGGGTATTGCCCAACCCCTTGTATATCAGGGCATTAGCAGATGTGATGTGCCTGTAAGCGCTATGAGTTTGGCCAGTGTAGGGTCTGTATCCGTGTACCCGCAGCCGGCGCAGAATACCGTAACGCTTGTACTGCCGGCAGAAACCAACAAGCTGCACCTTGATATGCTTACGGTGTCGGGCGAGTCTGTACGCGCGGCGCAATGGGCAGGGCAACCAACAAAGGCCGTTACGGTAGATTGTTCCGGACTTCAAGCGGGCGTATATGCCTGTCGAATTACCACGCCAACGGCGGTCTACTTTACCATCTGTACGGTGCGGTAACACACTTCACCGTTCGCACCGTCGTCTACGCCCTGCGGCACCTTTCGTAGTTTTGCCGCCACGCACACCACAGCATTCCCTTATGAGCAAGAAACCTGTCAGAATTATCGTTCTCGCCACCGCAGCAATTGTCGCCGGAATTTGCATCGGCGTAATGGTGCAGCCGGCGTTCTCCGGAGACTCTGTGATGGATCAAACTCGGAAATTCTCCGAGGTGTTGTCCATGGCAGTAAAGAACTACGTAGACGAAGTAGACACCCAGAAACTTACCGAAGCTGCTATTCGTGGCATGTTAGACGAGCTAGACCCACACAGTGTATACATAAGTGCCAAAGAGATGCAGAAGGTAGAAGAAGACTTCCGCGGCTCGTTCGATGGTATAGGTGTGGAGTTCGATGTGGTGAATGATACCATTACCGTTGTTTCGCCAATTGTTGGTGGGCCAAGTGAAGCGCTTGGTATACAGGCCGGTGATAAGATTGTTCGAATCAATGACACGTCGGCGATAAAGATTACGCGCGAAATGGTGCCGAAGAAACTTCGCGGACCAAAGGGCACCATTGTTAAGCTTCACATTAAGCGAGCCGGCGAAAAGGATCTGTTGGTGTATGATGTAAAGCGAGACAAGATTCCGATTAATTCCGTTGATGCAGCGTTCATGATTGATGGCACCGATATCGGATACATCACAACAAACCGGTTTAGCTCTACAACGTATGAAGAGCTGATGACTGCCGCAGAAAGGTTGCGTGCCGAAGGAATGAAGAAGCTGCTTCTCGACTTGCGATACAACCCCGGCGGGTATCTCGATCAGGCGTTCCGTATTGCTGATGAGTTTATTCCATCTGGCCAGAAGCTGGTATACACGAAGGGCAGACGCGCCGAGTTCGACGAAGATTTCTGGTCCACCAGTGGTGGACTTCTGGAGAATATTCCATTGGTTGTTCTCATCAACGGCGGCAGCGCTTCGGCCAGCGAAATCGTGTCGGGTGCTGTTCAAGACCTAGACCGCGGACTTGTTGTGGGCGAAACATCGTTTGGTAAGGGGCTTGTACAGCGCCAGTACCCGTTGGGTGATGGCTCGGCGTATCGTCTAACCATTTCGAAATACTACACACCAAGTGGACGTTTGATTCAACGTCCGTACAACGACAAGTCGAAGTACTACCAAGGCGAAGGCCGCGAAGAAGGAGACGAAGGGGATAACATCGCTCACGATGCAGACGATAGCACGAAGACGCGTCCGAAATACAAGACAATTGGCGGACGCACCGTGTATGGCGGGGGCGGTGTTACACCGGACTACATTGTGAAGCAAGACACCGTTGGCTTCCTTGCAAGAAAACTTCGTGCAAAGAACGTGTTCTGGGAAACATCAGACGCGGTGATGAAGGAGCGTGGAAAAGAGATTCGTGCCACCTATGGCGCAGACGTAAAGAAGTACCTCCGCGAGTTCCGCGTATCAGATCAAGACATCGAAATCATGAAGAACTTTGCGAAAGCGAAGGACATCGAGTGGAAGGACGACGAGTTCCGCGTAGACGAAGATTACCTTCGCACCGTTGTAAAAGCGCTTATCGGACGGGCAGTGTTTAACAACAACGGATATACTTCCGTAATGATCACCATGGACAAGCAAGTGAAGAAGGCCATGGAGCTATTCCCCGAAGCGAAGAAGATTGCAAAGCTGAAATAACCAACACCACGAAGTCCACTCGAAAGCACACCCATGGTCCGCACAACAATGCGTATTGTTCATCTCCTTGTGCTTGGCATTGTTGCCGGCGTTTGTGCTTGGGCGCAAGACGCAAGCTTCTTTCAACCGGGAGAAGAACTTACGTATCGCGTATCGTACATGAACATCACCCTTGGCACCATTAAAACAGTTGCCGAGCCGGTAACAACATTGGACGGACAGAAGAGCTACAAAGTAAAGGTATACATCAACTCGCATCCGAACATTCCGTTTGTTTCGCTTCACAGCGTGTACGAGTCATGGATGGACACTACGATAACCTACTCTCGTAAGTTCACCGCCAACACACAAGTTGAGGACGACAAGTGGGAGTTCGACCAGTATCTCTTCGACTACATCAACAAAAGAATCACGATGGAGAAGTATCGTGATAAACAAAAGACGAGCTCCAAGGTGGTAGATATCAAAAAGCGTTTTAACGAGGGCAGCTCGCTCTTGTTTGCGGCGCGTTCAATGCTGCTTTCGAAAAAGAGCTTGAGGATTCCTACGGTGATTATGGAAGACACCGTAAACACCGTAATCAACTTTCAAGGCACCAAGGAGTCTGTTAGCATCGATGCAAGTTCATATCCGGTGCGCACGATTTATTTTAATGGCGATGCCAACTGGACCGGCGTGTATGGTCTTACCGGTAGGTTCGAAGGATGGTTCAGCGACGATGAAGCTCGCATTCCCATAAAGGCCAAGATGAAGGTGTACGTTGGTTCTGTTACCATCGAACTGCAGTCTTGGAAACGCGGAACCTGGCAGCCCCCTAAGGCCGGCTAAACCTTATAGGCCGCGGCTATGCGCGCACTTATTATCGATGGCGGCGGCACCACTACGGATGTAGGGTTGGTGGCAGGTGCCCGCCTTGTGTCGCGGAAAACACTCCCGTCTGCCAAGCCCATTGCGGGAGACATGCGCACCGACGATCTCTGCAGAATGGTGGGTGCCTTTATCGCGTCCAGCACCCTTACTCCCGAACACGGCGAACATGTTGTGCCGCCCTTGGTAATGATTGGCATGGCCGGCATTTGGACAAGCACCGAACGTCACCTCTATGCAGAACGTATTCGCGAGTCGTGGCAGGTGTATGTAGATCACCTTGTGCCGGAGTTTGTGGTGATGAGCGACGCAGAGCTAGCGCTGTTTGCGGCGCATGGCTCCCAACCCGGATGTGTGCTTATTGCCGGCACCGGCTCGATTGCCCTAAGGCGAAACGCCGATGGCACCATTACCCGCTGTGGTGGATGGGGAGCGCGGATAGACGATGCGGGAAGTGGTGCATGGCTGGGTGTACAGGCCTGTAGGGCTGTTGCACGGATGTTAGATGGAAGGGGCAATCCCACAAAACTCATACGTCCGGTGGCCGCCTTTGTGCGTGCAGACAGCGATAATCACGAAAGTGTTCGCCAGGGTTTGCGTCGCGCCGCCATGGACAATGCGGCAAAGCTTGGGATAGCCGTTGCAACCTATGCTGATGAAGGCGATGCTGTGGCAATGGGAATACTGCGAAACGGTGCATCCGCCTTAGCAGAGTTGATTGCTGCGCTCCACACGCCCCCTGCCAACACGATATCTGCGTATGGATCGCTCATGAGCAACACGTTGTACCGCACTCTCGTGATGGAAGCATCTGCTGTTCAGCTTGCCGTTATCGAAGATCTGCTTTCGGCAGTGGCGGAAAACGTTCGATAGGTTATCGCACGCCTCTGTGCCTGTCTGTCCACCACGCCCATGCCACAAACAACCACGTTGCATTGCCCGCAATGGCAATGGACTGAGCATTGGGAGGGGGCGGACCAAATACGCTCGCAAGATAGATTGCTCCGAGTGATCCCAGTAGCGTAAGTAATCCCCAACGTCCAATATTGTCTATCGCTGTAGTAGTGCGCATGTAGATGGCAACACCAAGAAAGAACAGACCAAACTCGCAAAGAAAAGTAAGAGGCAGATTGTTCCACATGCCAAAGCCAAGCTTTGCGGATGTGTTCGTTGTTAGCGGCAAATCAGGTTGGTGCATAAGTAGATCGAGAAACCAATGGCTTGCTACTACACTACCAACAACAAGGGCGGAAGAGCGATTTTTTGTCCGCAGATACACACCAACACCAAACAGCACAGCCCACCCTATGCTGCCCACCAAAGAGTGTGTTATGGGGTAGTCCCAGAAGTCGAGCGGTGTAACTGTTGTTATGCCCGGTACAATGGCAACGTGCTCCATACCGAGAAGTAAGAACATCGGCCAGAGCAAATCCACGAGCTGGGCCGCGGCAAACAGTGTTCCGAGCGAGGTATTAGGGGTAGCTCGTTTTGCGGCTAACGCAATTGCGAAGTGACCAAGAAACATTACAGTCTTTCTGGTTATTGAACAGCCGATTCCGTCAACGTGAGTGTGCGCCTTGTTGAGTCAAGCGATGCCATCGCTCCAAACGGTAGCGTAAGTTTTGTTTTTTCATGACCATACATCAGCTCCGACATGATTGGTCCACGCGTTATGTCGAGTCTTTCTGCCAATACTTCTACAACCTCTCTTCGTGGCGTGCCTCCTCTGCGGGGAGCACGCTGCGACCAAAAGCCATATGCCACACCGGCCGGACGCGCCCCCTTACAAGCATAGGCAAGCTGTGTTAACATGCGGTCTATCCTGTACGTGTGCTCTCCCACATCTTCCAATGCCAGTATTGCACCGCGCATGGACGGCATATAGCCCGTGCCAAGCAGAGAACACAGCACACTAAGGTTGCCTCCAAGTATGCGTCCACTCGCACCGCCGTGTTGTATCACACCCATCTTCCACGGCTGATGTAGCGCGCCCAGGCGTTTTGCGGATGTAAGCACGCGCCAAAACTGTTCTTCGGAGCTACTGTCGAACTCATCCGCCATGTCTACAGACGGCATCGCACCACTGAACGTAACAAGTTTGCAGTTCTTCCATAACGCCAGTTGCAGCGCCGTTATATCGCTAAATCCCACGAGGATCTTCGGGTTCTTCCGAATGCGCTCGTAATTGAGCAGCGGAAGAATCCGTGCAGAACCATAACCACCCCGTGCACAAAAAATTGCGTCAACCCCCGGGTCCTCGAACATTTCCTGAATATCACGAGCGCGGTTAGCATCCGTGCCGGCCAGGTATCCGCCGTGTACATTAAGTGCGGCCTCTCCCATCTTCACGTGGTAGCCAAGGCCTTCCAGATATCGAATTCCGCGGTGAAGACGCGCCACATCGCGCTGTGGAGAAGCCGGCGAAACAATACCAATAGTTGCGCCGCGACGGAGTTTTGGGGGATAAAGGGTACGCATCTGGGTATAAAGATGGGGAAAACTTGTGAAGATTGGCATGGAAGTTGGGAGAGTGGTATACTCGAACATGTTCCTGGGCCGGATACATATCGTGATTGTGGCACTCTTGTGCTGGTACCTACCGGCGCACACACAGACTGTTGCCCCCATCGAGCAGCTTCGGGGCGTTGTGAATGTATACGAGCCCGTTATCGAAGTGATTGCCTGCGATAGTACCATACGTGTACGGTCGGCCAGTGCCTTTTCTGTGGGAGACGAAGTGCTCCTTATTCAGATGAAGGGGGCGCGCATCTCCGAAAAGAACGATTCTACCTATGGCACTATTCTGGACATGAATGGCGCCGGATGCGCGGAGTTCCTTGTTATTGGCTCGATTTCGAACGATCGGATTACCTTTACAACAACGTGGGTTCATCCCTACTCGCCTCGGGGTGCGCTGCAGCTTGTAAAGGTTCGCAAGGTGCAACAGGCGTTAACTACAGGCACAGTAACGGCCCCGGTGTTTAATGGCGCCACGGGTGGTGTTGTGGTTATCCATGCCACGGAGTCGTTAACACTCCAATCAGACATCTCGGCTAGCGCATCGGGATTCCGTGGCGGCTTTCCTTCGTTGCCGCGGGACGTATGTACGCCAACTACGTGGGCCTCGTTCTACATTTTTGGTGAAGGGGGCGAAAAGGGCGACGGTATAGCTACTCTATCGCAAGAGCAGTCTGTGTCTAGCAAGGGACCATTTGCAACAGGTGGCGGCGGCGGCAACGGCGGTAATGCCGGTGGCGCTGGTGGAAGCAATGCCGGTAGCGGCGGACATGGTGGTGATGCCAACACGTGGTGTCAGCAGTTTCGCAGGCAAGGGGGCTTCCCCGGTCAGACGGTAGACTCGCTGCTCCTCAAACAACGCGTTTTTATGGGCGGTGGTGGAGGCGGCGGACATCAGAACGACGTGCAGGGCACTGCCGGCGGACGTGGCGGAGGCATTGTAATCATCCGCACACCACTCTTGATATCGCAGGGCGGAAAGATTATTGCAAACGGAGCAACAGTTGCCGATACCGCAGCATGGAATGGCGCATTTATGCAGCCCGGCGATGGTGCCGGAGGTGGCGGTGCAGGTGGATCGGTGCTTCTGGACGTTGCAACGTATGCTACGCCCATCTCCATTGAAGCGAAAGGTGGCAATGGCGGCATAGTTGGCGCGCGCTACCAACCCAATGGGCCCGGCGGCGGTGGCGGTGGTGGCGCAGTAATTCTTACCTCTCCAACCAGCGTCTCACTCAACGCAGATCTTTCGGGTGGGCGCGCAGGAATTCATATTTCTCCGGAAACAGCCGACAGCGTCCGCTACAGCTCGTGGGGAGCAGGGGATGGCGCTCCGGGACTTGTTGTAACTGGATTTGAGTGGAAGGTGCCAAGCAGGGCCACATTCCACGCCACCGGTGGCGGCGAAATTTGTCCGGGCGGCAGCGTAGAACTTGTGGCCGACCCCGGATACATGTTTTACCGCTGGAGTACTGGAGCAACTACACGCACAATATGGGTTACTGCCGAAGGAGTGTATAGCGTAACTGCTACCGACTCTGCGGGCTGTTCACAAACAGTGAGTGGACTCGTTGTGCGGGCAGATCCTACACTCGTTAACGTTCAGACGGTTGTAGACTTTGGCAACGTGGATTACCAACGCGCAGCCACTGCGGCGCTGCGAATAACAAGTTTAGACGACGATCCGATTGTTGTAGAAAGAGTTGCGAACGGCACACGGTTTACCGTGGCCAACACCTCGGTATTTCCGTTGATTATACCGCCGTTCTCGAGCGCAGATGTAGAGCTGGTGTTTGCTCCATCTGGCGAAGGTGTGTACACAGAGAATCTCTCAGTTAGCATTTCGGCTCCGTGTCCGGTATCACAAACGTTTGCTGTGCGCGCAAAAGTAGATCCGGCACGAATTCACATTTCCATGTCGGACACAACGGCCGTGGTAGGCAATACTGCGTTGTTCCTTCCCGTTCGGGCACATTTGCAGCCCGACACGATAGAGCTGGCCAATGCTCGCTTGCTGGTGCGCATTCGCATGAATATTCAGATGCTTGCGCCGTGGGCTGTAACGCGCGGAACAGTGGTGAATGATGTGATAGACGTGCTTAGGAGTGAGCGGACGATTACGATCGACCTTGATGGAATTACCATACCGCCTGGATCATCTACCTTAACCGAGATTGCCTGCATGGTGCTACTGTGCGGTGTTAACACAACTGCATTAGACGTGGTTGATGTTGCTTGGCTTCGCAGTGGGATGAATCCTATTACGACAGTCGAAGATGGGTCGGTAACGGTAGATCCTGTTTGTTACAGCGAGGGTAGAATGATTCGGCTGTCGAAACCATCTACAATCAACGTTGGACCCAATCCTGCTTCCGACCACCTAATCGTGTCTACTACACTCGATGCCGTTGGCACCTATTCCATTGTAATTACAGACGTTATGGGTAGAACGATGTATTCGTGGGAAGACGTGATGACCCCTCGAACAAGTAGGCGGGCTATCACACTACGCGTTCCAACAGATACATGGGAACAAGGCACATACTACGTGCGCCTAACCGGACCCCTTACGTCCGAAACAGTGTCCGTGGTGGTTCGCCGTTAAACGGGCGACCCCGACGCAACCGATATGGGCGGTCGCGCCTCCATTACTAACCGCAGGTATGCCTGCGCTGCCTCACTCTTCCAATCCAACGTCACAGCCGGGTGCTCGAGAACTGCGGTCATTAGCTGGTCTTGCTCGCGCCCGATGCGTTGTGCTTCGTTATAGGGCACATCGCTGGAGAACGTTACCAGCGTGTAAAGCGGAATGAACTTTGTAGGATACTCGCTGTAGAGCCACGCTTCGATTTGTTTGCGCAACAAGAACTGTGGGTCTGCAACCTTGTCTCTCATCTCCACAAAATTGTCGAGTGCCAACTCTAGGATTGCATTACCGGCCGGCTTGCGCAGCTGCTCGTAATGGCGCAGTGCGGCAGCCCAATCGCCATTATGTGCATCGATGCACTCGAGTAGAACTCTGCAGTCTTCGAATCCACAGTTCATGCCCTGACCATAAAAGGGAACGATGGCATGGGCGGCATCGCCGATGAGGGCAACCGAGTTGTTTATTACCCACGGAGAGCACCGCACCATCATAAGAGACGATTCAGGGTTGGTAAAGAAGTCGTCTAACAACGATGGCATAAGAGGAACAGCATCCGGGAACTGCTCTTCGAAGAACTCTGCAACTCGCTCGCGGGTATCGAGTGTTCTGAACGAAGGATTACCTTCGTGTGCAAAGAACAACGTCATGGTAAAGCTGCCATCCAAGTTTGGCAGACCAATCATCATGAAACTCTTGCGCGGCCAGATGTGAAGAGCATTCTTCTCTAACCGAAAAGCGCCAGTGGCATCCGGCGGAATATGTAACTCCTTGTAGCCATGCTCGAGATACGTTTGCGAGTAGTTGAATCTATCAGCAAACTGCATTCTACCACGCACTGCGCTGTATGCACCATCGGCACCAAACAAGATGTCGGCTTTCGATGTTATGGTTTCTCCGGTAGGCAGTTGAAAAGTTGCACCCGGCCACTCCAAGTCTACGTCCACACAGCGTGCATTGAACACAATCTCAACGCCGCTTCGTTCGGCTGCGGTAAGGAGTGTTTTGTTGAGTTCTCCGCGCGAAACACTGTTGATGAACTGACCCTCCACGCCGTAGGGCTGATATGTTGTGCTGCCGTCTACTCCGTGCATCATACGTCCGTGCATGGGTATGGCAATAGCGCGTATGTCGTTTGCCAACCCCGCACCCTCCAGCGCACGCAGCCCACGGTCGGACATAGCAAGGTTGATACTGCGTCCGGCCTGTATGGTGGCCGATCGCATATCTGGACGTCGCTCAAAGATGGTTACGCGTGCGCCGCGATCTGCAAGCATGGTTCCGAGTAAGGCGCCAACAAGACCGCCACCAACAATGGTAACGCGTTCTGATAACTGCACGGGAGTGTTCATTCGAGTTTTTGTGGAGTTAATTCAATGGCGTGAATGATGGATCGAGCAGGTGTGCCCAGCCCCCAGACGGAACCGATGCAATAACCCACTCGGTTGATGGCACAGTCGTGTGGATGCGAGCAACCTCTGTGCATGCTACGGTAACAACAGTCCACCGTCCGTTGTTCTCGATTTCTACAACAAATGGTTTTGTTGTTGGTATGGGAGCGGCACTTTTTACGCTGGCCAACCCAACCTGAACCGTTGTAGAGTCTGCGCGGACAGAGATAACAATACCGGCATCGGCCCGAACGGAATCGTCGTAGGGCGTACTACGCGTTTGCAAAACAAGCTCGCCCCCTTTGCCCAGCAACACCTCGGTAGAGAACACACCATCGGTTAAGCGCCGTACCCTCATGCCAATCTTGGCGTTTTCGGATAAGCGAACAGCATTGTCGTGTGTTTGCTCTACGTGCTTTCTTTCGCGCAGAATGCGCGTTTGAATGGGCCACCCGGAGTTACCTTTCTGGGCAAACTCATCGTAGGCGCAACCGGCGAAGAGAACTGCAACGGCGGCAAGAGTTGCGCAAAGGCTATTCATGCTGGTACCCCTTGCCATACCGAAGGTCTCCACGGCCGAACAACCTGTCGAACAGGTTTGCGCCAATGCCCAAATACACCACACTAAACGAATTCTGCGGGGTGGGTCCACCGCCGGTGTTAAAGTTTGTTTTACCGTCGCCGTTTACCCAGCCACCAACAATCTGCAGGGATGTTTGATCGCCAACACTAACGGCAAATCGAACTCCGAGATGGGAGAATGTGGAGGGGGCAATGTTGTACTCAAAAAATGGCTCAATAACACTGTTGGATCCAAATGGGTTTAGATGGTAGGACAAACGCAGTGGAAAAAATCCGATTCCATACTCATCTCTACCGAGAAATACTGTGTTGAAGAGTGTGGTGCCGAGTGAAAGTCGGTAATCAAGAACGGGCAGAGCAACGGCAGCATAGGCCACTCTGGCTGTGCCCCCCTTCATCACTGGAACCTTGTCTCCAGTGGCTTCGGGAGCAAAAGCAGAGAATTCTGCATTGCTGCCAAGCAGTACAAAGTCTACTAAGCCAACTTCCCACGCGGAATGTTCGTGGTACTTCCACTCTACATCGAGTTCTTCCTGGCGGTTGAGAAAATCGAGTACCGAGGCACCTACACCGAAGTAGGGGAAGTTTGTAAACTGAATTGGCGATGAAAACAGGCGCGCTCCAAAAGCATAGCCCGCATACAGCCGGAGATTTACCCCACCAATACTGCCGGCATCGGCGGAGACGGATGCATTTACAAACTGTGCGGGGAACATGCTAAGAGCCACCGATGGGCGTATTGCGAGATAGGGGATTTTCTTCGAGAGATAGAACCGCTTGTTCAGCGTTAACACACCAAAGCCCATAAGTGTGTTCTCTGTTTTTGCATCGGGTTGAAGAATCTCCACAGCGTTGATACCCCACGACCAATCGGGATCGTCGTCGAACCACCTCAAGCGCCACTCGGCAATACCCATACGATAGATGTAGCCACTAAACAACGCGCCTTCTGTTGTGTCTACAGGAACGGAATGGAGTAAGCGATCTACATCATAGAACACACCGAACAGTCCGGTATAGGTGCTGCTGGCATCGCTCGAGGCCGAGCCGATGGTGCCGATTCCTTCGAACAGCCCAAGACGGATAAACGCTGGGTAGTGACGTTCCACAACGGAGTCAGTTTGCACCATGGTGCGATTCATCGTAACTGTTCGTGTAGATGGATGCACTATTCCATTGTCTCGCTCGCCGGGTTGGTTCATCACTCTGTCCGTTACAACGGTATCTGAGTGTGTAATCGTGTACACATCTCTCTCTGTGCGTGTAAACGAGCCGCACGCGGTTGCGATTAATGCGAGTGCAGTGGCACAGCAAAGCAAGAGTGACCTACGCATCATGCAAACCTCACAGTGAGTTCGGCGATGGAAGAAAGCGAACACTGAACAACATCGCCGGCAGAAACAGGACCCACTCCGGCGGGTGTACCAGTAAAGATTGCGTCGCCGGCACGCAGACCAAACACGTTGGCTATAAAACGTATGAGCTGTGGAACAGACCGCTCCATGTTGTTGGTAGTGTCGTTCTGCGTTACACTGCCGTTTACGCTGCATTGTAACTGCCACGGACCATGCCCGGCGGTTTCTAATGGCACAACATTGCTAACTGGGGCAGAGCCGCTCCATGCTTTAGCTACCGCCCATGGGCTACCCAGCCGTTTGGCCTCGGTTTGTATGTCCCGCGCGGTTAGGTCTAATCCAACAGCAATACCTGCAACAAGGTCCCACGCGTGTTCTTCGGAAACCTGGTCTGCATCAGCGCCAACTACAACCACACATTCCACCTCGTGGTGAACATTTTTTGTCCACGATGGAAGCGACACCACCGATCCACTCTTGCGATACGCTGTAGGTGGCTTCAGAAACACAATGGGATCTGCGGGAACCTCGGCGTTCATCTCCTTGGCGTGCTCTGCATAGTTTCTTCCTATGCAATACAAGGTTCCAACTCGCAAAGTAGCGCCGTTTGTAAAGTGCCAGTGTGGATCGGCGTTACTCATGTGTTGCCTCTGGGTCTGTTATCTCTTCTCGTGGTGGGTTTACTAACAGCTCCGGATTCACGATGTCTGCAGTATCGCGAACGGCCTTGAAGGTGGTAGACCGCCACGGCACGGATGGATCGTTGTACACTTTTTGCATCAGGCGCGCCCATGCGGGAGCGGCGGCGCGTCCGCCTTGACCATAGTCGCCAGTGAACTGCACACGTCGGTCGTCGAACCCAACCCATACACCACAGGCCAACTGCGGTGTAAAGCCAACAAACCATGCATCGGCAAAGTCGTTCGTTGTTCCCGTTTTTCCGGCGGCATCGCCACGATAGTATTTCCGTATGCCGGAGGCGGTACCGCCATCAACAACGCCGCGCATAAGCGAGATCATGTTAGCAGCAACGGTTGGGCTTATAGCATCAACAACGTTGTTCGGTAGCCGAGCTTCGTATAACACGTTGCCCAGTCGATCTTCGATTTTGGTGATAAAGGCAGGGGGCACGTGCACGCCATCGTTTACAAACGCTGCATAGGCAGATGTAATCTCCAAAGGAGATACTTCTACAGAGCCCAGTGCAATAGATGGCACTGCAGATAGATGTGAGGTTATACCCAGGCGTTGGCACAGAGCAACCACGCTTCCTGGAGAAGTGTGTTCTGTGATTAGTCGGGCGGCCACACTGTTGGTAGAAAACTTTAGCGCGGTGCGCAGTGAAACGGGACCGCCCTCCTTACTCGAACCTCGCGGAGCCCACACGGTTCCGTCTGAAAGTGTTGTAGAGAATGGACCCGATTCTACAGACGTTTCCGGCGTAAGGCCTTGCTCAAGCGCGCTAGCGTACACGAACGGCTTAAAGGAAGAGCCGGGCTGACGTTTGATTTGGCTAACATGGTTCAGTGAATATCGCGATGCCGGATTACGCTTCATGCTCAATGGCGACGCACCAACAAGGGCAAGTATGCCGCCGGTGCGAGGATCTAAAACCACAAGACCGGCCTGGATAATTGTTACGTCGCGTTTCACACTGTCTACAAACGATTTGTTCTTCTTGTACCTGTCCGCAATGGCTTTGCGATTTGCCGGATCGGCCGCGATATAGTCCGAGCGTCTCGATATTGCTCGGTCCAAGGCCGACTGCAGTACTGCACCGTGATTCTTCCACTGCCATGCGGCATCGAAGGTGCGCTGATACGCGTCGAGATGTTCGGCCACAGCTTCGTTGGCATATCTCTGCACCCGAGAGTCGAGCGTTGTATGCACAATTAGACCATCTCTGTAAAGATCATGTCCTTTGAGTCGCTCTGCCAATGCACCGTCTCTGCTAAGTGCCTGACGCACCATTTCTGCAAAGTGTGGCGCTATGCCGCGATAAACCGATGCAGCCGATGGTTTTGCCAATGGTTCGCCAATAGAGGCAGCCCATTGATTGCCGGTGATAAAACCCTCGTCGGCCATCATCTTCAAGATCAAATTGCGTCGAGAAATTCCAAGGGCATCGTCGGAATTATACTTCTCCGGTGCTTTAAACAATCCAACAAGGTAGGCGCACTCTGCCAGTGTAAGCTTCATGGGCTCCTTGTTGAAGTACACTTGCGACGCAACACGTATTCCGTGTGCACCTCTCCCGTAATACACCGTGTTGGCATACATCTCCAGAATTTCGTTCTTGGTGTACGTACGCTCTATCTGCAGCGCGGTGTAGGCCTCGCGGATCTTCCGCGCCAATGTTTGTTCCTGGGTAAAGTACAGGTTGCGTGCAAGCTGCTGTGTTATGGTGCTTGCCCCCTCCTTGGCGCGCATGGCAAACACGTTTTTCATGGCTGCCTTAATGATGCGCATTGTGTGCACGCCCCAATGATCGTAAAACGCACGGTCTTCTGTTGCGATAAGGGCGTTCACAAAGTTTCGGGGGATAGAGTCGAACGGGATGTACGTGCGACGTGTAGTGGCAAAGTGTTCCAGCAGCACTCCATCTGCGCTGTATACCTGAGTGGCAAGGTCTTGTCGGGGGTTTTCGAGTTGCTCCAGAGTGGGTAAACCGCTGCTGAGTACGGCAACAATAAAGATGACTGCTGCCAATAGTGTGCCCGCTGCAAGCCATATGGACCAGCGGAGAAACCTACCCATGCGGTTGGTTTGTTGCTTCATTGTACCACCTTTACCAGCTCTACTCTGCGGCACCGCTTGCGCCACGTGTCTATTGGTTCGTTAGGCCTGCGATCGAGCTTCAGTCTTTCACCTGCGCTTCTGCCTTCCATCAATTCTGTGGGCACGCCGCGCGATGAAAGCTGACGCATGATAAAGTCTACCCGCTGTTTGCCTAAGCGCATGTTGTTGGGGTCCGTGTCAACATCGTCTGTATGACCAATCAGCACAAGTTTTTTTAAGGTGGTGATGCCCTGCTTAACGTTGGCGGCAAGTTCATCGATGGCCGCACTCCACGTTGTTGCAGTTTCAACGCCGTTAGAGTCTAGGGTATACTCGTATGGATTATCGAAGATGGATGTGGGGAAGTTTACCCGAAGCACAAATGTGATAGGAAGGGCAAGTGGTTCTTCGCGGACAACTGTTTGCCCGGCCTTCAGGCGCGGAATTGTTACGCGATAACCGTCGAAGAACAAATTGCTCGATTGTGCCGTAACGGTAACGGGTGCATCAACTGGCACGTCTAGAGAGTACCGACCCGACGAATCTGTTCTGGTGCTCGAAACAACAACCTTTGTTTCGGGGTCTTGCGCTGTTACCTCGGCGTCGTTCACCGGCTGTTGTGTTTGTTGGTTAATTACTACACCAACAATGGTTGCACGCTCTCGTGGCAACGTTGGTAGGGGGCTTGGCACGTTTCGCACATCGGATACGCGCAATTGTGCATTGGAGTGCCGGTGAAGAACAAACACATCGAAGTCTTTCCGTGCGCCTCCATTCGAAACGGGCTGATCCGATCCGTAATACAATGTTGTTTCGTTGTACTGAACAGGAAAAATCTCGTCGAACTCGGTGTTCATGGGGAGTCCGATGTTCTCTACCGATGTTACCACGATAGTGTCTGCCACCATGCGGATATTGGCACGGAAAATATCGTAGCCGCCGGCACCGGCATGACCCGAAGAGCTGAAGAGGATGGCTTTTCCGTCGGGCGTAAACGACGGGCATATCTCGTCGCACAACGTGTTTACCATACTCCCCAAATTGCGCACACGGCCGCTACCGTCTCGAGTAGTATACCACAGATCGGTTCCGCCAATACTGCCCTCTCTGTCCGAAGCGAATACAACAATGTTCCCGCGAGCTGCTGGATGTCCGTCCCATGTCACCGGTTGGTTGATGTGCTCGCCCAGCATTCCCCCAAGAACAACGGTGTTGTTTTCGATGGTAGCCGAAACAACCGATGCGTCGGATGTAAGATTGCCAGACGGTATGGTGGTCAGCAACATTTGGTTAGCGAGCTGGGCATTTCCGCCCACCATGGTAACAACATGGTTTGGATGAAGAAGTTCTACAACGCCGTACCCTGCACTTGCACGCGAGGAACCGCCAACAACAATCCCAATGGAATCTCCGGGCCAGAGAAGACCAAACTCGTGTGGTGTTCCGGAGGCACCGCGTACCCTTTCTATGCGCCACTGAGCTGCGCCGGGTGTAAGGGATGTGGTGGTGTCTATGGTGCGCGTGGTCATGGCACTTGCCGCACATGGTGGCGGTGGAGGTGGAGGCGGACATTCGGCGGCTTTGCGGGTGTATGTTGATAGACTACATCCGGTAGCCAACAAACACGCGGCCAGTGTGGCTGCAACACTAATCAAACGCACAGTCTGCCTCTACTGCGTCTGCAAGAAGTGCAGAGTACACGGAATCCGGTATCTCAATGGCACCAAGAGATTCCGTGAATTCATTGATGTATTGTGTGTCTAACAAAGAGAAGCCCCGCGCATTGAGGTGTTGCGTAAGATGTACAAACGTAACCTTTGAAGCATCGCGAACGATGGAGAACATGGACTCACCAAAAAATGCTCCGCCAATGCTAACTCCATACAAGCCCCCTACAAGTTGCTCGTTCAGCCACGCCTCTACGGAGTGGGCATAACCCATGTGATGAAGTTGCTCGTAGGTGTGGATGATCTCGTTGGTAATCCACGTATCCTTGCGTGCGGCACAGCCATGGATTACCTGGTGGAAGCAGGTGTTGATGCGTATGGAGAAGCGGTTTTGCCTGACCACTTTTTGGAGCGACTTGGAAATGTGAACGGCGTTGAGGGGAATAATGGCTCGCGGGTTGGGTCGGTGCCAGTGAATGGCGCCATGTTCTCCATCGCCCATCGGAAAAAAACCATTGCGATAGCCAATGAGAACCACCTCTGGGAGCAGAAGATTAGGCGCGCCGCTGTGCATAATACTGAACGTACGGAATGCCCTTAGAATGGCAGAACATTTCCTGATCGGTAGCAAAATCGAAGGGCCATTTGCCCGCACCAAGGGGGTTGGACACAGAAAAGAGCTCGGACGCGCCAAGAACAGCGCGTTGGTGTAGGTCTACCTCTTCTCGGTCGGTTGCCAGATAGAGTAAGCCCTGGGGGACAAGAACCCGGTGTAATTCGGAAAGAAATTCGGCCGAAAACGCCCTTCGTTTGTGATGGCGTTTTTTAGGCCAGGGGTCGGGAAAGAGGTATACCGCATATTCAACACTGCCCGAGGGAATAAAGCGCAGACCATTCACCGCAGAGTACCATTCTGCGTGCGCATTCGGCAATTGCTCCCCAAGTGCAACCTCGTTGATATAGTCTACAAGCGGTTTTCGCACCTCGAGACCCAGAATATTAGCCGTAGGATTGGCCAGGGCGTGACGCAGCAAAAAGGCCCCTCGTCCGCAGCCAATATCGAGAACCGAGGGTGGGAGGCCGTTTTTAAACCAACTACCCCAATCCGGCTCGATGTTGGCAGGGGGGTACCAAGCGGGCAACCGATGGTGTTGTTCGGCCGGGAAATAGGCCTGCGAGTTTACATGATGCCGCACCCTGGGGATAGGATATTTTGCCCAATCTATCTCCGGAGTGTCGGTAATACGTCTGTCCATAGTTCTGCAAATGTACCATTCCGTATATTCGCCGTCCTTGCCCCGACTCCTCTGGGGATGTCCCAGAGGTTAACGGGGTGAGTTATGCCGATTGAGAATGTACGGAGGAAGCTTGAGTTCGAAGAATCTGAGCAAGTGGTTGCTCATTCTATTGCCACTGTTAGCCGCTGCATACCTGCTTTGGCCAACCTACAACTTTTACCAACTCAATACCGCCCGCGAGGCCGTAAAGAGTGATTCCGCTGCTCTTGAGCAGTGGGAGAACGCCAATGGTGAGGACTTTGTGAAGGCCCGTAATGCGCGCCTGAAGCTTGGTCTCGACCTTCGAGGTGGCATGTACGTTACGCTCGAGGTAGACGTACTAAAGCTCATCGAAGAGTCGGCCGACCCCACCAGCGTGGACGATGACCTTCTGAAGATCCTTGCCAAAACACGTGCAGAAACAGACAATACGGATCTGGACGTGATGACAACGTTCTTGAAGAACTTCCGTGCCACACCAGGCAAGTCTCTGCTGCAGTATTTCACCGTGAGCAACCAGTCGGATCCTACCGAGGCCTCGATTGAAGAAAAGCTCCGCAGAGATGCTGATGGTGCCGTTGCGCAGGCCTTAGAGGTTATCAAGCAACGGATTAACAAGTACGAACTCTCTGAAGTAAACATCCAAAAGCGTGGTGCACGGCGCATCGAGATTGAGCTTCCCGACGTGAAAGACGAACGGGAAATTCGCTCCCTCTTGCAAACAACCGCCCGCTTGGAGTTTAAGCGCGTAATGATGAACCGCGACCTCATTGCGGCATTTTACGCCATAGACAACGTACTAAAGGGCGTAAAAGCAGACACCGCAATGTTGGCTGTGGCAGACTCTTCCAATGTGAAGAAGGATAGCACCGCTTCGGACTCGTCCTTGGCAGACAGCGCAAAGGCAAAGAAGGATACCTCTAATCCCTATGCCGGCTTGAGCGACGACGAAGCTGCCCGCAGAGTCAAGCGAGACTATCCGTTTACGCACATGCTGAATGGGCTTTTCGCGCAAAACGAAAAGTCAACCTATCAGCCGTTCGACCTCATCCTGAGGAAGTCAACAGATTTTCCTGAGCAGGGTCTGTACCGGTTCGTTATCGCCGGTAAACTTCTACCGCAATTGCTGAAGTACCTAGACAGAGCAGACGTTAAGCGCGTTATCCCTGCAGACATCGACATTGTAGTTTCTGCCAAACCAGAGGGTACCCCGGCCAAGGACGGTACCCCCGAATTCTACGATGTATACGGTGTTACACGCGATGCCGACCTTACTGGCGACGTAATCACCGAGGCATTCCCAAGTTTCGACCCAACAAGCAATCAGCCGATTGTGCTTATGGAGATGAACTCCGAGGGCGCCGAACGGTGGGCACAGCTAACAGGCGCGAACATCAACAAACGCATCGCCATTATTCTCGACGGTAGAGTGTACTCTGCGCCGGTTGTTCAAAACAAGATTCCGAACGGTTCATCACAGATAACCGGCAGCGGTAATCCAGAAGAGGCAAATCTGTTGGCCGTTGTTCTCAAGGCCGGAGCGCTGAAGGCACCGGTGCGCATCATAGAAGAGCGCGTTGTTGGTCCGTCTCTCGGTGAAGACTCAATTCGTAGGGGGCTTACCAGCTCGCTTCTGTCGTTTGCACTTATCGTGCTGTTCATGTTGGTGTACTACGCTTTTGGCGGCGCAATCGCAGATATCGCGCTCCTGATGAACGTATTGCTTGTTGTTGCTGCCCTTGCGGGCTTTGGCGGCACACTTACTCTTCCCGGTATTGCCGGTCTTATCCTTTCTACTGCAATGGCCGTGGATGCGAACATCCTCATCTTCGAGCGGATGAGAGAGGAGCTCTACGCCGGTAAAACTCTGAAAGCTGCGGTGGATCAAGGGTTTAGTAAGGCGTGGAGTGCCATTATCGACTCGAACTTTACAAACATTCTTGCCACGATTCCGCTGCTCATCTGGGGCTCGGGTCCGGTAAAGGGATTCGCCGTTACATTGCTTGTAGGCGCTGTAATTACCCTCTTCACAGCCGTGGTTGTTACAAAGGCCATGTTTACCATCCTTGTGGGCAGCGGCGCCACCACTATCAACATTGGACAGAAGAGGACGGCCTAAAATGGATCTCATTAAAAAGACAAACATCGACTTTGTAACGAAGCGGAACACGTTCTTCATCGCTTCTGTGGCCCTCATTGTTGTTGGGCTTATCCTGTGCGCCATTCCCGGAATGATCAAACTGGGAATCGATTTTACAGGTGGCACACAGCTTAGTGTTTCGTTCTCCAACCCCAACGTGTCTGCCGATAACGTGCGCTCTGCTGTTTCGGCCATCGGATTCAGCGGTGCCGAGATTAAGAGCTTCGGCAAGGACGGTGCCTATCTTATTCGCATCAACGAAACCGGACGCACTTCCGAAATCTCGGCCAACATCGTTAGCTCACTCCGGAAGTCGTTCCCGAATGACAACGTAACACTCCTCGGCGCAGATAACGTAGACCCTAAGGTGTCCAGCGAACTTGCCTGGGACTCGTTGCTCTCGCTCTCTCTGGCAACCATCATCATTCTTCTTTACGTTGCCTTCCGCTTCCAACTTGCCTATGGTGTAAGTGCAATTGTTGCCCTTGCCCACGATGTGCTTTTGGCCTTTGTTGTGTCTGTTCTGTTTAACAAGACCGGACTTCTCAACTTGGAGCTTAGCATCAACTCGTTGGCTGCGTACCTCACAATTCTTGGCTACTCCATCAATGACAAGGTGGTGGTGTTCGACCGTATCCGGGAGAACCGCGAAAAGCATAAAGGCATGTCTCTTAGCGAGCTGGTAAACCTGTCGCTAAACGAAACCCTTAGCCGTACGCTCATCACGGGTGTATCCGTACTTGCTGCGTTGCTTGTAATGGTATTCCTCGGCGGTGATGTGTTGGAAGGTTTCGCCTTTACCATGTTTGCCGGTATTGTTATCGGTACATACTCGTCCATCTACATCGCCTCTTCGTTCCTCATCTGGTATTCAGACCGCGTTAAACACCAGTCTGTAGGAAGCGTTGCCCAGCAAAAGGCCTAACACCAATGTCTACCTTCAGCACTGCACAGCGAAGCGCCACGGCCACAGTTATCACCTTCGGTGCGGAGGTGTTAGGTGGTGCCGAGGCATTAGAGCTAGCCACCTTGGTTCGCCAAGCGTGCTCGGCGGAGGGCTCTACCGTGGTTTTCGACCTTGCGGCTGTGCGTGTAATGAACTCGAGTGGACTAGGGATGTTGGTAGGAGCACTCTCCACCGTAAAGCAACACAACTCGAACCTCGTGCTTGCCGCAGTTCCCGAAAAGGTAGATCAGCTCCTAATGATTACGCAGCTTAACACCGTGTTTGCGGTAACCGCTACCGTAGACGAGGCGGTTGGCGAATGAGCGTTCGGGTAATCGTTGGTGCCCAATGGGGCGATGAAGGAAAAGGGAAAATTGTAGACATGCTCTCCGAGCAGGCAGACATTGTTGCTCGGTATCAGGGTGGTGCCAACGCTGGTCACACTATTGTGTTCGGTGGCACAAAGTACGTTCTGCACCTTATCCCCTCCGGTATCCTGCACCCCACAACGCAGTGCGTTATTGGCAATGGTGTAGTAATCGACCCAAGTGCACTGATGGAAGAAATTCGCATGCTGGAAGGCATGGGAATAGACATCACGGGCAGACTGCACATTTCGCATAAGGCCCATCTTATAATGCCGTACCACAAGATGATGGATGCGGCCAGAGAACGCAGAGCGGGCTCTATTGGAACTACGGGTAGAGGAATTGGTCCGGCGTATTACGACAAAGCACTCCGAACGGGAATCCGCATTGTTGATTTGTTGGACCGCGCTTCTCTGAGCGACAAGATCCGTGTGAACCTTGCAGAGAAGAACACACTCATCCGCGCGTTGTACAACGAAGAGCCACTCGACGTAGAGTCCATGGTAGACGAGTACGTGCAGTTCGATTCTCTTATCGACCCGTACATCACCGATACAACCACACTTTTGAATACCGCAATTCGCAGCGGACAGAGAGTGTTGGCCGAAGGGGCTCAGGGCGCCCTCTTGGATTTAGATCACGGCACGTATCCGTTTGTAACCAGCTCTAACCCAACATCCGGTGGGGCGTGCACAGGGTTAGGTATCCCGCCAACAGCAATCACCTCCGTTACTGGTGTTGTAAAGGCCTACTCTACACGTGTTGGCAATGGTCCGTTCCCAACCGAACTCGAAGACGCAACCGGCGAGCTTCTCCGTTCGGAGGGTCATGAATTTGGTGCAACAACCGGACGTTCCCGGAGATGCGGTTGGTTAGACATCCCGGCTCTCAAGTATTCAATTATGGTAAACGGCATCTCCGAAATTGCTCTCACCAAGCTGGATGTGTTGGGTGTGTTCGACGAGTTGAAGATTTGTACCGGTTACCTGCATCAAGGTAAATCCCTTAAGAATTACCCTGCAGACGCCTCCATCCTCGATACCGTAGAGCCGGAATACGAAACGCATCCCGGCTGGGGTAGCTCGTTGGACGGCATCATGAAGTTTGCCGACCTTCCAAAGCAAGCTCGAGACTACGTGCAGCGAATCGAAAACCTGCTCGAAACCCCCATTGCTTGGGTTTCTACCAGTCCGGCCCGCGAGGACACGTTCCGCAAGGACTAATACCGATATTTTTCTCCCGCAGGGGTCGGTTTTGGAACCGTTTTAGGGTGTAGATTGTCCTTAGTGGACACATGAAAACCCTGTTTACGATAGCTGCCATTGCCTGCCTGGTGCTCTGCGCCAACAGTGCCTTTGCGCAGCGATGGGAAAAGGCCTCGCTGCCGGCCCCCTACGATAAAGGGTATTACCTCGATATCTTCTTTCTGCCCACCGATCAAAATCTTGGTTGGGCATGCGACCAAAACGCCGGCTACGTGGTGCGCACTGTTGATGGAGGCCGCACGTGGCAGGGAACAAAGGTAGATCCCGCTAAAGGTGCTTGCCACCTAGAATACATCCAGTTTCTCGATGCCAACGTTGGCTACTGCTCTGGTCCGTGCGGAATGTACAAATCCGTAGACGGTGGTGCCACGTGGGTAAATATTAAGCCGGCGGGTTCGCCTATAATGTGGGGCGGGTGGTTCCGCAATGCCAACGAGGGCTGGTTTACCGGTGGTGGTTGCGGCTACAACGCTTTTTTACGCACCGCGGATGGCGGCACAACGTTTACCATGTTTGTAGACTCAACCGTTCAGCGTTCGGCAATGGCAGATCCGTATTGGGACGCAACCATGCCGCAGAACACCCTTTATGCGGTTGGCTCGGGCACAATTTGGAAAAGCGAATCCGATGGAGTGAACTGGCAGGTGCATGCCTATACGGGCGCTAACGCTCCGTGGCACGAAGAACTTGCAATGTTCGCTAATTCCATGCTGGTGCCTTCGGGCGGGGGAAAGTGCGATAGTCTTCCCGGCGTAACCACGGGAATGCGCTTTAGTCCGGATTTTGGAACCACATGGAGAGAATTCAACACCGGTGAGAATATGTTTGGCACATTTCTCCATGATGCCACTACCGGGTGGGCTGCCGGCTATAACGCGTCTGTCTACTACACATCGAATGCAGGCCAAAGCTGGCAACTGCGCAACTGTGGATTAGAGGGGGCGCACATGGACGACATTTTCTTCCTGAACAACTCCGATGGTTGGGTAGTTGGAGATGGAATATTTCGTGTTGCTCCTGCCCTGCGAACGCAGTCGAAAACAGCAATGAATTTTACCGCTGTGTGTCCGGACTCCGCTCGGAGAGACACAGTGCTAATCCGCAACATTAACTGGTTTACGTCGCCGTGGACGGCTACGATAACAGGAGCGGACGCGGCGATGTTCCGTGTTGCTAACGCGCCGCTCGCCGCTACACTTGCGTCGTGCACGCCCCTTCCCATCATTGTAGAATACAAACCCACCACTGCCGGGGTGCATACTGCTATCCTTACGGTGCGCGTGCAACAGCCAGACACTACGCTGGTGATTGCCCTAACAGGCGACAGGCGAGAGAAAAGTGCTTTTCCGGTAGACACAGTGGCAACGTATACCGCACGTGTTGGAGAAAATGTTAGCCGCATCCTTCTTTGGCGCGCAACACCTACGTCTACACTGGAGAATGTTGTTTCGGTGCAGCGTATCAGTGGCGACACAAATATTACGCTCCTTGTACCCACACCAAGCACCGTGCTGCCCTCTGGTACACAAATGGCGTACACTGCTGTTGTGTGGGATACGGGGTGGACGCAGGCACGTTTCCGTGTGCGCCTTGGTCCGTGCTCTCGTGACACCACCGTTACCATTCGCATCTACGGCACGTCGCCAATCTTCAACAGCATTACCAACGTAATGAAGGATGCACAGTGTAGAGGTACAGACACGCTGCGCATACCCATCTCCAATACAGGCAACGCGCCTCTTACCATACGATCTATAGTTGCGCAGAACCTGGGCGAGCAAGCATTTCGTCCACTAAGCTTTACCAGCAATCGATTTGGTCCACCATGGGTGTTAGATCCACGTACCTTCGATACACTGCTTGTAGAGTATGTGCCGCAAACAGGCATTGATAACGTTTCAATGATCATCGAGCACGATGACATTAGTAGGGCTCGCGGACAAAAAACACCGTGGCAGATTGCCCTGCAAGGAAGAGCGCTTGCACCGAACGTTACCATAACGCCTATGGTGATAGATCTAGGTTCGATGTGTACTGGAGCGTTATTCGAAAAGTCGTTTACCATTCAGAATAATGCCAGCGCTACCGCAAGTATCCTGCTCTCCACAACATCACCCAACATTTCGGGGTTAACGGCCGGTGGCATTACACTGTTAGGTGGACAACAACGACAATTCCGATTTACGTATCGAGCACGCACCAAGGGGGTAATCCTCGATACAATTATGGTGTACCTACAACCCTGCGACGTTGCCCAACGAGTAATCGTTCGCGGGCTTGTGGAAGACCTGGCAATAACTATTACACCCACATCCGTGTCCGATTCGGCAGACGTAAACACGTTGTTCAGGAAACGGTTTGTGATCCGGTTAGCTGCCGGAGATAGTGCTACCGTGTACGATATTCGAGTGTCGCCACTGCCGGGAGCTATGCGCACATCTATTCCAACACTACCGCGGAAGATTGTTCGCGGTGATAGCATAGAAGTGTGGGTTGAATGGAGTGCCTCTATTCCCACTACGTACATAGGCAGGTTAGAGGTAGAGGCCTTTACAACGTGTTCTACTACGGTAGATGCCGACATTCGCCTGCGCACCATGACGTCTGACCTAGATGTGGGTCCGAATGCACTAACCTGGTTGCAGGACTGCTCGATAGCCCCACTGCGAGACAGCGTGTACATCGACGTACGTCCCGGCCGTGCCGTTACACTGCTAAGTGCCACCATCCGAGAACCGGGCGTCCCCTTTCGAGTAATCAGCACAAACCTTCCACGAGTAATTCCTCCCGGTACACGCCAGTGGGTTGTTGTGCAGTACGAACCAACAGGTAGGGGGCTTTCCACTGCCACCCTAGATGTGGCAACAGATGTTCCCGATGGCAACTTTTCGATCAGCTTGCGTGGAACCGTTCGTGATGTTGTTCTTGCTGCAACCCCAAGACTGTTGAATGCCGGCAATGTATCGTCCTGCCAGCCTTCGTTTACAAAGCAGCTCGTAGTGCGAAATACGGGTGATGTTATAACCGACGTGCAAGTCCAGTTAACGCCGCCAACGCGTGGTATCTCTCTCGCTACACCAACGGTCCGTGTTTTGGCATCAGACAGTGCCATTGTTATTCTGACATTCGATCCCGCACAGATGGCTGTGGGTACATCGCGCTCCACGGTATTGCTGCGCGATGCAACGTGTGGCCGTACCGACTCTATTGATGTAGAGGTAACGCTTGTTGCCGGCGATAAACTTGTACTTACGCCCGACCCCGTAGATGGCGGCGTTCTGCAGCCCGGCCAACGCGCTATAGCAACTGTAACGATTGCAAATCCGGGTGTTGACGCGCGGACAATTGTTTCTCTTACGATAGAACCGCCAAGCGCCGAGTGGCGAGTTGTTCAGCCACCAACAGGTCAGGTTGTTGCCGGTGGTTCTTCTCTTGATGCCACTCTCGAGTATAGTCCGGCAGCAGCAGGAACACACGTTGCAACGCTCGTGTTGCGCGATGCAGACCAGTGCACCACAACATCGTCCGTAACTCTCCGCGGTACCGCCGTTGACCCGAAGATTTCCCCCACGCACTACCTGCACCTTCGAATGGACGACTACTCTGTTGCGCCGGGCACAAAACTGTCTATTCCGGTGTACTGGGACTCCGACATTCACGAGGCCCAGGTAGACAGCTTTTTTACCACGGTTGTATACAACAGCCTGAATTTTGCTGTAGACTCGGTGTCGGCCGGTTTAATGACGGACGGAACGATTGCACTGCGCTCTGTTCCAGACACGGTGCAGGTAGCGCTAACATCAGCCGGGGCTCTGTGCGGAAGCAGAGGTGTGTTAGCGGTATTGCATGGTACGGCCTACTCGGCATTACCAGACAGCACAATACTAGAGTTTATGCGTCCAATCATCTGGGCAACCGAGGCCGTAAACGTTACAGTAGAGCATGGGTCAGTTATCGTTGATGCATGTGGACCGCGTTTCCTCATACGATTAGGACAAGATCTATCGCTCACTCCGCGGGGTTCCATTCCGATGAGTGGGCAGGTTACTGTTGATGTGCACAGCAGGTACAACGATGTTGTTGCGATAGACGTTGTGAACAGCTTGGGTGCCGTTGTAATAACATTGCCAAATGTTGCAGTGAATGCCGGTACTACAAACCTTAGTATACCCAGCAACGAGCTCCCGTCCGGAGTGTATACGTTGCGCTGCAGCAGCGCATTTGCGCCGGTAACGCACCTTACCGTGCCCGTGGTTCGGTAATCTCAACGAGTTACGTATGTGATTGTATTTGGTGCAATGCTGTGCGCAGTTGCCATTAAGCCATCGTCTTATGCCCTGTTTGGCTGTTGTGGATAACTTCCGCTTGTGTGTGTGTGTGTGTGTGTGTGTATGATTGCATACGCTTGTTACATTTAACTGCAGTCATAGCCATGAGCCCTTCAAAAATTCTCGGAAACATTTTAACCGGAATCCGCAGGCACAACCAAGCAACGATCTTACCCGTTATCCTCCTTGCCATCGTGCTACTGTCTTGTCAAAACGAGTCCGGTACTAATTCCACTCGTACTCCTATCGGTAAGGAGTGGTCTGGGAGGGTTGCTACCGCAATTGACTACGGAGCTGCGCATAATAATGCACTGAATAGTGTTGCAAACGGATATACCCAGGGAGATTTTACAACGTTTACAACAGCATCTGCGGACAGCAGTTGGAACAAGTTGTATGCTCTTGTAATGCCCTCGCTTGTTAATGACGGTCTCGACACATCGGGACTTTCAAGCGTGATTAGTCTGATTACATCGGATCAGTTTACAACTTGGTGGCCCGACTCCGTTGTACGGCCCTCAACAGGTTATCCCTCCTACCTGTCATTCCTTAACAACAGATCTGCTGTAGAGAGGGTGTTTCTATGGATGGATTCTACTGACCCAAGTACCTTAACAAAGCTTCAGTACAAGAATGCCATAACCGCAATCTGCGACTCACTCTTAAACGCACTAAGCAGCCAGAGTTGGGTGGAAACCGAAGAAGCATTTATTCAAGTGGTAAGAAGCTCGGCTACATACTGGTTCACATTTAACAATTCAACATGGGGAGGCGTAATTCCAAACACCAAGACATGCGCAGCAGCAGTGCAGGCGGACGCCGCCGGCTTTTTAGTAACTTGGATTCTTGTTGCAGGTGCACAAGTGGCTCAGGATGGCCACTTTACGGCGTCGCCCGTAGGGGGCACAATGTGTTCACATGAAAAGCAACGCATATCTGCTAGCATGACAGGTGCAGCTACAACAAGTGCTGGTGGTATCACCAAAATCGCCGGAGGACTTGTTAGCTGGGTGAACAAACTATGGAAGTAGTCTCACTCTTGATTTCGGGAATAGTAATAGTGTCGTTGTGCGACATCACGGTGGGTCTGCATCCGTTTGCGTACGCCGGTGCACTGTTCGCCTGGATCGTTGTTGCGCTGCGCCCCCGTTGGTTCAGCCTAAACCTTACCTACACACGTTGGGTCTTACTTGTCGTATTGTGTCTTCCCATTGTATTGGGTCTTTCCTATCTTTCTACGAAGCTAAATACCCCACGTGAGGTTGTCTATTCAGTTTTCGGAGCAGTCACTATGTTAATGATGAAACTCGTGAACATGAGACCCGAAGTTAGCCCCACATCGAAAGACACGCTTTAGCGAAAACCAAGCACGCTAAACGCTACAGATATTGTGAACAGCTTGGGTGCCGTTGTAATAACATTGCCAAATGTTGCAGTGAACGCCGGTACTACAAACCTTAGTATACCCAGCAACGAGCTCCCGTCCGGAGTGTATACGTTGCGCTGCAGCAGCGCATTTGCGCCGGTAACGCACCTTACCGTGCCCGTGGTTCGGTAATCTTGCCGAATAACGTGCGCAAACATTCGCGCACTCCATCCTGAAGCGCTCGTTTTGAATCTACAGTAACACGTGCCGATGCGCTCTTTACGGGAGTGTAGGACATGTCGGAGCCGATGGCGTTGATATGAAGGGTTACTGTTGCGCCACCTCGAACACGCGTTACTTCGCCGGTGATGATGGTTTCTACGTCGAAGCCACGAAGAATCTTCAGTTCCTGGCTTGTTAGCGGATTGTAGTTCTCTACCATGTAGAGTCCGGCCATGGCGTATAAACTATCCCTGCTTTCAAGGTCCACCACCGTTATAGTGTCATGTGCGCGAAGCGCTGCTACAATGGTAGATGCAACATCGTATGATGCAGGAATCTTTTCCCGAACAACAGACCACGGTACCAATGCAGTATCTGCCGTGGAGAACACCACAGACCCAACCGCGGCCAATCGTGTTGGTGTTACAACAAATTCGCTGTCTGCGGCCGCATAGAGGTTCCGCTCTAGCAATGCACCACACAGCGCGCGTTGCGTGGCAGCAAGCAACGCGGGGTCTGCAATAAGCTTTCCCGTTGTATTGTCTCGGAGTACCGCAACTGCATATCCAATGCCCGAAGAGCTAACAATCCACCCTTCGCCCCCTACAAGGGCCACCTCTACGCGCAACAGATTGGCTACACGCTGCACGTTGAGAAAGAGAATGATTTCGGCGCCCAATAAATCGGCTGCACGTTGTGCGGTTAGGGGGTCTGTTGCAGCGTACACGTTTACAAGAGAATCGCGCACGCTATTGGGGATTAAGCGATACTTCCCCGTTAGCTCCAGCGCCAAGGCCGTTGCCGCCTCGATTGAGTAGCTGGTAACGATGCTATCCGACGCGGAGTGGCGCACTCCACCCAGCACCACATACTGTCCGCCACCCTGTGCAAAAGCCACAAATGAGCAGAGAATACCTGCCACCAGCGTGCTCAGAATGCTGTGTTTCCCGTTGGTAACACTGGCGTAACACACACCTAATAGGGTGCCGATAGTTTCGCGAACGTTCGTTCTGTTCATGTCTCAGTGATCTCAAAAACCCTATGCTGAAAACTACACTCACAATTGTTGTGATGCTCTCCGCGTTTGCGATTGCATCGGCGCAAAATGGCTCCATCGAAGGCAAAGTTACGGATGCCGAAACCGGCGAAGCGCTTCGGGGGGCAAGTGTTGCCCTTGTAGATACGAAAAAGGGTGCCTACACGGATTCGAAGGGCACCTTCCGCATTAAGAAGATTGCCGACGGTAAATACAAGCTACGGGTAACGTTCGTAGGGTACGAAGCCAAGGTGATCGAGAACATTGTAGTTACGGGTGAAAAACCAACATCGGTGTCCATTCTTTTGGCATCGTCGAAGAAAGCCGGAAAAGAAGTTGTTGTAGAAGCAGACCGGTCCATGGACAACGCCGCTGCACTTCTCGCTCAGCGCAAGAATGCAAGTCAGGTAAGCGATGGCATAGGAAGAGAAGAAATCTCGAAGCTGCCAGACAGTGATGCGGGTCAGTCCCTAAAGCGCGTTTCCGGCGTAACGCTTGTAGAAGGCAAGTACGTGTACGTTCGGGGGGTTAGCGATAGGTACAGTAATACAACCCTGAACGGTGCTGCACTGTCTTCTACCGAGCCAGACAAGAAGGCATTTGCCTTCGACATGTTCCCGGCCGAGCTTCTCGAAAACGCAAACGTTGCTAAGTCCTTTACGCCGGATCTTCCGGGTAACTTCTCCGGTGGCTTAGTTCAGTTAAACACCATCGACTTTCCATCGGCGTTTAGTGTTAAGGTTAGCGGATCGCAAGCCATCAACGATTACGTTACATTCCATCAGAACAACTTCCTCTCCTACACGGGTTCGTCTAGGGACTGGGCTGCAAACGGATACTCCGACAGAGCAGCACCGAACAATCTTCCGGCTAACCGCCAAGAGTTCCTTGATCTCAACAGCAAGGCCCAAGTGGGCGATCCCGCAGCAGCCGAGCGTGTTACGGAAATCGGTACCGGCTTTCCGAATAATCAGTGGCAAACGAATTACGAAACTGCACCACTTAATGGTGGACTTGGCGTAACGCTTAGCGCACCATTCGAGGTTGGCGAAACAGATGCCTTTGGTGTAGTTGCAAACGTGAACTACGGTAACAGCTATCAGATCAACAGAATGACGCGTGCTGGTCTGCAGGCCGACAGGGCATTGCAGTTTGATAAAACGGGATACACTGCAACACGCAGCTCCAACATCGGGGGCTTGTTGAACATGGCATACCGTATCGGCGAAAGCAGCACACTCTCACTTAAAAATGTGTTTAACCGCTCCATGGACGACGAGTCCTTGGAACTCTATGGAGAAAGTTATACGCAGGCCCAGGTTCGCCGAGAGTTTGGCTTTAACTATGTGCAGAAAGATCTCTTCTCGTCCCAGTTTGGTGGCGAGCACGTAATCGGCGGTCTGAACAACCTTGTGGCCGACTGGAAACTTGGCTACTCCGAGTCTCACCGCGACGAGCCGGATTTCCGCCGCCTCCAGTACTCACGCCAGGCAACAGATAATCCGGGTACTCTTGCCATCAACTTCTCGCCATCACCAACCGGTGACGGAACAACGGCTGGTCGTTTTTACTCAGACATGTCTGAGTACTATCGTATCGCATCCACAAACTTCATGCTCCCGGTTGATAATATGAAGGTAAAGGTAGGGGGCTTGTATGAGTTCCGTAATCGCGACTTCAATGCTAGATCCTTCACCATTATTCAGTCTCGCAACTATGGCGGCGAACTCGACGCGCTCTTTAACACCTCGGAACAGGGTCAAGTAAACCCGTTTGTAGCTTTTGCCGACTCGAACTTTAGCGCCGATCGTTTGTTGATGTCGGAAGAAACGCGGCTAAGCGACAAATACGTTGCCTCGGAGCGGATCGCTGCCGGATATGCGATGGTAGATGTGCCCTTCGAGGTGCTCGGCATGCGCACGCGTTTCATAGGCGGTGCGCGTGTGGAGAGTTCGTTGCAGCAGCTTAACTCGTACGACTCTCAAGACCAGCCCGTTAATCCAACGATTGATGTAACGGACGTGTTGCCGTCCATCAATCTTGTTCTTAGTCCATCCGATGCGATGAACGTACGCCTTAGCGCAACACAAACACTCGCTCGTCCATCCTTGCGCGAGTTTGCCCCCTTCTCGTTCTACAACTTCCAGATTCAGGCCGTAACAACCGGTAATCCAAACCTTACGCGAGCACTTATCCAGAACTACGATGCACGGTGGGAGTACTTTCCTAACCCCGGCGAAGTGATTAGCGTGAGTGGCTTCTACAAATCCTTTAAGAACGCCATCGAAGAAACAATTCTTCCGTCTACTTCAGAAGTAATCTACAGCTTTCAGAATGCCAGCGGTATGGCACAGAACTACGGTGTAGAGGTAGAGATTCGCAAACAGCTTGGTTTTATATCTCCGTCCTTAACCCCGTTTACCTTCAGCATTAATGCGGCTGTAATCAACTCAGAAATCGAGGTTACGCAGGGCAATGTAGTAGACAAGCGCCAAATGTGGGGTCAGAGTCCGTACACGGTAAACATCGGACTCTTCTACACAAACTTCGCCACAGGTTCTACCATCAACCTTGGGTACAACACCTACGGCAGACGCATCATCAAGGTTGGTCAGCGCGGTGCGTATCAGTTCTCCGATCCACACGTTTACGAGATGCCACGTCAGGTGCTCGACCTAAGTCTAACACAGTCCATCGGCAGCAGTCTCGAAATGAAGTTTGCCGTGCGCGATATACTTAATCAACCACTGTACTGGGAACAAGGTGGAGTGAATGTTCAATCGAACATTCGCGGACGCACCTACTCCTTTGGAATTGGTTACAGAATTCAATGACGATAATTCATCATAACACCTTGAGGTTACTCATGAGGAACTTTGTCCTCATCATCACCACGCTTATCATTGGCACAGCGCTAATGATGGCACAAAATCCGTCGTCGTGCAGGATTACATCCCCGAACGGCGGAGAGTCTTTCCGTCCCGGTTCTACGCAAGAGCTACGCTGGGATACCGCGGGTACTTTCCGCGCACGCTGGCGCTTCAAGTTTGGCACATCACCTGCCGGACCTTGGACAACCATTGTTGCGAACGTTCTCGACTCTGGCGCAAATCGCGGACAGTCCATTCCAGGCGGCGGCGGATGGCGTGTTCCTGCGGTACCAACTACTTCGGGCTATATCCGCATGGAGTTGATTTCAGATTCGCTGAATGTATTCGACATCACAGACGCCCCCTTCTCCGTAACATCACCACAGGTAGTGCGACCAGATTCCGTGCTGCGTGGCGAGATTAGCGGAAGAGTGTATCTAAGCAACACCAAGATCTATGGTCTTGATGGCTACGTGTACGTAAACGACGGTGCCACTCTCGAAATTCAAGCTGGAACAATTATCGTTGGTGATACGGTAGGTCAGAACTCTGTGCTCTGTATCAATCGTGGTGGGAAAATCATCGCGAATGGCACAAAGAACAACCCTATCATCTTTACAAGTTCAGCAGCTCCGGGTCAGCGTGCATCTGGCGACTGGGGTGGTATTGTTATCTGTGGTAAAGCGCGTACAAACCACCCTGGTGGACAAGCAGCCATCGAGGGCGGCATTGCATCTGCAACAGTAGGTGGACGTGGTTGGTTTGGCGGCGATGATGACGAGGACAACAGCGGCTCTCTAACGTATGTGCGCATTGAGTTTGCCGGCATAGCGGTTGCACCAAACAACGAGCTAAACTCCCTAACGATGGGTGCTGTTGGCCGCGGAACTACGTTGCACCATATTCAGGTATCGTATGGCAATGATGATGGATTCGAGTGGTTCGGTGGTTCGGTAAACGCTAAGTACCTAATCTCGTACGGCGTACTCGACGATGACTTTGACACCGATAACGGCTTCAGTGGAAAGGTACAGTTTGCGGTTGCGAAGCGCTTCCGCAGAGTGGCAGACGTATCTACGTCGCAAGCATTCGAGTCGGACAATGACGCAAACTCCTCGTTTAACCGCCCGTTAACGTATGCTGTGTTCTCGAATGTAACGGCAATCGGTCCAATTCAAGACACATCGTGGACAACGGGTAGTGGCCCGAATCAATACAACGCTCGTTTTGGTGCAGGAGCGCAAATTCGTCGCAACTCCCGTCTCAGTATCTTCAACTCCGTATTCGTTGGTTGGCCTCGCGGAATCGAGATAGCGCAGTTGCCAACGATGAATGCCGCAAATACAGACTCATTAGCTGTTCGTTCGTGTAACTGGTACGGCGTAAAGGGAACGTGGCTTAACCTTGCTGGCGGAACACCCCCTGCAGGAATGGATGCCAACTGGATTTCAAAAGCCGAGTACGGAAACAGCGCAGACAGGTCAAACCCGAACAATGCTCTCCTCGTAAATCCTTGGCCGGAAGACGCATCGTTCAACCCACAACCACAAATCGTAGCACCGTATCTGGGAACAGCTACCTTCAATAATGGTGGTTCGCTCTACCCGATCGACGATCCATTCTTCGAAAAGGTGAACTATCGTGGTGCCTTTGCACCAGACGAACGTTGGGACGACGGTTGGGCAAACTACGATCCGGTGAACACGGAATACCGCGCACGCACGATTGTTCGCATTACCAGGCCGGGTGCTGCCGCTGGCGAATCGTACCTGCAAGGAACAAAGGTTACCATCGAGTGGGACACCACCAGCCGCGCCGGTAATCGCTACCGCTTTGAGTTTGGCACATCCCCAACAGGACCGTGGTCTGCAATTGTTGGCGCAGATAACGTACTCGACGAAGGTGCTACACGTGGCAAGCTGGTAGACGGCTTTACTGCGCCGAACATCGTAACGCAAACCGGTTACATTCGCATGACTCTTGTGAGCGATCCCGCTCAGTTCGATGTGTCTGATGTGCCATTTGCAATCACAGCTCCAGTAGTTACCCAGCCAACTGTGCGTCTCATCGAGCCCGGCACAGGCGTTCGCGAAATCCGTGTTGGACAATCGGTAGACATTCGTTGGGACACAACGAACACGTTCCGTCAGCGCTGGCGCTTCGAGTATGGTAAGAGCCAGAATGGTCCTTGGACAACGATTCCGGGTCTTTCAAATGTTCTCGACTCCGGTGCTCGCCGTGGTGTGTTTGCCGGTGGTATGGTATTGCGTCCGGCAGACCAAACAGAAACCGGATATGTGCGCCAAGTGCTACTGAGCGACACAACAAAAACCGATATCAATGATCAGCCATTCCGTGTAATCGCTCCTGCTCCTGTACGCGTGGACTCTGTTCTGCGCGGTGAAATTTCCGGCAACGTAAAACTCCACAACACCAAGATCTACGGACTCGACGGTTACGTATACGTGAACGACGGTGCCGTTCTTGAAATTGAAGCAGGTACAATCATCCTTGGCGACACGGTTGGTCAGAACTCTGTTCTTTGTATCAACCGTGGCGGAAAGATTATCGCGAAGGGTACTCGTCAGCTTCCAATCGTGTTCACATCAAGTGCGCTGCCGGGTCAGCGTGCTCGTGGGGACTGGGGTGGCGTTGTAATCTGCGGAAAGGCCCGTACCAACCATCCTGGTGGTCAGGCAGCCATCGAAGGTGGTATTGCCGATGCTACAGCCGGTGGCCGTGGTTGGTTTGGTGGGTCGGATGATGATGACTCAAGCGGTGTTATGCAGTACTGCCGTATCGAATTTGCCGGTATCGCCGTTGCGCCTAACAACGAGCTGAACTCCCTTACAATGGGTGCCGTTGGCCGCAGAACAGTTCTCGATCACATCCAAGTATCGTACGGTAACGACGATGGATTCGAGTGGTTTGGTGGTACAGTGAACGCGAAGTACCTAATCTCCACGGGCATCCTAGACGACGATTTCGACACCGACAACGGATTTAGTGGCAAAGTGCAGTTCGGAATTGCGCAACGTTTCCGCACCGTTGCAGACGTGTCCACCTCTCAGGCCTTCGAGTCCGACAACGATGCTAACTCGTCGTTCAACCAGCCCCTTACCACTGCAGTGTTCTCGAATGTTACTGCTATCGGTCCACTCCAAGACACATCGTGGACAACCGGTGGTGGTGCCAACCAGTACAATGCACGTTTTGGTGCCGGTGCGCAAATTCGTCGCAACTCGCGCCAGTCTATCCACAACTCTTTGTTCCTGGGCTGGCCGCGCGGTTTAGAGATTGCCCAGCTTCCAACCATGGTGGCTGCTAGTGGAGACACCGTTCAAGTGCGCAACACATCGTGGTATGGTGTTAAGGGGGCAACCCTTACGCTCGCTGGTTTGTCTGGCGGTCAAGTTCCACCTTCAGGTATCGATGCCGATTGGCTACTTAAGCCAGCCTACAACAACGTTGTAGACAAGTCTTCGCCATCCGTTGCCCTGGTAGAAAACCCATTTGCAACAACGGTTGAGTTTAATCCGGCTCTCAAGTCGGGCTCGCCTGCCCTAACCGGTGCAGCTTTCGAAGGCACTGCGAACGATCCATTCTTTGAACGCGTAAACTTCCGCGGCGCTGTTGGTATGGAGCGCTGGGATCTTGTGTGGACAGAGTACGATCCAGTGAACCGCGAATACAAGGCACAAATTCCGAACAGTGTAAGCGAAGACAATTACGCTACCGTGGCAATTGCCGGTAGAGTATTCCCCAACCCAACGCAGGACGGTTCCACTGTGCGTTACGAATTAGCGAACGACGATGTGGTAACCATTCGCGTAGCCGATGCAACGGGTTCGTTTGTTTCTACGTTCCTCTCGAGCGTAGCACAAAATGCCGGACTCTACGAGTTCCAACTCGTAACGGCAAACCTTGCATCCGGCGTTTACTACCTGACGATCACTGGCAAACAAGGAACGATAACTCTTCCGGTTACCGTTTCCCGCTAAGCCGCGGTCGTGAACAGAACGCCACGAAGGCCGTTCCCGAAAGGGGACGGCCTTCGTTGGTTTATGGGGTAGCGAGGTTCGGAATTACACCCTTAGGCGGGCCAGAAGATAAACGATAGAATCATCCAGCAAAGCTGAATAACAATTGCCCGTTTTGCCCAAATGGGATGATCTCTTTTTATCCAGTGCCATACGTTCATCAGCACAATAAAGAGTGCCGTAACCACAATCCACACAATTGCTACGGCAAGGTAGCCAAACTCGTGCGTGCCAAATGCGGCCTGTAGAATGTATGCCATTGGTCCATACACCAACAGCAAATGCCCTACATAAATGAACAAGCTTTCGTTGCCAATCTTTTGCAGCCATATTCCGGTTTTCGAGGTGCGAAGTTTGTGCTCCAACGGATAGAGAGCACCAAGGAGGAGCAGCGTTGCACAAATACGAAATACGTGCAGCCCGGGTGATGTCTTCCACCACATGTTGTCCCACGGCATCTCCCATGGGGCGTTCTTCGAGACAAAAATCAGAAAGGGTGCTATCAAGCCCACGCCAAACATCCATTTTGCTATGGTATCCTTGTTGTTCGATTCGATAAACATCCCCGTAACAAAGGCACCGGCAAAGAGGTAGGCACTCCATGGAATAATGGGGAAGGGGCTTGCCGGAGCGGGAGATACCATAATGGCAAGCCACTCTGGAAGCACTGCCGACGGAGGAATTTGCCACACATACCATGTGCTGCACATTACTACCGCAGCAACTACACCAAAAGCCCACGTAGCAACGCGCAGATTCCGAACAACAAGAAACAGCGCTAGGGCGGCTATGGAAGAATAAACGATGGTGGGTAGAACATCAACTTGTAGCCAACTCATCCACTCTGCATGAGTTGCCGTGGCCATGGCTGCCAAACTAAAGTAGGGTGTGTGTAAGGCATAACCCCAAAACAGTATGTATGCAAGTCTGCGGAGGTACTGAAAGAGGTCCGCGCCAAGCCGCAGATACTTGTGGCCACGCCGTTGTAGTGCTATCCAGAGTCCGGCACCTGCACAAAAGATAAAGGTGGGCGCAACGTAGCCATTGGAAACATTAAGCACGTCGAAAAACCACGTGGTGCGGAGAGATGGCGCCAGCAAAACATTTGTAACGTGTACCTGAATCATCCACAGAACAGCAATGCCACGCACCACATCGAGAAATGCGAACCGCTCGCCCCTTACCATGTTACCGCTCCCTCGGACTGCGTCCCGAGATGCGCCGCAAAAAGCCCAGGGCAAAGGCCGAGAGCACAAAGAAGCCCACCGTGACAAGTCCGATAATGATAAACCAACGTTGAAGCATACCGTAAGATAGGCATGGTATCTTTGTTGTTGGAGGAGCCGCCGTGGAAACAGACCAACCCATCGAGCCACAACTTATTGCCGCCATTGATGTGGGTACCAACTCATTTCACATGGTTATTGCCAGTGTAAGCACACGTGGCGTTTTGCGCATTCACTCGCGGAACAAGGAGATGGTGCGCCTTGGCTCTTCGGCCGGAGACATGAAGAAGTTGGCCCCAGATGCAATTACGCGTGGTGTGGCCACCATGAAACGATTTGTTGCCGAAGCCAATCAGAACGGTGCTCACGTGCGGGCCGTTGCCACCAGTGCCGTGCGCGAAGCCTTGAACAAGGATGAGTTTGTGCAGCGTGTTCTCGATGCCACAGGTGTAGAGATAGAGGTTATACCGGGCGTAGAGGAAGGCAGACTTATCTACATGGGTGCCTTGCATGCACTTCCCATTCTTGCAAAGCGATCGTTTGTAATCGACATTGGAGGGGGCTCTACAGAAACCGTAATCGGTTACCAGGGCGAGGCTGCCTTTGTAGACTCTGCGAAGCTTGGTCACATACGTATGACGAAGCGGTTTTTTCCCGACCCCACCGTTACCGACACGCAAATTGAGGCCTGCCGAAAGGCCATCCGCGGAGAGTGGGCAACGGTGTTCCAATCGCTTATTGCCTATGGCTTCGAGCACGCAGTTGGTTGTTCCGGAACCATTATGGCCGTTGCGTCTATGGCCTTGGCGCGAACGAACAGACGTTTGCCAGAGTCGCTCAACGCTATGACCTTCGAAAGGCGAGATATACTCGAAGTGGTGGAGTCCATTGTGCATGCACGCACACAAGAGGCGCGCCTGGCCCTGCCGGGGATGGATCCGAAACGCGCCGACGTGATAACTGCAGGCGCTCTCATTTTAGAGCAAGCCATTGTGGGCTTAAACATCAATGAGATTACCATCTCCGGTTATGCTCTCCGCGAGGGAATCGTTTTCGATACCATCCAGAAGCAAAGAGATATCGACGAGTACCATCACCTTTCGCACCTGCGGTATCAAAGCGTAGATCATCTCTGCGATTTGTATCGAGTTCGCCGCAGACATGCCGAACATGTAAAGAACATCTGTCTTCGGTTGTTCGATGACCTGCGTGTAATCCATCGTTATGGCGATAAAGAACGCGAGTTGCTGGAGGCGGCTGCATTGTTGCATGACGTAGGGTATCACATTGGTGCCGATCAGCATCACAAACACAGCGAGTACATTATTCGTAACAGCGCCATGCCGGGATTTACGAACGACGAAACAGAGATTATTGCCTCCATCGCTCGATACCACCGCAAGAGTCACCCCAAGAAAAAACACCCCGCATTTATGGCGCTTAACGCCGATGAGCAACGCATCGTGCGAGTTCTAGCGTCCATCCTGCGCGTTGGAGAGGGGTTAGACCGCCGGCAGCAACAGGTTGTGCAAACCGTACGTGTGAACACAACAGCCGCCTCTCTAGAGCTATACCTGGTTTCGCCTTCTGCCGTGCCCGACATTGAGATATGGGGCGCGGAACGCAGGAAAGAGCTTATGGAAGAAACCTTTGGTAGGAAGGTTCGGCTGCTGGTGCATCCGCACTAAAGCCCAAATTCTTTCGTCGATCTGCCCCGAAGTTATTTGAAGGAAGGTACTATGACGAAACGCTCTCTGTTTACGGCCGTTGGCTTAATTGGCATCGGCATTGTGTTTGGTGTTCTTCTTGTAACGTCCTTTGGTTCGAACGCCCTCGACGGACTTTACGCGGCGGGTACAGACCTAGGCGCCACAAAGCCCCCAGCCCAGGCGCCGGCGGCAGTGCAGGCCCTGAACGATCAGTTTGTGGCGGTTTCTTCGGCCGTTACCCAGTCTGTTGTTTCGATTGGTGTGAAGGCCGAAAGCAAGTCTCCGAAAAACCTCCCCAACGGTTTCTTCCGATTTTTCGGTCCAGACGGCGAGATGGACGAGGACCCATTCTCCATGCCAGACATGGGCGAAGCCAGCGGCAGCGGCGTAATTATTACTGCAGACGGCTACGTGGTAACAAACAATCACGTGGTAGAGAATGCCAAGGAAGGGGGCATAACGGTTACTACGCAGGACGAAAAGGAGTACAAGGCAACCCTGGTAGGAAGAGATCCACTAACAGACTTGGCGCTATTGAAGATCGAGGGTAGGTTTACTCCGGCCCATTTTGCTCAAAGATCGGATATCCGGGTTGGCGAGTGGGTGATTGCTGTTGGTAACCCTCTTGGTCTTAAATCAACTGTTACTACAGGGATTATCTCGGCAATGGGCAGAGGCATTGGCATTGTTGGAACCAAGGATGGCTCGTTCGAGCGCAATCGTTACGCGGTGGAGAGCTTCATCCAAACCGATGCTGCCATCAACCCCGGCAACTCCGGCGGAGGTTTGTTTAACCTGAATGGAAGTTTGGTTGGCATAAATACGGCTATTGCATCACGGAGTGGACTCAATGCCGGATATGGCTTTGCCATTCCTATCGACATGGTAAAGAGTGTTGCACTCGACTTGATGGACGATGGAAAAATTCAACGCGGATACATTGGCGTAGAGATTACTACCGTAGACGAAGCTTCTGCCAAGGCCGTAGGCCTGGCGTCGGTATCGGGCGTTAACGTGAACAAGGTAGTTCCTCGTGGAGCGGCCGAAGCGGCCGGCCTCGAAGCCGGAGACGTGATTCTGGAAGTAGATGGGAAAACCGTAAAAACATCGAATGACCTTCAGAACGAGATCGTTCTTCGTCGGGCCGGAGACAAGGTTGCCTTGAAGATTTGGAGAGATGGTAAGTTCTTGTCGAAGACCGTTACTCTGCGCTCACTCGATTCGGACGCACCCTTGGCAAGCAGCGGCGCAAAGGCCGGAGAAACAATTACGAGTGCGCCAGACACGCCCATCAACTTCTCTTCACTTGGGTTTACTGCCAGCCCCTTAACCGATCAGCAGGAATCCACCTTTAACACAAGTCGTGGTGTGTATGTATCGAAGGTAGATCGTAATGGTGCAGTTGCCGTGCGCGGCTTGCGTGCGGGAACGGTAATTCTGAAGGCCGATGGTGTAGAGGTTTCGAACCCATCACAGCTCAAGAAAATTCTCGATGGCAAGAAGGGTGGAGACGGAGTGATGTTTGTTGTGAAGGATCCGCAGGGAACCAAACAGGCAATCACGGTAAAGGTGCCCGAGTCCTAAGGGAGCCGTATCTTTCGGTATGGCACAATCTTCTCTTCGCATTCTCGGCGCAGCTCTCATCATGGTTATGATGGCTGCGCCGCTTGCATTTTGTCAGTCGTATCTCGGAGCGCGTTTTTTGTACACCGTTAGCACAGGTGTTGGCACCGATGTACAGGAATACGGCGCACCTACTCGGGTTGCCTTTGGCGCTGAGTACACATCTGTTCTCTCTAAGCGAGCAGAGATTTCGGGATACGCTCAGTATCGAATCGACAATGGTGGTTACCGCACCCCGTTTGTGGCCTCAACAAAAATGGTGCAAGGCGGCAGTATCGCCGTTGTCGATCCCAACAATGGGGCACCTCGTGTTACCACTACCATTAACACGTCGGCCCTAGAAATTGGCCTTCGGCTTGGCTTTGCAGTGGCAGATCTCGACACTTCGGGATCGAAGTTCCTTATTACGCTGGGTGCTTTCGGCGACGTAATTTTAAACGCAGAGCAGACGGACGACTATTCGGCAGTTCCACCGCTAGACAGAGGAAACATTCCCGTTACCAGCACCTACTCCTACGATCAGCAGATTGGGTTTGGCGCATCAGCAGGCGTAGCTATTGTTTTGCCTCTTGGCGGAGACAGGCTTGTGTTCGACCTTGGTTTTATGGCGCGCGCTCCAACAAGCTTCGACTATTCCAATCAGGAAGCCGGCAAACCAACTCAGCAGAATCTTGGCTGGCTTGTTGGAAGGGGGCTTCGCATGGGGTTCGCATATCAAATTGGTTTGTAGCACACCACCTAGATAGCCACGTGCGAGCCCACTTCGAGTGTTCGCTTTACGGGGATGCCGAAGTATCGAGCTGGAGTGCGGGAGTTGCGATGAAGGAACACAAAGATCTCCTTCCTCCAGCGTGCCATCTGCGCACCGTCCTTCACCGTTAAGGTTTCGTTGCCCAACACAAAGATTGCGTCCGTAATGTCTACCGGTATGTCGTACTCCGGCAGGTACATTAGGTCGTGCATCAAATCGAGCTGATCCATAAAACCATAATTCAGCACAACTTGATAGAAATTGTTGTCGAGAGGTTTTACTTCGATTCGCTGATCAAAGGCAACACGGGCTGCTGTTTTAATGCTTACAGATAGCAACACGATGGTTTCGTGTCGCACCCTATTGTACATCAGGTTGCTTACCAGTGCCGGCGGTGCAATACCCACGTACCCACTCATGTACAGAGCTGTTCCCGGCACGGTTTCGTATCGGTCGATTTCGGAGTGTATAATGTCGTAAATAGGTTTGTTGCGTTTCTCAATAACTGATCGAAGAATTTCTCGACCCTTATGCCAGGTTACCATTACAAGAAATGTTATTCCTGCCATGGTAACCGGAACGTATCCACCGTCCATAAACTTCATTCCATTGGCGATAAGGAATGCCAAGTCTACCGCAAGGAACACGAGAGACACTGCAAAGGCAACCGTGCTGTTCCACTTAAATATTCTGCGCATGGCAAGCCAAGCAAGTGCCGTTGTGATAACCATGGTAGAGGTAACAGCAATGCCGTAAGCGGCGGCAAGTGCACCTGAAGAGCGGAAGGTGATAACCAGCACAACACAACTAAGGAAGAGCACCCAGTTTACTGTTGGCATGTAAATCTGTCCGCGTTCTTCGCTAGAGGTGTGTGTTACTTTTAATCGCGGCAGATAGCCCAACTGAAGCGCCTGCCATGTTAGCGAAAATGCTCCCGAGATAACGGCCTGCGAGGCAATAATTGTAGCCATGGTTGAAACGATTACCAGCGGCACCACGCCCCACGAGGGAACCATGTGAAAGAACGGATTTTCTACTGTGGAAGCTATGTTGCCCTCGCGCAAGAGGAGAGCCCCCTGACCAAAATATTGGAGTACGAGTCCGGGATAGGCAATCATAAACCAGCCGCGCATGATGGGTTTGCGGCCAAAGTGACCCATGTCTGCGTAGAGAGCTTCGCCACCGGTAACCACAAGGAACACGCTGCCCAACACAGCAAAGCCCATGAAGCCATGATCGACAAAAAACCGAACACCGTAGAGCGGGTTGATGGCAGAAAACACTTCGGGTGTTTGCAAGGCGCTTCCAATGCCTAACAATCCCAACAAACCAAACCAGCCAACCATGAATGGACCAAATATTCTTCCCACACCACCGGTGCCGTACTTCTGAATAGTGAAGAGTCCGAGCAGGATGATAACCGTGATGGGAATAATGAACGTATGCAGCGCCGGTGCCGCTACTTCCAAACCTTCAACGGCAGAGAGAACAGAAATTGCCGGCGTAATAATGCCATCGCCATAGAGCAACGCCGATCCGAACAAACCCATGGCAAAGATTACACCCATACGCGCGTACGATCCTTTGCGTGCGCTTACAAGCTCCATTAGCGCAAGAATCCCACCCTCGCCTTTGTTGTCGAACCGCGTTATGATTAACAGGTACTTTACGCAGATGATAAGCGTAAGCGCCCAGAAGATGAGCGAGAGGATGCCTAGCACTTCGTCTCGTCCGGGTACCAAGTGGTAGTGCGGAGAGAAACACTCCTTTAGGGCGTAAAGGGGGCTGGTGCCGATATCACCGTATACAACGCCTACGGCTGCAATCGTTAGGGCAAGCAGTCGGGATCGTGATGGCTGCCCGGGCTCGCCCGATTTCTGGTGGTCCATAGTGGACCTTCAATATCTGGAACAAGAAAGCCCCCTTCAGAGAGGGGGCCTGCGAAACTACGGAGTTCCTTCGAGCAACGGTAGGTACCTTTCTCGAAGCACACGAACATGGTGTATGGTGTGTCCGGCAACAGTCCAAAAAATTGCCCTCGAGGTTATAGGTTTGCCGTTGGCGATTCCAATGCGAGAGAGATCGGGTTCTGCAAGCGACTCTAACAAACGAATGTTCGCATCGCGTAATGAAAACCACTCGTCTACAATGCTTTCAATGGGTCTTTCATCAAATACGGCGTTGCTTACATAAACATTCTCGTCGAAACCGGGAATGGGTTGCGTTTCGCCGCGGGCGATACAGAGTGCACGCATTCCAAAAATGCGTTCGGCATCGGTAAGGTGGCCAATTACCTCCTTGATGCTCCATTTGCCTTCTTCATATCGAAAGCGCGCTCGGTCATCATCGAGCGTACTCCCAAGAGTAGCAATCTCTTCGCGCTGTTCGCGAAGAACAGTTAACACATCATCGGCCTGAACTTGGTCTACGTACTGCTCATAGTACGCTGGAAACTCGTGTGCTGCCGGTCTCATATGTGCCTCCGGATTTCCCCCCGGAGAGCAAAGGTAGTAATGACAACGGATTTCCGCTACCAAGTAATGGGCACGAAGCCAGTGCACGCAAAAAGTGGTGCAGAAACGGGAGAAAACCACTCGCGAAGAAACAGTACTATCTCTTTGTGTGGCAATATGTTAGAAGGTATGGGAATTTGCCGCCAAACACCTGTGTTACACCACGTACGCTCCCGCATTTTTTCACCCGCGGGATAACCAGACTCGGCAGAGGAATCTCGTTAGTAGATTTGCCGTCCCGAAATCTTCTCCACACCCTTACTCTTCCTTCGCATGCTCTTCCCAGACTACTATAACCTTGACGAACTCCTTACCGAAGAGGAGAAGTTGGTACGCCAAACTGTTCGGGATTTTGTGGACAACGAAATCCTGCCCATTATCGAGCACCATGCGCGCGAAGGCACGTTCCCACAACATCTGGTGAAGAAGATGGCCGATCTTGGTTTGTTCGGAATTACCCTTCCCCAAGAGTATGGATGTGCCGGGCTGAACAACATCTGTTATGGCTTGGCCATGCAGGAGCTCGAGCGCGGCGACTCGGGTATACGCTCCTTTGCCTCCGTACAGAGCTCCTTGGTAATGTATCCAATCTATGCCTTTGGCAGCGAAGAGCAGAAGCGTACGTGGCTTCCGCGCCTTGCCGCCGGCGATGCCATTGGTTGTTTTGGACTTACCGAACCGGACGCCGGCTCTAACCCGTCTGCCATGACAACGAATGCGAAGAAGGTGGAAGGGGGCTTTGTATTGAACGGGGCCAAGATGTGGATTACCAACGGCACACTGGCCGATGTAGCTGTAGTGTGGGCTAAACTCGACGGAGTGGTTCGCGGCTTCCTCGTAGAAAAGGGGATGAAGGGTTTTACGGCTCCAGAAATGAAGGGCAAACACTCGTTGCGCGCCTCGGTAACATCGGAACTGGTGTTTCAGGACGTGTTCCTTCCGGAAGCAAACATTCTGCCGGGCGCAGAAGGGTTGCGTGGCCCCCTTTCGTGCCTAACCCAAGCTCGGTATGGAATTTCCTGGGGTGTGGTTGGATCGGCTGTGGCGTGTTACAACTCGTCTCTTAGCTATGCAAAGAGCAGGATTGCCTTTGGTAAACCCATTGCGGGCTTTCAGCTTATCCAAGACAAACTCGTGTGGATGGTAAACGAAATAACCAAGGCCCAACTTCTCTGCTGGCGTTTAGGTAAAATCAAAGATTCCAACAACTTACGTCCACAACAAGTATCGTTGGCAAAGCGAAACAATTGCGAGATGGCCCTTACAATTGCGCGGATGAGTAGAGAAATCCACGGCGCGAACGGCATTCTGGACGAATATCCGGTTATGCGCCATGCCGCCAACCTAGAGTCTGTGAAGACCTACGAGGGTACCCACGAAATGCACACCCTTATCATTGGCCAAGACATTACGGGAGAATCGGCCTTTTCCTGATTACGGTTGCAGGGTTCATGTGGAAAATAATTGCCTATATTTGTGACTGCATTGAACGGTGGGCTGTGTAGGCCCACTTTTCGTTTCTGGCCACGTATACCATTCGCGGAGCTCTGTGAAGGAAACCTTACCGGATACCATCCGGACTGTTGTAGACGACGTATGTCGGGAAGCAGGGGTTGTGTGTATATCTGCGGATTTGCGGGGTCAGGCGAAGCAGTTGATTCTTGATATTGTTATCGACACCATCGATGGCATACGACATGAACACTGCACGGCGGTAAGCCGCGGCATAGATGCCCGGCTGGAGAACGATCCTTTCGCCGGCCGCCTTCGGGCGGTCGACGTGTCTTCACCTGGTGCCGACACACCGGTAAAGCATCTTTGGCAATTACAACGAAGCGAAGGTAGGATGGTGCATGTAGTGTGCACAAATGGCCAGGTGGAAGAAGGAACACTACTCCGTGTTCTCGAAAACGCTCTGGAAGTTCAACCATCGCGTAAAAAAAACGAAACCAAACCCCCGATAACGATTTCCGAGTCGGAAATCGCTGAAGCTCGGGTGGTGATTCAGTTCTAGGACGGACATCATGGCACGTCGTAAGGTTAAACAACAAGTAGACAACAAGAAGCTCATCATCGAGGCCTTCAATGAGATGGCGCGCGAGAAAAGTATCGATCGCGACCTTCTCCAGGGTATCGTTGAAGAAACCTTGTCTGCAATGGTAAAGAAGAAGTATGGCCTCGAAGCCAACTTCGACATCATTGTAAACATGGAAAAGGGCGACATTGAAATCTACCTCATGCGAGAAATCGTTGAGGAAGTAGAAAACCCCGAAACTCAGATCTCTGCCGAGGCCGTGCGCGAAGCAACAGGCGAGGAGCCGGAGATCGGAGACGATCACATCGAAGAAATTACTCTCGAGAATATTGCCGACTCGTTTGGCCGGCGTCTTATCGCCCAGGCCATTCAGAATCTCAATCAGCGCATCCGCGATGTAGAGAAGGACAATATCTACGAAGAGTACGTAAAACGCGTTGGCGAGATCATCATCGGCGAAATCTATCAGGTGCGGCCGAACAACATCCTGGTGATGCACAACAAGGTTGAGATGCGTCTTCCTCGTGAAGAACAAATCCCAACAGAACGACTAAAAAAGAACCAGCAGGTGAAGGCCATCCTAAAGGAGGTACGCAGGTCAGGGGGCGCAACAGGGCTGCCCGACCTTATCCTGTCTCGCTCTGATGATTCGTTCATGGGCCGCCTGTTTGAGCAAGAAATTCCGGAGATCTTTGATGGAATCATCGAGATTCGTGCCATTGCACGCGAACCCGGCGAGCGCGCTAAGGTTGCCGTAACGTCGTTCGACGAACGTGTAGAC